>JAYZLL010000022.1:0-36631 GCA_036154315.1 Pseudomonadota bacterium
CGCAGATGAACAGGATGTTCGTGGTGTCCACCTGCAGGAATTCCTGCTGCGGATGCTTGCGGCCGCCCTGCGGCGGAACGCTGGCAACCGTGCCTTCCATGATCTTCAGAAGCGCCTGCTGCACCCCCTCGCCCGACACGTCGCGGGTGATCGAGGGGTTGTCGGACTTGCGGGTGATCTTGTCGACCTCGTCGATATAGACGATGCCGCGCTGCGCCCGCTCGACGTTGTATTCCGACGCCTGCAGCAGCTTGAGGATGATGTTCTCGACATCCTCGCCCACGTAACCGGCTTCGGTCAGCGTGGTCGCATCCGCCATCGTGAAGGGCACGTCGAGGATACGGGCCAGCGTCTGCGCGAGCAGCGTCTTGCCGCACCCGGTCGGGCCGATCAGCATGATGTTCGATTTCGCCAGTTCGATCTCGTCGCCATGTTTGGCGGCGTGATTGAGGCGTTTGTAGTGGTTGTGCACCGCGACCGAGAGCACGCGTTTCGCGTGGGCCTGACCGATGACGTAGTCGTCGAGCACCGCGCAGATCTCCTGCGGGGTCGGGACGCCGTCGGTCGACTTGAGCCCGGAGCCCTTGGTTTCCTCGCGGATGATATCCATGCAAAGCTCGACGCATTCATCGCAGATGAACACCGTCGGGCCTGCGATCAGCTTGCGAACCTCATGCTGGCTCTTTCCGCAGAACGAGCAGTAGAGGGTATTCTTGCTGTCACCACCGGAGGAGTTGTTCGCCATATCGCCTTTCGGGGGCCGTTGCCCCGCTCCTGTCTGACCCCCGCTCGGGGCCGTTCCAACCTGGTTTGCCCAAGCTTAGGGCAGCGTCTCTGCCCCCGCAATCCGATTCTGATCGGCCTCACGGGGGCGAAACAATCCTATTCCGACGCCTCGCCGCGCGATTCCAGGATCTCGTCGATGAGGCTCCAGTCCTTCGCAGTCTCGGCATCCATGAAGTTGTCGCGCTCGAGCGCGTCCACCACGGCCTTCATTTTCTGGCCCGTGTGCTTCACGTAGATCGAGTTCAGACGATCCTTGAGCTTCTGGGTTTCCTGCGCGTGGATCATGATATCCGTCGCCTGGCCCTGATAGCCGCCCGAGGGCTGGTGCACCATGATGCGGCTGTTGGGCAGCGAAAAGCGCATGCCCGGCGCACCGGCGGTCAGCAGGAGCGAGCCCATCGAAGCCGCCTGACCGATCACGAGGGTCGACACCTTCGGGCGGATGTATTGCATGGTGTCATAGATCGACAGGCCAGAGGTGACGACACCGCCCGGGCTGTTGATGTACATCGCGATTTCCTTGGACGGGTTCTCGGCCTCGAGGAAAAGAAGCTGGGCGCAGATCAGCGACGACATGCCGTCATGCACCGGCCCGTTGAGGAAAATGATCCGCTCCTTCAGGAGCCGCGAGAAGATGTCATAGGCACGCTCGCCCCGGCTGGTCTGTTCCACGACCATCGGCACGAGGGTGTTCATATAGGTATCAATGGGGTCTTTCATGGTCGCCTGCCTCTGACTGTTCCCTGGGCCGGACGGCCCCTTCGTTCGAGCCGGACGGCTCGTCTACAAGAGCCTAGTCATGGTTCCGGGGGGCTTCAAGGGCCCCCCGGTCCGTCGCATACGGCATGCGTCATAAAGGTTAAGAAACCGTGTGGATCAACTTGGCGAGAGGCCGCGCATCCGCTCGGACCGACGGCGCAGAAGCTCGACGGTGGCAAGCAGCGCGATCGAGATCGCGACGAGGATCGTGGCGACCGCCAGAATGGTCGGGCTGATCTGTTCGCGCAGTCCGATGAACATCTGCCACGGCAGCGTTTTTTGCTGGGCCGAGCCCACGAACAGCACCACGACGACTTCGTCGAACGAGGTGATGAAGGCGAACAGCCCGCCCGAGATCACGCCCGGCAGGATGAGCGGCATCTGAATGCGCATGAAGGTCGTGACCGGATCGGCGCCAAGGTTGGCCGAGGCCCGCGTCAGCGACCGGTCAAAGCCCACGAGCGTGGCCGTCACCGTGATGATCACAAAGGGGATACCAAGGGCCGCATGGGCCAGCACGACGCCCAGATAGGTGCCTTGAAGCCCGACACGCGAGTAAAAGAAATACATCCCCGCCGCCGAGATGATGAGCGGCACGATCATCGGGCTGATGAGGATCGCCATGATGGTCTGACGGAACGGCACATGCGGCTGGCTCAGGCCGATAGCCGCAAGCGTCCCGAACCCCACGGCGAGCACCGTCGCCATCGGCGCGATCTTCAGCGAGTTCCACATGGCGCTCTGCCAGTCGGAGTTGGTGAAGAAATCCTGATAGTGCTGGAGGCTGTAGCCCTCGGGGCTAAGCGCCAGCATCTCGGGCGTAAAGGTGAAAAAGTTCTCCGCGTTGAACGACAGCGGAATGATCGTGAGGATCGGCGCGATCAGGAAGAAAAAGATCAGGCCGCAGATCAGGAGGTACGTGTTGTGCCACAGCGTCTGGCCCGCCGTCGCATAGATCGGCACGCCGTCACGGTAATGCCCGCGCCCGATCCAGTAGGCCGCCCAGCTCACCACCGCGCCGACGATGGCACCGGCCGCCGCCCCGCCCCATTTGCCGAGGAAGAACCCGAGGATCGCGGTCAGCACGATCAGGCCCCAGCGGCCCGCCGTGCGGTTGGGCACGAAGCTGTTCAGGATGAACCCGGCAACCCCGCCATAGATCAGCCCGAGGATGAACCCGATGAGGCCGGAGTCGCCCGTGTTCCCGGCGAGAAAGCCGAAGAAGCCTCCGAAGAGCGCCAGCATGGGAACAACAAAGCCCCACATGGACGGCTCGCCCTTGTCCACGATCAGCTCGTCGTCGGTGTGGTTCGCAGTCGCGTCGGTCATGGTCTACCCCAGCTTCACGTTGTCGATGCCGACGATCCGGTCGTAGGCCCAGTAGAGGATGAGCACTGCGGCCAAGAGGATGGTCCCGAGCGCCGCCGCCAGACCCCAGTTGAGGCTCGAAGAGATGTGATAGGCGATCCGGTTCGAGATAAAGATACCCGTCGTCCCCCCGACCAGTGCGGGCGTGATGTAGTAGCCGATGGCGAGGATGAAGACGAGGATCGACCCCGCCCCGATGCCCGGCACCGATTGCGGGAAATACACCCGCCGGAACGCGGTCACATTGGTCGCACCCAGGCTCTTGGCGGCTCGCACAAAGCTCGGTGGGATCGTCGCCATCACCGAATAGAGCGGCAAGATCATGAACGGCAGCAGGATATGCGTCATCGCGATGATCGTGCCCAACTGGTTGTTGATCATCACCAATCGTCCCGCCTCGTTGATAAGACCCGACCAGACGAGAATATCGTTGATCACCCCTTGCTGTTGCAGCAGCACCTTCCACGCCGATGTGCGCACCAGAAGCGAGGTCCAGAACGGCAGGAGCACGAGGATCATCAGAAGCGACGAGACACGCATCGGCAGGTTGGCGAGCAGGAACGCCACCGGATAGCCCAGAACGATGGTCGCCACGGTGATGGTCAAGGACATCCAGATCGTGCGCCAGAAGAGCTTGAGGTAGATCGCCTGATCGTCCGGCTGTGCTTCGATCCCTGCGGGGTTCAGCTGCATGTCCACGGCGGTCAGGAAATAGCCCGGCGTATAGGCGGGCGAATAGACCTTGATGGTCTGCATGATGTTCGGGTCGCCCCAGTCCTCGTCGATGTCGAGGAAGGCCTGCTTATAGGCGACCGCTTCGAAATCGGCGGCGGCCTCTTTGGCGGCCAGCAGTTCTTCGGACCCGAAGCCGGTGTAGCCGTCGATGGCCGCATTGCCCGTCAGGTCGTGGTAGAGCATCGCATGGACCAGCGGCCAGACGTTCTCGCCCGCCGGGTTGTCGCCGTCTTCGACCTGCGTGAACTCGGCAAAGGCGAGATAGGCCTCGGTCGTCAGCGGCAGCCGGTCCTCCATGCCCTCTTTCAGCACGAAATCGGGACCGGGGCCGTCCTCGCTGGTCGAAGCCTCGGCGAACCAGTCGGGATCGCCCATGAGTTCGGCCCAGAACAGCTCTTCGGTCCAGTTCTCGTTCAGATCGTCGAACTGGTCCTCATAGACCTCGGCCAGATCCTCGACCTCGCGCCCGGTCTGGCGGAAAATCGACGAAATCCCCGTGGTCTCATAGTTCAGACGCGACCCGAGCCGGGTGTGGATCTTCTTTTCCGAGGCCACGAACATGTCGCGGAACAGCGCGAAATAAACGTCCTCGCCCGGCACGGGCTCGGCATCCGCGTCCCATTCGTCCATTGCTTCGACGGTGCGCGGCAGGGTCTCTTCGACAATGCCGTTTTCCACCGAGCGGAACAGCATGTCCGCGATCGGCGCGATGAAGGCCACGAGGATAAAGATCAGAAGCGGCGCAATCAGCATCAGCGCCCGCAGTTTCTGCCGGCGCAACGCTCGGTTGAGGCTCGCCTTCAGCGGCCGCCCGTCGGCGGCTAGCATCGGGCCGGAAGTCTCGGTCGCGTCGCTCATGATCGTCGTCCTTGGCGTTGGGGATGGGAGGGGCCACGCGGCCCCTCCCCGATGGTGTCAGGTGAGATTACTGGGCGAGCCAGGCCTGGAACTTGGCGTCCAGGTCGTCGCGGTAATCAGCCCACCAGGTGTAGTTGTACACGAACACGTTCTGCGAGTTTTCCGGTGCGGTCGGCATGTGCGGCCCCATCGGAATACCCAGCTCGGCGTGATCGCCCACGAGCGGCGCGGACGAAGCGCGGGCCGGACCGTAGGAGATGTAGGCGGCCTGATCGGCCAGACGCTGGGTGTCGGTGGCGAAGCGGACGAAGTCCAGCACCGGCTCCAGACGGTCTTCGGGCAGACCGGCCGGGATGATCCAGCCGTCAAGGTCGAACACCTGAGCGTCCCAGAGCATTTCGAACGGCTGGTCCTGCTCTTCGATCGCCGAGAACCAGCGGCCGTTGTAGGACGAACCCATCACGATCTCGCCGTCGGCGAGAAGCTGCGGCGGCTCGGCAGCGGCCGACCACCAGACGATGTCGTCTTTGATGGTGTCGAGCTTGGCGAACGCCTGATCCTGACCTTCCTCGGTTTCGAGAACGTCGTAGATGTCTTCTTTGGCGACACCGTCACAGAGCAGAGCCCACTCCATGTTGTTGATCGGGCGCTGTTCCAGCGCGCGCTGACCCGGATAGGTCTCGGTGTCGAACATCGCACAGATCGAGTCCGGCGCCGGGGCACCTTCGGGCAGAAGGTCGGGGCGATACGCCGCGGTCGTCGAATAGACGATCTGCGGGATGAAGCAATCCGACACCAGAAGGTCGCCGAAATCGTCTTCGGCGGACGAGCCGTCGTCACCTTCGGCGAGCATTTCGTCGAAGTCGATTTCCATCGCGAGGCCTTCGTCGCACAGACGGATGGCGTCAGCGGCCACGACGTCGACGAGGTCCCAGGTGATGTTGCCGGCTTCGTTCATCGCGCGCAGCTTGGCCACGGCTTCCGCCGAGCTTTCGTCCCACGTGATCGACATGTCGGGGTTGTCGGCCAGATAGGGCTCGACGTAAGCCTTTTGCTGGCTCGACTGATAAGCACCGCCCCAGGACACGAAGGTCATGTCCTGTGCGACGGCCATGCCGCCGATGCTTGCCACGGCAGAGCCCAGAAGTAGGGTCTTAAGTTGCATAAACTTTCTCCCAGTCATTCGCCCATTTATGAGTTTAGGAGAGGCAGAGCCGGGCGAGCCCGCCCCCCATCCCACCCGCGCCCGAGTGGCGCGGGGGTGTCTCGGTATCAGGCATCAAGGGCGCGGCAATCGTCCGGCAGCCAGCCGATCTCGATCTGCTCGCCCGGCTTCAGTTTGACCTGATCCGGCGCGTTACGCGTCTTGATGATGAAATCTTCGTTGCCCGCGACCCTCAGACGGGTGCGGAAAATGTCGCCCATGTAGATGAACTCGAGCACTTCGGCCTTGAGCGTATGGGCACCTTCGCGAAGGCGTTCCTTGTTGTATTCGACCCGCTCCGGGCGGATCGACACTTTCGTGCGCTGACCGACTTCGGACACGTTCACGGGCTTGGCGTCGATCACCTCGCCGCCATCCAATTCGATGACGCAGGCGTCGCCCTTGATCTCTTTCACCACGCCTTCGAGCGTGTTGTTCTCGCCGATGAACTGCGCGACGAAGCTGTTTTTCGGCTCTTCGTACAGGATGTCCGGCGGATCGAGCTGCTGGATACGGCCATCGTCGAACACCGCGACCCGGTCCGACATGGTCAGCGCCTCGGTCTGGTCGTGCGTCACGTAGACCGTGGTGATGCCCAGCTCATGGGCCAGTCGCGTGATCTCGAACTGCATGTGCTCGCGCAGCTGCTTGTCGAGCGCGCCCAGCGGTTCGTCCATGAGCACCAGCTCCGGCTCGAACACCAGCGCGCGCGCCAGTGCGATCCGCTGTTGCTGACCGCCCGAAAGCTGCGCCGGACGCCGGTTGATGAACGATCCCATCTGAACCATGTCCAGCGCGCGCTTGACCTTGGTCTCGCGCTCGGACTTGCCGATCTTGCGCACCTCCAGCGGGAAGGACAGGTTCTCGCCCACCGACATATGCGGAAACAGCGCGTAGTTCTGGAACACCATGCCGATGCCGCGTTTGTGCGGCGGGATGTTGTTGATCGGCTGACCACCGAGGAGGATATCCCCGTGTGTCGCCGTCTCGAACCCCGCGAGCATCATGAGGCAGGTGGTCTTGCCCGAGCCCGAGGGCCCCAGCATGGTGAGGAACTCACCTCGGCCGATGGACAAGTTCAGATCTTTGACGACGAGCGTTTCGCCGTCATAGGATTTCTGAACGCGATCAAAGACGACGAAACCGTCGTTTCCCTCTTGGCTGGCCAAAAAGACCCCCTTACATCCCTGTCGGATTTCATTTGTTTTTTGCTTTTGATCAAAGCCAACACGATTGAAACGTGGATTTCAACAGGCATTTGGGCAGGAAATGAGCGTTTGCTCAGAGGCGAACCTATTCACATCGAAAGCGACATAATGTTTTTCGCGCCCTGCCGCGGCTTTGAGCATTGTTGCACAGGACCCCCCGGCGAGCGACGGAATCATGTCGATACTGTCGAGACTCACGGGCCTGCGCGCGACATGACGTTGGGTCAATTCGCGACATTGGGGTGTCGTTTTCACGCCATACGCGACGATCAGCGCGCGGGGATCGTCTCGCGGTAGAGGTAGTTTTCGCCGTCCCAGTACCACCGTTCATAGATCGTGCGGTCCCGCTCGGCGGTGGTCAGAAGCAGGTTGGGCCACGCCCCGATCGGGCGTTTACGGTCGATATAGATCCGCGGCGGGTTCTCCTGCGGATCGAACACGACCCAGTCGCGGTTGGGCGGCTTTGCGATGAAATATCGGGCATAGTTCGACAGGCCCAGTTCCGGTGACGGGCCGACCAGTGCGTCGATGAACCGCCACCCGTCCGGCACCTTGGCCTCGACCGCCCGGCGCACCTCGGGGTCGGGGGCCCCTTCGAGCGCCAGAAGATGCGCGATCCGGTCTTCAAGCGCCTCGCGCGCCGCGGCAACCGCCGCCTCGGTCGAGACGCCATTGAGCAGTATGAACCGATCCGGCGCCGTGTCGGGCGTCGCCAGCCGTTGCAGATCGGTGCAATTGGCCAGCACCGCACCCAGCGCCCGTGACGACCCATCGAGCGCCACACCGAACTCCTGCGCCTGCGCCCCGGCCCTGACGCTGAAGGTGCCGCGCTGCCCACGCCGGAGCGCCCCTAATAGGGCGTCGTCCAACTGGCGCACATAGACGGCGATGTAACGATCCTCCATCCCGGCTCGCGCGCCCAGTGTCAGATAACCCGCAAGCGCGCCATCGACCCGCACGTCCAACTCGATCTCGAGCACCTCGTCGAAATTCAGCGTCTCCACCTGCCCTGCGGCCAGAAGCTCCCACTGCTGCTCTTCAGGGGTGCAGACGAACGACAGGCACAACTCCCCGACCTCGCCCCTATAGGGGCAATAGCGCGCCTCGATCCGGTCCGGCGCCTCCACCAGCGTCCAATCCGCATCCGCCGAGGCATGGGGCGTGACGAAGGGCGTGATGCCCATGTCAAAGACGCGGCACTCGGGCAGCGCCCCGGTGTCGCGCGGCGCGATCTCAGCCACGCCCGAGGCAAAGATCACCGCCCCTGCCCCATCATCGGCGCCATAGACCACCGTATCATCGCCGTCGGCGGCACAGTCGGCACAGGGCGCCCATCCGAGGTTCGGCACGGCTAAAACGCCCGAAGGCTCGATGTCGTCAACCGCCCCCGGCACCGGGACCGAGGCCCCGCAGGCCTCCACCACAGGGCTTTCGTCGCGGGCTTGCGACAGGGCGGGCGCGGCCAGACAGAGGGCGATCAAGACGGTGAATATCCGGGTCATAGCCTATCCGAACGACGTTCCCCCCTGTTCGGGTCCACTCTCGGCCAAATTGGTTAAAGGAATCCTCAGACCAGACGGTCGAGCAGGTCCAGACAGGCCGACATCTGATCCAGTGCGACGAACTCGTCAGGCTTGTGCGCCTGTGCGATCGAGCCCGGGCCGCAGACCACAACGTCGCACCCCAGCGACTGGAACAATCCCGCCTCGGTCGCGAAAGGCACCAGCCCCGCCGTGTTGGCCCCGGTGAGTTTCATCATGAGATCGCGCGCCGCGTTGCGCTCCATCGGCTCGAAGCCCGCGACCTCGCCGATGACCTCGGTCTCGATCTTCGCGCGCGGCTCGACCTTTTGCATGGCCGGGAGCAGGACGTCGCGGGCATAGGCCTCGATCTCGGATTTCACGAACTCCATGTCCTCGGTCACAACGGGGCGGAATTCCCACTCCACCTCGGCCTTGCCGACGATAACGTTGTGGGCCACCCCACCGTGGACGCCCCCGATGTTGAGCGTGGTCCAGGGCGGCTCGAACGCGCTGCCCTGAGGCGCGCGGGACTTGAGCTGTTCGCGGATCTCAAGCAGCCGCGAAACATAACGCACCGCGTATTCCGCCGCATTCACCCCCTGATCCGGGTCCGACCCGTGGCCCTCGAGCCCGGTGAAACGCGTGGTGTATTCGCAGCAGCCTTTGTGCCCCTCGATGATCCGCATCTCGGTCGGCTCGCCGATGATCGCCATCGCAGGTTTCACCCCCCGCGCCTCCAGCGCCGCGATCAGATCGGCGGCCCCGAGGCAGCCCACCTCTTCGTCATGGGTGAAGGCGAAATGGATCGGACGGTCGAGGTCGCGGCCCGCGTAATAAGGCGCCATCGCAAGCGCGCAGGCGATGAAGCCCTTCATGTCGCAGGTGCCGCGCCCGTAAAGCAGCCCGTCCGCCTCGCGCATCTCGAACGGGTCCGAGGACCAGTCTTGTTCTGCCACCGGCACAACGTCGGAATGGCCCGAAAGCACGATGCCACCGTCGCCCTCGGGGCCGATGGTGGCGAAGAGGTTGGCCTTGGTCCCGTCCGCATTCGTGAGCACCTCGACCCGCGCGAAATGACGCTCGAGGTAATCCGCCATCCAGTGGATCATATCGAGATTGCTGTCCGCCGAGACGGTCGGAAAGGCAATGAGCGTGGCGAGGATATCGCGGGCAGTGTCGAGACGGGTCATGGCGCGACCCTGCCACGGCGCGCGCGCCTTGCCCAGAGGTCGCGCTGTCTGCACTGTCAATCGGTGCGGGCTTGCGCCCGCGCAGGGTTTGCGCCGCCCTGCCTGACGGCAGGTCGGCGCGGTGAGGGGGACCAGTCCCCCTGGGCACATTTGCAGGCAAATGCGCCCTTACCCCCTGAGGTTTCTTGAAACAGAGAAGGGGCAGGCCTCAGTTCCCGGTCGTGCGTTGTTCGATCAGCACGCCATCGGCGATCCGGTCGCTCGGATGGGTGATGACGGTGTCGCCCTCTGCGAGACCCGAGAGGACCTGAGCCGCGTCGGAGTTGCGCTGGCCGATGTCGATGGGGGTCAGGCGCGCTAGGCCGTCCGAGACCACGAAGACCGCCCAGTCTTCGCCGTCGCGAAAGAGCGCCGAGATCGGGACGCGCAGCGCATCTTCGGCGGACCATTCGACGATCCGGGCATAGATGCGGAAATTGTGCCCGAGCGGGGGAACCTGCGTATCGGGCGCGAAGTCGAGCACCACGCGCACGCGCTGTTCCTCGATCCCCAGCGCCGAGACCCTGGTGAAGGCCGCAGGCTCGATCTCGCGCACCACGGCGTCCAGCGCGTCGGGGCCGCCCCAGCGTTCGATATGGGCAGGCGCGCCGGTAGTCAGGCGCACGGCATCGGTCGACAGAAGTTCGACCACGATCTCAAGGTCGTCGGTCGGCCCGATGGAGAGGAGCGTGGTGCCCGCCGTCACCGGCCGGGCCGAGGTCGAGGCCACCGACAGCACCGTGCCCGACACCGGGGCCATGAGGTCGATGCAGCAGGCCTCTTCTTCGTCCAGCGTGCGCTCGCCCGGCTGGGTCAGCACCGCCTTGGCCGCCGTCAGCTCGCTCGCCCGCATATCGGCCGTGGCATGGGCGCTGTCGAGCTGCGCCGCCGCGATGTCCAGCGCGGTTTCGGCCTCCTCCAGCACCGCGTCGGAGGTGGTGCCGCGTTCATGCAGATCGAAGGCCCGGCTGAGTTGGCGTTGCGCGTTGTTGAGGTCGGCCTCGGCCATCGTGATCTGGGTGCGCGACAGGGCGAGCGCGGCTTCGGCCTGCGCCACTGCCGCCTCGGCCTGTTTGCGGGCGCGCTCGTCAAGGAAGGCAGGCTCGCCCGGTTCGATCCGCGCGATCACCGTCTCGCCCTTGACCACAGCCTCGCCCACCTTGACCGGTGCGCGCCCCACCGTGCCCGACACCGGCGCCGCCACCTCATAGACGTCGCGCACGCGGGTGGTGCCGTCGGCGTTCACCGTGACCTCCATCGGTCCCGCTGTCACTTGGGCCATGTCCACCGGCACGACCTCCGGCTGCATCGACACCCAGACCGCGCCCCCGATGGCCGCGAGCGCGACCGCACCGATCACGATGGTTCTCAGTTTCATGGGGTCACTCCCTTGTTTTCATCACGGCGACGAGGTCCATGCGGTCGATCCGCCGCCGCACGATCAGGGCCGAGACGATGGTGGCCCCCGCCACCACGCCCGCGGCGCGCCAGTAGGTGGTTTCGGTCACGATGAGCGGCAGGGCGTAGAGGTCGGATTTGAAGCTCTGCACCATCCCCGCCGCCATGCCGTAACCCATGACGAGGCCCACGGGGATCGCGACCAGCGTGAGGATAAAAAGCTCACCCAACAGGATGTAGCTCACCTCGCCCTTGGTGAAGCCGAGGATGCGCAGGCTCGCCAGTTCGCGCGCCCGTTCGGACAGTTGGATGCGCGCCGAATTATAGACGACGCCGACCGCGATCAGGGCGGCCATGAAGGTGTAGACCGTCATGGTGATGCCCGCGCTTGCCGCGATGGTCTCATCGAACCCGCGCCGGACCTCGGACATATAGGTGATGCCCGAGATCGCCGGGCTCGCCTTGACCGCCTCGAACAGCGCCGCGCGCTCCCGTTCGTCGATCTCGATATTGGCGAGCGTCAGGCGCGGGGTGTGGCCCAAGAGCCGGCTCGCGGTGTCGAGGTCCATATAGGCCGAAAGGCCGAAGAATTGCGCCACCGTACCGGTCACCGGGACGCGGTAGCGGGTGTCGCCCTCCTGCAGGAACTCGACCTCGACGATGTCGCCCACCCGCGCGTCCAGATGATCGGCGAGGCGTTTGGCCAGCACAAGCCCATGCTCCGGCGCCACCTCGACCCGGTCGTCGCCGTCGAAGACGCGGACAAGGTCGTTGCCGGGCCGCGCGGCCTCGATCGCGATGGTGCGGGTCAGATGGCCGTGGTGCAGGCGCACCGGGATCGAAAGGCTGCCCTCGGCGCGCATCACGCCCGGCAGGGTCTCGACCGCGTCCAGCGCCGCCTCGGGGCGCTCAATCGCAAATTCGAGGATCGCATCCTGACGGTTGGCCTGCACAAAGGCCACGTCGAGCAATTCGTCGAAACTGTCGAACATGAAGAGCCCCGCGACGATGATCGCCGCCGAGATCGAGATGCCCAGACTGGTGAGGGCCGCGCGCAGCGGCCAGCGCCCGATGGCGCGCAGGATCATCATGGTCGGCTGCTGCGGGCGCAGGATCTGAATGAGCCGGTCGAACAGCCCCCGCCGGAACCGCGTCGGCGCGGGCGGCGACATGGCGACCGCAGGCGACAGGCCGACCACCCGGCGCACCGCCATCATCGCGCCGATGAGCGCGGCAAGAAGTCCCGCGGCCGCCCCGATCACATAGACGCTCGGGCGCTGCACGAAGACCAGGTAGGGGAAGTGGAAGTATTCGACATAGACCGCCGCCATCGCCTGAGACGCCGCCAACCCGAAAAGCCAGCCGATCACCACGCCGATGGCCCCTATCCCCAGCGACAGTTTCAGATAGTGTCCTGCGATCTCGGCGGTGGAATAGCCCAGCGCCTTCAGCAGCCCGATCTGCTCGCGCTCCAACTGGATGAGCCGCCCCAGCACCATGTTCACGAGAAAGGCGCTCACCACCAGAAAGATCGGCGGCACGATCCGCGCCATGACGTCCAGCTGCTCCAACTCGCCGTCCAGAAACGCGTTCGACACCTGCTGATCGCGCGCGTAGGTGCCGGTGCCACCATAGGGCTTCAGGAGCGCCTCGAGGTCATCGCGCACCGGCTCAAGATCGGTGCCGCGCGTCACCGACAGCGTCACCGAGTTGAACGCGCCCGACAGGTTGAACGCCGCCGCCATCACATCCTCGGCCATCCACAAGATGCCGAACCGCTGGTCATCGGGCATGATCGAGCCGGGACCGATGGTATAGATGAACTCGGGGCTGAGGACGACGCCGGTGATCCGCACCTCGCGTTTCTGGCCATTGAGCGTGACCGAGAACCCGTCGCCGGGGCCGTAGTCATGGGCCAGCGCAAACGCCTCGTTCACCACCACCTCGTCACGGCGGCCAAAGCCGGGCAGCCGCCCCTCCTTGACGATGAGCGCATTCATCACGGGTTCGCCTGAGGCCGGGATCGACAGGATCTGCGCCATCGCCGGGTCCGCCATGTCCGGCAGGTCGAGCACCGCGAACTGGCTGATCCGCGCCTCGACACGGGCCACGCCGGGAATGGCCGCGATCTCGTCTATCAGCGTTTTCGGTGCGCGCGCGGCCTGAGACCAGATATCGGCGAACCGCGCCCGATCATAAAAGGTGTCGCGCGTCTCGGTCAGGCTGCGCTGGGTGCCGAACGCCATGACCATGATCATGACCCCCACCGACAGCACGGCGGCGATGGCCAGCGCCTGCGCCCAGAGCCTGCGGATGTCGCGAAAGAGTTTCTTGTCCAGCGCGCGCATCGTCACCACTCGATTTCCGAGGGCGCGATGCGGCTGTCGTTGACCACCACCTGCGCGATGTTGCCGTCGGCGAAATGCACCACCCGATGCGCCATTTTCCGAATGCCCGCGTTATGCGTGATCACGATGGTCGAGGTCCCGAGCTCGGCGTTGATCTTTTCCAGAGCGTCCAGCACCTGAACCCCGGTGTTGGAATCCAGCGCCCCGGTCGGCTCGTCGCACAACAGCACCTCAGGCCGTTTCGCGATCGCGCGCGCAATCGCCACCCGCTGCTGTTCACCCCCCGACATCTCTGCCGGAAAGTGATCGAGCCGATGGGTCAGCCCGACACGTTCCAGCGCCTCCTCCGGCCGCATCGGGTGCTTGGCGATCTCGGTGACCAGCGCCACGTTCTCACGCGCCGTGAGCGAGGGCACCAGATTGTAGAACTGGAACACGAAGCCGACGTGGTCGCGCCGATAGCGCGTCAGCTCCCGCTCGCTCATCGCGGTCAGCTCCTGATCCCGAAACCACGCCTGCCCGGCGCTCGCATGATCGAGCCCGCCCAGAATGTTCAGAAGCGTCGATTTCCCCGACCCGGAGGCGCCCAGAAGCACCGTGAACTCGCCCGCGAACAGCTCGGCATCCACGCCGCGCAACGCATGCACGTCCACCTCCCCGGTCCTGTAGACCTTGGTGATCCCGGTGGTGTGAAAAACCCTGTCCATCCCGTCCGCCATGTGGCCACTCTAGCCGATAAGTGCCCGCGCGCTTTGATCTGGTTCAAATTTTTCGAGCGCCGCAGACGACGCACCCCCTGCCGCGCCAAGCGCCCCTTAGAGTTTGTGTCGCATTTTCGGGAGATCGTGCCGGTGCGCGATGGGAAAGATCCTTGCCCGGTAAGCAATGCTTAAAGTCCTTCGCCGATGGTGCCCCGAGGTGAGAAACAGATCGAGGCCGGGATATGGGCGCTAAGGAACAAGTAATTGAGACCGAGGAAGCCGTGGGGGGCGATGCCACCGCGGCGGTCCTCGACGCGATCAAGCGGTCTCAGGGTGTTGTCGAGTACGACCTGAACGGGACCATCCTCGACGCGAACGAGGCATTTCTGACGATGCTGGGCCACGGGTCGGACGTGACCGGCCAGCACCACAAACTCTTCTGTCCCCCGGATATGGCCAAGACCGACGATTACCGGGATTTCTGGATGCAACTGGCGATGGGCAAACCCGCCGCCGGTGTGTTTCGCCGGGTCTCCAAAGGCGGCGAACGCGTCTGGATCGACGCGACCTATACGCCGGTCAGCGGTGCCGACGGTAAACCGGTCAAGGTGATCGAACTCGCGCGCAACGTCACGGACGAGCATCGGGCCAAGGCCCGGCGCGACGGGATGATCGACGCACTCACCCGCACGCAGGCCGTCGTCGAATACGCCCCGGACGGCAAGATCCTCTCGGCCACGCCCGCGTTCCTGTCGATGACCGGCTATGCCGCTGCCGATCTCGACGGGCAGAGCCACGACCTCTGGGCCGGGCAGGACGGTGCCGCAAAGAAACTCTGGGCCGATCTCGCCAAGGGCGAACCGGTCACCGGCATGTTCCACCGGCGAACCAAGTCCGGGCAGGACATCTGGGTCGAAGGCTCCTACACCCCGGTCAAAGGCCCAAGTGGGGCCGTGACCCGCATCGTGCAGATTGCGCGTGACGTCACCGACCGGGTGCGGGCCGAAACCGTTTCGATGCGCCGCTCGACAGGGTTCGAGAAATCGACCGTTGCGATGATGGCGATCGACCGCGATTTCATCGTGACCGACATCAACGAGGCGACGCAGCGCCTGCTCACCGACAATGCCGCGACCTTCGCCAAGATCTGGCCCGGCTTCGACCCTGCCAATATCATCGGGTCCTGCATCGACCAGTTTCACAAGAACCCCGCCCACCAGCGCAAGGTCCTCGCCGATCCCGGCAACCTGCCCTTCCGCTCCGACATCACCGTCGGCGACTACAAATTCGCCCTGAACGTCGGCGGCATCTTCGACGCCACCGGGGCCTATGTCGGCAACATGCTCGAATGGGACGATGTGACGACCCAGCGCAAGAACACCGGCATGCTCGAAGCGCTCGACCGCGCGCAGGCGATGATCGAGTTCGACCTCAAGGGCAACATCCTCGACGCAAACGCGAATTTCCTCGCCGTGACGGATTACGACCTGAACGAGATCGTCGGCCGCCACCATCGCATGTTCTGCGACCCGGACTACGTGGCCAGCGGCGCCTACAAGGCGTTCTGGGAAGATCTGGCCGAGGGCCGCCCCGCGTCGGGCGAATACCAACGCTTCGGCAAGAACGGTAAAGAGGTCTGGATCAACGCCTCCTACAACCCGATCCTCGACGGCAACGGCACGCCCTTCAAGGTGGTCAAATTCGCCACCGACATCACCGAAGAAAAGCGCCGCACCGCTGAACAGGACGGCAAGCTGACCGCGATCAGCCGGGCACAGGCCCTGATCGAGTTCGACCTCGACGGCACCATCCTGACCGCGAACGACAACTTCCTTGCCGTCACCGGCTATTCGCTCGAAGAAATTCAGGGCAAGCACCACCGCATGTTCTGCGATCCGGAATATGTGGCCAGCCCTGACTACAAACGGTTCTGGTCCGATCTCGCGGCGGGCGAGTTCAACGCATCGCAGTTCCAACGGTTCGGCAAGAACGGCAAAGAGGTCTGGATCAGCGCCTCTTACAACCCGATCTTCGACGCCAAGGGCCGCCCCTTCAAAGTGGTGAAATTCGCCACCGACATCACCTCGCGCAAGAACGTCGAACGCAACGTGTCCAAGATCGCGGATGACTTCGCGATCCGATCGGCCGACATCGCCGAACAGGCGCAGAAGGTCGCCGCGGGCGCCCAGACGCTCGGTTGCACGACCGAAGAAATCAACGCCTCGGTCGAAGAGCTCAGCGCCTCGATCGACTCCATTGCGCAGAACAGCGGCCTGTCGGACGAGATCGCCAAACGCACCAAGGACGAGGCCGATCTTGGCGCCAAGGCTATCGAACGCTCGATCGAAGCAATGGACCTCATCAACGCTTCGTCCGAAGAGATCAACGAGATCGTCAAAGTCATCAGCGAAATCGCGAGCCAGACCAACCTGCTCGCCTTCAACGCCGCGATCGAGGCGGCGCGCGCAGGCGAACATGGCCTCGGCTTCTCGGTCGTCGCGGATGAAGTGCGCAAACTCGCCGAACGCTCTTCGCAGGCGACCAAAGAGATCACGAAGCTCATCAACGAGACGGTGAAACGCGTGGCCCAGGGTAGCGAAGTCTCGCGTGAGGCTGGGTCGGCCTTCACCAAGATCCTCTCGGGCATTTCCGAAACGACCGAGTCGATTGCGCAGATTTCCGTCGCCGCCAACGAACAGCAGACCGCAGCCCGCGACGTAGCCGAAGCGATCCAGAGCATCGTCGACGCCTCCGAACAATCGGTGGTCGCCTCCGACGCCATCGCGGTCGCCACCGACGGCCTCAGACAGGGGGCCGAGGGGCTGACGGACGAAATCGTCAAGCTCGACGACTGATCCGAACCACGCGGCGCCACTCAGGGAAAGCGGACCACAATGGACCTATCGAAATCGATGAGCGACGCGGATTTCGCCCGCCTCCAGTCGATCGTCTACGACCAGACCGGCATCAGCATCGGCGATTCCCGCCGTTCGATGCTGGTCACACGGCTCCGGCCGCGCCTGCGCGACCTCGGCCTCGACGACTACAAAGCCTACATCGCGCGGGTCGCACAGGACCCGGCAGAGCGTCAGGAACTCACGAACCGCGTCACGACGAACGAAACCTATTTCTACCGCACCCCCCGGGTCTGGACCTATTTCAATGAGGTCTTCGTCCCGAATTTCACCGAGAAAGTCCGCGGTCGCGCCATGCGCGTCTGGTCCGCCGCCGCCTCGACCGGGGAAGAAGCGCACACCATCGGCGTCTGTCTCGAAGACGTGCGCCAGCGCACCGAGGGGTTCGACTACACCATCCTCGGCACTGACATCTCGTCGCGCGTGCTCGAGGTCGCGACAAATGGCGAATACAAAGGTCGCCCTGTCGCGCGGTTCCAGCAGACGCGCCCGGATCTTTTTGAGGCGCATATGGTCGGATCCGACGACGACGGGTGGAAAGTCGCGCCCAAGATCAAGGCGCGCATCCGCTTCCGGCAGCACAACCTTTTGAAAGCGCTCGCGAACACCGCGCCCTTCGACGCGATCTTTCTGCGTAACGTGCTGATTTACTTCAAACAGGCCGATCAGGAGCGGATTCTGGCCCACGTACGCACGCTCCTGCAGCCCGAAGGGGTGCTTTTCATCGGCGAAAGCGAAACCCTCAAGCACGTAAAGGCCGATTTCGAGCAGATCGAACCGATCATCTACGCCCCGTCACGGCGGGTTGGCGGGCCCGTCGCATGACGACACAGGCCAAGACCCATGTTCAGATCGGCGAGGTCAAGACCGGCGGCCCCGGGCAGGACCTGACCGCGATCCTCGGCTCCTGCATCGGGCTCGGGTTCCTCTACCCGGCCAAGAAAATCTACGGCCTTGCCCATTGCCTGCTGTCGGACAGCGGCAATCAGGACAATGGCATCAGCGGTCGCCATGTGGATCAGGCGGTGCGCTCGCTCGTCTCGCTGATGAAGATCACGCCAGCCGACCACAAACAGATCAAGGTCATCATTGTGGGCGGCGCCAACATGACGATGCCCCCCGACACCGATCCCGCCCGCCTCGTCGGCACGATCAACTCCGGCAGCGCCTATCGCGCCGTGCGCAAACTGGGCCTGCGCAACATCTATGAGGATACCGGCGGGGTCCTCGGCCGACAGGTCACGATCGACTGCACCACCGGCGACTTCGACGTGATCCAGATACCGCGCCTGCAGGGGAGGACCTGACATGCCTCAGATCGACCCGTCCGCCAGCACGTCGAACGCGAGCCCCCCGCCCCCGGCACCGCCGCCCGACACCGAGCACAGCGCCACCCGCGTCGTGCGCTCGCAGGCGATCTACGGGTCGTTCTGGCTCGACGACACGGAATTCGCGCTCAGCGCCGGTGTCATCCGCGAGGTGGTCAATGAACCCAAACGCATCGCGCCCATGCCGCTCGCCCCGCCCTTCATGCTTGGCCTCTTCAATCTGCGCGGCAAGATCATCCCGGTGGTCGACCTGCGCCTGCTGCTCGAATTTCCCGACCGCCACGCCACCGAACGCAAGGTCGCGATCATCGAGGATGACGACCTGTGCATCGGGATCATGGTCGACCGCACCGGCGAGGTGCTTAACGTCCAAGGGGCCTCGCGCGTGGATTTTCGCCCCCGCAAGGGCCGGGTGAAAGACGTGGTGGTCGAGGGCCTCCTGAAACTCGAGGATGGTGAGCGGATCGTCCAGATTCTCGACCCTTACGAAATCCTGAACCTCGAAAAGATCCCGCGCGGCGAATTGCCCGCCGGGCAGCGGGTCGACACCGCCGTCGCCTCACGCGGGCCCCGGCTCAACTGCATCTCGTTCCAGTTCGGCCATACCACCTGCGCCATCGACCTGCGCCACGTGCGCGAGGTGATGGAAGCGCCCGAGATCATGGATTCCGTGCTCGTCCACGACTGCTTCATCGGCATCACCAACTTGCGCGGCGCGATCATCCCGGTCGCCGATTTCCGCAACTTCATGGGCGATGTCGCCACGCTCAAATCGAGTGAGGAAATACCCCCCAAACGTAAAATGCTGATCATCCAGACCGACGGCGGCGCCATCGGCCTCCTCGTCTATTCCATCGACAGCATCATCAGTTTTTTCGAGGACGAGGTGCTGCCGTTTACCAAACTCGCCCTCCCGCGCGCCGACATCGTGCGGGGTTGCGTCCTGAACAAGCAAAACGACATCGTCATGATGCTCGACTACGAGGCGCTCAAAGCGGACGAAATTCTCGTCGATACCGCCCTGCGCTGTCGCGAAATATACCCGTCCGAGGCCGAGGTGCGCACGACCGAGGTCGAACGCGCAGGCAGTGCGCGCCTGACCTTCATCATCTTCACCTTCGACCGTGCCTTCGCGCTCGACACGACACAGGTGAGCGAGGTCATCAATTACCCCGACACCCTGCTGCAGCCGCCCTATGCCATCGATTTCGTCGAGGGGATCATCAACCTGCGCGACGAGCTGATCAGCCTCATCAATCCGCGCAGGCTTTACGGCATGCCCGCCTCCGGCAAGGGCAGCGAAAAGGTCCTGATTTTCAAAGACGGGGGCAGCAAATACGGCATCCTCGTCGATTCCGTCGACGAGATCGTCATCACCACCGAAAATCAGGTGGCCGAGATGAACATGCTCGCCCATCAGGACAGCAAGGTGAAAGTGACTGAGGATATCTGCGGCTGCGTCCATAGCCCGACACGCGGCAGCGTCATGATCCTCGACACCGGCGCGCTCCTGAAACGCTGCTTCAACACCGCGGGCAGCGAAGCGTTGGAGGCTCTCGCGGCCGATTGACCCAAGCCCGTGCCACCCGTCCAGCCTCAAAGTCAGACGGCATGCCCGGAAAAAGCGAAACCCGCCGTGACACACGGCGGGTCTCCTTTTGGCTCATCCGGGTGAGGGCGATCCCCCGGACGCCCCAACTCTTACATGCAGTTCGCGATGTATTCGTACTCATCCGCCTTGTCGTTCTCGCCTTCGCGGATCACGACGAGGTCGGTCATGGTGGTCTTGTCCAGCGTCTCGCCGTTGATGAGCGCGAGGGCCGCGTCCATCGCGACCCGGCCTTCTTCGGCGGGGTTCTGGGCGATCAGCGCCTGAATGGCCCCGTTCTTCAGCGCGGCGACTTCGGCCGAGGCGGCGTCATAAGCAACCATCTTCACGCGGCCCACGGCCCCGGCCTGACGCAGACCCGTGATCGCACCGATCGCGCCCTGATCGTTGGTCGAAAAGATGCCGGCCAGATCGGGGTGCGCCGACAGGGTCGAGGTCACGATCTCGGCGGCCTTCTGCGGGTCGTCCGACTGGTACTGCGCGCCGATGTACTCGATGCCTTCGAATTCGGCGAGCTTGGCTTCGAACCCGGCGGTCCGCGCATCCTGAGCCAGCGAACCCGGCGGCTGCGTGATGACCAGCACTTTGCCTTCACCGCCGAGGATTTCGGCCATGACTTCGGCGGCCATCATGCCACCGGCCTCGTTGTCGGTCAGAACCTCGGTTTCGACAAAGCTGTTGTCGGCGACGGTCTGGTCGATGGTGATTACCTTGGTGCCACGCTCGGCCAGTTCGCGCATCGGCTGCACGAGGGCCTGCATGTCGGTCGGCACGATCGCGGCCACATCCGGGGCGGCGGCGGTCACGGCGTTCACGACCGGGATCTGGCTGTCGGCGGCGAACTGGTCACCGGCGGACACGCTGAGGTCGAGACCCAGCTCTTCGGCGCGGGCCATCGCACCGCACTGAAGCGCCTGATAGAACGGCGAGCCGGAGACGCCGAGGACGAGCGACACGGTGCCCGCGTCCTGGGCCTGCGCCGGCAGGGTGGCGGCAAAGCTGGCGGCCGAGGCCAGCAGCGCTGCGGTAAACGTCTTGAGTTTCATGGGATTACCTTTCCTGTTGGGGAGGAGGGAGGCGCGGTTCAGCCGCGCTTCCGAAGCCGTCGTTTGAGTTGGTCGATCCAGACGGCGAGGATCAGTACCGCCCCCATGGCCACGGTCTGCCAGAAGGGAGGA
Organism: Pseudomonadota bacterium; assembly: GCA_036154315.1. Lineage (GTDB taxonomy): Bacteria > Pseudomonadota > Alphaproteobacteria > Rhodobacterales > Rhodobacteraceae > Maritimibacter. Next base: position 21,148 of record JAYZLL010000022.1, read on the forward strand.
ATGCCGAGAATGACGAAGCCGTTGAGCAGGATGATCGGGATGAACACACCCACCACCGTGCCAAAGACGCTGCCGAGACCACCGAAGAGCGAGGTGCCGCCCAGCACGACCGCCGAGATGGTCGTCAGGTTGTCCATCGTGTGGCCGTTGATCGTGGTCGTCGCGAACCGGGCGTTCGACATAATCGCCGCAATCCCCGCCATCGCGCCGGACACGGCAAAGACGGCGATGGTCTGCTTGACCACGTTGATGCCCGACCGGCGCGCACCTTCCATGTTCGACCCGACCGCGTAGGTATAAAGCCCGAAGCGCGACAGGTGCAGGATGATGCCCGCGATGATCACGACGACCACGGCGATCAGCACCAGCGCGGGAATACCGAACAGACGCCCCGACCCGATATGGGCCACAAGCAGCTCCGGCATGGCGCGCACATCGGTGCCGCCCGACAGGATCTGCGCCCCGCCAAGGGCCATGCCCATCGTACCGAGCGTCACGATCAGCGCCGGAATCTTGGCCACCGCCACGAGGAACCCGTTGATCACGCCCCAGACGATGCCGGTCAGAACCGCCGCGACCGATCCGATCGCGATCACGCCCCAGCCTGCCGACGTGGTGCCGAACGTGGTGCCGGGCTCGCCCGACAGGACCAGCATCACCTGCGCGGACACGACCGAGCAGAAGACCAGCACCGAACCGACCGACAGGTCGATCCCGTTCGAGATGATCACATAGGTCTGCCCGATGGACAGCACGAGGATGATCGCCGCGTTGATGGCGAGCTGCTGCAGGTTGTAGCTCGACGCGAACTGCTGTGGGCGCAGGATCGCAAAGATCGCGATCAGCCCGATGAGGAGGAGGAAAATCCAGCCGGAGGCGAGGAAGCGCAGCATCTTCTCTTCGCGGGTCTCCTGCGGAAGCGTGGACTGCGACGTGCTCATGCCGTGAATCCTTCTTTGGTGCCGCTGGTCATCTCGCGAACCAGATCTTCCACGGAGGCAGCGGAGGGTTTCAGATTGGCCACGGATTCCCCCAGTCGCAGGACATGGACACGGTCCGCGACCTCGAGGACCTGAGGCATGTTGTGGCTGATGAGGACGACCGAGGTGCCGCTGTCGCGCACCCGCTGGGCAAGCTCCAGAACCCGCTGGGTCTGTACCACGCCCAGCGCGGCGGTCGGCTCGTCGAGGAACACGATCTTATCGGCCCACATCGCCGCGCGGGCGATGGCGACCGACTGGCGCTGGCCGCCCGACAGGGTGTCCACCGACACGCGATGCGACTTGAGGTTCACACCGAGGCTTTCGAACACCTTGGCGCTCTGCTCGCGCATCGCCTGCCGGTCGATCATGCCGAGCTTGCCGGCGAGACCGGGCTTGAACAGCTCGCGGCCCAGAAAGAGGTTCTCGGCCGGCGGGAGGTCCGGCGCGAGAGCCAGATCCTGATAGACGGTCGCAATGCCCGCGTCTTGGGCGTCAGCGGGAGAGGAGAAACTGACTTTGCGTCCATCTATCAGGATCTCTCCGTCATCGGGCTGGTCAGCGCCCGAGAGGATCTTGACGAGGGTGGATTTCCCGGCACCGTTGTCCCCGATCAGGGCCACGATCTCGCCGGGCATGACTTTGAAATCGACGCCGCGCAGGGCCTGAACATGGCCGAAGGTGCGCGTGATGCCGGTTGCCTGAAGAAGAGGTTCAGCCATCGCTGCCACCCGCGACCTCAAGGCCGATGTTGTTGGTAAACGCGAAGAATTCCGAATACCGGGCCTCGACCAGCGCCTGCCAATGCTCATAGGCGGCTTGGCTGCCGGGGAAGGTCCAGACCGAGACGGTCTCGAAATCGTGCTGGCCCCGGATGTGATAGGTGCCGGTGCAGACGGCCCCCGCCGCGCGGGCCTTGTCCTCGACCTTGGCCCAGTCGGCCTTCAGCGCGGCCTTGTCGGCCTCGGCCACGAGATACCAGTGCGGGCGCGGGCGGGCATAGTGGATCCACGCGCAGGTCGGAGAGGTGGTGTGTTCAGACATTGGCTGCCTTTCTGTCGTCGTGTTTCGGGGCGATCAGGCTGCTCAGCGGCAGGACGCGCCCGACGATGTGTCGTGAGGTGGTGAACTTGAAATCGGCGACCGTCTCGTGGCCCCGGATCGCGCTGTCGGCCACGTCGGGCCCGGCGATTTCCCAGTAGCCCAGGTGATGCCAGCCATGTGCGATGTCGAGCCGCATGCGCCCCGAGATGTTCACCTCGTGATCGAGATCGCCCTTAAAGGCGATGTCGCATTCGAGGTCGTACTCATCACGCTCTTCGCGGGTCGCTTCGCACCACTGGTCGTTCCATTCCCACAGCGCCATAAAGGCCCAGCCGTGATCCTCGTGCGCGCCCTTGCCAAAGACCGGGGCGAATTCGCGCAGCCCGATCATCCACTCGGTCCGGAACGCCCGCGACCAGCCCGCTTGCTCAAGCCGAACCGTGCCCGCGACGGCCGCGTCGAGGCTCGGGGCCTCGAACACGCCCGCGATGTCGTGGTCATGTGTGAACCCGGTGTCGAGCGCCATCGGCGTCGCATCGGCATAGGGGTCGAAAACGCAGCGCTGGTTCAACAGCCAGCCCTCGTTCTCGAGCTCTTTCAGAACCTCGAGGATCGCCTGACGGTGGGTCTCGGTATAGATGCCGGGCAGCACGTCCTGCCGCGTCCCCGTAAAGACGATGCAGGCCCGCGCATCCCCGCCCCGCTCGGCGGTGAAAACGTCGGTATCTCCGGTGAGTGCGCTCATGCTTCGCGCGCCTTTCGCACCGCCGTCATCAGCCGCTCGACCCGCTCGGCGTCGACCGGGTTCCACCACACGCTGTCTTTCTTGAGCCACTGACCCACGATCGCGCCGTCGGCGACCTCCATCAGCACCGGCACCTGCTCGGGGTTGAGGCCGGACCCGACGATCACCGGCAGATGCGTGCCCGCACGAACCTGCTCGACTTCCTCGGGCTGGGTCGGCGACCCGGTGCGCTGGCCGGTGGCGATCAGCACGTCGGCGTCGAACCATTCGGCATCGGTCGCCTGTTCGGTGATCGTGCGGTCCGCCGTGATGGCGTGGGCACCGAATTTGACGTGGACGTCGGCAAGGATTTTCACATCCGCCGCCCCGATGGCCGCGCGATAGCGCAGCGCCTTGGCGGCCGCGCCGTTCAGAAAGCCTTCGTTTGCGACATAGGCGTTGGCCCACTGGTTCACCCGGACCCATTTCGCGCCGACCGCCTTGGCGACCGCGAGCGCCGGAATGGCGCCGTTGGCCACGCAGGTGATCCCGATCGGCGCGTCGACCGTGCCGCGGATTTCTTCGCAGGCCGAGGTCAGACAGGCGACCGTTTCCATCCCGATGTCTTCGGGGCGTGCAAAGGGCATGTCGCCCGCGTTCTCGACCATGATCCCGTCGACGCCGCCAGCGGCCAGCGTCTTGGCGTCCTCGACACCCTTGGCGTAGATCTCGCGAACCGGGGTGCCGTCATAACGGGGGGCACCGGGCAACGCGGCAAGGTGGACGACACCGATGATCGGTTTCTTGACGTCGAAGAGCCGGCCGAGCGTATCGCCTTTCGGGGGCATCACCACTGGAGCGTTCATTGTCTATCGGTTCCTTTCTTGTTGTCGAGTTCCTGCTGGGTGGGGTAGCCCGCCTGGGCCCCCACCGCGCGGCAGGACAGGCTTGCGGCATGCACCGCGTCCGTGAGTGCGTGTTTCGGGGATAAATCTTTGGAAAGTCCGGCCAGATACCAACCGGCAAGGCAGTCCCCTGCCCCGGTGGTGTCGACGATGTCGAGGTCGTCCGGGACCGGAACGGAAAAGCTGTCGCGACCGTCGGTCCATGTCGCGCCTTCGGGGCCACGGCTGCGGATGACGGTCTTGGCACCCATGCTGAGGAGCGTGGCGACCGCACCCTCACCGATGGCCTCGGCGGCCCGGTCGTTCACGATGACCAGCGCGGCGCCGTCGATGGCATAGTCCAGATCGGCGATGCCACCGGGAAAGGTCGAGGGCTCGAGATCCAGCGACCAGGTTGCGCCTTTCAGACGGGCTGCCGCGATCAGGCTGCGCGCCGACGTGCCATAGACCGCCGTGTGAACGTGATCGACACGGTCCCAGTCGATCATCTCCAGATCGCGCTCGGCCGGGTAGAGCGAGACCCCCGGATACAGAAGCAACCGCTTCTCGCCGTGGCCCTCGATCATCGTGACCACCCGGCAGATCGACCCGTCGCGCGTCGCCAGATGCGCTTCGATGCCCGAGGCGGCGAGCGCATCGGATGCGCCCTGCGACAGGATGTCGGTGCCACACACGCCCAGAAACAGAACCTGCGCATCGGCCCGCGCCGCCGCGACGGCCGCGTTACAGGCAACCCCGCCGAGCCCTTCGACGAACCCGTCGACATGGACCTTTTCGTCTGGTCCGGGAACGCGTGGTGTCAGAAAGGACATGTCCCAACTGATATCGCCCACAAACAGAATCCTGTTCATCATGTCTCCTTTGTTGTGACAATTCCGTAAATGTAATGCCATTTGTGTCAACGAGTCTTTTCATCCCCGACACGCCACGCCTGCAGCTGAACCAGAATTTCAGGTAAAACGCACAATTTTTGTGCAAAATCGGCAATGGTGCTGCGATTTGACCCGTTCTGAGTCACGCGCGCTTGCGAACCGGCCCCGATCCTGCCACCAGATAAATGTAGTTACATTTAAGAAGCAGGTCGAAGTATGTGGTCAGACGCGCCCTTGGTCGAGAACAATACCCCACTTTGGGCACAGGTGGCGAACGTCCTGCGCAAGGCGATCGAATCCGGCGAATTCCCGGTCGGCGCGTCGTTACCGACAGAAGCGGAAATCAACAAGGTCTTCGGCGTCAGCCGCACCACCTCGCGCGCGGCCATGCGCCAACTGGTGTCCGAGGGGCTCGTCGCGCGGCAGGCCGGGCACGGCACCACCGTGCTCGACCGCAAGATCGACACCGAAGCGCATCAGATCCGCGGCTTTTCCGAAGACATGCAGGCGCGCGGTCTCACTGCCAGTTACGAGGTCATGGACAGCGGTTTCGTCACCGCACCGGGCGAGGCCAGTCAGGCGCTCGGCACCCCGTCGGCCGACCAGCCGTTCTATACAAAGCGTCTGCTCAAGGCGAACGGGCGGATCATCGGCGTCAGCCACTCCTACCTGCGCCCCGACATCTTCGCCGAGGTCGGCCCGCCCTCCGCCGATCTGCTCGGCGCGGGGTCTCTCTATGACTGGCTGCGGGCGAACACCGGGACCGAGATCACCGGGGGCGTCGAATTCATCGAGGCCGGGCTCGCCACCGCCGAGACGCATGCCGAACTCGACCTCGCCATCGGCGACCCGGTGCTGATCGCGCGACGCACGGCGCACACCTCGACCCGGCTCCCGATCGAATTCGCGGTCATCACATACCGCGCCGACCGCTACCGGTTCCGTATCGAACTGTAATCCTGAGGCACCGCGTCTGCCGGGGCGAGCAGGGTCGGTCTACGTCATGTCGTAACCCGATCCAGACCACGGCGGGGGCCATTAACCTGCTGGACAGACGACGTCGACGAGACACGACCGAGACTAAAGAAAACCTAACTCGTTACTCCCTGCTCATGAAACCGCGCTCCGGGTACTGAGCGATCCGTCGGCGACCTCACGGCCGTGTTGTTTTCGCAATCCGGGCGTGACCGCAATGGCCTGTATTTTGATATGTGATATGCGCCGCCGTGATAAGACACACAGTCCCGCCAATTTATTAAGCAATAACATAAGATTATTTCGGGCCACCTTGCACTTAGCAGGCCAGCCTGACAAAGACCTCATATTCGTTTGAGGAATGTAACTTGTGAAGAAATCTACAGAAGGCAAACCCACCGCGCTCGATCTCAGGCGCATCGACCTCAACCTGCTGATCGTCTTTGAAGCGATCTACAAGGCAGGCAGCGTCAGCCGCGCCGCCGAAACGCTGGGCATGGGGCAGCCCACGGTCTCCAACGCCCTGAACCGGCTGCGCAACCAGTTCGACGACAAACTGTTCGTCCGCTCCGACCGCGGTGTGCGCCCGACCCCCTTCGCAATGACCCTCGCCGGACCCATCGCACAGGCCCTCAACACCCTGCGTGGCGGCCTGCATGTCGAAACCGATTTCGACATCCGCACCGCCAACCGCCAGTTCAAGCTGATCCTGCACGACTACAGCGTGCCTTCGGTCCTCCCGCCGCTCCTGCGCCTGCTGGACCGCGCCGATTCCAGCTGCTCGGTCGAGGTCATCACACCCGACTGGATGCGCCCGCATGACGACATCGCCAACGGCGTCGCCGACATCATGCTCGACGTCTATCCGCAGGAAACCCCTGGCCTGGTCTTTGAACCCATCGCCGAGGCGCAGCCGGTCTGCGTGGTCCGCGAGGGGCACCCGACCGTGGGCCACGACCTGACCCGCGAATTGTTCGAGCAATGCGGCCACGCCGTGCTGAAAAGCCAGATCCAGCGCCGCCTGCAAGTGCCGCACATGCTCATGGCCGAGAAGCTTTCACGCCGCGAGGTCTGCATCCTGCCCAACGCAGGCGACCTTGCCGCCACCGTCGCGATCTCCGACCTCATCGCGGTCGTGCCCGAACGCTATGCGCGCCTCATCGCCCCGGTCTATCGCCTGCGCATCCTGCCCGCGCCGTTCAACTATCCGCCCCTCAAGACGTTCCTCGCCTGGCCCGAGGACAAGATGAACGACCCCGGCCACCGCTGGCTGCGCGGCGTGATCCGCTCGATCTTCGACGACTGACGAAGCCCTACCCGCCGATGAACGCCGCCCGCCGCTCCACAAGTGCGGCGCAGAGGTAATCGACGAACAGCCGGATACGTTTGACCCGCCGCAGATCGGAATGGAGCAGGACCCAGATCGACCGCGCCTCGTCCAGCTTGGTGCCGGGCACGCGCTGAAGCTCGGGAAACACATCCGCCGCCCAGCCCGGCAGGATCGCCATCCCCGCCCCCGCCCGCGCAAGGTGCATATGCATCTCGGGATCGGGGATCGAATGCCGGATACGCGCTTCGGGAAAGGGTGAGTTCTTTACCCATTCCAGCAAATGCGGCGCCGGCCCGTAGCCCAGCCACTGCAACCCCTGCCCCTTCGGCCCCGCCTTGGGCAGCATCCGGTCAAGATAGTCGCGCGCCGCAAAGATACCGAGCGACGCGGGAAACAACTTGCGCCCCACGACATCCTCGTCGACCTCCGCCATCGTGCGCACGGAAATATCGGTCTCGAGCTTTTCGATCGAGTCGATGCTGAACGACAGCTGAAGTTCGAGGTCGATCTCAGGATAGAGCGCCGAGAAATCGGCGAGGATCGGCGCGAGCAGGAAATGCGCGTTCACCGGATCGGCGGACAGGCGGATCAGCCCCGACGCCTCGCGGTCCAGCCCCTGAACCGCGTTGAACCCCTGAAGCAGCGCCTCCTCCGCGTTCAGCGCCTGCGGCAACAGCGTGCGCCCCGCCGCCGTCAGCTGAAACCCATCCGCGCCGCGCCGAAACAGCTGAACCCCAAGCTGCGCCTCAAGCCCCTCGACTTGCCGGCGCACGGTGGCATGGGTGCCCCCCAACTGCTCGGCAGCGGCCCTGAGCGATCCTTGCCGCGCAACCGCCAGAAAGGCGGGAAGTGCTTTCCAATCCAACATGAGTGGAACGTTTTCGATCCAGTGTGGTGCGTTTCAGTCAATCCTCGGATCGAATGTGACCCGCTAAACCCTCCTCGTCAACACAACGATGGAGATTACGATGACCGCCCAGACCAACACCCTCACCGCTTGGAGCATCACCGCCTACGGTGGCCCCGACACCCTCACCCCCGTCACCCGCGCCATGCCGACACCCGGCAAAGGCGAGGTACTGATCCGCATCCGCGCCTCGGCCGTCAGCCGCGCCGACGGGATGATGCGGGCGGGTCTGCCCCGGTTCTCGCGCCCCTTCCTCGGCTGGTCGCGCCCGCGCCGCGACCTGATCGGCACCTGCCTGTCGGGCGAGGTCATCGCCACCGGACTCGATGTCACCCGCTTTGCCGTGGGCGACGACATCTACGGCATGGCGGGCTTTGCCTTCAGCGCCAACGCGAGCCACATCTGCCTCGACGAAAACGGCGTCCTCATGCACAAGCCCGCCGCCCTGTCGCATGAAGAAGCCGCCGTCATGGGCGACGGGGCCTCCACCTCGTTCAACTTCCTGCACAACCTCGCCGAGCTTCGCCCCGGCGAGAAAGTCCTGATCCTTGGCGCCGCCGGAAGCCTCGGCACCGCCGCCGTCCAGATTGCCGCCGCGATGGGCGCCGACGTCACCGGCACCTGCAGCGCCCGCAACGCCGGACTGGTCGCCTCGCTGGGCGCGCATCACGTCATCGACTACGCGGTCGAGGATTTCACCGCCGGATCAGAGCGTTACGACGTGATCTATGACACGCTCGGCATCAGCTCCTTCGGCGCGGCCAAGCACGTCCTCAGCCGCAACGGGCGCTACGTCTGCCCGGTGCTGGGCTTGGGTCTCCTCGGTGCCATGCTGCGCACAGCCCTTATCGGTTCCCGCAAAGCCCGCTTCTCGGCCACCGGCACGCTGAAACCTGCGGTCCATCGCGCGATGCATGCGAAACTCGCCGACCTCGTCGAGGCCGACAAATTCGCCCCCGTCATCGACCGGACCTATCCGCTCGCCGAACTCGTCGAAGCGCACCGCTACGTCGAGACCGGCCACAAACGCGGGAACGTGGTGGTCGTCTGACGCGGCCACCACCCCCCACCATCCAACCAAAGGGACACATGACATGACCAACGACCTCACGCATCACCGCCGCGCCGCCCGCCTGTTCGGCATCTTCTTCATCTTGGCCTTCGCCACCTACGGCGCAGGCTCCGCCCTCGTGGCCTCCGTCACGAACGACCCGCTGGGGATCGAGGCCATCGCCCCCCAGAAGTCGACCCTGATGATCGGCGTCATCCTGATGGCGATCGTGCATTCCGTCGTGAATATCGGCCTCTCGGTGCTGGCCTTTCCGGCGCTCGCGACCGTGAACGGATATGTCGCACGCGGTTACCTCGCCGCAGGCATCACCGCCACCACCACCGCCGTCACCGGCGCGCTGTTTCTGGCCCTGCTCGCCCCCTTGGGCGACGCCTTCGCCACGTCCGACGCCCCACGCGCCCCCTTCGACGCCCTCGCCCTCGTCCTCGAACGCGGCGGCTTCTACGGCTACCAACTGAGCATGACGCTCTGGGTCATCGGCGGGCTGATCCTGTGCGCCGCGCTCTTCATCGGCCGCCTCGTCCCGCGCGTCCTCGCGGTCTGGGGGCTGATCGGCTACGTGATCTTCATGATCGGCACCACGGCCGAAATGTTCGGCGCCCCCATCGGCCTGATGCTGTCGCTCCCCGGCGGGCTCTTCGAACTGAGCCTGAGCCTTTGGCTGATCTTCAAGGGCTTCCGCCTGCCGACAGCCGCCTGACCACCAACGCCGCGCGAAACAGGGGCCACCCGGCCCCTGTTTTCGCTGGTACCCGCGACCGGACTCGAACCGGTACGGCACTAAGGCCAAGGGATTTTAAGTCCCCAGTGTCTACCATTCCACCACGCGGGCCAGCGCGGCGGACCGTAGACCAGCGGCGCGCATTAGGGAAGATCGTCAGATGCCCTGTTCCACCCGCTTGCGCGCTTTCGAGAATTTCATCCCCGGATCCGTCAGCCGATCCGACGGCCCGACCCAGGCATAGGCCAGAAGGCAGGGGTCGTCGTCGCCGGTGGTGATCCGATGCTCTTCGCCCGGGCGGTTCAGGATCAGCGAGCCGGGCGCATAGACCGCTAGCTGGTTCTCCGACCACGCCCCGGCGATCGAGATATAGCTCTCTTCGATGTCCTGATGGCTGTGCTGCGGATAGGTCGTCTTGGGCGCAAACAGCACGAAGCCCAGCGTGATGCGCTCACTCACCACGGGGCCGCGCGGGCCCAGCACTTCGCAATAGGCATATTTGCGGGCCAGATGCGGCGGCACCTTGGCATAGCCGTATTCCCATGTAAGCAGCGGAGAAATCCGCTCCAGCGCCCGGCTCAGCCCGAACATCGGCGTGCGCGCGCCAAGATCGAACGCGCGGTGCAGATGCGCGGTGACCGGCTTGGTCTCCGGCGGGCGCGGGTGGATCAGCGGATTGGCGTCGATCACCGAGGACAGCGTTTCGCGCACCTTGCGCCGGTGACTGCGGATCGCCTTGGCACCCCCGGCCGAACCCAGCCGATAGAGCGCCTCGAATTCGTGGAGCAGATAGTGCCAGCCCGGACTGTCGCTCAGCCGGACCGCTTCCATGTCATCCGTCGCCGGGGCCGGTGCATCCATCGCCACCTCCTGATCGAAACCCTGCACAGGAAACCCCGGCGCATGGCCTTTGGGCAATGATTCTCGCCACATCGCAGGGGCACCTGCGCCCCCGGCTCCGCGTGCCGCTTGACGCCCCTGCCCGCTTGGGGCCTTCTGCCCCCATGTTTCCGATCCGCGATCACAACCCGTCCGAGCGCACGCCTTTCGTCACCTACATTCTGGTGGCGATCAACGTGATCATCTTTCTGGGCCAGTTGGGCCTCGACGACCGGGCGCTGGGCGAGGCGTTCTGGACCTGGGGCGTGGTGCCGGAACGGATCACCTCCGGCGCGGGTCTCGAGACCCTCATCACCTCGCAATTCCTGCATTCGGGCTTTTGGCACATCGCCGGGAACATGCTGTTTCTATGGATTTTCGGCGACAACCTCGAGGATGAGCTGGGCCATATCGGCTTTCTGATCTTTTACCTCGCCAGCGGCGTCGGCGCGGCGATGTTCCAGATCCTCCCCGACCCGTCCTCGGGCATCCCGATGGTGGGCGCGTCCGGGGCCATCGCCGGGGTGATGGGCGGCTATCTGCTCCTCTTCCCCAAGGCGCGGGTCGACGTGCTGTTCATCTTCATCATCATCTTCAAGGTCTTCCCGATGCCCGCATGGATCATGCTCGGCCTCTGGTTCGCCCTTCAGCTGTATCACGGCGCCTCGATGCCGGGGGACGGCGTGGCCTATATGGCCCATGTCGGCGGCTTTATCGTGGGGTTCGTCTGGGTGCTGCCGAAATGGCTGCGCGAAGGCGGGCCGGAGTTCTGGCGCCGCACCCACGGCCACCCGCCACACCCGGATGCCAAATACCAGCTCTCTTCATCCTCGGTGCCCAGCGTGCGCCGGCGGCGCTGACATGAAAAAGGGGCGCTCAGCGCCCCTCTCACATCATCCGTTCTTCAGGTTCAGTCATCGCCGACGGGTCGGTCCGAGACGAACTCGCTCAGCTTGTTGGCAAGGGTCGGCACCGAGCTCGTCACCGTGAAGCCCGCAAACAGACCCAGCATCAGAACGGCGGCGGTCAACGCGACCCAATCGACGGTCACGGCACCGTCTTCGTCACTCACAAACTGCACCAGAATCGTGCGTGTCAGGCGCATGGCAGACATCCCCTTCGATGGTCGTGCATCGAGACTCGCAGGGAAAGAGGGCGCAATTGCGGCCAGTCGGTGCCAAAGCGATGAATTCGCGCGGCCCGGTCTTAGCCCGCCCTCAGCCCCGGATGATCTTTGCGAACCCGTCGAACAGCGCCTCGTTCGCGCCGATCACGTCACCGCTCGACAACAGATCGCCCTCGGGGTCGATCGGCTCGACCAGCCCGCCCGCTTCGCGCAGGATCACGACCCCGGCGGCCATGTCCCAAGGGTTCAGGCGACGTTCCCAGAACCCGTCGTAGCGACCGGCAGCCACATAGGCCAGATCGAGCGCGGCCGAACCCCAGCGACGCACACCGGCGCAGGTCGGCATCAGGCGCGCGAGGTCCTGAAGCGTTTGCGGCAGGTCGCTGCGCCCACCGAACGGCACGCCAGTCGCAAAGATCGACTCGATCATCTTGTGACGGCCCGACACCCGCAGACGCTGCTTGTCGTTCAGCCAGGCACCGCTGCCCTTTTCGGCATAGAACATCTCGTCCTTGGCCGCGTCAAAGACCACGCCCGCAACGATCTCGCCCTTGTGCTCGAGCGCGATGGACACCGCCCAATGCGGCAGGCCGTGGAGAAAGTTCGTCGTCCCGTCGAGCGGATCGACGATCCAGCGCCGCGTCGGGTCCTGCCCCTCTTCGCCGCCGCCCTCTTCGCCGAGCCAGCCGTAGTTCGGGCGCGCTTCCATAAGCTCGGCCTTGATGATCTCTTCCGCCGCGATGTCGGCGCGGCTCACAAAGTCGCCCGCACCCTTCATCGAGACCTGAAGGTTCTCGACTTCGCGGAAATCCTTGACCAGCGACCGGCCCGCCTTGCGCGCGGCCTTGATCATGACGTTGAGATTGGCGCTGCCTTGCATGTCGGGGCTCCTTGGGATCAGGCCCGGCGTATACGTGCCACGCCCGCGTTTGCCAAGCCTTAGCCGCAAGGGCTGCGCGCGGTATTCGCGCGGCCCGGCCCCCGCACCGATGGACACCGCGCGCCCCCGCGCTACTGTCGCCCCATGACCACGCGCCAGATCCTCGTCACCGCCCCCAAGTCCACGCTGACCTATCTCGTCCAGGCGATCCGCGATGTCGGCGTCATCGACCTGCGCGTGCTCGAGGCGACCGACCCGCCCGGCGACCCGGTGCTGCTCATCCTCGCCGATGACGACAACCGGCAGGATCTGCTCGACCGGATGCAGGGCGTGTTCGGCCCCGAGAACGACGAAGACTGGCGCATCACGCTCCTCCCGATCGAGGCGACGATCCCGCGGCTCGAAGAGGAAAAGGAAGAGGAAGAACCCAAGGAACGGCGCGAATTCGCCTCGACGGGCCGCACCCGCGAAGAGATTTACGACAACGTCTGGCGCAACGCGCGCGCGGACCGCAACTACATCACCTTCGTCGTGCTTTCGACCATCGTGGCGGCCTTCGGGATGCTGGCCGACAACGTGGCGGTCGTGGTCGGCGCAATGGTGATCGCGCCGCTCCTCGGCCCCAACCTCGCCCTTGCCGTGGGCATCGCGCTCGGCGACGGCAAGCTGATCGGCAAGGCTCTGACCACCAATCTCGTGGGCGTGCTGATCGTGCTCGCTCTCAGCCTCGCCATCGGCCTCGTCTGGCCGCCCGATCTGGGCGCGCAGGAACTGATGAGCCGGTCCGAGGTGGGTTTTGACGGCATGGCCATCGCGCTGGCCTCAGGTGCTGCCGCCGCGCTGTCACTGGTTTCGGGCCTGTCCTCGGCCCTCGTCGGCGTCATGGTCGCCGTCGCGCTTTTGCCGCCCACCGCCGCCATCGGGCTGTTCGTCGGTTTCGGCCAGCCCGCGCTCGCCGTCGGCGCCGCCACTCTCCTTGCCGTCAACGTGGTCTGCGTGAACCTCGCCGCGCAGGCCGTCATGGCCAGCCGGGGCATCACGCCCCGCACCTTCTATGAGAAAAAGGCCGCCGCCCGGTCGCAATGGATCAGCGCGGCCATCTCGGTCGGCCTGCTCGTGGCCCTCGCCGCCCTCATCTGGTGGCGGCTCCTGCACCCCGCAGCCTGACCTCAGGCGCGCTGCAACTTGACCGGCTCGGTGCGCGACAGCCGCATCATATGGGCGATGAAGGGCTTCGAGACGTCCTCGTCCCGCGTCGCCGCATACATCCGCTTGTTCAGCCCCTTCTCGGTGATCGGGCGCACCGCGTAATCCGGGTTCGACCGATACTGACCGAGCACCCAGTCGGGCAGGACCGTGACGCCCCGCCCCGCTGCCACCAGCATCAGGATCACCTCGGTCAGCTCCACCGGCCGCGTCCCCCTCGGCTCCACCCGCGCGGGCGTCAGAAGCTGCGTGAAAATGTCGAGCTTCGAGCGCTCCACCGGATAATGCAGCACCACCTCTTCGGCGAAATCCTCGGCCTCGATCCACTCGCTCTGGGCCAGCGGATGATTGGCCGCGCAAACGAACATCGGCTCATAGTCAAAGAGCGGAGTAAAGGTCACGCCCGGCAGGCTCACCGGGTCCGACGAGATGACGAAATCCACCTCCTCCCGCCTCAGCGCCTCGATCGCGTCAAAGGCCAGCCGCAGGCGAATATCCACGTCCACCTCGGGCCAAGCGCCCCGGAACCCGTCGAGCACCGGAAACAGCCAGTCGAAACAGGCGTGGCATTCGATCGCGATATGCATCCGCCCCGACCGGCCCGACTGCATCGCGCGGAACTCTTCCTCGACCGCCGAGATCTCCGGCAGAATGCGTTCGGCCAGCCGGAGCAGCTTGATCCCAGCCGGCGACAGCTTCATCGGCTTCGACCGGCGCTGAAACAGCTCCATCCCGACCTGCTCCTCCAACCCTTTGACCTGATGGGACAAAGCGGACTGGGTGATGTTCAGCATGTCGGCAGCCCGCGCGAGCCCGCCCGCCTCATGGATGGCCCGGATGGTGCGCAGATGACGGAATTCGAGATACATTGTGAGCGATCCTCATATTCTTTCTGAATATTATGAATTTGTCTCACGAACGCCAAGCCCCTAGGTTCATCTCAACACCAAGAGGATGACTCCGATCATGACACCGCCCCGCATCTCTTTCGAATTCTTCCCGCCGAAGAACATCGAATCGACCTTTCGCCTGTCCGACACCGTGCGCGACCTCGCTCCGCTCGACCCCACCTTCGTCTCCGTGACCTACGGCGCAGGCGGCACGACGCGCGAGCTGACCCATGACGTGGTGGCGACGATCCACAAGAACTACGGGCTCAACGTCGCGGCGCACCTGACCTGCGTGAACGCGACCCGCGCCGAGACGATGGAGATCATCGACAACTACGCCGCCGTCGGCGTGAACGAGATCGTGGCCCTGCGCGGCGACCCGCCCAAGGGCGCCAAAGGCTTTGAGCCGCACCCGGAGGGCTTTGCGAACTCGGTCGAACTGATCGAAGCCATCGCCGCGCGCGGCGACATGAACATCCGCGTCGGCGCCTACCCCGACCCGCACCCCGAGGCCGCCTCGGACACGGCGGACGTGGACTGGCTCAAGCGCAAGATCGACGCGGGCGCGACCTCGGCGATCACGCAGTTCTTCTTTGAAGCAGACACCTTCCTGCGGTTCCGCGACAAATGCGCCAAGGCCGGGATCGACGCGCCGATCATCCCCGGCATCCTGCCGATCCAGTCGTGGAAGGGCGTCAAAGCCTTTGCCGCAAGCTGCGGCACCCCGGTGCCCGTGTGGCTCGACGACGCCTATATCCGCGCCGAACGTGACGGGCGCGAGCGCCTGCTGTCGATCTCGCTGACCACCGAGCTTTGCACCGAGCTGATGGAAGAAGGGGTCGAAGACCTGCACTTCTACACGCTCAACAAGACCGACATCACCCGCGACATCGTCCATGCGCTGGGTGTGACGCCGAAAGTGGCGCTTCAGCAGGTCGCCTAACCTAGGTTTCGCCTCGGGCTGACGCCCAAG
>JAYZLL010000023.1:0-38037 GCA_036154315.1 Pseudomonadota bacterium
AAATCCGCACACGACTCGCGGTCTCGTTTGTCAGGCTCGGACCGCGCTGGGCTCTGCCTGACGTTACGGTGAGCGGCCTTTGGGCAACGGAACCCTCCCCCGGACGATGCGTTGCGGATGCAGGAGGTATCAGCCATGTCGTTCCGGAAAGATCGTATCACCAAGCCGATTCACAAGTGGGCCAAGGGGGCTCTGCCGACCCTGTCGGAGACCGAGTCCGAGGCGGTCAGTTCGGGCGATGTGCATTTCGAGGCGGAGCTGTTCTCGGGCAAGCCGGACTGGAACATGCTGCGCTCGGTCAAGGCGCCGACGCTTACGGATGAAGAGCGGGCGTTCATCGACGGGCCCTGTCGCGAATTCTGCGACATGGTCGACGGGTGGGAGATCGACCAGAAGACCGGCGACCTGCCGCCCGAGGCGTGGGATTTCCTGCGCGCCAAGGGGTTCTTCGGGATGATTATTCCGAAAGAGCACGGCGGTCTGGGCTTCTCCGCCTACGCCCACTCCGAAGTCGTGCGCTACATCGCCAGCCATAACGTGGTGGCTGCGGTGACGGTGATGGTGCCCAATTCGCTTGGGCCGGGTGAGCTGATCCACCAATTCGGGACGCATGAGCAGAAAGAGACGTGGCTGCCGCGTCTGGCGAGCGGTGACGAGATCCCGGCCTTTGGCCTGACGAGCGAGGATGCCGGGTCCGACGCGGGCGCGATGACCGACGAGGGCGTCGTGTGCAAGGGCCAGTGGAAGGGTCAGGAGGTGCTCGGCATCCGCATGAACTGGGCCAAGCGCTATATCACGCTGGCCCCGATCGCGACGGTGCTGGGGCTGGCGTTCAAGCTGCGCGACCCGGATGGGCTGTTGGGCGACAACCCGGATATCGGGATCACCTGCGCGCTGGTGCCGACCGATCTGCCGGGGGTCGAGACGGGGCGGCGTCACCTGCCGTCCGGCACGATGTTCATGAACGGGCCGACCACCGGCAAGGACGTGTTCATCCCGCTCGACAACATCATCGGCGGGCCGGATTACGCGGGCAAAGGCTGGATGATGTTGATGAGCGCGCTGTCCGCCGGGCGGGGCATTTCGCTGCCTTCGCTTTCGGCCGCCGCGACCGCTATGGCCGCGCACACGACCGGGGCCTATTCCCGTATCCGCAAGCAGTTCAACCTGCCCATTGGCCTTTTCGGTGGGGTGCAGGAGCCGATGGCGCGCATCGCCTCGTCCGCCTACACCATCGACGCGGGTCGTCGTCTGACCACCGCCGTTCTGGACGAGGGCAAGAACCTCGCCGTGATTTCGGCGATCATGAAGTATCACGCGACCGACCGGATGCGCGACGCGATCAACGACGCTATGGATGTGCATTCGGGTAAGGCCGTGATCGACGGGCCGCTCAACTACCTGCAGCCGATCTATCGCACCATTCCGGTGGGGATCACGGTGGAGGGCGCGAATATCGTGACCCGGAACCTGATCATCTTCGGTCAGGGCGCGATCCGGGCGCATCCGCATATGCTCGATGAAATTCAGGCGTTGCAGGAGCCGGACCCGGACAAGTCGCTGGATGAATTCGACAAGCATTTCTGGGCCCATGTGAGCCATGCGATCAAGACGACCTTCCGCGCCACATGGTCGGCCTGGACCGGGCAGGGGCATGCGCCATCGGATGTGGGCAAGGTCGCCCCGATCTATCGCCGTCTGTCGCGCTGGTCGGCGGCCTATGCGGTCGTCGCCGATATGGCGTTCCTCACGTTGGGCGGTGCGCTGAAGCGCAAAGAGATGATCTCGGCCCGGATGGGCGATGCGCTGTCCGAGATGTTCCTGATCTCTGCCGTTCTGAAACGGTGGGAGGATGACGGGCGCAACGACGACGACCTGCCTCTGGTGCAGCACGCGGCCGAAACGTCCTTTGCCCGGATCGGTGCGGCGCTGGACGAGACCATCGCCAACATGCCCGCCAAGTGGGTGAGTTGGGTGCTGCGTCCGCTCATTCGTCCCGGCCATCATGCGCGCGGTCCGTCCGATGATGTGACGGAAGCCGTCGCCAAGATCATCTATGAACCCTGCGAGGCGCGCACGCGGCTGACCAACGGGCTGTATCGTGCGGCTGAAGATAGCGGGCTGGGCCTGCTCAACCACGCATATGCGCTGGTGCTTGAGGCCGAGCCGCTCGAAAAACGTCTGCGCGACGCCAAGAAGACCCCGCGCGAGGGGCTGGAGGCGGGCATTCTGTCGGATGCCGAGTTCCAGCAACTCGAAGAGATGGCGGTCGCGGTGCAAAAGGTCATCGCGGTGGACGACTATACGCCCGACGAGTTGGCCGAGCTGTTCCCCGATATGCACCGACCCACGACGTGGAAGGAGGCTGCGGAATGAGCCGACCCGTTTACCTTGTCGATGGCGCCCGGACGCCTTTCCTGAAAGCACGGGGCGAGCCGGGGCCATTCACGCCGGTCGACCTTGCCGTGCAGGCGGGTCGACCGCTGCTCATGCGTCAGCCGTTCGCGGCGAGCGCTTTCGACCTCGTGATCCTCGGCTGCGTCAACGTCATTCAGGACGAGATGAACCCGGCCCGCGTCGCCGCGCTGCGCCTTGGTATGGGCGAGCAGCAGGTGGCCTTTACCGTGCAGATCAACTGCGGCTCGGGCATGCAGAGCATCGACACGGCGATGCGCTATATCCGGGATGGCAGCCACGAGATGATCCTCGCGGGCGGGACCGAGGCGCTGAGCCATGCGCCTCTCGTCTACAGCCGGGACGCGACCGCATGGTATGGCGATCTGGCTAAGGCCAAGAGCCCGCTGGACAAGGCCAAGGCGTTCGCCGATGTGCGCCCCGATTTCTTTTCGCCGGTCATCGGGCTGGAACGCGGGCTGACCGATCCGATCACCAAGCTCAACATGGGCCAGACCGCCGAGGTTCTGGCGCATCGCTTCGGGATCGACCGGATCACCGCCGACACCTATGCCGATGAAAGCCACCACCGTCTTGCCGCCGCGCAGGGCGAAGGGCGGCTCAAGGGCGAGGTCGTTCCGGTGTTCGACACGGACGGTCGCGCGCATGAGATCGACGATGGCGTGCGCCCGAACAGTTCGGTCGAGAAGCTGGGCAAGCTGAATCCGGCGTTCGAGAAACCTTATGGCAAAGTGACGCCCGGCAATTCCAGTCAGATCACGGATGGCGCGTCCTGGGTCATCCTCGCCTCGGAAACGGCAGTGGAGGCGCATGGGCTGGAGCCGATCGCAAGGATCGTGGACAGCCAGTGGGCGGGTCTCGATCCGTCGATCATGGGGCTGGGGCCTGTGCTGTCGTCCACCCCGCTTGCGCAGCGCCACGGGCTGTCCTGCGATGACATCGACATATGGGAGATCAACGAAGCCTTCGCCGCGCAGGTGCTCGCCTGTCTCGCCGCGTGGCAGGACGATGATTTCTGCCGCGAGATACTGGGCTATGACGCGGCCTTTGGTCGGATCGACCGCGACAAGCTGAACGTGGACGGCGGGGCGATCAGCCTTGGCCATCCGGTCGGCACCAGTGGGAACCGTATCGTCCTGCACCTCGCCAATGCCATGAAGGCGCGCGGGGCCAAGCGGGGGATCGCAACGGAATGCATAGGCGGCGGCTTGGGCGGCGCGATGCTCTTGGAGGCCGCATGAGCGACGTTTTGGACCAGATCACCCCCGACGAGACGACGGACGCGCCGAAGCCCGCCGAGACGGCGCATTGGCGGCGTGAGGATCAGGGCGGGCGGATCACGCTCTGGCTCGACTGCGAAGGCACCGGGACCAACGTGATATCCGAGGCGGTGTTGCGGGAGCTGGACATGCTTCTGGACGAGGCGAAACAGGCGCAGCCCGATGTGCTCGTGATCCGCTCGGCCAAGCCCGGTGGGTTCGCCGCCGGGGCCGATATCGACGGGTTCGCGGACCTGCGCGGTGAGGGTGCCGTGGAGATGCTGAAACAGGGTCACGCGGTGCTCGACAAGCTGGCCGCGCTCCCGTTTCCGTCCGTGGCGGTGGTGCATGGCGCGACGCTTGGCGGCGGGTTCGAGCTGGCGCTGGCCTGCGATCATCGGATCGGGGTCGAGGGCGTGAAGCTGGCGTTCCCCGAAATCCAGCTTGGCCTGCATCCCGGGCTGGGCGGCACGTTCCGGCTGACCGGGCTGATCGACCCGGTCGCGGCGATGCAGATGATGCTGACCGGTAAGAGCGCCCATGACCGCAAGGCTAAGAAGCTGGGTATTCTGGATGCACTGGTGCCCGAACGGCATGTCGATGCCGCCATCGACGCGGCGGCCAAGGGCAAGCTGACCCATGACAACGGCGGCTTCAAAGCGACCGCCCTGCGCACTCGTGCAGCGCGTAGCCTTGCCGCGAACCGGATGCGGAGCGAGAGCGAAAAGCAGGCCCCGCGCGCGCATTTTCCGGCGCCCTTTGCGCTCATCGACCTGTGGGAGGACCACGGGGGCGATGCGAAACAGATGCAGTCCGCTGAGATCGCGTCTTTCGCAGAGTTACTCGACAGCACCTCGGCGCAGAACCTGATCCGGGTGTTCTTTCTGCGGCGTCGGTTGAAGTCGGGCGCAGGGAAGGACGACGGGATCGCGCACGTGCATGTGATCGGCGCCGGTGCGATGGGGGCCGAGATTGCCGCGTGGTCCGCCATGAAGGGCAAGCGCGTGACCATCGAGGACGTGAAGCTCGCCCCCTTGGGCGACACGATCCGCCGGGCCGCGAAGATCTATGAAAAGAAGCACCTGAGTGGGATCGAGGCTCGCGATGCGCTCGACCGGTTGATGCCCGACCCGGAGGGGTTGGGGCGGGCGCGGGCCGATCTGGTGATCGAGGCTGCGCCGGAGAAGGCCGCGTTGAAGGAAAGCATCTACGCGGAATTGACCAATGTGATGAAGCCGGGCGCGATCCTCGCCACCAACACATCGAGCCTGCGACTGGCCGATCTGGTCGATGCCGCGCCCGACCCGGCGCTTTTCGCGGGACTGCATTTCTTCAACCCGGTCAGTTCCATGCCGCTGGTCGAAGTGGTGTCGCATGAGTTGGCGTCAGACGCGACGCTCGACCGTCTTGCGGCGTTCACGGCGGGGATCGACCGTCTGCCCGCGCGGGTAACGGATTACCCCGGTTTCCTCGTGAACCGCGTGCTCGCGCCTTACATGATGGAGGCGATGGTGATGCTGGACGAGGGCCACGACAAGGTCGCCATCGACCGCGCCGCTCTGGCCTTCGGGATGCCGATGGGGCCGGTGACGCTCGCCGATCAGGTGGGGCTGGATATCTGTCTCGAGGTCGCAAAGTCGCTCGATGCCGGGCTGGATGTGACGGTGGCCGAGACGCCAGATTGGCTCGCCAAAAAGGTCGAGGCGGGCGAGACGGGCAAGAAGGCCGGTAAGGGGCTTTACGATTACGACACCGAAAAGCCGCCGAAGGAGCCTGCGGACAAGCCCGACCCGGCGATCATCGATCGGCTGATCCTGCCGATGTGCAATGCCGCCGTCGAATGTCTGCGCAAGGGTGTGGTGCCGGATGCCGAGACCGCGGATGCGGCGGTGATCTTTGGCACCGGGTTCGCGCCGTTCCGGGGTGGGCCGCTGCATTACGCCAAGGTGCGCCGCGACGCGCCGGAGGTTCTGGCCCGGCTGGAGAAACAGCACGGCCCCCGTTTCGCACCCGATCCGGGGTGGGGCGACTTTGGCTGAGACCGAGGCGGAGATCACCGCACACGCGGATGCCATCGCTGCTGAGATCATCGAGAGAACCGGGGGCGACATACGCCTTGCCCTGCCGCTTGGACTGGGCAAGCCGGTCACGCTGGTCAATGCGCTGACGCGGGCGGTGGCGGCACGGACTGACGTGCGCCTGTCGATCCTGACCGCGCTGACGCTCGAAGCGCCTGATATGTCGTCGGGCATGGCGCGGCGGTTTCTGGAACCGGCCAAGGATCGGCTGTTCGGGGCTTATCCGACGCTCGCCTATACCGAGATGCAGCGCGCCGGGACGTTGCCGGACAATATCGAAGTGTCGGAATTTTTCATGCTCGCCGGGCGTTGGATCGGGGTGCAGGCGGCGCAGCGGCATTACATCCCGGCCAACTATACCCATGCGTATGACGTTCTGGAGGCGTGGAAGCCGAACGTGATGTTCCAGCTTCTCGCGCCGCTGGGCGAAGGCTTCAGCCTGTCCTGCAACACCGACATTTCGGCGGACCTTTTGCGGGATCGGCGCGAGGGGCGGTTGGAGTTCCTGCTGGTGGGCGAGGTGAACGGGAACCTGCCCGCGATGGACGGAGCAGAGGCGCGCGTCGCGCGGGAGGAGGTGGACCTGATGCTCGACCCCGCGCCGGAGTTCGAGCTGTTCCCGGTCGTCAAACAGCCGGTGAGCGATGCGGCGCATGCGATCGGGCTGCACGTGGCGCGCACGGTGCGCGATGGCGGGACGCTTCAGATCGGGATCGGGACCATCGGCGATGCGGTGGCGAATGCGTTGATCCTGCGCCAGTCCGGGGGGCTGGCCGAGGTGACGCAAAGCTGCCCGTTCGACACGGACGGGTTCGATGAGGACGGGCGGTTCGAGGCCGGGCTTTACGGTGTGACCGAGATGCTGGTGGACGGGCTCCTGCACCTGTTCGAGCGCGGGATCATCCGGCGCGAGGTGGACGGTGCTGCGATCCATGCCGGGTTCTTTGTCGACTGCCGCGATTTCTATGAACGCCTGCGGGGACTGCCCGAGGCCGAGCGCGCCAAGATCCGTATGATGCCGGTGTCCTTCACCAACCAGCTTTACGGCGACGAGCCTGCCAAACGCGCCGCGCGTGTCGATGCGCGGTTCGTCAATTCTGCGATGAAAGCGACGCTTCTCGGTGGGCTGGTCAGCGACATCACCAGTGACGGGCAAGAGGTGAGCGGGATCGGCGGGCAGTTCAACTTCATCGAACAGGCCTTTGCGCTGGACGGAGCGCGCGCGATCCTGACGCTGCCTGCGACCCGGACGAGCAAGGGCGAGACGACGTCGAATATCGTGTGGGAGCATCCGCATGAAAGCGTGCCGCGCGCCTATCGCGATGTGATCGTCACGGAATATGGGATCGCCGATCTGCGCGGCAAGCGCGACGAGGATGCGGTCGCCGCGATGCTCAGGATCACCGATAGCCGGTTTCAGGACGCGCTGTTGGACAAAGCAAAATCGGCGGGCAAGCTGGCCAAGGATTTCACCATCGATCCGGCGTGGCGTGGCAATACGCCGGAGCGGGTCAAGGACTGGCTCGCGCCGCATGACCTGCCGCAGTTTCCGTTCGGGACCGATTTCGACGAGACCGAGAAGCGCCTGCTGCCGGTGCTCGCGCATCTGTCCAACGCGCAAGGAAGCAAGCTGGCGCTGGCCAAGCTGATCCTGCGGGGTGCGTTTGCGCCGAAGCCTGCGGATGAGATGCGGCGCATGGACCTCGCCTCGCCAGTTGGTTTCAGCGAGCGGTTGGAGGCCTTTGCGCTCGCCGGGGCGATACAGGCAGTGTCTGACCGATAGACATGCGGGCCGAGGTCGGTAGTCTGGGAAGACACGGGCAGGGGAGGGTTCGCGCGTGTTCAGTCGACTTCGCATGCGCCACGTCCGCTGTTTTCTGGCCGTCGCCAAGGCCGGGTCCGTGACCCATGCGGCGCGGCAGTTGAACTCGTCCCAACCCGCCGTGTCGCGCACGCTCGCCGAAATCGAAGAGATCATCGGAAGCCCGCTTTTCGACCGGACGGGCCGGGGGGTGACGCTGACCGACGCGGGCGCCAAGCTGATGCGCCATTTCGACATCGCGATGACCCAGATCGAGGCCGGGGCGGTTGCGGCGCAGGGCGACCGGGCCAAGGCGCGGGTGGCGATCGGCGTGCTGCCCAACGTGGCGCGCACGGTGGCCGTGGATGCGGTTGCGAAGTTCAAAGAGACCGCGCCAGATATCGACGTGGAAATTCACTGGGCGGCGGTGGACGAGTTGATCGCGCGGCTGGCGCGCGGCGAGCTCGATTTCCTGCTCGGGCGATTGTTGTCGCTGGAGCATCTGAAGGGCGTCACGTTTGAACATCTCTATGCCGAGGACATCATCTTTGTCGCGCGGCCCGATCATCCTTTCGCCGCGGTCGACGGCCCGCTGACGGTGCAGGATTTCGAAAGCGAGCCGATGCTCGTGCCGCTTCGGGGGACGATCATTCGGCGCGAGATGGACAAGTTCATCGTGGCGCGTGGGGTGAGCGAGTTTCCCAATCAGATCGAGACGGTGTCGTTCGAGTTCACGCGATCCTACCTTGCCCAGCATCGCGCGGTGGCGGTGCTGCCGCGCGGGGCAGCGCGGCAGGAGCTGGCGGCGGGCACGCTGGTCGATCTGGGTGTTCGCGGCGACGAACTGGTGTCGTCGGTGGGGCTGACGTTCTTTCGAGACAGAGCGCTGTCGGCCGAGGCTGAGCGGTTCGCGGATGACGTCCGCGCCGCGTCGCGGCAATTCGCGTGACATATCAAGACCGATATATCGAATTGCCAGCTTCTATTATTCGAGACGGTAAGAATGCGCTAGAACCGTAGTCCAAGGCCACGATTGCACGATTTGGGAGGATACGCGCAGGATGGGGCAACCACGGAATATCCTTTTCATCATGTTCGATCAGCTTCGGTGGGATTACCTGAGCTGTTACGGCCATCCGCATCTTGAGACCCCGAACCTCGACCGGCTGGCGTCGAAGGGCGTGCGGTTCGACCGGGCGATCATCCAGTCGCCGCTCTGCGGGCCAAGCCGGATGTCGACCTATACGGGGCGGTATGTCCACAGCCACGGGGCCAGTTGGAACAACACGCCGCTCAAGGTGGGCGAGCTGACGATGGGCGACCATCTGCGCGACTTGGGCATGGGGTGCTACCTCATCGGCAAGACCCACATGGCGGCGGATGCCGAGGGGATGCGGCGGCTGGGGCTGGAGCCTGACAGCGTGATCGGTGCGCGGGTGTCGGAGTGCGGTTTCGACGTCTACGAGCGTGACGACGGGATGCGCCCCGAGGGGCCGGACGGCTTCTATGACGAGGGCGGTGCGCTCAGATACAACGACTACCTGCGGTCCAAGGGGTATGAGAGCGACAACCCGTGGCACGACTTTGCCAACTCGGCGCGTGATGACGCGGGCAACGTGCTGTCGGGCTGGTTTCTGGAAAACTCCGACCGCCCCGCGAACATCGCCGAGGACGACAGCGAGACGCCCTATCTGACCCGGCGCGGGATCGAGTTCATCGAGGCGCAGGGGGATCAGCCGTGGTGCTGCCACCTGTCCTACATCAAGCCGCACTGGCCGTTCATCGCGCCCGAGCCCTATGCGAGCATGTATGGGCCGGAGCACTTCATCGACCCGGTGCGCAGCGAGACGGAACGCGAGACCGATCATCCGGTGTTCAAGGGCTTCCAGAACTCGCCGGTCGGCAAGGCGTTTTCGCGTGACGATGTGCGGGGCAAGGTTCTGCGGGCTTACATGGGCCTTATCAAACAGTGCGACGACCAGATGGGCGTGCTGTTCGACTATCTCGAAACATCCGGGCGGATGGAGGACACGATGATCGTCGTGACCTCGGACCACGGCGATTTCATGGGTGACCACTGGATGGGGGAAAAGACGTTCTTCCACGATGCGTCGGTGAAGGTGCCGCTCATCATCTACGATCCGTCGGGCGAGGCGGATGCGACGCGCGGCACCTCGACCGATGCGCTGGTCGAATGCATCGACTTTCTGCCGACCTTCGTGGACGTGGCGGGGGGCGATGCGTCGAAGCTCGACCATATCCTCGAGGGTCAGTCGCTGCTGCCGATGCTGCGCGGAGGGCCTGCGCCTGACCGGGATTACGTGATCTGCGAATACGATTTCTCGACCAGTCCACTGGCCGGTCGGCTCGACATCGACCCCAAGGATGCGCGGATGTTCATGGTCGCGGACAAGACGTGGAAGATGATCCACTTCGAAAGCGGCCACCGCCCGATGCTGTTCAATCTCAAGGACGATCCGGGCGAAATCAACGATCTGGGCGGGACCAACGCCCATGCGGACGTCATCGACATGATGTACGACCGCCTGTTCGACTGGACTGCGCGCCCCGCCGCGCGGACCACAATCTCGAACGACAAGATCCGTGCGGTCCGGTCCTCGGGCCCCGCGCGGACAGGTGTGCTCATCGGTGTGGTTACGGAGGAAGACCTGCCCGAAGAGCTGACCGCCAAATACCGGAACCGCAAGGTGCCGGACATGCGGGACAAGGAAACGCGCCGGGCCTGACCCGGCACCATCGGTCGAAAAGGGAGGAGACCTATGACCAAGATGATCCGAAAGGCGGCGCTGGCCGCCGTGTCGGCAGGCAGCGTTCTGCTGGCCGCAGGCGCGGGTTTCGCGCAAGCCAACCTGACCGGCGAAACCTCGTCGCCCGGCAACTCGCCGCATCTGATGATGATCCACCTTGCCGACGTGGCGGCCCGCGATGGCGTGGCCGACATTCAGGTGCAGGAGGGGCAGACGGCCACGAATTCGATCGTGAACGTGGCCGAAGGCAAATCCGACATGGTGACGGCGCCGACCGTGCTGCACTTTCTGCTCGAAGCAGGGCGTGGGCCGTTCTCGGCTATCGGTGAGGGCGGCGCGGCGCTGGCCGCCAACGTGCGCGCCATCGCGCCCTATAACGCCGGGGCCTATGGTCTGATCACCCCCGTCGCCTCGGGCATCACGACGTATGAGCAGCTTGCGGGCAAGACCGTGTGGAACGGTCCGCCCCGTGGGGCCGCGCTGACCGTGGGTCGCCAGACGATCCTGTTCGGGTCGGGCGGCTATAAGGACGGCGAGGATTACAAGGGCTACCAGACCAATTGGGGCGAGCTTCCCTCGGTTCTGGTCGATGGTTCGGCCGATGCGGTCATGGTGCCGATCACCTCGCCCTCGGATCGTGTCGTGACGATGCTGTCCACCGGTGACGTGAACATCATCTCGGTCCCGAAAGCGATCTGGGAAGGCGAGGCGATGCAGAAGTTCCTGTCGGCCCCCGGCAACGCGCCGGTGGAAGTGGCCGAGGCCGATCTTGGCTATGGCGCGGATCAAGGGGTTCACCTGATTTCCGAAGACGGCGTGTTCCGCTCGCCCGGCGTGCCCTTTGCCACGATGGTGCGGGCCGATCTCGACTTCGAGACGGTCAAGGCGCTGACGGCGAGCTACATCGCATCGCTCGACGAGCTGAAAGCGCGCGCGCCCTACGGCAAGACCGTGAACTTCGACGTGCTCGACCAGCGGTCCACCGGTTTCTGCGGTGGTCTGTCGCTCAAGTACCATCCCGGCGCCGTCGCGGCCTGGGAAGAAGCGGGCTACGACGTGCCCGATTGCGCGGAAGCCGAATAAGGTTCCACCCTCCGGGCGATTTCGCGCCCGGATACCACCACTCCGTGAACCGGGACGGGGCCAATGGCCCTGTCCCATCCGGACCCGGTGACCCCTGACCCAGACCCCGGAGCATGACATGAGCGCGACCCAGACGCCGGCCCCGCCGCCCGTGAACCGACTTCTGCCCATCGCCAAGGCGCTTGGCCTCGTGCTGGTGTTCATCGGGC
Source organism: Pseudomonadota bacterium (assembly GCA_036154315.1). Classification (GTDB taxonomy): domain Bacteria; phylum Pseudomonadota; class Alphaproteobacteria; order Rhodobacterales; family Rhodobacteraceae; genus Maritimibacter. The sequence goes on from JAYZLL010000023.1 coordinate 11,614, forward strand.
TGATGAATACGATCCCGTCGATCCCCGGTCTGGATCAGCTTGTCGCCAATATCACCGGCGACCCGGACATCGTGATCCGGAAATACCCTTACGAATATCTCTATCCCATCGCCTTCGTGCTGATGATGCTGATCGTGGTGTCCAAGCACTCGTTTTACATGAAGGACCGCGAGAAGGGGCCGGGTCGCCGGGCTTTCGCGATCTTCATGGACGTGGCGCTGGTGACGATGGCGATCATGGTGTCGCTGACCTATGTGATCGAGATCGACTCGATCTGTCTCATCGACCAGTTCACCGGCGAGCGGGCCGAGCTGATTGCGCGGGCGCTGCAGGAGGAAAAGGAGTTCGCCGAGCTCTATGGCCTGCCGGAGCCCACGACGGTCGACGACCCCGCCTGTATCTCAACCACCGGGTCGTGGATTTTCGCCATCGTCGGCGCGGCGATCACGGTGTTTCTTGCCTATAACGTGCGCGTCTGGGGGTTCCCGCTGGTCGCCGTGGCGATCATCATCGCGGCCTATACGCTGATCACCGTGGCGATCTGGTATGTCTTCGGGTCTGAGGACATGAACAAATACGCGATCACCAAGCTGGGGGGTGAGCCACGAACGCTGATGGACGGACGACCCAATGTGGAGGACGTGCTGACCAACACGTCGCAGGGGCTGCTCGGTCGGTTCATGGGTATCCTGCTGTCCTCGGTCTTTCCCTATATCGTGCTCGGCTCGCTTTTCGGGATTTCCGCCGGGGGTCAGTCGCTCATCAAGGTCGCGTTCCTGTGGACGCGTCGCCTGCGCGGTGGCCCGGCGCATGCGGCCATCGTGTCGTCGGCGCTGTTCGGGACCATTTCGGGCGGGCCGGTGACGAACGTGCTGTCGACCGGCGTGCTGACGATCCCGATGATGCTCAAGCGCGGCTTTTCCCGCACCTTCGCGGGCGGGGTCGAGGCGGCGGCGTCCTCCGGCGGGCAGATCATGCCGCCGGTGATGGGGGTTGCCGCCTTCGTGCTGGCCGCGATGACCGTCACGCCCTATCGCGAGGTTATCATTGCCGCGGCCCTTCCCGCAGCGGCCTATTTCGGGGTGCTGTTCCTGACCGTTGTGTTCCAAGCGCGCAAGCAGGGTATCGAAGCGGTGGGGGAGAAGACGCCGGACATGATCCTGAACCGTCAGGATTATCTGAACCTCGTGATGATCTTTGCGCCGATCCTTTTGATCCTGTTCCTGCTGGTGACACCGAAGGAGGCGATTGGCTGCGGGCCGATCGCGGGCCTTTTCGGGATCGAGACGGTGGTGAACGGTGACAGTTGCCTCGCCGCCGATCTGCCGTTCCTGTTCAAGCTCGTTCAGAACAGCGCGGGCGATGCGGGGTCGGCGGGCTGGTGGGCCGTGATGCTACTTGTCGTCCTGTTCTTTCTCGACCCGGCGTTCCGGGCGAAGCCCACGCAGATTTTCGGCGCGCTGTCCGAGGCGGGCATCCTGATCTCGACCCTGTACCTGATGTTCCTGTCGGTGTCGGTGATCGACTTCTGCCTGAACTTCACCGGGCTGTCGGGGTTCATCGCGCGCGACGTGACGGGGCTTTTGCGGCTATTCGGACCGGCGTTGCAGGACGGGGGGCTGTTCCTGTTTGCGGCTCTGTTCGTGACCATGCTGCTCGCCATTCTGCTGGGGATGGGGATGCCCACGGTGCCGGCTTATGTGAACGTGGCGCTTCTGATGGGGCCGCTGGTGATCGGGCTGGGGATCGCGCCGTTTACCGCGCATATGTTCATCTTCTTCTTCGCCGTCGCCTCGGCGATCACGCCACCCGTGGCGGTGGCGGCGTTCGCGGCGGCGTCGATCACCAAGGCGGACCCGATGAAGACCGGGTTCGCTGCCGTGGGGGCCGGGATCGTCATGTTCATTCTGCCGTTCATCTTCGCCTTCTACCCCGAGCTTCTGCTGATCGACGCGGCCAAGCTCGACCCCTTCGCGACGCCGGGCGCGGTCGCCTATCTCGAAGGCTACGGGCCGGGGATCGACTGGCCGGGGCTGATGCTCCTGCTCGCGCGGCTGGTGCTGGCGCTTTACCTGATCGCGAGCGCGCTGGTGCGGTTCGACGCGCGGCGGCTCAAGCGGTGGGAGATCCTTGCGCGGCTGGTGCTGGCGGTCGGTATCCTGATGCGGGCTCCGGAGCTGCACTGGCCCGCCGTAGCGTTGGCGCTGGTCGCCATCGGGGCGCACTACGGGGTGGCCAAGCGGCGGGTGGCGGCGGCCTAGCCCCGGTAATCCTCGGGCTTCAGCCCATGCCGCGCGAGCTTGTCATAGAACGTCTTGCGCGGCAGTTTCAGGCTCTTGGCGGCGTCGGTGGCACGGCCCTGATGGTCGCGCAGCGCCTCGATCAGAAAGGCGCGTTCGACGTCGGCCATGCGCTCGGTCAGGCCCAGTTCGCCCGAGGCATCGGGTTCGGCCAGCCCCATCGCGAACCGCATCGCCGCGTTCATCAGCGCGCGGGCATTCCCCGGCCAGTCCTGCCCCATCAGGCGATGTGTGACGTCGGTCGGAATATCCGGCTTGGGCAGCGCGGCCTGTTCGCAGGCGATCTCGACGTAATGGCGAAAGAGCGTCGGGATATCCTCGCGCCGGTCACGCAGCGGCGGGATGTGGATGCGGGCGGCTTCGAGCCGGTAATAGAGGTCGGGGTTGAACGTGCCAGCGTCGGCGAGCGCCGAGAGGTCCTGATAGGTCCCTGCGAGGACGCGGGGGGCCGAGGGCTGTTCCAGCTTTTCGAGAAGGGCGAATTGCGCGGGCTGGTTCATCCCCGCGACCTCGTCGATGAAGATCGTGCCGCCCTCGGCCTCGTCGAACACGGCGGCGAGCGTGTCGGGCGTGGTGCCTGCGCCGGGGATCTTGAGGAAGGGGCCGCGTGAGACGGCAGAGAGCAGGTGGACGACCTCGGCCATCTTGGAGGTGCCGACCCCCGGCTCGCCGGTGATGAGCGCATCGGCCATCGTGCGGGCCACGGCGCGGGCGTCTTCGCGCATCTTCTCGGACAGCGCCGAGGTGCCGCGCAACAGACGGGCGGCGGCGTCGCCCGCTTCGACCTGCGCCTTGAGCGAGCGGTTTTCGAGCACCAGCGCGCGGGTCTTGAGCGCCTTTTCCACGACGGCGAGCAAGTCGGCGGGCGCACAGGGTTTTTCGAGGAAGTCGAAAGCGCCGGAGGCCATGCCGCGCACGGCGGTCGGGATGTCGCCCTCGCCGGTCAACAGGATCACGGGAAGCTCGGGGTCGGCGCTGTGGGCGAATTCGAGCAGCGCGAAGCCGTCCTTGCCGGGCATGCGAATGTCGCTGACGACGACGCCCGCGAAATCGGGGCCGATGTGGTCCTTGGCTTCGATGTAGCTGCCCGCGAGGACGGGGGCGAGGTCGGCGAGTTCCAGCGTCTGCCCCAGCGCCTCGCGCACGTCGGCATCGTCATCGACCAAAAGCACCCGGCGCGTCATGCGGCCACCTCAAGCCCGGCGGGGACGAGTTCGACGGTAAAGACCGCGCCGCCGTCAGGATGGTTCGTGCCCCGGATTGCGCCGCCGAAGCTTTGGACGAGACCGTAGGAGATCGACAAGCCCAGCCCCATGCCCTCGGCCGCGCCGACCTCTTTCGTGGTGTAGAACGGGTCGAACACGCGCTCGGGGTCGGCGATGCCGGGGCCGCTGTCGCGCACGGTCAGGCGGACGGCGGTGTGGGTGTCTTCGAGCGAGAGGGTCAGGCGGCGCTCGTCCTGATCGTTCATTGCGTCGACAGCGTTGGAGACGAGGTTCACCACGACCTGTTGCAGGCGCACTTCGCCGCCGCGCACCATCACCGCCCCGGCGGGCGGCGTATAGTCGAGGGTGACATCGTGGCGATGCACCTTGTCGGCGGTCATTTCGAGCGCGGCGTCGATCACCGAGGTCAGGTCCACATCCGTCACCGGGCCACTTTCCTGCCGGGCGAAGGCGCGCAGGTTCTGGATGATCCGGCCCATGCGGCGCCCGAGCTCGGAAATCTTGGTCAGGTTCTCGCGCGCGCGCTCGGGCTTGCCCCGGTCGAAGAACAACTCGCCGTTTTCGGCGAACGACCGGATCGCCATGAGCGGCTGGTTGAGTTCGTGGCTAATGCCCGCCGACATCTTGCCGAGCGCCGACAGCTTGCCCGCCTGCACCAGTTCGTCCTGCGCGCGTTTGAGCGCGGCTTCGGCCTCTTTGCGTTCCGTGACCTCGCGGCGCAGGTCGGCGTTCACCTCGGTCAATTCTCGGGTGCGTTCGGCCACGCGCGCCTCCAGCCGGGCGTTCGCTGCGGCTTCGACCGTCAGGCGGTCCGAGAGGGCCGCGCGTTTCTGTTGGACGAAGAACAGGATCGCGCCGAAGGTCAGAAGCGCACCGGCAGAGATGAGGCCCCAGAGGAGCGCGGAGAAGAACGCCTCGGAACTGTCGATCAGGATTTCGGCGGTCAGGCCGATGGTGGGCAGGTCGCGTTCCAGATGGATGGCGCGGGTCGGCAGATAGCGGTCGCCGGTGATGCGCCAGATTTCCGCGCCCGCCATGATCCCGCTGACATAGGCGGGCATGCCTTCGCTCCGGTCGGCGAGGACGAGGTCGGAACGGTTAGTGACGAAGATGCGGTTCTGGCGGTCGGTGAAGAACACGGGCGGCGCGTCGCCGGGCCAGTTGTCTTCGATCTGGGCGACGGACACGCGGGTCATCACTGCGCCGACGACTTCGCCCGAGGTGTCCTGCACCGGGGCGGCGAAGGCGAAGTAGCGGCGGGGGCCGAGGGGGCCAGCGGCGATTTCGTTCGAGGTGCCGAGCGCGCCGGTCAGAGCGCGGTCAAGCGGCGGCTCCTGCGGGTCGCGGGCGACGGAACTGCCGACGCTGCCCGCCACGATGCGGCCCAGCCGGTCGACGGCGGCCACGTCAGCGGCGCCGGTCATGTCGGCCATGTTCTGCACCACGTCCGTCGCCGCACGCGATGCGCCGCCCCAGACCAGAAGCTGCTTGAGATCGGGGTGGCGGGCGAGGATCACCGCAAGCTCGCGGTAGCGCAGAAGCTGGCCGGTCACGCGGTCGGCGGCGAGCGACAGGTCGGCCTCGCCGCGTTCGGTCAGACGGTCGAGCGCGTCACGATAGGCCGACCACCCCACGCTCCCGGCAAGGAGCGCGGCGGCGAGCAGAAAGGCGATCAGGCGCGACATCGACAAGGCTCCCGTAAGCGGCGGCCATCATAGGCGGCGCCGGGGCGCCTGTCACTTCTCGAGGATGAAATCCGGCAGCGAATCCAAGGCTTCTTTCAGCGCCTCGCCCCAACCGGACGAAATCTGTTGGAAGTAGGGGCTGTCAGCCTGCACGCGCGACCGATAACCGAGCCGCAGCGCGTCCGTCTCGTAAAGCTGGAAGTCGAAGGGCAGGCCGACCGACAGGTTGGCCTTGAGCGTCGAGTCGAAGCTGACGAGAAGCAGCTTCAGCGCCTCTTCGAAACTCATCTCGGGGTCGAAGGCGCGCACGAGGATCGGGCGCCCATACTTGGTCTCGCCGATCTGGAAGAACGGGTTGTCCGCGCTCGCCTCGATGAAGTTGCCTTCGGGATAGATCATGAACAGCCGGGTCGGCCCGCCCGCGATCTGACCACCCAACAGGAGCGTCGCGCCGAATTGGGCGGCGGCGCGGGGGCCGGCGTCTTCGTGGATGCTGATGACGTCGCGCAGGGTCTCGGCGATCAGACGCGCGACCTGAAACATCGAGGGCGCTTCGAGGATCGACGGATTGCGCTGATCGTGCGCCTTGGTGCGCTCGTCCAGCATCGACACCACGGATTGCGTGGTGGCGAGGTTGCCGGCCGACATGAGGATCAGAGCGCGATCGCCCTCGACCTCCCACGTGTGCATCTTGTTGAACGTAGCGATATTATCGACACCCGCATTGGTACGGGTGTCGGACATCATCACGAGCCCGCGGTCGAGCATCATTCCGACGCAATAGGTCATGTCAGCCCTTTATTGCTGTGCCACCTGTATCTGGACATCCAGCGTTTCGGCTGACCCACCGACTCGCGACCCGATAACCGGCGCAGCTTCGGTGTAATCGAGACCCGTTGCAACACGAACGTAACGTGCGTCGGGACACTGTTTGTTGGAGACGTCGAAGCCGATCCAGCCAAGACCCTCGACATGGGCTTCGGCCCAGGCGTGGGTGGCATCCTGTTCGACGCGGTCGTCCATCATCAGGTAGCCCGACACGTAGCGGGCCGGAAAGCCCATCTCACGCGCGCAGGCGAGGAAGATGTGGGCGTGGTCCTGACAGACGCCCTTGCCATGCGAGATGGCTTCTTCGGCGGTCCAGTCGGACTCGCTCTCGCCCACGGCGTATTCCACCTGGCCGTGGATCGCGCGCATCAGGTTGTGAAGCTTGTCGAGCCCGGTGTCGCCCTCGATCTTGCGCACGATAGCGCGCCCGCCGGAGCCGCATTTGGTGAGCTTGGTCTCGCGCTCGTAAAGCCAGAGCGGCGAGGGGCCGGGGTGACGACCGACGACGCCCCCGTTGTCCTCGACGGTGACTTCGCCTTCGGACACGACGGTCACTTCGGTCGCGTCCCGGTCGATCGAGATCAGTTCCACCACGTTGTGATGGTGATCCTCGAACGCCACCTCTTTCTTGCCGTTCTCGACGGTCGTGGACCAGTCCAGAACCTCCTGCTGATGCCCGGATTTCGGGGTCTTGCGCAGTTGCTGAAGACCATAGGCCACGGGTTCGGCGAACCGGTAGCGTGTCGTGTGTTTGATTCTAAGTCGCATGTACGCCCACCCTATACGTAAAAGCGATAGTCTTGCTCGATCTGCGCACCCAGTTCCCCGATCGTGGCGAGGATCGTCTGGATGTATTCGTGCAGACCGTACTCGAAGATTTCGTCGATATCATGCAACGACAGGCGTTGCGCCAGACGGTCGGCGATCTCATGCGAAGGCAGGGACGTGTCGTAGTCGGAGGCGAGGTAGCCCAGATTGTCGCGCAGCTTGGAGACGCAGAAGTTCAGGCTGCGCGGCATCCGCTTGTCGAGGATCAGGAATTTCGCGATGTCGCGGGAGTTGACCTGATTGCCATAGGCCATGCGGTAGCCGCCCGAGGCCGAGACCGAGCGCAGGATGGTTTCCCACTGCACGTTGTCCATCGTCGAGCCGACGGCAAAGACCGAGGGCAGGAGCACGTAATATTTCACGTCTAGGATGCGTGCGGTGTTGTCGGCACGTTCGAGAAAGGTGCCGATGCGCGCGAAATCGTAGATGTCGTTGCGCAGCATCGTGCCGTGGGTCGCGCCGCGCACCAGCGCCGTGCGCTGGCGGATCAGCTTGAGCGTATTCGGCAGGTCGCGTTCCGGCACCTTGCGGGCAAGCAGTTCCTGCGTGCGCATATAGGCGGCGTTCGTCGCCTCCCACACATCCGTGGTGAGCGCCGTGCGCACCATGCGGGCGTTCTGGCGTGCCGAGGCGATGGTCGACAGGACCGATGACGGGTTGTCGGTGTCGCGCAGCATCCAGTCGATGGCCTGATCCTGAGCGATCTCGCCCCGGTTCGCGGCATAGCCCTCGGCCACACCGGCGGTCTGCATGACCGAGCCCCATTCCATGTTGCCCGACCGGGTCAGGCCGATGCGCTGCCCGGTTTCGATCAGGCGCGAGGTGTTCTCGGCGCGTTCGAGCGACCGGAACATCCAGTAGAGTCCGTTTGCGGTTTTTCCCAGCATATCAGTCCTCCAGCACCCAGGTGTCCTTGGTCCCGCCGCCCTGCGACGAGTTCACGACGAGCGAGCCCTTTTTCAGGGCGACGCGGGTGAGGCCACCGGGGGTGATGTTGATCCCTTCCGGCGAGACGAGGACGAAGGGGCGCAGGTCGACATGGCGCGGCGACAGGCCCTTGTTGGTGAAGATCGGGACCGTGGACAGCGATAGCGTGGGCTGTGCGATGTAGTTCGAGGGCCGCGCTTCGAGCTTTTTACGGAACTCGGCGATCTCTTTCTTGGACGCGGTCGGACCGATGAGCATGCCATAGCCGCCGGACCCGTGAACCTCTTTCACGACGAGGTCTTCGAGGTTGTCGAGCACGTATTGCAGGCTGTCCTTGTCCGAGCAGCGCCATGTCGGCACGTTCTGCAGGAGCGGCCGCTCGCCGGTGTAGAATTCGACGATCTCCGGCATGTAGCTGTAGATCGCCTTGTCATCGGCGATGCCCGACCCCGGCGCGTTGGCGATGGTGATGCCGCCCGCGCGGTAGACGTCCATGATCCCCGGCACGCCAAGCTGGCTTTCGGGATTGAAGTTGAGCGGATCGAGGAAGTCGTCGTCGACGCGGCGGTAGAGCACGTCGATGGGCTGGTAGCCACGGGTCGTGCGCATGGCGACGCGCCCGTCGACGACACGCAGGTCATGCCCTTCGACCAGCTCCGCACCCATCTGATCGGCGAGGAAGCTGTGTTCAAAGTAAGCGGAGTTGAAGATGCCGGGGGTCAGCACCGCGACCGTGGGCGGGCCATCGCAGGCCGGCGGCGCACAGGCGGCGAGCGACCGGCGCAGATCGGCGGGATAGGTCGACACCGGCTGCACGTTGTTCTTGGCGAACAGCTCGGGGAACATGTGCAGCATCGTCTCGCGGTTCTCGAGCATGTAGCTGACACCGGAGGGCGTGCGCGCGTTGTCTTCGAGCACGTAGAATTCGTTGTCGTCGGTACGAACGAGGTCGATGCCCACGATGTGGGTATACACGCCGCCGGGGGGGTGAACCCCGATCATTTGGGGCAGAAAGGCCGCGTTCTTGTCGATCATCTCGCGGGGCAGCCGCCCGGCTTTGATGATTTCCTGCCGACCGTAGATGTCGTTCAGAAACGCGTTGATCGCGCGGACACGTTGTTCGATCCCGCGGCTCAGTTTCTGCCATTCACGCTGCGCGATGACGCGCGGCACGATGTCGAAGGGGATCAGTCTTTCTTCGGCCTCTTGTCGGCCGTAAACGTTGAACGTGATGCCCGTCAGCCGGAAAAGATCGTCGGCTTCGCGTTGCTTCGCGCGCAGCCGGGCCGGGTCTTCGCCATCGAACCAGGATTGAAATTCGGTATAGGGGTCACGGAGTTGACCTTCACGACCCCACATTTCGTCGAAGATTTTTTCGTCGCTCATGATGTCATACTATCCGCGAGTTCGGCGCTTACAAACGGTTTGGCGATTTCGTGCCAGAAACGAGATGCGGCGCGGTGACTTTCTGTGGGGCCTGCCACTTTGTTAGGCACTCCTTCGAGTAGCTGTCCGTGGCTTTTTCGCCGCAGGGGTAAGTTTTTGGCCGAATACGAACTGATTGGTTCAATAATGGTGGAAATCCTGACCCACACAAGGTATTGATCAAGCAGAGCATAAAAGCATGCGCCACCAAATTTAAAAAAATCGGCGCAGCACTGAGGTAGGCAAAAGAACCATGAGCGCGATTCAATTCGTGGCCCGTGATGCTGTTGGCAATTACCAACAGGGTACGGTCTTCGATTCCACATTTGATGGACATATTTCACTCGCGGCCGGTGGGGCCGTATCCCTGAACATGCGTCGACTGGATGTGTCCGGTTACATTCGCAAGGGCGATGATCTCGTCCTCCTGATGTCCGACGGTCGTCAGATTCTGCTTGAGGATTATTTCGGCCTCGACGGGAATCCTCAGGCGGACCTGTACCTGAACGAAGGCGGACACCTGATCGGCACCGTGGTGTCGGCGACGAGCGAGGTCAGCCACCACGACACGGAAATCTGGGGCAAGTACGGCGAATTGAGCGCCCTTACGTTCCCGGATGATCCCGTCGTTCTGGCCAATGGCGTCTACAGTCAGGACACGGACGAGGCGGTGGCCGCAGCACTCGCAGACAGCGAAAGCTACGTCGGCTCGTCGCGCAGCGACGACACGCCCACGATGCTCGCAGGCTTCGGCCTTGCCCCGCTGGCCGGTCTCGGCACTGCGGGCACGGGGATCGTGCTGGGCACGGGCGTTGTCGGCGCGGCGGCGGTGGTCGGTTCGGCTACGTCGGTCAAGGGTGGTTCGACCACGACGACCACAACGACGGGCGGCGGCAACGGTGGTGGGAACACCACGAGCAGCACGTCGATCAAGGCGTCGATCGACAACGCCAGCGACAGCTACACCTATAACAGCTACAGCACAAAGACGGTCATGATCACCGGTCGGGCCGAACCGAATTCCGAAGTGCTGGTGTCGATCGGCGGCAGTTCGGTCACGATCTATTCCAACGCCTCGGGGCGCTGGACGGCGCAGTTCAGTGGCGGGTCCTTCCCCGGTGACGGCTCCTACCGTGTGTCGGCCATCGTGATCGAGCCGGGCGGCAAGACCACGAGCCTGTCCGGTCAGACCGTCTTTATCGACACGACCCCGCCGAACGTGGACGTCGACCACTATGTCGGCGTGCAGGGCTTCGTCATCAACGCGGTCGAAAACCACACGGGCTTTACCCTCGTCGGCAACGGCGAGGCGGGGGCCAAGGTCACGCTTCAGGTCAACGGGTTCACCCGGACCACCACGGTCAAGGCGAATGGTGAGTGGAGCATCGACTTTAAGCACGGCGATCTGCCGACCGGCGAGTACGACATCGACGTTCTGATCACCTCGACCGACGCCTACGGCAATGCGACGACGATCACCCATACGATGACGATCGACACCATCGCGCCGACGGTGGCCATCGATCTGACGCTGGCCACGGATAACGTGGTCAATGCGGTCGAGCGGCAGGCCGGGGTCGAGATCACGGGCACGGCCGAGCCGGGTGCGACGCTCGAGATCACCCTGAACGGTGTGACCCACACCACGGTCGCGACGGCCAGCGGTACGTGGAGCGTCACCTACACGACGGGCGAGATCCCCACGGGCAGCTACACCTCGACCATCACGGTCAAGGCGACGGATGCGGCGGGCAACGTGTCGAACACGAGCTCGACCATCGACATCGACACTCAGGGGTCGGTTACGCTCAACGCAGGCACCGGGGCCGGTGGCGAAGTCGTCGTGAACGGCGTGGCGCAGGCGGGCACGATCCTGTTGACCGGCACCGCCGAGGCCGGGTCGTCGATCGCGGTCTCCGTGGGCGGGATGGATTATTCCGCGACCGCAGGCAGCAACGGCGTCTGGTCGGCGGTTCTGCCGGGCATGAACATACTAGGTGGTGAATACACCACGCAGATCAACGTCACGGCGCGCGATCTGGCCGGCAACATCTCGACCGCGTCCGGCACGATGCTGGTCGACACCGAGAACCTGCTGGCGCTTTCGACGAATTTCGGCGGCGCGGACGGCATCATCAACAAGGTCGAAGCGGCGGCGGGCGTGTCGTTCTCGGGTCTGGGCGAGCCGGGCGCGACGATCAGCGTGTCGTTCCAAGGCCGGACCCATACGGGCACGGTCGGGGCCAACGGAACGTGGAGCGTGCCTTTCGCAGGCGGCGAGGTTCCGACAGGCAATTATCAAGCGCCGGTTCAGGTCATCTCGACCGATATCGTGGGCAACATCACGACCGTCACCGAGATCGTTCAGGTCGACACCATAACCTCGGTTACGGCCACGCTGTCGGGCACGGGCGGTGATGGCATCGCCAACTATGCCGAAACGGTCGCGGGTCTGACCCTGACCGGAATCGCCGAACCGGGGGCCTCGGTTTCGGTCAATATCGGCGGGGTCACACGCCCCGCGACGGTTGCGGCCAACGGCAGCTGGAGCGTCACCTATCCGCAGGGCACGATTGCCGCTGGCGAATACACCGCGAACGTTTCGGTCACCGCGACTGACAAGGCGGGCAACACGGCGACGGCGTCGACGACCGTGGCGATCGACACGCTGGTCACCGATTTCGCCTTTACCGGATCGCCCACTGGCGGCGACGGGGTGTTGGCAGGTAGCGAGCTGTCGAGCGGCCTGCAGATCAGCGGCACCGTCGAGGTGGGGTCGCAGGTGAGCGTCAGTATCGGCGCCACGACCCGGATCGCATCGGTGGACGCGAGCGGGAACTGGACGGTGACCTTTGCCCCCGGATCGATCCCGACCGGCGAATACGATACGCTTCTGGCGGTGAATGCCACGGACGCGGCCGGGAACACCGCGATGCTGACCGAAACCGTGCGTATCGACACGGTGGCGGGCGATCTCGCCCTGTCGACGGCGGCGATCGAGATCGACGATATCGTCAACCTGACCGAGCGCGCAGATGGTGTCGTGATCCACGGCACGGCGACGCCGGGTCTGATCGTGACCGTGGGTCTTGGTGCCGCGCAGACCACGACCGTGGCCGCGATGAACGGCACCTGGTCGGTGACCTTCCCGGCGAGTGAAATTCCGGCGGGCACTTACGTCTCGACCATCAGCGCGTCGATTACGGACGGCTACGGCAACTCCAAGACCGTGTCCGACAGCGGGGCCATCGACACCGTGGTGACCAACTTCGCCTCGGACGGGGTGGTGGATAACGACGGGGTGGTGAACGCGCTCGAACGCGCGGACGGCATCACCCTGACCGGTACGGTCGAGCCCGGCTCGGTCGTCTCGGTCAAGCTGGGCCTCGTGACCCAGTTCGCGACCGTGGACGGCGCGGGCAACTGGACGGTGGATTTCGCCAAGTCCAGCGTGCCGACCGGCGAGCAGAACGTGAACGTGGTCGTGACCGCGACGGACGCCGCCGGAAACACCGCCATGCTGACCGATACGGTCGAGGTGGACACGGTCGTGAACCGGCTCGCCGTTGCGACGCCTATCGCGGGTGACGGCAACATCAACAAGGCCGAGGCGGCGCTGGGCGTCACCGTGACCGGCGTGGTCGAGGCAGGCTCGACCGTGGTTGTCGATTTCGACGGTGTGAGCCGCAACGCCACCGTCGATGCGGCGGGGAACTGGAGCGCGAACTTCTCGGCCGCCGATATCGGTGCGGGTGAGGGGCTGCGCGACGTGACGGTATCCGCCACCGATGCGGCGGGCAACACCCGGATGATCACCGAGACGGTGGACGTGGACACGGTCGCACCGGACGCGGCCTTTGTCACAGCGTTCAACCGCTCCGGCGACTCGCTGCGCGGGTTCTCGGTCGATGCGGGCGATGCGACGGCGGGTCTGTCGACCATCGGGCTCGACGGCTCGCAAGGCACCATCGGCAACGTGCAGTTCGCCAACCCCATCGCGACGGGCGAGGTGGATTTCTACTTCACCCAAGCCCTGCCCAACGGTTCGCACCTGATCATCACCAAGACCGATGACGCCGGCAACTCGAGCGCCACGCTCTTTGCGCTCGACAAGGGGCTGCCGGATGCCATCGACCTGACGAACCCGGGACTTGGCGCGCATGAGATCGAGGCGATCGACCTCAGGTTCGCCGAGGACAGCACGCTGCAGATCACGTCGGACCTGATCGAAGGTCTTTCGACCAACTCGAACACGCTGACGATCCACGGCTCGGGCGACGATGCGGTGAACGTGAACCGGTCGAACGGGGCGGTCCTGACCGACACCAACACGAACGTGCAGATCGGGAACGAGATATACTCCATCTACACGCTGGGGGACGAGGGCGGCACGCTGATCATCGACGACGACATTCGACTGACGACCTGATCCGGGCAGGCCAAGGCGCGCCGCGACAAAAGAGCGTGCCGGGCGGTTGGGATCCAAGACTACGGGGCAGACATTTGAGGCGGACGACACGGCAGGGGATACTGACAGCCACGCTTTGCGTGGTCCTGTCGGGCTGCATGAGCGACGGCTTTTCGGGCGATGACGGACCGGAGGTGACCCGCAACGCGGGCGCCTTTGCCGAGGCTCAGGGCGAGCGCAGCGAAGCGCACCAGTCCGAGATCATCGGCGCGCTGATCGCGCGGCGTTCGGTGCTGCCCGAGGGCTCGTCCTATGATCGGGTGGCGGATGCGGCGTTGGCCGCTTCGGCCCGCACCGCCGAGGCCGAGTTGCGGCAGGCCCGGCTCAGATCGCGCGCGGCGGACAAGAACTGGCTCCCCAGTCTTGGCCCGAATGTCAGCCTACTGTCGCTGTCCTCCATCGTCGCCTCGCTCGTCGTCGATCAGGTGCTTTTCGATTTCGGCAAGAAGAAAGCCGAGCGCGATTTCGCGCGTGCCGATGTCGAGGCCGCGGCGGTCGCGCTGTCACAGGACGAAAACGATCGGGTCCATACGGCCCTGTCGCTCTATCTCAAATCCGAAGAGGCCCGCGAACTGGCCGCCGCCAGCGGTGGCGCGGTCACGCGGATGCGCGAGATGGAGACGATCATGCAGAAGCGGGTCGAGGGCGGCATCTCGGACATGTCCGAGCTTGCCGTGATCCGCGCCAAAGTGGCCGAGCTTGCCGCGACCCGTGCCGATGCCGAACAGGCGGGGCGGACTGCTCGCGCCGAACTCGCCGCGATGACGGCGGGGGCGCTCGAAGAAGTGCATGGCCTTGCAAAGCTCGACATGCCGGAGGCGGCGGTCGATCCCCTGACGCTGCATCTTGCTTTTGCCGAACGCGACCGCGACGTGGCCGAGGCCGCCATTGCCCGCGCCGGGCTGTTGCCGGGCCTGTCGGCAGGCGCGGCGATTTCGACCCGCGAGGGTCTGACCGGGCCGGACCTCGTGCTGTCGTCCGACAATGGTATCGGGTTCTCGACGCCCGACAACCTCAAGGCCGTGGATGCCTCCAAGGACGCGGCCGAGCGCCGGGTGGCGCAGGCGCGTGAGGATGCGGGGCGGCGGCTCGCGGCCCTGTCCGAAGAGCGCTCGGGCCTGTCCGCGCGCGCTGGCCGTGCCGTCGACCTTGCGGCGCAGGCACAGGCCAACGCCAACCTCTTTCGCCGTCAGTTCGACGCAGGCACGCGGACGGTGTCCGAGGTCGTGACGGTCATCGAAAGCATGGCGCGGCTCGAAGCCGAGGCGATCATGGCGAAGTACGCAGGCGCGCGGGCCGATATCGAGATTGCGCGCGAGCTTGGCCTCTTGGCGGACGGGTCCGAGATATGACGAACACGGTCGCCTTTCCCACGATCACCGGGGCGCAGGTGCGCACCCCGCCGGAGAGCGCGAATGCCGCCGAGGCGCCGCGCATCCGTGTGAAATCGAGCGAAACCCGTGTCGAAACGAAGGACGCCGCAGGACCCGACCGTTTGCTCAGCCGGGCGCAGCTTCTGGCCGTTTATGCCCGTCAGCTGGGTGCAAAACCTGCGGTGCAGGACATTCACGAGGCGATGCGCGCTGTGGGCCCCGGCGATGTGATCGACGCCGAAACGCTGGCCATCGGTCTGCGCGCCACCGGGCTCGACGTGCAGGTGCGCTCGGACCCTGATCCTGACGGGCTGCCGGTCATCACGATGATGACGAACGGGCAGGCGGTGCTGGTGCTGGATCAGCACGGCGATACGCTCACCGTCTATGAAGAGGGCGCGCCGGATGGCCGTGCCGAAGTGCCGGTTGCGGAATTCGCGCCCGTCTATGCGGGCATCACCCTGCGCGCCTCGGCCCCGGCGGCGAAGCTCGACGAACGCCATGCATTGGCGAAACGCCCGCCGCACTGGTTCTGGGGCGAGTTGGTCAAGCACAAGAAACACTTCGGCGACGTCGCGCTGGGCAGTTTCGTGGCCAACCTCCTTGCCGTATCGGTCGCTCTGTTCTCGCTTCAGGTCTATGACCGGGTGATCCCGCACCAATCGCTCCCCACGCTGTGGATGCTGGCCATTGGCGCCGGGCTGGCCCTGACGCTGGAGGGCGCGATCAAGATCGCCCGCGCGCGGCTGATGGACGGGGCCGGCCGGCACATCGAACTGACGGTGCAATCCCTGCTCCTGTCGCGGCTGCTCGGCATGCGGTCGGATAAGCGGCCGACGACGCCCTCGGGGCTTTTCGCCGCGATGCGGGAGTTCTCGTCGGTGCGCGAATTCTTCACCGCCTCGTCCATCGGCTCGCTGACGGACATCCCGTTCATCCTGCTGTTCCTCGCGCTGGTGTCATCCATCGCCGGGCCCATCGTGCTGGTGCTCATCGCCGGGGGCGTGCTGATGGTGCTGCCGGGGCTGTTCCTGCAGAAACGGATGGTCGAACTCAGCCGCCAGACGCAGGGTGCCTCGGCCAAGACATCGCGCCTGCTGCACGAAGCGATCTATGACCTCGACACGATCAAGTCGGCGCGCGGCGAAGCGCGGTTCATGCGGCTCTGGCATGAGCTGACGACCCTGTCGGCGCTGAAATCGACCGAACAACGCCGTCTCTCCGCGCTCCTCACCTTTTGGGCGCAGGGCGTGCAACAGGCGACCTATGTGGCTGCGGTCATCGCGGGCACCTACCTTGTGTTCGCGGGCGAATTCACGGTCGGCACGATCATCGCGGTCGGCATCCTGTCGGGGCGCACACTGGCCCCGCTCACGCAACTGGCCGGAACGCTGGCGCGCTGGTCGAACGTCAAGAACGCGCTCTCGGGGCTTGATGCGGTCGCCACGTCCGAACAGGACGCGGCAGAGGGCCGCACGCATTTGCGCCGTGACGTGATCCGTGGCGCCTACGAGTTGCGCGAAACCGGGTTCTCCTACGACGACGAGGCGCCGGTGCTCGACGTGCCAGGCCTCGCCATCGAAGCGGGCCAGCATGTCGCCGTGCTGGGCGCGAACGGATCGGGGAAATCGACCCTGCTCAAGATACTTGCGGGGCTTTACGGCCCCACCAAGGGCCGCGTGATGATCGACGGCGTCGACATGGGGCAGCTCGAGCCACGCGATCTGCGCCGCAACGTGGGTTATCTCGGTCAGGATGTGCGGCTGTTCGCAGGCACCTTGCGCGACAACCTCGACCTCGCGCTTCTGGAACGCGACGACGAGCGCCTGCTTGCCGCGCTCGATTTCGCCGGGCTCGGCCCCTTCGTGCGGGGCCATGCCAAAGGGCTGGACCTCGAAATCCGCGACAACGGCGAGGGTCTGTCGGCGGGGCAGCGTCAGTCGATCGGCTGGGCGCGTATCTGGCTGCAGGACCCGCGTGTGGTGCTGCTGGATGAGCCCACCGCCGCGCTCGACACGACGCTCGAAACCACGCTCGTTTCGCGGCTCGCCACGTGGCTCGATGGGCGCACGGCGGTCATCGCGACCCACCGGGTGCCGATCCTCGCGCTCACCGAACGCACGGTGATCCTGCAAAACGGGCGGCTTGCGGTCGACGGGCCGCGCGACGAGGTGCTCGCCCATCTGCGGGATGCACAGGCACGACGGGAGGCCGGCTGATGGCGGTGATCGACGCTGAATTCGACACCGGGCTGAAACGCCCGCGCATGGTCATCTGGGTCTCCGCCGCTGCCGTGGCGGTGTTCGTATTCTGGGCCGCGCTGGCCTGGGTCGACGAGATCGTGCGCGCGCCGGGCGAGGTCATTTCGTCCTCGCGTCCGCAGATCATCCAGAACCTCGAAGGCGGTATTCTCGCCGAACTTCTGGTCTCTGAAGGTGACAGGGTCGAGCCGGGCGATGTGATCGCGCGGCTTCATGGCACCGAGTATCGCTCGACCGTGACCGATTATCTCGAACAGATCGCCGCGCTCGAAATCAAGCGCCTGCGGCTGGAGGCGGAACTCGCGGGCCAAGACACCTTCGACGTGCCCGAAGACCTCGCCGCGCGCACGCCGAACATGCTGGTGTCCGAACGCGCGCTGCTCGCGGCGCGGCAATCCGACTACATCTCGCGCCGGGACGGGGCGCATGAGGTGCTCGACGAGGCCGCGACGGAGCTTCGCCTGCACGAGGATATGCTGGAGCAAAAGATCGTCGCGTTGATCGAGGTCACGAAAGCGCGCAAGGCGCATGCGGATGCCCTCAATCGCTACAACGAGATCATCACCCAGACCGAACTCAAACGGGCCGAGGAATATGCCGAAGTGCTGCGCGATCAGGCGACCCTGCGCCAGAACCTCAAGATCGCACAGGACCAGCTGGACCGGACGGTGCTCACCTCGCCCATGCGCGGGATCGTCAACAACCTCGCAGTGACGACCATCGGCGGCGTGGTGCGGCCCGGTGAGGAACTGGCCGAGATCATTCCGATCGGCGATCAGATTCTCGTTGCAGCGCGGGTCAAGCCCGAGGACATCGCGAATGTACAGGCGGGCCAGCCCGCGACGGTCAAGCTGTCGGCCTACGACTACACCATCTATGGCTCGCTCAAGGGAACCGTGGACCTCGTCTCGGCGGATACGTTCAAGGACGATCGGGTGCGCGACGGCGACCCACATTATCGCGCGATCCTGAGCCTCGACCTGTCGAGCCTCACCGACCGGCAGCGCAGCCTCGAAATTCGCCCCGGCATGGTCGCGGATGTGGAACTTCACACAGGCTCCAAAACCATCCTGCATTATCTTCTTAAGCCGCTCTACAAAAGCCGCGAAGCCTTCCGCGAGCCCTGATCGCGTTCCTCTTCACTGTTCAAAAAATACTTCGGGGAGCGCGAGGGGCAGCGCCCCTCGCATGGGTCGTGACAGCTTGCTGGCGCGAAACTCAGTCGCGCGGTGCCGCCGCCCGCCTGAGCCTGTCGTTGATTGCGCGCCCCAGCCCGGTCTCCGGCACCTTCGCGACCGCAATCGGCGCATCGCCCGCCCGGTCCAGCGCGTGGAGCATGCGAAACAGGTTTGCCGCCGCCTCGACCAGATCGCCCGAGGGGGAAAGGTTCATCTCGCCGTCCACAGCCCCGAACCCCAGCATCCGCTCACCGGGCCGCGCCGTTTCGGCATCGAGCCGAACCCGCGCGTCGGGCGCGTAGTGCGAGGCGAGCTGACCCGGCGCGTTGATCCCCGCGCCCTCTGTCCGTCTGGCAAGCGGTGCGCCCAGCGCGTCTTCGATGGCCTCGGTCGGCAGGCCGCCGGGGCGCAGGAGGACGGGTTCGGGGTTGAACCCGACGATGGTGCTTTCGACGCCCACGGCACAGGGGCCACCGTCCAGCACGGCTTCGATCTGACCGCCAAGACCTGCGAGCACATGTGCCGTCTCGGTCGGGCTGATCCGGCCCGAGGGGTTGGCCGAGGGGGCGACGACGGGGCGTCCGACGGCGCGGAGGAGCTTTTGGGCCAGCGGATGGTCGGGCACGCGCACCGCGACCGTGGGCAGGCCCGCGCTGACCAGCGGCGACAGGCCCGCATCCGGGCGGGTCGGCAGCACCAGTGTCAGAGGTCCCGGCCAGAACGCCTGCGCGAGGTCATGCGCGCGGCCCGTAAGTTCTGCGATCCGCGACACCGCGTCGAGGTCCGGTACATGGGCGATGAGCGGGTTGAAATGCGGGCGGCCTTTCGCCTCAAAAATCCGCGCGACGGCCACATCGTCGGTCGCGACGCCGCCCAGCCCATAGACCGTTTCGGTGGGAAAGCTCACCAACCCGCCGCCCAGGAGAAGCTCGGCCGCCCGCGCTATTCCGGCCGCGTCCGGCGCGAGCGTTTCCGTGTCGTGAACATCTGCCATGACGCGGCGTTTTCCTTGTGCTGCAGGCAATTATTCTTAGGTTCCGGCCATCTGCCTAGCGTGGCAGCCGCGCTTGCACAAGCCAATGGGAGGTCTCCATGCCCTATCGCGCTCCGGTCGCCGATTTTCAATTCCTGCTCGATCATGTGGTCGGTTTCGATGTCGTTCCCGCGACCGATAAGTTCGCCGATGCGACCGCCGACACGGTCTCGGCGATCCTGACCGAGGCCGGCAAGATGGCCGACGAGGTCATCGCCCCGCTTCAGCGGCCCGGCGACCTGCAGGGGGCTGTGCTGGAAAACGGTGTGGTGCGCGCGAGCCCGGGGTTCAAGGCGGGATATCAGGCGATGGCCGAGGGCGGCTGGGTCGGGATGTCCGGCGATCCGGAATACGGCGGCATGGGGCTGCCCTTCACGCTGACCGCGAGCGTCAACGACATGATCGGCGGTGCCTGTCTCGCCATCGGTCTGAACCCGATCCTGAGCCAAGGTCAGATCGAGGCGCTTGAGGCCCATGCCTCGGACGCGCTCAAGGACCTCTACCTGCCCAAGCTCGTCAGTGGCGAGTGGACCGGCACGATGAACCTGACCGAGCCGCAGGCCGGGTCCGACGTGGGTGCGCTGACCACTAAGGCCGCGGCGAACGGCGATGGCACCTATGCGATCACCGGGCAGAAAATCTATATTTCCTGGGGCGATCACGACATGGCCGAGAACATCTGCCACCTCGTTCTTGCCCGTCTGCCGGACGGTGCGCCGGGCACGAAGGGCATCAGCCTGTTCATGGTGCCCAAGTACATCCCCGATGAGAACGGCACCCCCGGCAAGGCCAACGACCTGCGCGTCGTGTCGCTGGAGCACAAGATGGGTCTGCACGGCTCGCCCACCTGCGTGATGAGCTATGAGGGCGCGACCGGCTGGCTCGTGGGGGAAGAGCATGCAGGCATGGCCGCCATGTTCACGATGATGAACAACGCGCGTCTGAACGTGGGCGTGCAGGGCGTGGGCGTGGCCGAAGGGGCCTATCAGCACGCGCTCTCCTATGCGCTGGAGCGCAAGCAGGGCAAGACGCCCGTCGAGAACGGCACGGGCACCATCGCGGATTTCGCCGATGTGCGCCGGATGCTCGTTCAGATGCGGGCCGAAACCTATGCGGCGCGGGCCATCGCGCTGGCCTGTTCGACCGCCATCGACATGGCTGGGGCCACGGGTGACAAGGGGTGGAAGGCGCGGGCCGCGTTCCTGACGCCGATTGCCAAATCCTATGGCACCGACACGGGCATCAAGGTCGCCGAACTGGGCGTGCAGGTGCATGGCGGCATGGGCTATGTCGAGGAAACCGGCGCGGCGCAGTATTACCGCGACGTGCGCGTGACCTCGATCTACGAAGGCACCAACGGCATTCAGGCGATGGACCTCGTCGCGCGCAAGATGATGGACGGGGGCGACATGGCGTTCCGCCTGCTGGACGAGATCGAGACCACCGCCAAAGGCTCACGCGAGTCGCTGGGCGATCTGGCCAAACCGGTGTGGGAGGCCGCCGAGACCCTGCGCGAGACGACCGAGTGGCTGGTCGAACAGGATCTGCAGGACCGGTTCGCGGGCGCTGTGCCCTATCAATCCGCCTTTGCGCGGGTGCTGGGCGCCTATTACCACCTCAAATCCGCCATCGCGGAAGGGGGCGAGGGGCCGCGGACCGCTCTGGCCGCGTTCTACATCGACCGGCTTCTGCCCGACCACGCCTCGTCGCTGGATCAGGCGCGTGCCGGGGCCGCTGGGCTTTACGCTCTGTCGGTTGAGGATCTGGCTGTTTGAACGTGCATCTGAGTTTCCCTTGGGACGCGGCCCCGGACCTTGGTGAGGCGGTCGAAGTCGCGGAAGGGGTCCTGTGGTTCCGCCTTCCGCTGCCCATGAAACTCGACCACGTCAACGTCTTTGCCTTTGACGAGGGCGATGGCTGGACCATCGTGGACACCGGGTTCGACACCGAGACAACCCGCGACGTCTGGGGCGCACTGCTCGCAGGGCCGCTGGGGGGCAAGCCCGTCAGGCGCGTGATCGTGACCCATCATCACCCGGATCACATCGGTCTGGCCGGATGGTTCCAACGCGAACACGATGCCGAGTTGCTGACGACGCGCACCGCGTGGCTGATGGCGCGGATGCTGCGGCTCGACGAGCACGAACGGCCGGTGGACGAGACGCTGGCGTTCTGGCGCTCGGCGGGGATGGACCGGGCGATCTATGAGCAACGGCTCAGCGAGCGCCCTTTCAACTTCGCCGATGTGGTGGCGGAGCTTCCGCTCGGCTTCAAACGGATCAAGGAGGGCGACACGATCGCCCTCGGTGGCCGGACCTGGGACGTGCGCATCGGTAATGGCCATGCGCCGGAACACGCGACGTTCTGGTCGCAGGACGACGACCTCGTCCACGGCGGCGATCAGCTTCTGGCCAATATCAGCCCGAACCTCGGTGTCTATGCGGCAGAGCCCGAGGCCGATCCGGTGGGCGAATGGCTGGAAAGCTGCCGTAAGCTCATCCATTTCGCGCGGCCCGAACAGTTGGTCCTGCCGGGGCACAAGCTGCCGTACAAGGGTCTGCCGACCCGCATGCGCCAGCTTATCAACAACCACCATTCCGCACTGGAGCGGCTGGAAAAGCATCTGGATACGCCGCGCACGGCGGTCGAGTGCTTTCCGGCGATCTTCAAGCGCACGATTGGCGAGGGCGAATACGGGCTGGCGCTGGTTGAAGCTCTGGCGCATCTGAACCACCTTTATCAGACGGGCAAAGTGACCCGCACGCGTGGTGATGACGACGCGTGGCTGTGGCAGATGAAAGGGGGCCGTGCGTGAGTGTGAGTGCTATCGGAGACAAGAAACATCCGCGTCGAGCGGTCGCGCGGTGTTCGCATGACGATGCGCCGACTGCCGAAGAGGCGCCTCTGCCCCCCGCCGTGACCGAGACCCCTCCCGAGGACAAGAGCCCGGCCGAGTGGGCCTATCAGCGCATCATTCTTTACATCAAGAACTTCGAGGAACAGCTCGACAACGAGCATGAGGTGGCGATGGGCTTTACCGGCTCCGACGCCGGTGTGCTCAGGATCGAGGGAATCGGCTATTTCGACCCGGACATCGTGACCTTTTACGGGACCGATGCGACGGGGACGAAAACCCAGCTCATCCAGCATGTGAGCCAACTCAACGTGATTCTGCGTGCCCTGCCGCGCGACAAGGGCGAAGAGGAGCCATATCGGATCGGGTTCCGGCTCGCCGCCGATCTGGAGCGCGACGCGAGCGCTACAAAGGGCGAAGAATAGGGCTTTGTGACCGCAAGCAGCGTGACAGGCCGCAAGAAATCGTCTAATCGACAGCGCGAAACACGATTTGACGAGGGATCAAATGGCCGAACACAAGCAAGGCTCGATGGATATCACGGTTCAGGAAAAGACCTTTGAGGGATTCATCAAATTCGCAATTCGATCGGTGATCGCGATCATCGTCGTTCTGATCCTTCTCGCCATCGTCGGCGCCTGATGATCCGCCGGGCCAACTGGCCCGGCTTTTTCATGTCCAGATAGGGTGGCCCAGATCATGCGTCGCATCTTTCTTTCGATCCTCCTACTTCTCGGGCTGGCCGCTTGTGCCGCCGAAAGCAAATGGGCCTCGACCGAAGAGGTGACGCGGGCGCGTTACGTCCACAACGGTCCGCCGATGATCACGCTGTTCACGGTCGTCGGCCGTGAGAACGGGCAGGGCGGGCATGCCGCGTTGATGATCAACGGGTCGCAGCGCGTACTCTTCGATCCGGCGGGGACGTGGTATCACCCGCAGGTGCCCGAGCGGAACGACGTGCATTTCGGCATCTCGGATCCGGCGGTCGAGTTCTACATCGACTACCACGCGCGGATCACCTGGGACGTCTATCGTCACGACATCATCGTGAGCCCGGCGGTCGCCGAACAGGCGATCAAGCTGGTGCAGGAATACGGCGCGGTGCCCAAGGCGATGTGTACGCAGGCGGTGACCACCGTTCTGCGCCAGCTTCCGGGCTTTGAGGGCGTTCAGTCCACGCTGTTCCCCGTGGCCGCGATGAAGAGCTTCAAGCAGCTTCCGAACGTGACCGAGCGGTTCTATCAGGACGACGATCCGAACGATAACAAGTTCATCCGCGCGCCCCACGTCTGAGGTGGTCGCACGGGGCTGAGACTGGCCGGGCCTATGCCCGGCCTTTTCGGTTTTTTGCGGGTTTTGCCTGCTGCCCCCAAGCGTTAACAGGTCCGCATGAGAACCTATGCCATCGGCGATATTCACGGGCAGCTGTCCGAGCTCGAACGCGCGCACGACCTGATCGACCGGGATCGGGCGGCGTGTGACGATGCCGACGCGCCTGTCGTTCATATCGGGGACCTGTGCGACCGAGGGCCTGCGACACGCGGGGTCATCGACTTCCTGATGGGCGGGCTGGCGGCGGGCAAGCCGTGGGTCGTGCTGACCGGCAACCACGACCGGATGATGACCGCGTTTCTTGAACCCGTGCCGAACGAGCCCCCACGCATGCCGACGCATCTGACGTGGTTGAACCCACGGCTTGGCGGTGACACAACGCTCGCCTCCTACGGCGTGGATACGGATCGGCCCGTGGATGCCATCCACACCGACGCCCGTGCGCGGGTTCCTGCTGCGCATGTGGCGTTTCTCGAAGCGCTTCCCGTGACGTACGAACGGGGCGACTGCTTTTTCTGTCACGCCGGCGTGCGCCCCGGCGTGCCGCTGGCCGAGCAGGACGAACAGGACCTCATCTGGATCCGCGAGCCGTTCCTGTCGTCGACCGAGGACCACGGCAAGCTGATCGTCCACGGCCACACGCCCGTCGATGTGGCGACGCATTACGGCAACCGGCTGAACATCGACAGCGGGGCGGGGTATTTCCAGCCGATGAGCGCCGTGGTGATCGAGGGCCGTGAGGCGTGGCTCTTGACCGAGGGCGGCCGCGCCGTGCTGCCCCGTGGCTGAGGTGCCGCGTCACCTGCTCCTGCCCCCCGTCGAACATCCGCTGCTCGACTGGTGGGCCGAGGATTACGACCACGTGTTCATCGCGTTCAATCCGTTCTTCCGGGTGCCGGGCTATACGCCGCAGACGGCGGCCTATGGGCCGATCCACACCCAACGGGATGCGTTCGACGACATCGGGGATTTCGTCGACAACCCGCCGGTGCGCCACAACGAGGCGCCGGAGGGGTTCGAGTTCGAGATCAAGGAACGTGGTCAGCCGGTCCGGTGGGACGAGGTGCAGCGCGACATTGCCGCGTCGGACTTCAACGCCTTCGCGCGCACCGCGTGGCTCTGGACGCTCGAGGTACAGCGCCCTGACATGGACCCGGCGATGGCTGCCGCGCTGGACGGTATGGCGCATTTTGGGCTCTACCCACCCGAGGAAGACACGCTTCCGGTCGTGATGGAGCCGATGATTCACCGCTACCTGACCGAGTTGGGCGTCGATGACGTTACTATCTGGTCTGAGTTTAGGGACGAGGCGTTGGAGATCGACGTCGCAGAATTCTCGCGCTTCAATCCGCCGGTGCGCCTGCCCGGTCATTTCGTTTCGGCCATTTCCTGCGACGATCCCAAGGTTCTGATCGCGTGGAACCATGACGGGGTCGAGGCGTTCATCGCCATGCCGGACACGGTGCGCCGCGCGGCACCACCCGAGCGGTTTTTTGAGGGGCGTTATGCGGGTATCGACACCCATGTCGACTGGCTGAACCCGCGCGATTTCTTCCCCCGCAAGGTCGCGCGCTGCGTCTGAGCTTTCCCTGATCGGTACAAAAAAAAGCCCCGGTGTTTCCACCGGGGCTTCCGTCCTCGAAAGAGGTCCGCCTTATTCAGCGTCTTCTTTCTTTTTCTTTTCTTCCGGCGGAAGTTCCTCGCCGGTTTCCTGATCGACCATCTTCATGGCGAGGCGGACCTTGCCACGGTCGTCGAAGCCCAGAAGCTTGACGTAGACTTCCTGACCTTCCTTGAGCACATCCGACGGATGGTTCAGGCGGCGGTTTTCGATCTGGGACACGTGGACCAGACCGTCGCGCTTGCCGAAGAAGTTCACGAAGGCGCCGAAGTCGACGATCTTCACGACCTTGCCTTTGTAGACGTGGCCCTCTTCCGGCTCTGCGACGATCGAGTGGATCATGTCGTAGGCTTTCTGGATGGCGTCACCGTTCGGCGAGGCGATCTTGATGACGCCGTCGTCGTTGATGTCGACCTTGGCACCGGACACTTCCACGATCTCGCGGATGACCTTGCCGCCCGAACCGATCACTTCACGGATCTTGTCGGTGGGCACCGTCATCGTTTCGATGCGCGGGGCGTGTTCGGAGAACTCGGTGCGGCCAGCGGACAGCGCCTTGTTCATTTCGCCAAGGATGTGCATCCGGCCTTCTTTCGCCTGCGCGAGGGCCTTTTCCATGATCTCGGGCGTGATGCCCGCGACCTTGATGTCCATCTGGAGCGAGGTGATGCCGTTCTCGGTCCCGGCCACTTTGAAATCCATGTCGCCAAGGTGATCTTCGTCACCGAGGATGTCGGTCAGCACGGCGTAGGAGCCGTCGTCCTCGAGCACGAGACCCATAGCCACACCGGCAACCGGCGCTTTCAGCGGCACGGCGGCGTCCATCATGGACAGCGAGCCACCACAGACCGACGCCATCGAGGACGAGCCGTTCGATTCGGTGATCTCGGACACGACGCGGATGGTGTAGGGGAAGTCGGTCGCAGCCGGCAGAACCGCCTGAAGCGCACGCCAGGCAAGCTTGCCGTGGCCGATTTCACGGCGACCGGGCGAGCCCACGCGGCCAACCTCACCGACCGAGTACGGCGGGAAGTTGTAGTGCAGCAGGAAGTTCGACTTGTAGGTGCCGGTCAGCGCGTCGATCA
>JAYZLL010000024.1:0-25051 GCA_036154315.1 Pseudomonadota bacterium
GGTGACCCAGGCAGGCATCCGGGGTATCGTGTCGAGGTCGCAGGTGTGATCCGGCCGGACAAATGTCATGCCCAGAGCCTACACTCCGGCGGCGCTTTCTGCCAGATAATAGAGCGTAAACCGCC
Source organism: Pseudomonadota bacterium (assembly GCA_036154315.1). GTDB lineage: Bacteria > Pseudomonadota > Alphaproteobacteria > Rhodobacterales > Rhodobacteraceae > Maritimibacter. The sequence continues at coordinate 126 of JAYZLL010000024.1, forward strand.
CCGCCTTGCTGCTCTCCATTATGTCCAATAAGTTCGCTCTACCAGACACATAAAATCAGCTCGAAACCAGCCTGCCTTATGATCGGAAAGCCGGAAGATCAGGCTCAATAACACTGAGAGATGGGCCTTTTCGTCCCCACACCAACACAGTGTGAAAAGTAACGATCCCCAAGTGGCAGCAAGCACCCTACCCGCTCCTTTCGTAGGGGCCGCAAGCGGGTGCTGGGAACCAGGGCGCCGATGGCGATCCCGCAGGGACCGAACCAGCGCTGGTCGCCGCTTCCGGATCCTCTGCGTGAGCGACGACTTCAGCCGGGAATGCCTGGCGACGGTCGTCGACACCTCGCTCTCCGGCATCCGGGTCGCCAGAGAACTGGATCGGATCGCCGAGGTCAGAGGTCATCCTTGCATGGTGGTCAGCGACAACGTCCTATGTCGGGAAAATCTGGCTGCTTAGGTCAGCAGGTCATGGGGCATCCGGCTTTCCAGATGCCTTGTGAAGGTTGCCCAGACGGGCTCTGCCGTCAAGAAATGATCTCTTCCATAGCAAACACAGGGTACGCGCGATGGCGGCCCTCACCGTCCTCAATACGAGATCCCAAATCCCAAGCAGAAGGCCCGAACATTATCTACGAGGTCAGCGAGCTGCCTCCACGGCTCATGTCAGAGAGAGGTCCTTCCGCCTGGGCTCACCCCCTCGAAGAAGGGGCGATAGGGTTCGCCGTGATTGATTACGGCGTGTACGGTGCGCGCCATCTTGGCTGCGATGGCGGTGTACGCCTTGCGGCGCAGATGAGCATTGTGTCGATCCTTCGAAATGTAGCGTTCGAACTTGTCCCGGAAGCTGTTGGTCCGCTTGAGGACGGCGGTCTGGCCAGCCATCCAGAGCGTGCGGCGCAGCCGGGCATTGCCGTACTTCGAGATCCGGCTCTGACCGCGGAACATGCCGGACTGTACGGTGGCAAGATCCATGCCGCAGAACTTCAGAAACTGGCGATGATGTCGAAAGCGGCGGAGGTCACCGGCCTCCGCCAAGATGGTCATGGCATTGATCGGGCCGATGCCGGGGATGGTCGTCAGCAACTGATAATCCGGAAGATCGGAGAGCAGCTCGACCGCTCTTGCCTCGATCTCGTTGCGCTGGCGGACAAGGCTTCTGCCTTCGGCGAGGACCAGGCGGAACATGCGAACGGCGTCGGAATCCGGTCCGACGGGCAAACCGATGGAGTCCACTGCCGTGGCGTAAATATCTGAAAGCATGCGCTCCTTCGAGACTTTCTTGCCCACCACCTGCCAGGCATCAGCGATGAAGGCTTCCCGGGTCATGCTCGTGATCATCGACGGTGTCGGATACTTCTCGAGGAACGCCAGGAACCAGTCAGTGCGCGAGCTTCGGTGAAATCGTTCGGCCTCGGGGAAGTAGAGCGGAAGGTAGTGCGTCAGGATGCGATGCCACAGCTCGGTCTTCGAACCTGAGACGATCTCGTGGGTCTTCGACAGTTCCTGGATGTCGGCAGTGCCGGTGACCAGCGGATCGTGGAAGAACTGCACGGCGCCGATCTCCAGCATGTGCAGGATGACTTGGGCGTCCTTCGGATCATTCTTGTCCCAACTGTTGTGCAGGGCCTCACGCGTCCGGGCGAGACCTACGGAGGAGATGAGCTTCAGGTCGAACCCGGCCTGACCGAGATGGTGCGCCAGGGGCCTGTGATAGTTGCCGGTCGCCTCAAACCCGATCCGAACCGGCAGGTCGTAGCTGGCGAGCACCTCGGACAAGCGCTGGAAGTCTTCCAACGTGTTCGTGATCGTCATGTGACGGCGACGCTTCTTGCCCGGAACCCCGATCAGCACCTCGTGGCGGTGCTTGGAAATGTCGATGGCGACCAAGACGGTCGAAGCGATAGGATTGGTAACGGTCATAGCCGGTCTCCTCAGCGGTGTGGTTCAGCAAAACCACTGTTGAGACCTGAGGCCCGGTTATGGCCACCCGCTGCGCAATCTGGAGGCTGCGCGCGTGGCCATAACCTATCGGCAGCGCCTATTCCCGACGTGCTACGGGACCGAGCTGAACTCGAATGCCATCCTCAAATGGCAGGAGGATCGTCGGGTCGAATGGCATTACATCGCGCCGGGGAAACCCATGCAGAACGGCTTTGTCGAGAGCCTTAATGGCCGCCTCAGGGACGAATGCCTCAACGAGCATCTATTCGCCAACCTACGCCATGCCCGCGGTCTGATCGCGGCGTGGAGGAACGACTACAACAATCACCGCCCTCACACGAGCCTCGACGGGCGCACCCCGTGGAAGTATCACCAAAGGTCGAATGAGGACCAAACCCTGAACAGAGCTAACCTATAAACGCGGACTCCAAGGGGAGCAGGTCAAAGCGCAACGATTCCTCTCCGCTCATGACCCGATTGCCTGTCTGTTCCGCCCAAAACACCACCGCCTATCCGCCAAAGCGTACCGCCACGCGAGAAACGATGCTTTCGACTTATGGGCTGGCTATGCAACGGAATTGGCCGCCTGAGTGGAAACGGTCGCGCCAAGCTTATTCTGGGGGGCAACAAGCTGACAAAGCCCCGAGGCTGTGGCGGGCACGATCCATGCGCATCCGACACTGAGCGAGGCGTTTCAGGAGGCGGCGCTGATGACAGCGAGCGTGGCGAACCACGGCTGACCGACCACCGGTACCCGCGCATGGCCGGTCCCGCCCTGAACAGAAAAAAGGCCCGCTGCAAGAGCGGGCCTTTGCCGTTCGGACCGATCCGCGCGGCGCGCGAGGAAGCCTCAGACAGGCAGATGCGCGACGGAGGCGATCTCGACCAGCGCCTCGGGTTTCACGAGACCGCACTGGATGCAGAAACGGGCCGGCTTGTCGCCCGGAAAGAACGACGCATAGACCTCGTTGATCGCCGCGTAATTCGCCCAGTCCGTGATGAAGATGGAATTGAACGTGACGTCGGCCATCGACCCGCCGCCGGCTTCGAGGACCGCACGGATCGTTTCCAGCACATGCCGCGTCTGGGCCGCGGCATCGCCCACATGCACGACGTCGTTGTTCGCGTCGAAGGGCAGGATGCCGGCCGTGTAGATGACGTTATCGGCGCTGACACCGGGGGAAAAGGGGGCGATGGGCGTTCCGCTCTGCGGCGGAATGATCGGTGTGAATGGCATGTCCTGTCCTTTGGGTCTGATCCGGTCGCACCGGAAAGGGAAACGGGCGGCCGGTGGACACGGCCGCCACTTTTGTCACTCGGTCCGGCTGATCTCAGCAAACGGATATGCCGGCACCGGGAGGTTCGTGCGGATCCCGGTCAGTTTCGCGTCCGCGATGCTCACGTTCGGCACGCCGTAAAGCCAGATCGACGGCATGTCGTCCGCGAGGAACTTCTGCGCCTCGGCCATCTTTTCAAAAGCGACATCTTCATTCGGGGCTTCCTCGCCTTCCTTGACGAGCGCCTGGAACGTGGCGCTGTCGTAGTTGTAAAACCTCGTCGGGTCTGCGTAGGTCAGGAAGGCCCAGCTTTCCTGCTGCGTCAGCACGGTGGCATCATAGCTTTCGTTCTTGAACACGACGTCCAGCCATTGCGCCAGTTCCAGCGTCTCGATCCTCACTCGGATGTTGATCGCTGACAGCATCGCTGCCGCCAATTCCGCCGTCCGCACGAGGGTCGGCTGCGGAAGCACCTTGAAGGTCATGTCGAAACCGTCGCCATACCCTGCCTCCTGCAGGAGCGCCTGGGCCTGCTCGAGGTCGTAACGATCCTCGACGGCCGTATCGACGTAATAGGGATTCACCGGCGTCATATGCGTGCCGCGCGGCGTGCCGAGCCCGCTATGGGCCACTTCATTGATCCCGCGCCAGTCAAGCGCGTGGTAGATCGCCTCCCGGACCCGCTTGTCGCCGAGGGCCTCGACCTCGTTGTTCAAGACGATCGACAGAACACCTTGTGTCTGTCCGACCCGCACCTCAAAACGGTCGTCCGAGCCGAAATCTTTTACCATCTCGAGCGTGTTGACCGCCGGCATGTAGTCGATATCACCCGCGCGAAGGGCGGCGCCCATCGAATTGGAGTTGCCGAAATAGCGGATCGACACCGTGTCCATCGTGACGGGCGTTTCGGTCCAGTAGGCGTCGTATCGCTCGAACTCGATTCGGTCGCCGCGGTTCCAGGAGACGAACTTGAACGGTCCCGTGCCCACGGGGGTCCCGGCATTGGTTTCGGCGGTTTCAGACGCGATCATCGCGGCGCTGGGTTCCGCAAGATAGTAGAGAAACAGGTTCGACGGCGTCTTCAGCGTGACCTTGACGGTCAGAGGGTCGATGACCTCGACGGTTTCGATCTTGTTGAAATTGGGTTTCTTTGGGTTGGTGCTGTCTTCCGCACGTGCCCTGTCGAGGCTGAATTTCACATCCTCGGCGTCAAAGGTCGAGCCGTCGTGAAAGGTCACACCTTCCTGCAGCTTGAACGTATAGACTTTGGCGCCCTCAATGTCCCAGGACGCCGCGAGCGAAGGCGAGATCGATCCGTCGTCTTCGTAAGCGGTCAGCCCCTCGTAGATGTTCATCCAGGTCGACGCGCTCGTCGCGGTCGAGACGTTAGTCGTCGGATCAAGCCCGGGCGGCTCCGTATCGAAAGCCACGACGAGGGCGCTGTCTTGTGCCCAGGCATGAGTGGCAAGCAGCGATGCAGCGAAAAAGGTCGTAAGGCTCTTCATATCTGTTTCCCTGTTTTCAGTTTCTGTCTTCGTTCTTCGGCACCGCTTGGGGGGCCGTTTGCGTCTGTTGCATGCCTCGGACACGCCGCCCCATGACCGGGACGGCATTCTTGAGACGCGCGGTGTAGTCATGGGCCGGGGTGCGCAGGACCTCGCTTGCCGTGCCTTCTTCGACGATCTTGCCGTGGTGGATGACCGCGACGTCGTCGCAGAGGTGCTCGACCACGGACAGGTCATGGCTGATGAAAAGATAGGCCAGCCCGTGCGTCTGCTGGAGCTCCTTCATCAGGTTCAGGATCTGGGCTTGGATCGATACGTCCAGCGCCGACACCGGCTCGTCTGCGACGACCAGCGCCGGACGGGTGATCAGCGCGCGGGCGATGGCGATACGCTGCCGCTGGCCTCCCGAGAATTCATTCGGATATTTGGTCGCGGCCTCTGCACTCAGGCCCACCGTCTCCAGCGCCTCGACCACGCGGTCGCGTGGGGACCCCACCGGGTCGAGTCCCAGCGGCTCGGCGATGCTCTGGCCGATGCGCAAGCGTGGGTCGAGCGACCCATAGGGGTCCTGAAAGATCATCTGGACGGACCGGCGATAGGCGCGCAGTTCGCTCGCCGTCGCCCCGGCGAGCGATTTCCCCTCGACCGTGATCGACCCGGATGCAGGTCTTTCCAGTCCAACCACGGCCCGCGCGATTGAGGATTTGCCGGATCCGGATTCCCCAACGAGGCCAAGCGTCCGCCCCGGTGCGATGGACAGGCTCACGTTGTCCACGGCCGACGCGACCTGCCGCTTGGAAAACAGTCCCCCGGAGCGGGTGTAGCGAATGACGAGGTCTTTGATCTCGAGCGTGTTCAAGGTCATCGGACCACCTGCGGGAGAAGGAGACAGGCCGCTTCATGCCCGGGCTCGAGCTCGACGGGGACGGGCGTCCTCTCGCAATCCGCTTGTGCCTGTGGACACCGGTCCCGGAAACTGCATCCCGTCGGGCGGCAGTCGGGCGGCGGCACCCGCCCCGGGATCGGGCGCAGCGGCGCACCGGTTCCGGCGGCGCCCTGCGGCAGGGCCTGAAGCAGCATCCGAGTGTAGGGGTGTGCGGGCCCTTCGAACACCCGGTCGTAGGGACCCGACTCGACGATGCTGCCGGAATACATTACCCGCACCCGGTCGGCGGTCTCGGCGAGAAGCCCGACGTCATGGGTGATGAGCACCATTGCGGCATCCATGTCCTCGACCAAACGGACGAGCAGTTCGATGATCTGGCGCTGCACCAGTGTGTCGAGCGCCGTCGTCGGCTCATCGGCGATGATCAGGGAGGGATCACAGGCGAGCGCGATGGCGATTACGACCCGCTGCCGCTGCCCGCCTGACAACTGGTGCGGAAAATCCCCGGCCCGTTCGGCGGGCCTTGGCAGACCGACACGCGCCAGTAGATCGACGGCCGCCGCATGCGCCTGTCGCCGGGAAAGCCTCTTGTGCAGCCTGAGCGGCTCAGCCACCTGACGACCGATCGTATGGGCCGGGTTGAGCGCCGTCAGAGGCTCCTGAAACACCATGGCGAGCTTGTTTCCGCGCCATTTGCACAGCTTGGCCTCGCTCAGTCCGAGCAGGTCGGTGCCCTGGAACAGGATCTCGCCGCTGATCTTCATCCGCGACGGCAGCAGCCCCAGCACCGCCATGGCGGTCAGGCTCTTGCCCGACCCGGATTCACCCAGAAGACCCAGGATCTCGCCACGCCGGATCTGGAGGTTCACGTTCCTGACGAGGTCGACGCGTCCGGCGGGGCCGTCAAAGCCGACGGTCAGATTTCGGATATCCAGTAAGGCCATTACCGCGCCCTCGACATCTTGGGGTCCAGAAGATCGCGCAGGCCGTCGCCCAGCAGGTTGAACGAGAACACCGAAATGGCAATCGCTATCCCGGGATAAACGGCGAGGAAAGGCGCCTGATACAGGTAGGGTTGCGCCTCGTTCAGCATCCGGCCCCAGCTTGGCGCGGGTGGCTGCACGCTGAGCCCGAGATAGCTGAGCGCCGCTTCCGCGAGGATGGCGCTGGAGAAGGAAATGGTGGTCTGCACGATGATCGGGTTCATCACATTGGGCAGGACGTGGCGCACCGAAATCAGCGCCCGGCCCTTCCCTGCGATCCGCGCTGCGGCGATGTAGTCACGCGCCCAGATGGCGTTGGCCGCGCCGCGCGTCAGCCGGGCAAAGACGGGGATGTTGTAGACGACGATCGCCGTGATCGCGATGTGGATTCCAGGCCCGGTTGCCGCGGAAATCATGATCGCCGCGAGGATCGTTGGAAAGGCCAGCAGGAAATCGCACCCCCGCATCACCAGCTCTTCGACCCAGCCGCGAAAAGCCGACGCCGTGAGCCCAATGGCGGTGCCGACCGTCACCCCGATCGCGACCGCCACGAAGGATGCGAAGAGCGTGTTCTGGCCCCCTATCATGACCATCGACAGGATATCGCGACCGAAGTGATCCGTGCCAAGCAGGTAGTCAGCGGAAGGTCCCTGGAGCCGGTCCGCGATATGCATTTCCGACGGCGCATATGGGGTCCAGACCAGTGACAGCGCCACCGCCGACACTACGATCGTCGCAAGGAGGCCGCCGATGATCAGATTGGGGCGCAGACTTGGCAGGCGCCGGACCTTGGGTTGACTGGAGATTTGGGTGTTGGGCATCAGCGAAGCCTCGGGTCGATGGCCAGATAAAGCAGGTCGATCAAGAAGTTGATCGAGATGATGAGGATGGCCAGTACGACCACCACATTCTTCACGACAATGAGATCGCGCTGATTGATGGCCTGGAACAGCAGCGAACCGAGCCCGGGCAGAGAGAACACGTTCTCGATCACGATCGCCCCGACCAGCCCGTGGGCGAATTGCAACCCCATGATGGTGACGACGGGGATCATCGCGTTGCGCAAGGCATGACGATAAAGCGCGCCCAGCCCGCTCAGCCCCTTGGCCTTGGCGGTGCGCACGAAATCCTCGCTCAGCACGTCCAGCACCGACGACCGAATGACCCGCGTCAGGACCCCGGCCTGGGCCGCGCTCAGCGCGACGACCGGGAGGACCAGCGCATAGGAGGCTTCAGCCATCCCCGAATGCCAGCCCGGAAAGCCGCTTGCAGGGAACCAGCCGAGATTGACCGAGAACAGCACAATCAGCAGCAAGCCGAGCCAGAAGCCGGGCACAGCGATCCCCGCCTGCGACAGCGCCATGACCGCGTAATCACCGATCCGGTTGTGATGCACGGCCGAGTAGATGCCCAGAACGAGCGCGATGACGATGGAGGCCGCGATCGAGGCTAGCGTCAGCGGAATGGTGATCGACAGCCGCTCGGCGATGAGCGTACCGACCGGCACGTTGTAAGTGTAGCTCGTCCCCATGTCGCCGACGACGAGGCCGCCGATCCAGTCGAAGTAACGCACATGGGCAGGGAGGTTCAGCCCGAGCGACTCGCGAAGTGCCGCAACGGTGTCAGGCCGCGCTTCCTGTCCCAGCAGTACCTGCGCGATGTCGCCCGGCAGGATCTCGAGCACCAGAAAAATCAACAGGGTCGCGACCACGATGGTGACCGCCCATATCAGGATTCGTTTGGCGATTGCCGCGATCATGCGCTGGCCTCTCTCGCCCTTTCGGGACATGGCCCACACCGGGCGTCAAGCCGCCCGAAGTGGTTGTTGCTGGTTAGGTTCTAGAAAGGATGTCGTCGGATCGCGTCGCCGTCTATTGCTCTTTTTTACACGTTGCGTAGCGCAATCGACTACACCGCATTCATGTCCGCCAATAGAGCCGCGTGCGCGAAATGGGCGCGCCGGTGCCCGCCGCTATCACGCGGAGGTCGCCTGCTCGTGTAGGCATTTCGGCTACGCACTGAGGGCGACTTGGCAATAGACGCCTCATTGGTTCGCACCCATGGTTCGGATGACTTTCTACCCTGATCTCCGAAACTGGAAGGATCGCCACGTGACACCTGATACGCCGCTGGACCGTCCGGCCGCCGAACTCGCACAAGACATTCGCGATAAGCGCCTCTCGCCGGTCGAACTGACAGAGGCACTGCTGCGCCGGATCGAGGCGCTCCAGCCGGTTCTCAACTGCTTCATCACCATCGCGGGCGACGAGGCGATGGAGTCCGCCCGCGCCGCCGAGGCGATGGTGATGGCGGGCAAGCCGCTTGGACCGGCACACGGGCTTCCCTTCACGGTCAAGGACATGGTGCGCACCCGGGGGGTCCGTACCACCTATGGCTCGCTCACGCGGAAGGACAACATCCCTGACGTGGACGATCTTGCGGTTGCGCGGCTGAAGCGGGCTGGCGCCATCCTGATCGGCAAGACGACGGCGCCGGAATTCGCCCACGCGCCGATGACCCAGTCACCACTCTTCGGCAAGACGCGCAATCCGTGGAACCGGAACCACACGCCGGGCGGTTCGAGCGGCGGCGGCGCGACCGCCATTGCTGCGGGCCTGAGCCTGATGTCAGTTGAATCCGACAGCGGCGGCTCGGTGCGGATCCCGGCGAGCTGCTGCGGTACCGTCGGCCTTAAGCAATCCTCGGGCCTGCTGCCAGACGACACATCGCTCGACGTGTTCAACGCGATGATCTACGTCAACCCGATGGCGCGGACGACCGGCGACCTCGCTTTCATGATGGATCTCATGAAGGGCGGCACCACGGGCGACCCGTTTTCGGTCCATCTCGCGATACCAAATTTCAGCGCGACACTCGACAACAGCTCTATACTGTCGGGAATGCGCATCGCCGTGCTGCCGCCGCCGCGCGGAACGAGGGTTGATCCCGAAGTGCAGGCCGCCGTCGAGGCCGCGGTTGCGGTGCTCGAGGACAGGGGGGCCATTGTCGACCGCGACACTGGCGGGCTCTACCCGGACGACGACCTGTGGGATCGCTCTGTCACCGCCTGGGGCGCGATCCAAGGCTCGCTCCGGCTGCACCGCTACGGCGAGTCGATCAAGGCGCATCGAGATCTCATCAGCCCGAGTTTCCTCAAGTTGATCGAAGGGTCCGAGGCGCTGACCGCGATGGATCTTCAGACGGCCCTGTTCACCCGGACCGAAGTCTTTCACCGAGTCCAGTCGTGGTTCGACGACCACGATCTCATCGTCATGCCGACCCTGACGCGCACCGCCTTGTCGGTGGACCATGACCTTGACGGACGGTTCCAGGTGGATGGGGCTTGGTTCGACATGCCCATGAAACACTGGTTTCCGAACTGCCACATCGCGAATATGTCCGGTCATCCGGCCTTGTCGGTACCCTGCGGATTTGGTGCGGGCAATCTGCCGATCGGACTGCAGGTCATGGCGCCGCACGGCAGGGACCACATCGCCTTGGCCTGCGCCGCGCAGATCGAGGCGGCGCTGCACCTAACGTCGAAACGACCGGACTTCACCGCCATCGACGTCTAGGGTGGCGGCAACGAAACGACTCGACGGATCCGAACGTGCTAAAATCGCTCTCCACCCTCATCGCCGTTCATGAATGTAATTCGATCCGCCGTGCGGCAGAAACGCTGCACACCGACCCGACGGCGGTGAGCCGCAAGATCCGCCAGCTCGAATACGAGTTCGGCACGGCGCTCATCGAAAGAAGCTCGCGCGGCGTCCGCCTCACGGATGCCGGTCAGCTGCTCGTCGAACAGGCGAACCTCACGCTGCGCGACCTGAACATGGTCCGGCACAAGATCGCGGACCTGGTCGGTCTGGAGACCGGGCAGGTCACCATCTACGCGGCCGAGGCCACGGTCGGCGGCTTCCTCGCTCCCGTTTTGGCCGATTTCTGCAAGGCCTATCCCAAGGTCACCGTGCGCATCGCCCTGTCGGGTGCTGACGGCGCGCATAGCGCCCTGCGCACGGGCGATGCCGACATCGGTGTCACCCTCTTCGCCGAGAGCCGCCCGGATATCGAGACAGTACGAAAGATGGAATTTCAGAACGTCGCGATCTGCGCCCCGGACCACCCGCTCGCGGATCTGAAGGCCTGCCGCATGAGCGACCTCGTGCGCCATAACGTCGCCCTGCCGGAAGCAAGCTTTGGTGCGAGGCAGAGCTTTGAACGATCTCTCAAGAAGGCGGGTCTGGACTATGACTGCCAGTTCACGACGTCGTCGGTGACCGTACAACGCTCGCTCGCACGCGCGGGCATTTCTGTGATGATCCTGCCGGACATCGGCCTGAACCACGATGTCGAGTTTTCCGAACTCGTGCGAGTCCCAATCGTCGAGCCGGGATTTTCGGCCGTCCCTATCGAAATCGCCACCAACAAACACCGCACGACAACCTTCGCGGCGCGACGGTGCCTGGACCTGATCTCGGCGCGCCTGCGCGAACTGGGCGAGCCTCCATAGGCAAGCGCCGCCCTTCCGACCGGTCAGGTCGCGATCTCCTCAGTCTCCGGAAAGATCTTGCCCGGGTTGAGGATGCCGTGAGGGTCCAGCGCCCGCTTGATCGCCCTCATGGCGTCGAGCGCGTCGCCGCTCTGCCGCGCCAGGGCCGTGCGCTTGCCCTGTCCGACCCCGTGTTCGCCGGTGCAGGTTCCGCCCATCTGCATCGCCCTGTCGGATACAAGCTCGAGGAATTGCTCGACCCGCGCCTGCTCTCCGGCGTCTTCGGCATCGACCGTCAGGATCACGTGAAAGTTGCCGTCCCCCACATGCCCAAGAATGGTCCCCTGCAACCCCAGGTCCGCCAGATCACCCTGCGCACCAGTGATGCAATCCGCGAGCTTCGAAATCGGCACGCAGGCGTCGGTGACAAGGCCGGTCTTACCGGGAGCAGCGGCAAGCGCCGCCCAGTAGGCGTCATGCCGCGCCCGCCAGAGGTTTCGCCGTTCATCTCCGTCCGACGACGACTGAACAGCAAAGGACCCGGCGTCCTCGAGGAGTCCCCGGAACACCTCAAACTCGGCATCGACGGCGTCGGCCATGCCCGAAAACTCGAAGAACAGCGTTGGATATTCCGCGAGCGACAGTCCGGAGTAAAGGTTGCAGGCCGCGATCTGTTGCGTGTCCAGCAACTCGAGCCGGCCGACATTCAGGCCGAACTGAATGGCCGAGATCACCGCGTCGCAGGCAGCCCGGATGGTGGGGAAGGTGGCGGTGCCCGCGACTGTGTAATCCGGGATGCCGCGGAGCCGGAGCGTGATTTCGGAGATGACGCCGAGCGTACCTTCGGACCCGATGAAAAGGTGCGTCAGATCGTAGCCCGCCGCCGACTTCTTTGCCCGCGTCCCGGTCGAGATGACCTGACCGCCCGCCGTGACCACCCTAAGCGCCAGCACATTGTCCGCCATGGTGCCGAAGCGCACCGCCTCGGTGCCAGAGGCTCGGGTCGACACCATGCCGCCAAGGCTTGCGTCCGCGCCCGGGTCGATCGGGAAATGCAGGCCCGTTGCTCGCAACTCTTCGTTAAGCCGTTCCCGTGTCACGCCGGGCTGGACCACGGCGATGAGGTCCTCCGGGATCACCTCGAGAATCGCAGCCATGTTGGTCATGTCGAGGCACACGCCGCCCTGCGGCGCATTCACATGCCCTTCGAGCGACGTACCAGCGCCAAAGGCGATCACAGGCGTCCGATGGTCTTTACAAATCCGCAACACGTCGCAGATATCGTCGGTCGTTTCGACAAAGATGACGCAGTCCGGCAGCTGCGGCCGGATCCACGTCGTCGTGTTCGCATGCTGCGTGCGGATCGCCTGCGACGTCTGGCAGCGGTCTCCGAAGCGCTGCTTCAAAAGCTGCACGCAGGCGTTCTGGTCTGGCTGCATCCCGGTTCCTCCCTCGGGCCATGGCTATTCGCCGCCTTTGTACTGCGCATTTTTCCCGATATACACGTGGATGAGCCCCCATCCATTGTGCGAAAATCCAATGACATGACCTACAAATGGGACGACCTGCGCTACTTCCTCGCGACGGCACGATCCGGAAAGATTTCTTCCGCCGCCCGCACGATGCAGGTCGATCACTCGACAGTGTCGCGCAAGATCAGGGATCTGGAGGACGGTCTGGGCCTGCAGCTCTTTGAAAAATCCCCCGCAGGGTATCTCCTCACCGACGACGGTCGCCGGTTGCTGCCGCTGGCAGAGCAGATCGAAACCGGCACGTCGGCAGTCGCCGAGTTGTCCGTCCGGGCGGCGAGCGAGCTGCAGGGCCAAGTGCGGGTCGGCGCGCCGGACGGTTTCGCCGCACTCTACCTCGCGCCCCGGCTCGCAGGCTTCGCCGCGGACCATCCCCGGCTGCGGATTGAAGTGCTGAGCGCGCCGCGCTGGCTCAGCCTGTCGAAAAGAGACGCGGACATCGCGATCTCCCTGTCGCGGGCCACGTCCGGGCGACAGAAAACTGTCAAGCTCACGTCCTTCACGATGCGCGAATATGTGCGCAACGACATGTATCCGCGTCAGGACACCCTGCCGCGCCTGGGTTACATCACCGACCTTTACTACGATGAGAGTCTCGAGCAGATCGACAGCTTCTCGGCGTCAGCCACCGTTCAGTTCAGCTGTTCCAGCGCGCTGGCCCAATGCGAAACCATCGCCTCGGGCCATTGCAAGGGTGTGCTCGCGGATTTCGTCGCCGCGCGGAACGATCTCCTCGTGCCCTGTCACCCGGACGCGCCGCCCCTGATGCGGGAGCTCTGGCTGCGCTACCACGAGGACCTCGCCAGCACGCGCCGCGTCCGCAACGTCGTGGATTTCCTGCTCGAAACTTGCAGGAAGGATCGAAACTTGTTTCTTCCCGATCAGGGTCAGATCGTCAGACGCGAGCGAGATTGATCGCCTCTGATATCAGTTCCGGCTCTGAAAGCCATCAGGGCCAGGATCCATTGATTGCCCAAGCGCTGCGTGTTTCACGGCTCCGAAAACGGAGCGGAGACATAAGCGATCTTTTCTGGCTGACGGACGCGCAGATGACGCGTATTGAGCCCTATTTCCCGAAGTCCCACGGCAAGCCGCGCGTTGATGATCGGCGTGTTCTGAGTGGGATTATCTTCATCAATCGCGATGGCTTGCACTGGCGCGACGCGCCTGCGGAGTACGGCCCGCACAAGACATGGTGTGTTTGCGGCTGTCGCTCTCCAGTGGCGAACGAGGTCCGGTATGTTGGCCTCCTGGATATAAGCCGTGAGGAGAACGACCTATGGAATACTATGTTGGTTTGGATGTGTCTCTGAAAGAGGTTTCGATCTGCGTTGTAGACAGGGACGCAAGACTGTAACGCGTGGCGTCTGTCCCGCTGATCCCGAGGGCGTCGCTGGCTGGTTTCGCAACCGTGATCTCACGCCCCGACGGATCGTTCATGAAAGCGGAAATGCTAGCGATCTGGTTACAGCGCGGCCTCGCCAGTCTTGGCCTGCCCGCGACCTGCATCGATGCCCGCAAGGCGCACAAGAACTTGTCGGCGCGGCTCAACAACTCGGATGCCGCCGACGCCGAAGGTCTGGCACAGCTTGCGCGCACCGGTTGGTTCACACCGGTTCACATCCGCAGCGAGGAGGCGGACCGGCTTCGCAGCTTGGTGGGCGCGCGGGAACGGTTGATCCGGTTGCGCAAGGACCTCGAAGGTCACATACGTGGGGTCCTCAAAACCTTCGGCATCCGTATGATCGGCATTGGCCAGGGGCGACGGAGGCAAGCGTTCCGCGATCAACTCGCGGCAGCGGGCGAGACCGACCCGGTTCTGCGGGACATAGCCGATGCCTTCATCGCGACCCATGCCAAGTTGTGCCAAGTGGCGGATGACTTGGACAAGGCGGTGAGGAAAACGGCCAAGTTCCATCCTGTCGCGCGCCGTCTGATGACAATCCCAGGTGTTGGCCCGGTCAACGCGCCCAGCCTCATAGCCTTGGTTGATGATCCCGGACGGTTCAGCCGGACGTCGGATGTGGGCGCTTTTCTTGGGCTGACGCCAAAGCGGCATCAGTCTGGCGAGGTGGATTGGTCGGGGCGCGTTTCGAAATGTGGCGATGGCGCGATGCGCGGACTATTGTTCGAGGAGGCTTCATCCGTGATCCACCAGGTAAAGCGTTTCTTGCGGCTGAATAGCCGGGCAGTGCGACTAGCTGGACGGCGCGGCTTCCGCAAGGCAGCGGTCGCGACAACTCGTAAGATCGCCGTGCTTATGCTGACGCTCTGGAAAAATGGAACCGACTACCAATGGACAAAGGAGGCCACCGCCTGATCTGAGTTCCCGCGTCTGGAGCGTGGAGCGCAGTCCCGACGCGATGGAAGTTGATCGATCTCGCTGTAGAGCATGGGATGGCCAAGTGCCACACCCCGCACAAGACATTGGAGACGATCAGCCACAGAACACCATCATGAGGAGCTCTATGCGACCTCGGAGAGAACCATGACCCTGGACGGACATCACCTTCCCACGCTTGACAAGGCCGCAATCGGAGAACGCTCTACAACCGCTAGAAGCGGTGAAGCACGCCGTGCGCCGATACACGCGGCTCAACCATATCGAGATTATGTTCGGCAGATTGAAGGGCTTGCGACACGTCGCGACTGGGTTTGACCGGTGCCCGAAGGTCTATCTCTCGGCAATCGCACTCGTCACAACCCTCATCTCTTGGCTATGCGTCCTGACCCTACGAACTCCTGGCAGACTATAGCCGATCAATCTCGGCTAGAGCAGGTTCGCTCCACGCAGAGACCGCGGCATTCGCTCAGAGCGGCGGCTCGATTGACCGTGAAAATGTCTCGGTCGATTTCCCGCTTGTAACCGCGTAGTCCCCCACGACTTAGTCCGCGCGCAGTTCTGCGTCCGTGCCAAGCTCTACAATCCTTCCCGCGCGCATCACCGCGATCCTGTCGGCATCCCGGATCGTGCCAAGCCGGTGGGCGATCACGAGCGTCGTTCGGTTGCGTGACAGGTCAGTCAGCGCTGACTGGATAAGGCGTTCCGTCTCGGTGTCGAGCGCCGATGTCGCCTCGTCGAGGATGAGGATCGGCGGGTTCTTGAGAAAGGCCCGCGCGATGGCGACCCGTTGTTTCTGTCCGCCCGACAGCATGACGCCACGCTCGCCCACGATGGTATCCAACCCATCTGGCAGACCTTCGATCATCTCGGCAAGCTGGGCGCGCTCCGCCGCTTTTAAGACCTCGGCCTCACTCGCGCCGAGACGCCCGTAGGCGATGTTCTCGCGCAGAGTGCCGCCAAACAGGAACACATCCTGACTGACGATACCGATCTGCCGGCGGAGCGAACGAAGCGTCATATCACGGGTGTCGATCCCGTCGATGAGGATGCGTCCCTTATTGGGTTCGTAGAACCGTGGCACCAGCGACAAGAGCGAGGTCTTGCCCGCGCCCGAGGGGCCGACAAAGGCCATCGTCTCGCCCGCCGCGACGGTGAGGTCGATGTCCGACAGTACGGGTCGCCCGTCGCCATAGTCGAAGCTGAGGTTTTCGAACGCGACCGCGCCCTTGAGCGCTGGCGCAGGCTGAGCGCTGGCATTGTCAGCCACGTCCGGATCGGTCTCTATCAGGTCGAGGTAGCGGCGAAAGCCCGCGATTCCGCGAGGATAGACTTCGATCACGGCGGCAATCTTGTCGAGCGGGCGGAAGAACACGTTCACCAGCAGGAGGAAGGCGACGAAGCTGCCGGTGGTGAGCGACCCGTTCAGCACAAAGATCGCGCCCGACACCATGACAACCACCTGAATGAGCCGCATCCCCATGTAGTTGAGCGAGGACGAGGCCGCCATCACCTTGTAGGCAGCGAGCTTGGTCTTGCGGTTGGCTGAGTTGTCGCGGGCGAAAAGCTCTTTCTCGTGGTCTTCGTTGGCGAAAGCCTGCACCACGCGCATACCGCCCACGTTCTCCTCGAGCCTTACATTGAAGGCGGCGACACGCGAATAGATGTCGCGCCATGTGCGGGTCATCCGGCCACCGTAGATGCCCACGATGGCGACGCAGGCGGGAACGATGGCGGCCGTGATCAGGGCAAGCTCTACGTCGATCGTCAGCATCAGGGCGAAAGCCCCGACAAAGGTCATGATCGCGATGAACAGGTCTTCGGGGCCGTGGTGCGCCACCTCGCCGATCTCTTCGAGATCGCGAGTCACGCGGGCGACGAGCTTGCCGGTGCGCACGCGGTCGAAGTAGGAAAAAGACAATTTTTGCAGATGCTCAAAGGCGCGTCGGCGCATCTCAGTTTCGATATTGATACCCAACATGTGACCCCAGTAGATCACTACGGCCATCAGCCCCGCGTTCATCAGGTAGATGAGCAACAGCCCTACGGCGGCGATTACGGTCAGGGGCAGATCGCCCGAGGGCAAGAGCCTGTCGATGAACGCCTGCACGGCGATGGGAAAAGCCAGTTCGAGCAGCCCAGAGATCACGGCGCAGCCGAAATCGAGCAGGAAAAGCCCCTTGAACGGTCGGTAGAATTCGAAGAATTTCCGCAGCATCCGGGGCCCTGTATGTCGCTTTGCCTCCGCGCCGCCTATCACCAACAGCGACATCGCGCGAGGGTGTCTCTGAAACAAACTGCATGGGCTGTGAATTGACGGGCACAGCGTCCTGTGGCATCCGACATTCAGCAAGCTTGTGGGTTTTTCTGCAGCGCCAGCCAGAGATCGAACCCTGACTGGAGTGCCCCATGCGCCGCCTTCTTGCTGCCCTCTGCCTTGTCTTATTGGCTACACCGTCGCTGGCCTGTGAGGGCCGGTCGCTGGACGACGCGCGGTTCTTTGCAAGCCCCTTGTGCCTCCCTGAAACGCCCGCACGTGTCGTCGTGCTGGACAGTAGCTTCGGTCTCGGCATCGCGCTCGATGCGGGCCTCAGCGTCGTGGGTGCGCCGCTCGACCGGATGGGGGACGCGGGACTGAAAGCGCGGGCCGAAGAGGCCGGTGTGACCAGCATCGGCTTTGTTACCGAACCCAGCTTTGAGACCATCGTGGCGCTTCAGCCCGACCTCATTCTCGCGTTCGTCGGCTCGGAGTCGATGGCCTCCGGTGTTTATCCGATGGCGTCACAATTCGCCCCCACCGCGCTTTTCACCTCGCTCGACTGGCAAGGGTTCTACCGCGTGCTCGCGGACATTTCCGGCGAGGGCGACCGGATCGAGGCGGAGCTTGCCGCCTATGAGGAGCGGCTCGCCGACGTGCACGCGCGGATGCCCGAGACACCCGTCTCGGTGCTGCGCATCACCTCGTGGGACTTTCAGGTCTATCTCGATGCGCCCGTGGCCTACGCCCCCTTCGAAGTGATGAAACGCGCAGGCGTCGTGCGCACGGATTACGAGACGACGGACGACCCCGACCTGACGATGAAGCGCCCCGATTGGGAGGAGCTTGCCGCGCTGGACGGCGACATCATGCTTTACATCGTCGGGGGCACCAACGCCTCCGACACGGACGGTCGGCACGAAGAGGTGCTGACGAACCCGCTGTGGCAGATGTTACCAGCGGTCGAGGCAGGCCGCGTGCACCGCGTGGATCACGGCACTTGGATGGAGTTCAACGGGCTTGGGTCGGCGCATAGCGTGCTGGACGATCTCGAAGCCTATGTGATCGACGCCCCGTGAGCGGACGGCTCGGCGGCGTGGCGCTCTGGTCGCTGCTCTGCATCCTGATTGCACTTCTCTCGCTCTGGTCCCTGACCGTGGGCGCTTCAGGCTACGGGATGGGGGATGTGCTGCGGGCCATCGGATCAAACGGCGACGACCGCGTCGCTCTTGTCGTGAACGGCGTAAGGCTGCCCCGTGTTCTGGCCGCCCTCATAGTGGGCGCTACGCTGGCGCTCGCGGGGGCGATCATGCAAGCCGTGACTGGCAACCCGATGGCGGACCCCGGTCTTCTGGGAGTGAACGCGGGTGCGGCGTTCCTCGTCGTTGTGGCACTGGCGTTCTTTAATATCGACGCAGCGGGCCAGCTTGTCTGGTTCGCCTTCGCGGGCGCGGCGGGCGCGGCGGTCCTCGTATATGCACTGGGGTCCGGTGGGCGTGGCGGTGCGACGCCGCTGAAGCTCATCCTCGCAGGCGTCGTTGTGGCGAGCTTTTTAGGGGCTGTGACGATGGCGGTACTCGTCGTCGATGGCGAGACCTTCGATGCGGTGCGGCTCTGGACCGCAGGATCGCTCAAGGGGCGCGAGATGTCGCAGGTCGCGGCGCTTGCGCCCTATGCGCTGATGGGATGCGTTGGGGCCGTGATGATGGCCCGCCAGTTTACTGCGCTTTCCTTGGGGGGCGAAGTCGCCACGGGTTTGGGCCAGAGACAGGGTGTCTGGCGAGCCGTAGCGCTGGCTCTCGTTGTCGTACTGGCGGGAAGTGCGGTTGCCCTTGCCGGCCCGGTCGGGTTCGTCGGCCTCGTCGTGCCGCATATCGTCCGCCTTGTCGGCGGCGCGGATTACGGCCGTATCCTGCCGTTCGCGATCCTTGTGGGGGCGGGGCTGACGCTTTTGGCTGACACACTACCGCGCGCCCTGTGGCATCGCGACATGCCCGTCGGCATCAGCATGGCGCTGATCGGGGCGCCGGTCTTTATCTGGCTCGCGCGGCGCAACGTGGGGCGCGCAGCATGAGGATTTGGGCGCTTGCCATGCTCGGAGCCGCTTTGGCGGCAGCCTGCATCGCATCGCTGGCGGTGGGCGATCAGACTGTCGCGCTTGGCGAAGTGCTAGGGGCACTCGCGGGCGACCCCGAGACGCCTCAGGTCTCGCGGGTCATCGTTCTCGATCTGCGCCTGCCGCGTGTCGTACTCGCGGCGCTTGTTGGGGCGGCGCTTGGGCTGGCAGGTACGTTGACGCAGGCGATCATGCGCAACCCTCTCGCCGAGCCGGGTGCACTGGGGATCAACGCGGGGGCGGCGCTTGCCGCTATGGTGGTCATCGTGCGCGCGGATGCCTTGCCCGAGAGCCTTTTGCCGGTCTTCGCATTTGCGGGCGCGCTTGCCATGTCGGCGACAATTTATGTGCTTTCGTGGCGGGCGGGCACCACGTCGCTCAGGATCATCCTCATCGGGATCGGGCTGGGCGCGCTGGCGGGGGCTGGCGCCTCGTTCATCTCGGTTTTCGGGCCGGTTGCCGAGGTGCAGAGGGCCATGGTCTGGCTCGCCGGTTCGCTGAACGATGCGCGGTGGGTCAAGGTGCAATGGCTTGTTCTATGGGGTCTGCCTGCGCTGGCGCTGGCCCTTGTGCTGGTGCGCGACCTCAACTTGATCGCTTTGGGTGACACCGTGGCCCGTGGGCTTGGGCAGCGCGTGGATGCGGTGAGGGGGCTGGCCATTCTTTGCGCCGCGATGCTCGCGGGGGCTTCGGTCGCGGCGGCGGGTCCGATTTCCTTCGTCGGGCTCGTCGCTCCGCACGTCGCACGCCGGATCGTCGGACGACATCATGCCGTGTTGCTCCCAACCTCGGCGCTCTGCGGTGCGCTACTGGTTGTACTGGCCGATCTGGCGGCTCGCCGCGTGATGGCCCCTGCGCAGGTGCCCGTGGGCCTTGCCGCTGCCCTGATCGGCGCGCCGTTTTTCGGATACATACTATGGAAGACACGCCATGAGTGATGCTGTGAACGCTCGCCTCGCCACCCGTTCGCTGTCGGTCGGATACGGGAGCGAGCCGGTCGTCGAAGGTCTCGATTTGACGATCCCCGAGGGGCAGTTCACCGCTCTGCTTGGGCCGAACGGGTCGGGCAAGTCGACCGTGCTCAAGTCGCTCGCGCGGCTTCTGCTACCTGCCGCGGGCGAGGTACTTCTCGATGGCGCCAACCTGCGGGCGAAGGGGGCCAAGGCGGTGGCGCGCGATGTCGGGCTTTTGGCGCAAGGCGCCGTGGCACCGGAAGGATTGCGGGTCATCGAGCTTGTCCGTCAGGGCCGGTATCCCCATCGCGGTCTGTTCGACAACTGGCGCGCCGAGGATGAAGAGGCCGTGGCCGAGGCGCTCCGCCTCACCGAGACCGCACATCTGGCCGAGCGCGGGATCGAAACCCTGTCGGGCGGTCAGCGCCAGCGCGTCTGGACCGCCATGGTGCTGGCCCAGACCGCGCCGATCCTGCTCTTGGATGAGCCGACGACCTATCTCGACCTCGCCCATCAGCTCGATCTTCTGAGCCTTATGCGCAGGCTGGTGGACACGCGTGGGCTGACAGTCGTGGCGGTGCTACATGATCTCAATCAGGCCGCGCGGTTCTGCGATGATCTGGTGTTTCTGAAGTCGGGCCGTCTCGTGGAGAAGGGGCCTGTCCCGGATGTGTTTCGCGCGGACCTGATCGAGGCGGTGTTCGGAGTGTCCGTGTCAATCTTGTCCGATCCGGAGAGCGGTCGACCGATGTGCGTGCCGCGTATGACACGGTGACGCAAACCCGCAACATCGGCGTACGGTATTCCCGAGTAAAACCATAAACCATTTACGACTTACAACTTAACCCCAATAGCTGTCCGTAACGAAGCCAGCGAATCCGCAAGCCAGATCAGAGATTTGAAGTCCGCAACGACGGACGCTTGCGAGGGACAGATGGTTAATTCCACCACGAAAATGGTGCTGCTCGGCAGTGCGGCATGGCTCACGCTAACACCGGCGTTCGCGCAGGACGACGAGTCGTTCATGCTCGATACCGTCTTCCTCTACGGTGACCGGACGCAGCCGCCCGCGCCGACGCCGGCTCCCGCTCCTGCGCCGGTGCAGGCCGCTGTTCCTGCCGCTCCTCAAACGCCCAATGCAGCGTCGGATGTCGTGGCGGATGCGCCGCCCGCCGCAGTGCGCAGCCCGGATGCCGTTTCAGTTGTTTCCAGCAGCGTGCTGGACGCCGCGAACGCTACGACCATCGAGCAGGCCTATGCGCTCGTCGCGAACGTACAGTCGTCAGATCTGACCGAGAACGGTTTCACCATCCGTGGCGTGAACTCCGAAGGCTTCACACCCGGCGGGATCGGTGCGCCACTGGCCTCGGTTTATATCGATGGCGTACAACAGACTGTCGAAGGGTCGCGGCGAGGTCAGCGCGATCTGTTCGATGTCGAGCAGGTCGAGGTCTACAAAGGTCCGCAATCGACGCTTCAGGGTCGCGCGGCTCTCGCTGGTGCCGTCTATGTCCGCACCAAAGACCCGAAGTTCGAAGAGGACGGCCACGCGCAGTTCATCTACGGGACCGGCAATCGTATCACCACCGCATTCGCCTATGGCAATCACTTCGGCGACACACTCGCTTATCGTTTCTCGGGGCAATACACCCGTAAGAACAACGATCTGAATTATCCAGACTATCAGCAATACGACCGGTTCAGCCAGATATCCGAGGAAGAACAATACACGCTTCGCGGCAAGGTGCTTTGGCGGCCGCAGGGCAACGATGTCACCCGCGTGCAGTTCAACTTCGCCCATTCCAAAGAAGATCCGGCACCTGACATGATCTACGGGTCCACTTGGTCGATGGGGGCCGCCGGTGCGGGTGGCTATGGCGCGCTTCGTGGCGATGGCTGGGGCACCTCCCTTGCCCCCGATTTCTATCAGCCGTTCCTCAATAATCCGCTGCTCCAGTTCGTTAATCCCGGCGCCCCGCTCCTGACGGATCTCGCAGCCTTCGAGGACGTGCGTGACACGACGACGAACAACGCTGGTCTGGAAGTGACGCACCAGATCAACGACAGGCTTCTCTTGACGGCACAGACCGGGTTCACGCGCTCGGTCACAGAGCGGCACTCGGTCAACGAAGGTACGCCCGGTGCGGTCTATGTCACCGACGGTCAGTTCACACAGACGCTTTTGACCCAAGAAGTCCGCCTGAACTACGAAAGCGAGCGGATGGACTGGGTCTTGGGTGTCTATGGTGGACGAGAATGGCAAAGTGCATTCCGCGATCAAACCCTGCCGAACAGCGGAACCTTCGTGGTCGAGACGACCTCGACCACGAACGAGGCGACGATCACAAATGCCGCGCTCTTCGGTGAAATCTCATATGCGTTCGCAAGTGGCCTGTCGCTCGTCGCGGGCGGCCGTCTGGATTACATCTCGACGACCTCCAATGCGACGGTGGATGTGACATCCGTCTACCTTCCGATCCCCGGGACCAGCACCGCTTCGAGCAATACCTTCCAGGACCTCGTTTTCATTCCGAAAGTGGGCTTGGAGTACGAAGCCTCGCCCACCCAGAAACTCGCCCTGAATTACACGCAGGGGTATCGTCCCGGTGGGGCGGGCATCCAAGCCTCAACCGCAAGTGCCTACACGTATGACCCTGAAACGGCCCATGCCATCGAGGCATCCTATCGCGGAAGCTTCATGGATGGACGGGCCACACTCGGTGCGAGCGCGTTCTACACACGGTTCTCGGACCAGCAGGTCGAAGTCTGGACAACGCCCGGCGACTCGACCTCGTCGATGATCGTGAACGCGGGCAACTCGACCTCCTACGGGGTCGAACTCGACGCGCAAGTGCAGGCGACGGATAAGCTGGCCTTCTTCGGGTCCGCCGGTTTCATCAAGACGAACTTCAATAACTTCACTGTGTCGAGCGGTGGTGCGCTGGTGAATTTCGCGGGACAGGAATTCCCGGGTGCGCCGGCATTTACCGGCAGCATCGGGGCGCATTGGGGCGAGGACACCGGCTTTTTCGCCAACGGCGTGCTGAACTTCGTCGGCGCTCAGAACGGGCGGATCGAAGGCGGCGCGATGACACGGCTTGCGTCCTATTACACAGTCGACGCATCGCTGGGCTATACGTGGGACAACGGGGCGAGCGTTACGGCCTATGCGACGAACCTGACCGACAACCGCTACTTCACCTACGAAAGTGCAGGATCGTCGGTTGGCTCGCTGGGTGACCGCCGCGAGATCGGCCTCAAGCTCGACTACCGGTTCTGAGGCGGCGATGGAGGCGGAAGCAGGGCTCGACATCGCCCCAGGTGTTGCGAAACAAGGTTTTCGCGCTGCCGGGGTGTCGGCAGGATTGCGAGTCACCGATACTGAACATGGCGTCATCCTGCATTTTGCACGGGGTGACGTCACGATCTCTCCGGGCGAGCGGGGAACCAAGCTGACCATTGCTGCCGGTGACGCAGCGGGGCTTCAGCTGATCCGCGACACGATTGCGGAGCGGGTCGCGGGCATGGGCCTGACGCTCGACTGGGCCACCTCGGTGGCCGGTACACAGCCCGGCAACATGAGTATCGCCAATGTCACATCGGTGAAACGACTGTCGCCAGCCTATATGCGGCTGATCCTCGAAGGAGACGATTTGGCACGTTTCGCGGACGGGCCGTTGCATTTCCGGCTGCTCTTCGGGCCGGAAGGCACGAACTGGCCGACCCTCAATGCGGACGGTGTGACGGTCTGGCCCGGTGGGGCGGAGGCATGGCATCGACCGGTCTATACCACCCGCGAAATCGAGACGCGGCCTGACGGCTCCGGACGGATCACCTTCGACGTCTTTATGCACGAGGGCGGCCGCACAACCGCTTGGGCGCAATCGGTGGCCGTAGGTGAGCAGATCGCAATGACCGGTCCGGGAGGTGGGAACGGCGCGAAACGGGCAGGCACCGTCGCTTTGTTCGGAGACGAGACTGCCGTGCCGGTGATCGCCCGGATCTTGGCGGAACTGCCCGTCGATGCACGTGGGCAGGCGACGATGCTGGTCCCGAGCCGCGAAGATATTCAGAATCTCACAGCGCCCGACGGCATCGAGATTAAGTGGATCCTTCGCGACTGGGAATCCTCTCTCTTGACCAGCCTAAAGACTGCCCCTTTCCCAAACGCGGACCGCTTCGTGTTCTTTGCAAGCGAAAGGTCAGAGGTATTCGCGGCGCGCGATTGGCTGAACCTTCAGGGATGGGACAGGACCGAGTTCCTTTGCGCGAGCTACTGGACAGCTTGAAATGACCCTCGCGTAATCTCTCGCCGGGATATTGTTGGCCGATTTGCGACCACCGTAAGACCTACCTGCCATTCGCAAACACCATCCTGCATGGAACAAAGAACGCATTGTCGGAAAGCCTGACCTTCTGGTCGATGGGATCGCTGGCCAGCGCGAAATGGCTGACCGTTGGCATCACGATCCTGCCCGCCATCGTGGGCGTTGCACTGCTCATGGTCTGGGCGCGGCCGCTGGACCTGCTCGCACTGGGCGAGCGACAGGCCCGCCATCTGGGCGTCGATGTCAAATCGTTGCGCCGCAAGCTGATCTTCGTCACCGCGCTTCTGGTCGCGGCGGCGGTGTCGTTCAACGGCACGA
>JAYZLL010000025.1:0-24805 GCA_036154315.1 Pseudomonadota bacterium
GGGGGGTGCGGGGGGGTGGCCCCCCCCGGGTCGGATGGGGCGTAGGCGCCATTCGAAACTCAATGGACGGTGCAGACCATGCATGGATCGAAACTCCGCACGATATGCTGGACCGAGATGGGTGTCGCCTCGCCATCG
The DNA here is from genome assembly GCA_036154315.1 of Pseudomonadota bacterium. Classification (GTDB taxonomy): domain Bacteria; phylum Pseudomonadota; class Alphaproteobacteria; order Rhodobacterales; family Rhodobacteraceae; genus Maritimibacter. The sequence continues at coordinate 139 of JAYZLL010000025.1, forward strand.
CGCACCGGGGCACCCACGAGGGCCGCTTCCAAGGGGCCCGGCACGCCGCCCTCATCGCGGGGGCTGAAATTCCACGTGGTGGGCGCGACGATCTGATAGCCCGCGATCACGCCCTTTTCGATCCTGATCCAATGGCCGAGTGCCCCGCGCGCCGCCTCGACCAGCCCCTCGCCCGTGCCCTCACGGGGGAGCGTCACCCGGTCCATGAACCGTGCGTTCACGTCGAGCGTGTCGACCCAATTTTCCATCAACTGCTGGATGCGTGCAATTTCAAGGAGCCGTCCGGCGACCCGCGCCAGCACGCCGCCGCCCGCCAGTGCGCGGGCCAAGGGGTGCCCGTCGATCACCTGCCGGGCGAGCGCCCCGGTCTCATAGGCCGCGCCGCCATAGCGCGGGGCCTTGCACCACGAATAGCCGGGCTCCGCCATCGCCTCGTCCGGCTGGGTCAGGCCCTCGGTCGGATGCTGGCGGGTGCCGTGCATCCACGCGTGGCTCATGTCCTCGACGATCTCGGCGGTGTCGACCGGAGCAGTGGCCCCGTCGATCCAGCGCCCGCGCGCCATCGCCACGCCGCCCTCCAGCGGGTAGGCCCCGAACGAAAGATACCGCCCACTGCCGCGCCCGAGATCGGCGAGGTCCAGATCGGCGGCGATCTCAAGAAACAACCCGGCATCCCCGGTCGACCAGTTCATAAGCGCCGCTTCGTCGGTGAGCGCCAGAAAATCCTCAAGCCGCGCGCCGAAGATCACCTCTTCCAGATAGCGCCGGAACGCGTTCAGCGTCGCGCCCATGCGCACCCGTTCCGAGGCGGTGGGCGTGCGGGTCACGCCGCCCGGCTGGATGGCGAGCGTGTGGGGCCACTTGCCGCCGAGCGTGCCGACGATGTGGAAAAGCTGCGCGCGCGCTTCGATCGCGGCCCGCACCGCACCGCCTTGTCCCGCCGTGAACCGCTCCACCGCGCGGGCATGCCACGGGCGGTCGCCATAGATCGGTCGGGCGAAGTCCGGCATGAAGAACAGGTTGAAATGGGTGATATGGTCCGAGACGTTCTCGGCGGCGTGGAGCAGCGCGGCGACCTGCGCCCCCATCGGTGGCATTTCCACATTCGCGGCATCGGCGAGCGCAAAAGCTGCCGCTGCCGACTGAGAAATCGAACAAATCCCGCAAATGCGCGGCGTGATCGTCAGCGCGTCGCGGGGGTCCTTGCCCAAGAGCATGACCTCAAACCCGCGAAAGAGCGGCGAATTCGCATAGGCCGCCGTCACATGCCCCTCGGCGATATCCAGCGTCACCTCGAGGTCGCCCTCGACCCGGTTGAACGGTCCGACGATCAATTTGCCCATCAGCGCGGCTTCCTGACGGAGGGTGGCACCTCGACCCGGTCGGCGGTCGCGTTCTCGGCGATGCGTTTCGGGGTCGCGGCCTTGGACAGCGAGGCCAGCGCCATGAACCATGCTTTCGGCATGTCGGTCGGCAGGCCCACGGGAATGCCTGCGATCTTGGGTGTCTCGGTAAAGCTGTGGTGCGGTTCCTCGAACTCGGGCGCGGTGCAGTTGATGCAGGGATAGCCCGCGCGGGTGCAGGACCCGGTGCCGTTCCACGGCCGGATGTTGCAATCGCCCACGGCCTGCGTGCCGACGCAGCCCAGGTTCTCCATCATGCAGCCGATCTGGCCAAGGCGCTCGGCGCTGGCCTTGTATTCGTAGAACTCGTTCTTCGGGCAGGCATGGTGAACGAGGTGGTCGGCATAGAACCGGGGGCGGGCGTAGTCGTCGAGGTCTGTGGGGCCGAGCGATCCGGCGGCGAGCAGCATGAGCGTTTCCGTGACCCAATCCGGATGCACGGGGCAGCCCGAGATGTTGATGACCGGCAGGCCCGACAGGTCGCGGAACGTGGCGGGAAGCGCCGCACCCGCATGCGAGCCGTCGTATTGCACGCCGACCGCGTCCGACGGGTTCGACCCTGCCGCCGTGATCCCGCCATAGGTCGCGCAGGTGCCGACGGCGACCACGTGTTTCGCCTTGGCGCTGAGCGAGCGCACCCAGTCGAGCACCGAGCGCCCGGTACCTGCGAGCATGTTGAACTTGCCGGTCCCAGCGGGTCCGCGCACCATCGAGCCTTCGACGCAGAGCACGTCGAGCGGCACTTCGCCCGCCTCGATCCTGAGAAGCAGGTCCGACACCTCGGCCCCCGAGGCTTCCGACAAGGTCGGGTGCCAGAGGATTTCGATCCCCGCGCCGTCGAAGAGGTCGAGCACGTTCGGATTCTCGGCACAGAGAAGCGACATGGTGCAGCCGCCGCAGCCCGCCGCCTGAAGCCAGAGCAGGTTCATTTGGCCTCCGCCATCGGAAGGGTGAGCGTGAAGCAGGCGCCACCGTCATGCGAAGGGCAGAGTGCAAGCGTGCCGCCGTGTTCTTCGGCAATCTTGTGGCTGATCGACAGACCGAGGCCTGTGCCTTTGCCGACCTCCTTGGTGGTATAGAACGGATCGAACACCGCGGCGGCCTTGTCGTCGGGAATCCCCGGTCCGTTGTCGGAAATTCGAACATAGGCCATGCCCGCGTCCGTCCCGAAGGCCACGGTGATGTGAGGGTCGTCGATGCCCTCGACCGCATCCACGGCGTTCTGTATGAGGTTCATGACGACCTGCTGGATGTGACCCTTGCGCCCGAAGGCCGTAAGTTGTGCGGGGCCGTCGGTGGTGACGCGCGCGGCCATCTTGGTGCCGCGCTTGACCCAGTTCATCGCGGCCTCGGTCGTCTCGACCAGATCGAAACCGGTCATCTCGCCGGTGCCGTCCGCCGAGAGCCGTCGTAGATCTTCGACGATGTCGCGGACACGTTCGGCCCCGTCCCGCGCGCCTTCGAGCGCGATGCGCAGGTTGGTCATCTCACGGTCCAGCTTCAGGTCAGCCCGCAGGGCGATGAGGTCGTCGCGGCTGGCGCCTGATTGGACGGCCTCGAAGTAGGTTTCGAGCCGGGAGGCCGATTTCTCCATCGCATGCGCGTTGGCATAGACGAAGGAGATCGGGTTGTTCAGCTCATGCGCGACGCCGGCGAGCAGGCGACCCAATGAGGCGAGCTTTTCGTTGCGCACGAGATGGGTCTGCGCCTCTTTCAACTGCCGGTGGCTTTCGGCGAGTTCCGAATAGGCCCGGCGCAACTCGCCCATCGGGCGACCCACGAGGACCGCGCCCCGGCTTTTGCCGCGATCGCCGATGCGCGGGGCGATGGACAGTTCCAGCGGGGTGGCGCCGTCCGGCGTACGAAAGCTCGCCTCCATTGCGGCCGTGCGCTTGGTCTCGGCAGCCGCGCGCACCGCCGCTTCGACGGCGGGCCAATCCGTGTCGGTGACGAACGCGCGCAGCGATCCGCCCACGCCGGTCGCGCCCAGCAGGTCTGCCACCGAGCCGGAGGCCTCTTCGATCGACAGGTCTCGCCCCACCACCAGAACGATGTCGGACACGCTGGAAAAAACCGAGGCCATGAACCGGCGCATCGCGTCGAGTTCGGCGTTGCGCGCTTCGAGCTCTTCCTGATAGGCGACGAGTTCAGAATAGGTCTTGTCGACCGCTTTGAGCACATCGACCCAGGCGGTGTCGGTCAGGGCCGATCCGCCATCAGGCGTCGAGATGTCGTCGCGCGTGTTCATGGCTTCGATTATAGGTGCCGTCGGGCGCCCGCGAAAGAGGTGCGCAAGGGCCTGCTTTTGTGGGGGCGACTCACTTGACGGACCTTGAAAAACGGCCTAAAGCCCCCGAACGGAATTCAGGGCGCTGCGCGTGCGGCGCCCGTTTGTATTGACTGGCAAGTCTGGAAATCGGCGAAATCGCCCCGGAAACTGCCCGCTAGATGAGGATGAACCCATGTCGCGCGTCTGCGAACTGACTGGCAAGGGCCCGACCACGGGCAACAACGTCAGCCATGCCAACAACAAGACCAAGCGCCGGTTTCTGCCGAACCTGAACGACGTGTCGCTGGTGTCCGAGACCCTCGGCCGTCCGATCAAGTTCCGCATCTCGGCCTCGGCCCTGCGCACGGTCGACCACCGTGGCGGTCTGGACAAGTTCCTGGCCAAAGCGAAAGACGCCGAGCTGTCGGCGAAAGCGCTGAAGGTGAAGAAAGAGATCGCGAAGGCTCAGGCCAGCGCCTGATCGCTTTTCGACGGATTTGGAAGCGGCCCTGCCAGTTCGGCGGGGCCGTTTTTCTTTGTGGCGGGTATGCCGAATCGTGCGCGCCGGGGGCGCGCGCAGGATTTGCGCCGCCTCGCGTGCCGCAAGACGGCGCGGGTGGGGGAGGCCAGCCTCCCCTGAATGCGTTTTCGTGAAAACGCACTCCACCCCTCCGAGGTTTTCTGAAACAGAGAAGGGGCAGGCGCACCCAGAGGCCCGCCCCGCGACCGCATGACGCTTGCCGCGCCTCGCGCGAACCGATACCTCGTCGGGCGATGATACGGGTCTCTGCCTTTCTGCTCAGTGCGCTCATTGCGTTTTCCGGCGTGGTTCTTGCCGGGGCCAAGGGCGTGCCGGTGGTTCAGGGCACCGACATCGTCATCTGTGCCGGGGTGAACGTGACAACGATCACGGTTGGCCCCGACGGCGAGCCGATCGAGAAGGTCGAGGTCTGCCCTGACGGGCATTCGATTTTCGCGGCCGCCTTCGCGCTTCCCGTCATGCCTGCGCCGGTGCCGCGTCTGATTTCGGGCGTGCGGTCGGTCGATCCGGTGGACCGTGTGTCGCGCGACGAGCTTACGCCATCTGCGCGGGGGCCGCCTGTTCTGATCTGAACCCAACCTTTCAGACCAGTTATCAGGAGAGACCCATGAAACGTATACTTCTTGGCGCCGCCGTCGCGGCCTTTGCCATGCCCGCATTCGCCGACAGCGAGATCACCATCACCGATGCCTATGCGCGCGCCGCAGGTATGAACGCGATGGCCGGTGCTGCCTTTTTCGTCATCGAGAATACTGGCGACGAGGACGACCGCCTGATCGGGGCATCGTCCGACATCGCCGCGCGTGTCGAATTGCACACCCATATCGAGGGGGAAGATGGCGTGATGCAGATGCGTCAGGTCGAAGACGGGTTTCCCGTGGCAGCCGGGTCGACCCACGTGCTTGAGCGCGGCAGCGACCACGTCATGTTCATGGGGCTGAACGGCTCGATGGCGCAGGGCGACACCGTAAAAGTGACGCTAATGTTCGAGAAGGCGGGGGAGATCGAAGTCGAAATTCCCGTCGATCTGGAGCGCCAGCCGAACATGGGCGGGAGCCACGGCAACATGGGGTCGCACTAGGCGCCCAGAACCTCCTCGACCCAGAGGGGCACGATCTGAGAGGCCGGGCCATAGCGCCCGGCGTCGAAGAGTCCGCGCGCATCGGTGGGTTCGAGATTGAGCTCGAGCGTTTCGGCGCCCTGTTGTTTCGCCTCGGACACGAAGCCCGCCGCCGGATAGACGTTGCCCGAGGTGCCGATGGCGACGAAGAGGTCGACCTCGGCCAAGGCGTCGTAGATGCGTTCCATGTGATAGGGCATCTCGCCGAACCAGACCACGTCGGGGCGGGTCGTCTTGGCCCCACAGGCGGGGCAGGGGTCATCGACCGACATCACGTCCGGCGCGTCCCAGCGGTGGTCGCAGCCCGCGCAAAGCGCCCGGCCAAGTTCGCCATGCATATGAATGACGCCCTTCGCCCCGCCGCGTTCGTGCAGGTCGTCGACGTTCTGGGTGACGAGCATGACGTCGCCACGCGCCATGGTCAGCCGCCCAAGCGCGTGATGCGCGGCGTTTGGGACGGCGCCACGACAGTTCGCGCGCCGCGCATTGTAGAAGTCCTGCACCAGTCCCGGATTGCGGGCGAACCCCTCGGGCGTCGCGACCTCGTTCAGATCGTACTTGGTCCAGAGCCCGTCCGTGTCTCGGAACGTGCCCAGACCGCTTTCCGCCGAAATCCCGGCGCCGGTGAGGATGAGGATGGTCATGGGCGCGAGACTAGGGTGCTTGACCGGGCCGGGTCCAGCCAGGAAACTCGGGTCATGGCTCTGACACGTCCGATCGAACCGATGCCTGAAGATGTCGCCAAGCGCCTTGCCGAGGCCGGGCTGACGGCAGCCTATGACGCGCGCCCGCCATATCAGCGCAACGACTATCTGCGCTGGATCAACGGGGCGCGGCGTGCGGAGACCCGCGAGCGTCGGATCGCGCAGATGCTGGACGAACTCACGCGCGGCGGTGTCTACATGGCGATGACGTGGAAGGACGGCTGAGCGCGACCGACTTGACCAAAGGCCACGCGGTCGCGAGGATCGGCTGAGCTTTCAGGGGGGACGCGCGATGAAAACACCTTGGCACATCTGGGTCGTGGGGCTCGTTTCGCTCCTGTGGAACGCCGGCGGCGCCTATGACTGGGTCATGGCCCATTTCGCGACCGAGAGCTACATGGGCATGATGACCGAGGAGCAGCGGGCTTGGTATCAGGCCTTCCCGCTCTGGGCCGAGGTGTTCTGGGCGCTGGGTATCTGGGGCGCCGTGGTCGGATCGATCCTCATCCTGTTGCGCTCGGCGCTGGCGCAACTGGCCTATGTCCTGTCGCTGATCGGGCTTCTGGGCAACACGCTCCACTCCATCAGCAGCATGGGCAACGCGCTGGTCGACATGATGGGGCCGGGATCGCTCGCCTTTACCGCCGCGATCATCATCGTGGCGCTGGCGCTCTGGCTCTATTCCCGCGCGATGGCGCGCAAGGGTGTGCTCAGGTAGCGCGCGCCTTGCGGGCTTTCCATTTGCGTCCGGTTTGTCCATCACGGGCGTGAAAGGGAGGTGACCATGCAGATCGCACGATTGGCCGATATCCGTGTCCATTATGACGACAGGGGGCCGAAGACCGGCCCGACCGTGTTGTTCGCCAATTCGCTCGGCACCGATTTCAGGTTGTGGGATCGGGTGGTCGACAGGCTCCCGGTGCATCTGCGTCTGATCCGCTACGACAAGCGCGGGCACGGGCTGACCACCGCGCCGGAGGGTCCTTATTTCATGGGCGATCTGGTGCAGGACGCGGGCCGGCTTCTGGATCATCTGGGGGCCAGGGACGTGGTCGTCGTCGGTCTTTCCATCGGCGGTTTCATCGCGCAGGGGTTGGCGGCGGAGCGGCTCGACTTGATCCGGGGCATGGTGCTGTCGAACACCGCCTCCAAGATCGGAACCACAGCGATGTGGGAGGAGCGCGTGGCGACGGTGCGTGCGAGCGGGATCGAGGCGCTGGCGGACGCGACGATGGAGCGGTGGTTTGGACGCCGGTTCCGCGAGAGCGAGCCGGACACGGTCGAAGCCTTTCGCAACATGATGGTGCGGCAGCCGCTGGAGGGCTATGCGGGCTGTGCCGCTGCCATTGGGGAAAGCGACCTTTACGAGTCCACTGCGCGGCTCAAACTCCCGACGCTCGGCATCGCGGGGTCCGAGGACGGGTCGACCCCGCCTGACCTCGTGCGGGAAACGACTGACCTCGTGGCCGGGTCCAAGTTCCACCTGATCCGTGGGTCCGGCCACCTGCCGTGCGTCGACAACCCGGACGAATATGCCGAGGTTCTGACAACCTTCCTCACCGAGATCGGACATATCTGATGGCGCATTTCCTGCTCGTTCACGGCTCGAACCACGGTGCTTGGTGCTGGCGCGATGTTGTGCCTGAGTTGGAGGCGCGCGGGCATACGGCCACCGCGCTCGACCTGCCGTCCCACGGTGCGGACACGACACCGATTGCCGATGTCACGCTCGACGGATACGCGGACAAGATCCTCGCGGCGCTGAGCGGCCCCACGATCCTCGTCGGGCATTCGGCGGGGGGCTATGCGATCACGCAGGCTGCCGAGCACGACCCGGCGCAAGTGGCCGGGCTGGTGTTTCTGACCGCCTATGTGCCGCAGCCGGGCAAGAGCCTTGTCGATATGCTGGGTGAGGCCCCCGAGCAGCCGATGAAGGGCGCGTTCGAGATGGCCGAGGACAAGAAGAGCTTTCGCTTCAAGCCGGAGTTTCTGACTCGTGCGCTTTACGGTGACTGCCCCGATGGCACCTATGACTACGCGATGGCGCATATCGGGTGGCAGCCGTTGTCGACCCAGACCACGCCCGCCACGCTCACGGGCGCGTCGGCCCATGTGCCGCGCCGCTACATCTTCTGCACCGAGGATCGTGCGATTCCGCTGGCGCATCAAAAGCAGATGGCGGCTGGCTTTGGCGCGGACGAGACCTTTGACCTCGCCACCGGGCATTCACCGTTCTTTTCGACGCCGGGGCCGCTCGCCGACATTCTCGACCGGATCGCGAACGCCACGTAAATCAGTTCCCGCTTGCCTTGAGGGGCGATCCAGCCCAAAACCAATTGCGAAACGGCGTTTCATTTTCGGGAGGGACACATGGACACCATCAAGGCTGCGGTCTGCCACGAGCATGGCAAACCGCTCGTCATCGAGACGATTTCCATCCGCCCGCCCGAAGCCGACGAGATCGAGGTCGAGGTCCACGCGGTCGCCATCTGTCAGTCCGACATTTCCTTCGCCGACGGTGGGTTCGGCGGTCCGGTGCCTGCGGTCTATGGCCACGAGGCGGCGGGTGCGGTCACCAAGATCGGGCCGAACGTGCGCGGGCTTGCCGTGGGCGATACCGTCGTCGTCACGCTGATCCGCGCCTGCGGGCATTGCCCGTCGTGCCAGACCGCGCGGCCCGTGACCTGTGAAACGCCCTATAATTCGCTGACCGAAGGGCCGCTCAAGACCGCCTCGGGCGATCCGATCTATCAGGGGCTGGAGACGGGCGCTTTTGCCGAAAAGGTCGTCGTGCTCGCCTCGCAGGTCGCCAAGATCCCCGACAGCGTTCCGATGGACAGTGCGGCGCTTCTGGCCTGCGGGGTCATCACCGGGCTGGGCGCGGTGGTCAACGTCGCCAAGGTGCGCCCCGGACAGAGCGTCGTGGTGATCGGGGCAGGGGGCGTGGGTCTCAACGCCATTCAGGGCGCGCGCATCGCGGGCGCGGCCAAGATCATCGCGGTCGACATGACCGAGGAAAAGCTCGCGATGGCGAAAGAGTTCGGGGCCACCCACGGCGTGCTCGGCACCGAGGAAAAGCCGTGGTCGGCGGTCAAGAAACTGACCGGCGGTCGCGGCGCGGATGCGGTTTTCGTCACCGTAGGCGTGGCCCCGGTCTATGACGTTGCGCCGCGCTACCTCGCCCCCGGCGGCGACGTCATCATGGTTGGCCTGCCGCATGCGACGGAAAAGGCGAAATACTCGCCGCTCGCGATGGGCAACGAGAGCCAAGGCATTCAGGGCACCATGATGGGCGACACGGTGATCCGGCGCGACATTCCGTGGATGGTCGATATGTACGAGCAGGGGCGGCTGAAACTGGACGAGCTGATCTCGGGCCGCTTCCCCCTCGACCAGATCAACGAGGCGATCGAGAGCACCAAGTCCGGCAACGCCAAACGCAACGTGATCGTACTGAAGTAAGGGCTACTCCAGCGCCGACACCTCGTCATTCGTGCGCCGCAGACGTTGGCTGAGGCTGAGAACCATGTTGCCGAGGATTTTCTCCATGATCCGCGGATGCGCGGGCAGCAGGTCGCGGATTGCCGAGACCGCAAAGACATAGGCCATGACCGGGCCGTCCGCGACCACGTCCGCCGAGCGCATCCCGCCGTCCAACAGCGCCATCTCCCCAATCGCCTGACCCGGCCCGATAGAGGCCACGCGCCGGGTGCGGCCTTCGCCGATCTGCACGTTCACGCTGACGGTGCCCTTGGCGATGGTCAGAAAAGCATGGGCTTCGTCCCCGGCCTTGAGGATCGCCTCGCCGCTCTCGAAACTCAGCGTCCCCGCGATCTGTTCGAGCGCCTGTGTTTCTTCGCGGGTCAGGCCGCCGAAAATCTCGTGGCTCGCGAGTGTGAGTTTCTGGGTGTCGGATTTCACACCCGTCTCGGCCAGAACGGATTCCTCGTAAGCCTCCATCGCGCTGTCGACGTCCGGCACGATCCGGGCCGGCGCATCTGGCCATGTCATCACAAGGTTCAGAAGCTCGCGCAGCGCATCCCGGTGGGACATTTCGGCCAGAAGCAGCGTGACGCCGGTGTCTTTGAGCGCGGTCAGAAGCTGCTGGAACAGGGCGAGCCCGCCCCGGTCGATCAGCGCCACCCGGCGGAAGTCGAGCGCAATCTCGGTGACGCCCTCCTGCACCAGCGCGTCGATCTTGCGCACGACCCGTTCCATCGCGCCGAAAAAGAGCGGCCCTTGTAGGTTCAGAACCGCGAATTTCGAACCGTTCTCGCGCAGGGCATCCGCCTCACGTTCCTCGCGCACGTGGCGCGACTGCACCTCAGACGCGCGGTACTGACGTCGCACCACGGACCTGAGGTCGGTCGACTCGGAATAGACGTGAAGCCCGAAATCCTCGGCAAACCGCTGGCACACCTTGATGCCGCGCACCGAATTGCCGACCTCGTCCAGGCGCGGGGAATAGACCGCGAGGCCCAGCTGACCCGGCACGACGGCCCCGATCAGGCCGGAGACGCCCGACTTGGCGGGAAGCCCCACGTCATAGCCCCACTGGCCCGCGTAGTCGTACATTCCGCAACTCGCCATCACCGACAGCATGTCGCGCACGTTTTCGGGCGAAACGACCGTGTCGCGGGTCAGGGGATTGCGGCCGTGGGCGGCCAGCGTCGCTGCCATGACCGCCAGATCGCGGCAGTTCACCAGCACCGAACACTGCTTGAAATAAAGGTCCAGCGTGTCCGCCGGATCGCCGGAAATCATGCCGGTGTTCAGCATCATATAGGCGATGGCCCGGTTGCGATGCCCGGTGTCATGCTCGGATGTAAACACGTCCATGTCGATGGACAACTGACGCCCGGCAAACCGCGAGAACGTCTCGACCATCCGCTCTTCGGCGGCGGTCCGGTTGCCGGTGGTCATCAGGTCCGACGTGGCGATGGCACCCGCGTTGACCATCGGATTGAACGGCCGGTTCGTCGCCTCGTCGAGCACGATGGAATTGAACTGTTCCCCGGTCGGCTCGACCCCCACGCGGCGGGCAAGCCGTTCGCGGCCGTGGGCGTTCAATGCGGCACCGTACATGAAGGGCTTTGAGACTGACTGGATCGTCACCTCCTGATCCCAGTCCCCGACCGTGTAGATCTGACCGTCGAGCGTTACCAGCGCGATACCGAATTTGTCGGGGTCGGCGCGGCCAAGCTCCGGAATGTATGTCGCAACCTCGCCCGAGGTGTCGGCTGCCACTTCGGCATGAAGCCGACGCAGGTAATCCGTCACGATCTGTAGTTGTGCCATGGGTGAAAACGTCCTGTCTCAATCGTAAATGAAGCGACCGCCCCCGAGGTCGCCCACACCGTTGACGAACCCGTCGCCTGAGGCCATGCAACAGCACGGGTATGCTTCGCCAACAGGCGGCGCTAACCTGTGCGCGGGCGCGGTTGATGAAAAGCTACGCGCGCTGCCCGCATATTGCGCGGTTGAAAAAGTGGCGCTGAGGGGTGAGTACGAATCTTGCCGCTTTGGAAATGCGGGCTAAAACAGAGGGATGAGATACATGGACTTTGGTCCGCACCGGATTTGCAGCAGGCACGTTCCCGATGATCGCATTTGATACGCTCACGCCCTTGTCTATCGTCGGATTGCTGGGCGCCGCCGCCTATGTCGTGGCCTATGCGCTCCTGTCATTGGGCGTCATTCGCGGCAGCGGCTACGCCTTTCCCGCCCTCAACCTGATCGCGAGCCTTCTGGTCCTCGTCGGCCTCTCCGGCGCGTTCAACTGGCCCGCGGCGGCGCTCCAGATCGTCTGGGCGGTCATCTCAGCATTTGGCCTCGCGCGCATCTACCTCCAAAATTCGCGCCTGAACTTCTCGGACGAGGAACAGACGCTGATCGCCTATGGTCTGCCGCGAATGGCGCGGTCGACGGCGCGCAACCTGCTCAACCGTGGGGTCTGGGTCAATGCCGAGCCGGGGACGGTCCTGACCGCCGAGGGCGAATGCGTGACGCATCTGCATTTCATGCTGCACGGCGCGGCTGGCGTGACCTCGGGCGGGGCGGATATCGCCGAAATCAAACGCGGTTTCGTCGGCGAGATGAACGTGATGGAGGCGGCACCCGCCTCGGCCACTGTCACTGTCGCGGAGCCTTCGCGCATCTTTACCGTGTCGGGGACGACCCTCAGGGCGCTGGCCGAAAGCGATGCCGATTTCGCCTCCAGCCTGTCGGTCCATCTCGCGCGCTCCACCAAGGAAAAACTGATCGAAGCGAACCGCAAACTCTCCGCTCCGGTCCCGCAAAGCGAACATGCCGACTGAAAGTGCCCCGCGTCTCGTGGTCGCCAGACGGGTCCTTGCCGGGCTCGTCATGGGGTTCGACAACCTCGGACGCAGCGTGGCGCTGGCCACGCTCGTCTTTACCGGCGGGCTTGTGGCCGGTGCCCCGTTCTCGATCGTTCTGTTTCTGCTCAGTGGAATCATCGGCACCGGCACGCTGCTGCTGAACCGCTATTTCGTCGGCCCGACCTTTTCCAACGTCCAGAACACGACCGTGGCGATCCTGTTGCCCTCGGTGGTCACGGTCGCCGCGCTCGACATTCCCGAAGAGGCCCGCGTGGTCACGGTCTTCGCCATTCTGGGCGTCACGGCGGTCACGACCGGGCTGGCGATGGTCCTCGTCGCCACGATGGGGTGGAGCCGGTATATCCAGCTCATCCCCTTTCCGGTGTCTGCCGGCTATCTGGCGGCAACTGGGGGGTTGCTCGTCGTCTCGGCCCTGCGCATGGTCTGCCCGGCCGCGACCTGCATGTCGGGCCTGTCAGGCACGATTTCGGCCCACGATGCTTGGCTCGTCTCCCTCACACTCGCCACGGCAGCGCTGTTCTTTCTGGCCACTCGGAAATGGCCGAACTTTGGGCTTGTCGGGGCGCTCTTCGCGGTCATGGTCTGCTTCTACGTGGCGGCCCCGCTCTTGGGCTTCGGGGTCGCAGAGTTGCGGGAGATCGGCCTGCTTCAAGCGATCTCACCAAAGGGCCCCGCGATGGTGCTGCGCCCTGAGATGCTCCGCGAGGTGCGGGTCGACCTGATCCTGCAGGCCGCGCCCGTTATCCTCGCCGCCGTCATCGTCAGTCTGTTCTCGGCAATGTTGAACATTACGGGCGTCGAGCTTGTTCTGCGCCGCGATATGGATACCCGGCGCGAACTCACCCGACAGGGGGCGCTGAACATCGTCACCGGGTTCCTCGGGAGCACCGTGAACTTTCTCAGCTCTTCCAACACCACGGCCTCGCAGCTCTTGGGCGGGCAGGGGCGCTTGACTGGCGCGGTGACGATTATCGTGCTCGCGCTCGGCATGGTGTTCGCGCGCCAGATCCTGTCCTTCGTGCCGCCGTTCCTGACCGCTGGGCTGCTTGTCTTTTTCGGGGTGTCGATCCTCAACGGCTGGTGGCTCGGGACGCGCCGTCAGAGCTCGCTGCCCGAATGGCTGCTCGCGGGTGCCATCGTATTGGCGTCCCTTTTCGTCGGCATGCCCGCCGCCGTTGTGCTGGGGATCACCGCAGCGTCGGTCATCTTTGTGATCTCTTACGCCCGCCTGCCGGTGGTGCGTGCGGTTTCGGACCTGACCGTGACGCGCTCGACCGTGGATCGCGGGCGAAAACAGGCGAAGTATCTCAAGAAACACGGGCACGAGGTCGCGGTGGTCGTTTTGCAGGGGTTCCTGTTTTTCGGGTCCATCGAACGGCTCATCACCCGCATCCGAACCCTGCTCGACACCCACCCGGACCTGACGACCATCATTCTGGATTGCAGCCGTGTCAGCCGGCTCGACGCCTCGTCGATGGCCGCGCTCAAGAAGCTCGACATTCTGGCGCAGAGCCGGGGCGCGCTCGTCCTGCTCGCAGAACTCAACACCGATACGTGGCGCGAAGTCGAGCGCAGCGGCGTGGTCGGCCCGGACAGCAACCTGTCGCTCGCAGCGACCACCGATCTCGCGTTGGAAGGGGCCGAGAACGCGCTCGTCGCCCGGATGAAGCCGCATGATGCTGAGGACGACGCGCTCTCGTCGCTCGCTTCGCTTTTGGGCGATGACGTTGCGGCACAGCGCCTGTTCGACCAGATGGCACGAGAAGAGATCGCTGCGGGCACCCGAATCGTGACACAGGGTGAGACCTCCGGCGACGTCTACCTGCTTGAAAGCGGGGCGCTTTCCGTGTCGATCCGCACGCCGGACGGGCACAGCATCCGCGTCATGAAACAGCGCCCCGGCGCCATCGTTGGCGAGATTGCGGCCTATGCGGGTATCGCGCGCACTGCCGATGTGATTGCCGATGTGGATTCCGTGGTCTACCGTCTGTCGGACGACAAGGTGCGCGAGTTGCAGGCAACCGATCCCCGTCTCGCAGCCCACTGGCACAGGGCAATGGCGGCGGGGCTGGCGGAAAAGCTCGACCGCACGAACAAGATACTGGGGCAAAGGGCATCATGACACCGGGACTAGCGCTGTTCATCCTGCTGCTATTGCAGCTCAAACACCTGCTCGCCGATTACGTCTGGCAGAACAGCTGGATGATCATGAACAAGGGCAACTACGGCCATCCGGGTGGGCTTGCCCATGCGGGCCTGCATGCGGTGCTGACCATTCTGATCCTGCTGGTCTTCGGGTTTCCGGTCGGGCTGGTCCTGATCATCGGGGTCATCGAGTTCGTGATTCACTACCACATCGACTTTGCCAAGGATCAGATCACGCGTGTGCGTAAGCCCGACCCGAAAAAGCGCGAATACTGGGTGTTTCACGGTATCGACCAGTTCTGCCATCAGATCACCTTGGTTGGGGCCGTCGCCGCGCTCTTGTGGTTTGCCTGACACAGCCGCGCCCCGGCTCGGCTGAATCCCAATGGGCGTTTGCACGTCGGCGTCATTTCCCTATTCTTCTCACGATATTTGTATGTTTTGGATTCTGCCGCGCGGATGTGTGACCGGGCGGCGAGGGGAGACGGGAATGATCCGCCAAGTCGGACCACTGGCCATTGCGCTCGGACTGTCGCTGGGGCTGGGTGCCCCGGCCAATGCCGAAAGCCTGAAATCCGCCGTGCAGTCTGCCGTGACCGAAAACCCGACCGCTCGGGTGCGCAACGCGGATGTGCAGGCGACCGTGCTCGACCTTTTGTCCCGCGAACGGGATTTCCTGCCGACCGTGACCGCCACCGCCGAGGCGGGGGCCTATTACTACAACGATCCCGCGCGCCTGAGTGCTGCCAACAACAACCGCGTTTCCGCTGGCGCCCGCGCCAATGTCGAAGCGGAATACGTGATTTTCGACGGCTTCCGGCGCGCCAATGCGGTCTATCGCGACGCGGCACGGGTGGACGAGTCGATCTTCCACCTGCTCGACGCCTCTGAGACGCTCGCCCTGTCGGCGGTCGAGGCCTATATCGACGTGCTGCGCCATCGCAACCTTGCCGCCGTGACGCGCCAGAACCTGATCAAGCATCAGGACATCGGCGAACAGGTCCGGGATCTGGTCGAGGGCGGCCGCCTGCCTACCTCGGAACGCTTCGAAGTCGACCAGCGCATCGCCTCCGCCCGTCTGGTGGGCGTGCAGGTCCAGCAGGCGCTCAGCGATGCCGAGGACCGGTACGAAGCGGTCGTGGGCCACAAGCCGCAAGGCCCGATGTCGATGCAGTGGGTGCGTAACCTGCCGCTGACCAAAGAGGCCTTTCTGCGTCGGGCCGTGACCCAGAGCTTTCAGGTCAAGGCCGCCGAGACCGCGATCCAGCAAAGCAAGTATGACGAAGAGATCGTGCGCTCCGGCGAACTGCCGCAGGTCGCGGCACGCACAGGCGTCAACGCAGGCCTGAACCAGAACGGCGTGCCCGGTCGCTCGGTCGATGCCTATGCGACGGTCGGGGTGGAGTGGGAGCTTTTCTCGGGTGGCCGCAAAGCCCAACGCTCTGCCGCGATCATGCGCACGGTGCAGGCACAGGCCGCGCGCGATGCGGTTGTGCTCGACGTGCGCGAGCTCGCCGCCACGACGTGGAACGCTTATTCCGCCAACATCGAACGCACCGTCCTGCTCGACCGGCAATTGTCGGCGACGCGCCAGACGGCGGACCAATACCTCACGCAGTTCGAGGCGGGCACCCGCAGCCTGATCGAAGTGCTGGATGCCGAGGCGGCTTGGTTCAACGCGCGCTTCGAAGACGTGAGCGCCGAGGCGTCCTACGCCTTCAACCAGTATCAGATGCTCGCGGTCGAAAGCCGTCTGGCGAGCCATTTTGGCGTGCGCTCCTCCAACACGGCACTGGCACCGGGCTTTGAGCGCCGTGCGGTCGAAACCGGCCCGTTCTCGGTCTTTTCGACGGACATCCCGGCCCTGAAATGACCCAAGGCACCACGGCGACAGCGGGGAACGGGTCCGACGCCGGGCTCCGGGCCGCCGCCTGGCTCGCCGATCACCACAACCGGCCGTGGACCGATGATGCCGCCCGCGCGCGCCTGCCGGGGGGGGAGGACACGCGCCGCCCCGAAGTGCTGTCACGCGCGCTCGCCTCGGCGGGCCTGCGGGCGCGAATGGTCACGCGTCGCCCCGACCGGCTCGACCCGGCGACCCTGCCTGCGATCCTGTTCGACTTCGAAGGCACGCCCTTCATCGTCACGGCCAGTTCGGGCGGGCGTCGTCTGACCATCGTGGAGCCTGCAAAAGACGGGCTGGAAAGCGAAGTCAGCCCCCGCGAGTTGCGCCACCGAGCCCGTCGCATGGCCATGCTGGTGACACCCGAGGAACAGCGCGACGAGGCGACAGGTGCCCCGGACGGTCACTGGTTCTGGCGGCCCATGCGCGAAAACCGCTGGGCATGGGTGCAGATCGTGATCGCGGCGCTTGCGGTCAACCTGCTCGGCCTCGCCATGCCGATCTTCGTGATGAACGTCTACGACCGCGTCATCCCGAACCTCGCTTTCATCACGCTGACGACGCTGGCGCTGGGCATCGGCCTCGCCGTCGCGCTCGACTTCGCGCTGCGCTCGGTACGGGCCGCCGTGCTGGAGCGGATCGGGCGGCGGCTCGACGTCTCGATCTCCGCCTCGCTCTTTCGGCACGCGCTGGGCCTCAGGCCCTCCGACATGCCGGGCGGTGCGCTGGGCACTGCGACATTCCTTCGGGATTTCGAAACGGTGCGGGAGTTCTTCGGCTCTCAGAGCTTGGTCGCGGTCATCGACCTCGTCTTTATCGGCATCTTCATCGGGGTGCTCTGGCTGATCGTCGGCCCGCTGGCGCTCGTCCCGCTTCTGGCGATTCCCGTCATGCTGGCGCTCGCGATTGCGGCCCAGATCCCGATGGGCAGCGCCGTGGCCAAGGCGCAGGCCGCCGCGAACCGCCGCCAGAAAGTGCTGATCGAGGCGCTGGCGGGCTTGGAGACGGTCAAGTCGCTGAACGCGGAACCCGTGATGCAGCGCGAATGGGATGCGGCGACCGCTGCCTCGGCCCGTGTCTCGGGGCGTTCGCGGTTCTGGTCGAACTTCGCCTCCAACGGCACGATGGTGATCCAGCAGGGCGTGAGCATCGGCATCATCACGTGGGGCGTGTTCCTGATCGCGGACGGCCGTGTCACCATCGGGGCGCTCATCGCCGCGAACATTCTGTCGGGCCGGGCGCTCGCGCCACTCGGCGCCATCGCTCAGACCGTGTTTCGCGCCCAGCACGCCCGGCGGGCCATGTCCTCGCTCTCAGATCTCATGGCGGTCAAACCCGAACGGCGCGACACGATCGCGAGCCCGCTGGTCGTGGGTGCCGGGCGGATCGAGACCAAGGGCCTGACCTTCACCTATCCCGGCAGCACCGTGGCCGCCGTCAATGACCTGACGCTCGACATCACACCGGGCGAGATCGTCGCGCTCGTGGGCCGTGTGGGTTCGGGCAAATCCACGCTCGGCAAGCTGATGAGCGGGCTCCTCGCCCCGCAGCAGGGCACGATCCTGATCGACGGTCAGAACATTTCGCAATACGACCCGGCGGAACTGCGGCGCGGGGTCGGGTATCTGCCGCAGGAGCCGGAGTTGTTCACTGGCACGCTGGGCGAGAACCTGACCATCGGCGCGCCGCGCGCCACACCCGAAGACATCGCGCGCGCACTGGCGCTGTCGGGCATGGACGGGTTCGTCTCGACGCTGCCCAACGGGCTTGGCACCTTCATCGGCGAACGGGGCGGCAAACTGTCGGGCGGTCAGCGGCAGGGCCTGTCGCTTGCCCGGCTGATCCTGCGCCGCCCGCGTATCCTGTTCCTAGACGAGCCGACGAACGCGATGGACCGGGACATGGAGACCCAAGTCACCGAACGTCTTTCTGCATTGCGCGAGGACGGCACGGCGCTGATCCTCTGCACGCACCGGCCGGGATTGGCGGCCCTCGCTGGCCGGATGATCGTGATGGACAAGGGGCGCAAAGTGCTCGACGGGGCGAGCCAGCAGGTGCTCGGCACGCTCAAGCAGGCTGCGCTGACCCGACAGGGAGAGGGCGCTTGATGTTCGGACCGACCGTGGACGAGGATTTCGTGAACGCCGCCGGGGCAGGGCCGCAGGGCGAGGGGCGCGGCGGCGCGTTGCTGCTTGCTGCTCTGGTCGCCGGTCTTGCCGGGTTCATCTGGTGGGCGGCAGTGTTCGAGATCGAAGAGGTCACGCGCGGCGCGGGCCGGGTGGTGCCGAGCCAGCAGATACAGGTGATCCAGAGCCTCGAAGGCGGGATCGTGCGCGAAATCCTGATCGCCGAGGGCGAGACGGTGGAAGCGGGCGCACCACTCCTGCGGATCGACGACACGGCGGCGGGTGCGCAACGTGGCGAGTTGTTGGAGCAGGAAGCCACATTGATGGCCGAGCAGATCCGCGTGCGGACCGAAGCCGAAGGCGGCGACACGCTGAGCTTTCCCGACGATCTCGCCGCCCGCGCGCCCGACGCGGTCGCGGCAGAGCAGGAAGTGTTCGCCTCGCGCCGGTCGCAACTGTCCTCAGAATTGCAGGTGCTTCAGGACCAGCTCACCCAACGGCGTGCCGAGATCGAAGAGGCCCGCGCGATGATCGCCAAGCTCGAAGGCCAGATCGCGCCATTGGCCGAGGAGGTCCGTCTGACCCGCGAGTACGTGTCGAGCGGTGCGGTCACGCAGATCGAGCTCCTGCGGCTGGAGACCCGGCTGGCCGAACTCGAAGGCGATCTGGCCGTCAGCCGCGCCCGGATGCCCCGGCTCGACGCCGCCATCGCCGAGGCCGAGGCCCAGTTGGAAACTGCGCGCCGTGCCTATGTTCTGACCGCGCGGGAACGTCTGGCGCGGGTGCAGGGCGAGTTGTCGGTGCTTCGCGAAACGCTCCGGGCCGCCGAGGATCGCGTGACCCGCACCACGCTGCGCGCCCCGGTGCATGGGATCGTGAATACGCTGAACGTCACCACCCTTGGCGCGGTGGTCGGCCCCGGCGATCCGCTGGTCGAGATCGTGCCGGTTGACGATCACCTGCTGATCGAAGCGCGGATCACGCCGCAGGACGTGGCCTTCATCCAGCCCGGCGATCCGGCCTCGGTCAAGATCACGGCCTTCGACTATGTGGTCTACGGCTCGCTTGCGGGCACGGTCGAGCGGATCGGCGCGGATACGGTCACCGATCAGGACGGCAACGCGTTCTTTCAGGTGTCGGTGCGCACCGACAGCACCGAGTTGGCGGGCAACCAGATCAGCCCCGGCATGGTCGCGCAGATCGACATTCAGACCGGGCGCAAGACGGTGCTCGACTATCTCTTGAACCCGTTCCTCAGGGTGCGGGACGAGGCTTTGCGCGAACGCTGAGGGCTACTTGGTGGTGGCGACAAAGACCCCGTCCCAGCCCGCAGGCGGCGGTGTCTCCCGGAACGCGGCGACCCGGTCACGGTAAAGCCCGACATAGCCATCCATCGACAGCCCGGCCGTCTTTGCCGACTCCGACAGCGCGGTCATCGCACCCTCGCACCCGTCCCAGTCCTGCTGCGCGTAGGTGACCCGCATCCGGTGGTTCGCCTTGGCCACGGGCGCCCATACCGGGCTCGCCACCAGCTCGGGTCCGCCGATCAGCGCGAAAATCGTGACCGGCAGCGTCTTGCCCTTCACCCGCACCATATCGAGTTCCAGCATCGCGAAATCGTCGCCGACGCTGTCGTGAACGCTTTCCGAAATAATGATCCCCAGCCCGTAGTTCTTGGACAGCCCCTCGAGCCGCGAGGCGAGGTTCACCGTGTCGCCCAGCGCGGTGTAATCAAAGCGCGTATCGCTGCCCATGTTACCCACTGTGCAGGGGCCGGTGGACATGCCGATGCCGACGTCGATCAGAAGGACGTCCTCGCCCTCTTCCGCGATACGCTCCCGGTTGATCTTCTGCACCCGGTCAGACATGGCGAGCGCCGCGCGGCAGGCCGCATGAGGATGGTCGGGGATGTCGAGCGGGGCGTTCCAGAACGCCATGACCGCGTCGCCCATGAATTTGTCGATGGTGCCCTTTTCGGCAAGGATCGCGTTCGACAGTGCCGTCAGAAAGCGGTTCATCAGATGGGTCAGCCCTACTGGGTCAGAGCGATAACTTTCGGCGATGGTCGTGAAGCCCCGCACGTCGGAAAAGAGCAGCGTCAGCTCCTTGCGTTCGCCCCCGAGCGTCAGGGCGTCGGGGTTCTCGGACAGCTGATCGACGAGGTCGGGCGACACGTACTGACCGAAAGCCGAGCGGATCTGGCGCCGCATCCGCTCTTCCCTCAGGTAGTTCAGGCTCGCCATGAGCATGAGAGTGAGGACGGCGGCGAGGATCGGGAAGGTCGGGTCCATCAGCAGCCGTCGCGCATCGAAGGCATACCAAGACGCCCCCGCGTAGCCCGCCATCACCACGACGGCGAGGATCATCACGAAGGTTGCGCGAAAGGCCGGGACCAGAATGACGATCACCAGACCCAGAAGCGCGGTGATGACGAGCTCGACGGCGATCGCGGTGCTCGGACGCTCCAGCATCGTTCCGGCAAGTATGTTCTCGAGGATCTGCGCGTGGATTTCGACCCCGGCCATCGATACGCCAAGCGGGGTTGGCCGGAAATCTTCGAGCCCGATTGCCGAGGTGCCGACGAGCACCAGATGGCCCGCAAGCCGCCCTTGCGGCATCCGCCCGGTCAGAATGTCGGCGGCCGAGACATAGCGCGTCTCGCTCGACGGGGTGAGGTAGGGCCAGACCGAGCCATCACCCGCCGTGGGCACGAGCTGGCGCGCCAGCACGACACCTTCGATCCCCGCCGCGTTTGTGCGCACGGCAAAGGCTTCGCCACCCGTCGCCGCGCGCAGAAGCTCGGGGGCGAGCCCTAGACGCAGGTTGTCCTGCACCATCAGGACGAGAGGGGCGCGGCGGTAGATGCCATCGGGATCGGGGCGGGTCGAGAACACGCCATGCCCGAGTGCGGCATCCTCGATGATCGGCAGGTTTTGCAGAAGGCGCGGATATTTCTGAAGGAATGGCGTGGGATCGTCGCCGAGGATGGCATGCGGCACCTCCCGCACCGGCGAGGCTTCGCCGCGATCGCCTGCCAGTCGCACGCTCGTCTGCCCGGCCACGACCCGCGACCGCGCGATGGCTTGGGCGAAAATCTCGTCGTTGTCCGGCAGGTCCGCCAATGTGTCGCGCAGCGAGTCTGGCACGTCCGGGCGTTCGGCCAGCCGGGCAGGCGACAGGCGGTCGGGCTCGGAAAAGATGATGTCGAAAGCGATGGCCGCCGCTCCGTCCGCCGTCATCGTCTCGACAAGCTGGGCGAGACGGTCACGCGGCCACGGCCATTGCCCAAGCTCCTCGATGCTCGCATCGTCGAGGTCCACGATGGCAACCGGCTGGCGCGTCATCTCGCGCGGCTTGATCTGTTGGAACAGGTCGAAGGCCCCGAAACGCAAGGCTTGCACCGGGGTTGGATCGGCGATCCGCAGGGCCAGAAGGGCCGCGACGAGGATCAATCCAAGCAGCCGCGAAGAGCCGAATCTCCGTGCCGCCGCCCTTAGTCCCGTCCCGATCTTTCCCGCGTTCATGCCGCCTCTGCCCATGCCTTGTGCAAGCAAACGGATCGCCGCGCCGGGGGTCAATGGTCAATCGAAACAATCGTGCCCTTGACCACGACGCGCGCCAACTCGGGAAACTATTCGATCCGATGGATGCAATTTTCTGTCGAATCGGTTAGAAAAACATGGCAATTTTGCGACGTTACATTTCAGGGCCGGGACATTATGCGCACGATCGACTTCACGACCGGCCCGGGGGCCGCATCCGCTGATTCAATCCGCGTCTCCGACGCCGACCCGATTGCGCTCCCGGATCATGCGATCTTCACGGCTGACTTCGCCCGCGACGGGCACGACCTGATCCTGTCCGCACCGGGTCAGCCGGACCTGCGCCTCGTCGACTATTTCCTGCAAGACACGCCACCCGATCTCGTGGCAGACAACGGCGCTGTTCTGCGCGGTGATCTGGCCGCGCGCCTTGCTGGCCCGATCATGCCCGGCCAATACGCCCAAGTTGGCGATGCACCCGCCACCGATCCCATCGGTCAGGTGGAAACGCTCGAAGGCGCGGCCTGGGCCGAACGCGCGGACGGCACGCGTGTGCGGCTCGATGTGGGATCGAAAATCTACGAAAACGATGTGCTCGTGACCGAAGGCGGCAAGCTTTCCGTCACTTTCGCGGACGGGACGATCTTTACGCTCGCCGCCGACAGCCGGATGGTCATCGATGCGCTGGTCTACGATGCGGAGTCCGAGGATGGCAACAGCGGGGCCTTTTCGCTGATCGAGGGCGGCTTCGTCTTCATCGCTGGCGAAGTGGCGCGCACCGGCGGCATGGACGTGAACACACCGACCGCCACGATGGGCATCCGCGGCACCACCGTACTGGTCGAGATTACGACGGTGAACGGCGTCTCCACGGTCGAGGTGTCGCTCAACACCGACCCGGACGGCGGGCAGGGCGCGTTCGAACTGCGCGATCTGGACGGCAACCTGATCGCCTTTATCGACTCGACAGACACGAAATGGATCGTCTCGCCGATCGAGGGCGAAACCCGCGAAGTGGCCCGCACGACCGACGACCTCGCCGATGATCAGGCGCTCCTGCTGGACGCCGTGCGCGCCTACGCTCTGGCGTTCGAACGCGTCGACGCGGGCGGCACATTCGTAGAACTGGCTTCGAACCAGACCTCCGGCACCAACGGCCCGCAGGTGGATGACGACGACGGCACGCTCGGCAACGACAGCGACATCGACAACGACACCTCGCCGCCACCCCCGCCCAGTGGCGGGACCGGTGGTGGCACGACGCCGAACCCGCCTGCAACGGGCGGTGGCGCCACGCCGATCAATGCCGCACCCGATGCCCGCAACGACGTCAAGACGCTGCTCGAAGACGGCAGAGCCACCGGTAACGTCCTGACCAACGACAGCGACCCCGATGGCGACGACCTCTCGGTCATCATCAACACGCGCCCGAAACACGGCACCCTGACGATCGACGCCGATGGCAACTACAGCTACCGCCCACACGCCGATTACAACGGGACCGACAGCTTCACCTACACCGTGAGCGACGGGAACGGCGGAACGGACACCGCGACAGTCACCTTCACCGTGACCCCGGTGAACGACGACCCCGTGGCGACGCCCGAGACCCTGACCGTGGCCGAGGACGGCTCGGCCGTGGTTTACCCATCGTTCGATACCACGGACGTTGATGGCGATGAGGTGTTCATTTCCGACTTCGGGCAGGGTGCGAATGGTACGGTGACCGAGGACGGCGAGGGTGGCCTAGTCTACACGCCGAACGCAGATTTCAACGGGTCCGACAGCTTTACCTACACGGTGTCCGACGGCAACGGCGGGACGGACACGGAAACGGTCTCCGTCACCGTGACCCCGGTGAACGACGACCCCGTGGCGACGCCCGAGACCCTGACCGTGGCCGAGGACGGCTCCGCGGTGGTTTATCCGTCGTTCGATACGACGGACGTTGATGGCGACGAGGTGTTCATCTCGGACTTCGGGCAGGGCGCGAATGGCACCGTGACCGAGGACGGCGAGGGTGGTCTCGTCTACACGCCGAACGCGGATTTCAACGGGACCGACAGCTTCACCTACACGGTGTCTGACGGGAACGGCGGGACCGACACCGAGACCGTCTCCGTGACCGTGACGCCGGTGAACGACGATCCCGTGGCGACGCCCGAGTCTCTGACCGTGGCCGAGGACGGCTCGGCGGTGATTTACCCGTCGTTCGAAACGACGGACGTTGATGGCGACGAGGTCTTCATCTCGGACTTCGGGCAGGGCGCGAATGGCACCGTGACCGAGGACGGCGAGGGCGGTCTCGTCTACACGCCGAACGCGGATTTCAACGGGACCGACAGCTTCACCTATACGGTGTCGGACGGCAACGGCGGGACCGACACCGAGACCGTCTCCGTCACCGTGACGCCCGTGAATGACGATCCCGTCGCGACGCCCGAGACGCTGACCGTGGCCGAGGATGGCTCGGCCGTGGTTTACCCATCGTTCGATACCACGGACGTTGATGGCGATGAGGTGTTCATTTCCGACTTCGGGCAGGGTGCGAA
>JAYZLL010000026.1:0-137246 GCA_036154315.1 Pseudomonadota bacterium
GGTGACCCAGGCAGGCATCCGGGGTATCGTGTCGAGGTCGCAGGTGTGATCCGGCCGGACAAATGTCATGCCCAGAGCCTACACTCCGGCGGCGCTTTCTGCCAGATAATAGAGCGTAAACCGCCCCACCCTGCACCGTTCAGCTATGTCCAATAATGTTGAACGATTGCCTCGTATGAAACGCACCGAACAAGGCTCTCCTGGACTGAAAACGGGCACCCTGCTCGCGTCTCCTGTCACAGCGTAAGCGCGGGACCGGCCACCCCACCGCACTCAAAAGGATAGGGCCGCCACCGCTTGACTTGGCACCGTCAAAAATCGTCCAAACATGGGGAAGATTTTTTAAGGAGCCATTGTCGCGTGACCCGTTGCCGCCGTTCATTTGCCGCCACCCTGACCAGCCTCGTCTGCACCACACTGATCGCGGGCACGCTCGCCGCACAGGCCCGGGCTCAGACCGAGGGTGAGCTTCAGGGCCCACCGGCCCCGGCGGCCGCGCCCGACCGCATCGCCAACGGCCAGACCTACGGCGCGTGGTCGGTGGCCTGTCAGGCGCTCGCGATCAACGAAACCACCTGCGTTCTCGAACAGCAGCTCTACCGCGACACCGACCGCGCCTTCATCGCGCGGATCATGGCGTTCTGGTCCGGCGACGGCGAAGGCATGTACATGTCGGCTCAGGTTCCCACCGGCGTCGCCCTGCCCTCGGGCTTCGCCATGCGCCCGGCCTCGGGCGGCGACGACGACGTGATCCAGATGGCCTATCAGACCTGCGACGGCACCGTCTGCGAGGCGATCACCCGGATCGAACCGACCTTTGTCGACGGCACCGATACCGAAGACGGTCAGAACATGGTGGCGAGCTTTCGCCCCGGCCTGACCGCCGAACCCTTTGTCTTCCGTTTCTCTGCCGCAGGCCTGTCCCAGGGCCTCGCCGCGCTGAAACCCGTGACCACGAACTGACGCAAACCGAGGGGAGGACCAGACCCGACATTCCCGCCGACCCGGACCGGAAACAGACCTTTATCTTGCGAAATGGTCCGGGTCCGCTAGGCTTTTGGGTGAACTGGCAGAGATTCCGTTTATGGCCGCTTTTTTTAAACAAGATTTCAGAATGGGCCGCCTGGACACTGTCCTGGGCAAGGATGAACTCGCGCTTCAGGGGTTCGATGGAACCGACGCGCTCAACACGCTCTACAGCTACTCGGTCACCTGTCTCGGCGGCAATGCCGACGTCAAATTCGACGACCTGATCGGCACCCACGCGACCGTCACCCTGATCTGTCGCAGCGGCGAAGAGCGGTACTACGACGGCATCGTGACCGAGGCGGGCTGGCGTGGCGCGGGCGACAATGGCCATCGATATCAACTGGTTCTGCGCCCGTGGCTGTACCTCGCCACGATGCGGCGCAACCAGCGCATCTTTCACGAACAGACCCCGGTGCAGATCATCGAACAGGTGCTGTCGGATTACGCAGCGGCGGGCAGCTTCAAGGTCGAGGTCACCGGCGAAATGCCGATCCTCGAATACACCGTGCAATACCGCGAAAGCGATTTCGCCTTCGTCTCGCGGATCATGGAACGCTTCGGGATCACCTATCACTTCACCCATGCGCAGGCCGAACATTTGATGGTGCTGACCGACGCGATCGAGCAGCACGACACGATCGGCGAAAGACCGTTCAAACCCTATGACGGCCACCATCAGGAAGACATCGACCATTTCTGGGACTGGACCCCGGCCCGGCGCATGACCACCGGCATGATCCGGCTGATGGACTATAACTTCAAAACGCCCCTCGCGGCGATGGAGACCGAATTCCAGAGCGACGCGGGCTACGAACACGGCCATATCGAAAGCTACGACTATCCCGGCGACTATCTGGAGCAATCCAAAGGCGAGCGCGTCGCGCAGCTGCGCACCGAGCAGGAGCGTGTGGCCGACCGCCATTACGTGGCCTCCGGTGACATCCCGACCCTCGGCTCGGGCATGCGCGTCGCACTCGGCGGTGACGAGGTGCCGGGCCGGGGCGATGAATACCTCTGCGTCTCGGCCTCCCATTCCTACACCTCCGACAACTACGGCACCGGCGGATCGTCGGGCGACGGTTACGCCTATTCCGGCCAGTACCTCCTAATCCCGGTCGCCGTGCCCCTGCGCCCTGAGCGCAAGACACCGCTCGCGCTGGTGCAGGGCCCGCAGACCGCCGTTGTCGTCGGCGAGGGCGAGATCGACTGCGACGAATACGGCCGCATCCTCGTCCAGTTCCACTGGGATCTCGACGCCGCCTATTCCATGCGCTGCCGGGTGTCGCAGAACTGGGCCGGCAACGGCTGGGGCGGCATGGTCATCCCCCGCATCGGGATGGAGGTCGTGGTCGAGTTCCTCGAAGGCGACCCCGACAAACCGCTGGTCACCGGCTGCGTCTACAACGGCAAGAACGACGTCCCCTACCCGCTCCCCGCCGACAAGACCCGCTCGACCTTCAAGACCGACACGCACCGGGGCACCGGCTATAACGAGCTTCGGTTCGAGGACAAGCGCGACGAAGAAGAGGTCTACATTCACGCGCAGCGCGACATGAACGAAAAGGTCGAGCGCAACCATTCCCACCGGACCAACCGCAACCTCGTCGAAAGCGTCGGCCACGACAAGGCGAGCGAGATTTCCAACAGTTTCAAGCAGATGGTCGGCGGCGACATGAACCTCGGGGTCGGGCCGGGCAAGCTGGGGTCGATCACCCCCGCCGGGGCCCGGGCCAACACGCAAGGAATCGGCGCGGTGTCCGAAGGCATGGGCGATGTCGGGACGAACCCCGGCAAAGGCAATCTCACGATCGCGGTCGAGGCGACAAAGACCCAGACGATCGAGGAAAGCCATTTCGAGACCGTCAGGGAGGACAAGGACACCAAGGTCAAGCAGCACTACCGCCTCGACGTCGGCAAGACGATCGAGATCACGGCAGGGGACAGCATCAAAATTCAGGTCGGCCGGTCGATCCTGACAATGGATGACCGGGGCAACATCGAACTCAATGGCGGCCAGACCAACATCACGATGTCGGACCTGTTCAAGGTCCTCGCCAGCACCATCAAACTGAACTGAACCGAATGCGCGGGCGCGGTCTCCGAAAGGTTCTGGGCGGCACCGCCGCCCTCATCCT
The DNA here is from genome assembly GCA_036154315.1 of Pseudomonadota bacterium. GTDB lineage: Bacteria > Pseudomonadota > Alphaproteobacteria > Rhodobacterales > Rhodobacteraceae > Maritimibacter. Next base: position 3,165 of record JAYZLL010000026.1, read on the forward strand.
CGGCCTCGGCCTCGTCTGGCTCGCGACGCCATCCGACCGGGCGGACCGGCCCTTTTCGACAGCCGTGGCGCAGACCTCGCCCGACCCGGCACCGTCCGACGCAAAGGAAATGCGAATGACCGATGAAGAACTGGCGGCTTTCGAGGCGAGATGGTCGACCGCGTCAGAGGACGTGCGCACCGTCGCCCGCAGCATCGCCGAAGGGGACATGCCCGACCCCGACCTCGTCTCCCGGCTCGACCCGGCGGTTCTGAGCGTCGGCCTCCACGTCCCCGCGCTGGATTGGAGCCTCGATGGCCGCACCGTCCAGTACCGGGCCAGCCTGCTTTTGCAATCCGTGGTCTCGGTGAACGTCGAGGCCGCGCGCCTGCTGATCGAAGCGGGCGCCAACCCGAACGACGATCATGGCCGCACGCTGTTTCTGGCCCTGTCGCAGAAATCGCGCGGCACCCCGCAGTTCATGGTCTTCCCGGATTTCGAAGACACCCTGCCCTTCGTCGAGATGTTCCTCGCCGCCGGGGCCGACCCGAACCAGCCGCGCGCCGGGTTCCGGGCCGAAAGCCCCCTCGCCTTCGCGATCAAGCACAAGAACCTCGGCGCGATCGAGATGCTGGTGAACGCGGGCGCCGATCCGTGGGTCGCGCTGGCCGAACCCGACGGCTACGTGCCCCGCACGCCGGTCTCGACCCTCGCCGTCGGCAGCCGCGAACCCACCGCCGCCGAGATGCTGTTCCGTATGGCCCGGCAAGACGGCTTCGCCCCCAAGGACGAGGCCGACCTCTTCGCACTTCAGAAAGACATCGGCGCGGTGGTCACGCATGTGGCCGAAGGCTCCGGCCCCACCGCCCGCGCCGAGGCATGGCGCCTCGACATCATCCTCGCCCTGCTGGGCGAACGGCTCGCCAAGTATGATCCCGAAGCCCCCGCTTGGGCCGAAGCCCTGCGTGAAACCCTGCCCCGACCCGACCTTGACGAGGATGCAGGCTGGTTCCTCGCCCCGAACGAACGCCACAGCCCGCATGACGGCCCGATCTCGGTGCCGCTGCACGGCACGGAAATCTGGGGGCCCTGAGCGTGACACAGACCTCGATCATCTCCGGTGAGGCCAAATGGGGCCCGTGTCGGCGCAAGGCGGGGGACGTCATGATCGACGTCTACAACTACTCCGACAGCGAGCTGAACGGGCGGATGCGGCAGGCCAAGGCCGAAGTGCCCCAGAACTGGGACCGCGGCTGGTCGATGGGCAGCGACACCCCCGTCTCGGTGCCCGAAGCCGATGCCAGCGGCGACAGCGGCATGTTCTGCCGCTTCTACACGCCGAAAATGGATGACGGCGACGACCCCGGCGGCGTCTGCCCCCCGGTCCTCGCCTTCCGCGGGTCCGAAATGAACGACGCGGATGTGAACAAGATCGCCATCCATACCGAGATCGACGCCGACATCGAGGTCCGCGCGTTCGGCTTCAACGCCTATTCGTCCAACTCCTCGATCCCGATCCCGGTGTTCAGCCCGGACGAACGGGTCGAACCCTCGTCGACCCGCGCCGAAATCCGCGCGCTCGGCTACATCGAACAGGCGCTCGTCCAGCCCTCCACCGGCCAGCACACCTTTACGCTCGATCTGGGCCCGATCACCATCGCCACGGCCAACGTCAACTGGACCGGCTCGGCCTCGCTGTTCTTCGGCAACTCCGGCGACTGGCCGACCAACATCTCGCAGGCCCTCGGCCACTTCCCCCCGCAATATCAGGAAGCGATACAGGCCGGCGAACGCGCCGCGCAGGACGCGATGGCGAACTGGGACGGCAAACTCATCATCGTCGGCCACTCGCTGGGCGGCGGCCTCGCCTCGCTCGCAGCCCTCGCCGCCAAGCAGAGCCAGCCCGACCTCGACCTGCGCTGCGACATCTACAACGCGGCGGGCCTGCACGAGGTCAGCGCCTCGCGCGCCAATTCCAGCCGGTCGAACGCGAACGGCGCCGGGATCGCCTCGCATTCCGTCTCGGGCGAAATCCTGACTTCGCTGCAGACCCCCGGCCTGATCCCGATCATCAGCGACGTGTTCCGCTGGGGCGGCGTCACGCTCCCCTCCGCGATCCCGACCCCGGCACCGACCCGTGGCGTGTCTCCGGGCGGCCCGCCCAGCATGATGCAAAGCCACCTCGAACGCGCGCCGGAATGGTCCCCCCTGCCCATCCTGTTCCCGCTCGAACAGCAGACGCTGGTGCAGGGCGATTTCGGCACCATCAACGACATCTTCACCGCCTCCGCCTCCGCCCCGAACTTCTCGGCCTTCGTGACCAACATCATCGACGTGGTGTTCAACCGCTTCGGCGACGACAGCGGCCGCATCCGGGTGCGCAACCTGCTCGACGCGATGGAACGCTACGACACCGAGTTTCAGGCGGTCGGCGCGCAGATGGGCGCGCTCATCGGTCAGGCCCCGCCGTTGGCCTCGTTCCCGACCGTCAACCTTGGCGACACCGACTATCTCAACAATCAGGCCGAACCCTATGTGAACGGGCTGATCCGCGACTCCATCGAGTTCGCGCAGGTCGCCATCGCCTCGGTCGATTACCACCTGTGGGACGCCTGCTCCTATACCTTCCTCTTCGACCGGCCAAGCTGACACGATGCGTCTCGACACCACCCTCCCCCTCTCGCATCTCGCGTTCAAACACTGGGCCCCGGACGGGGCCGAGGTGGGCGTGGTGGTCGCCAAGGCGGCGTTTCGCTGGACCGGCACGCGGTTTTCCTCGATCAAGGAACCGCCCGAATTGAACATGGCCGATCTGTTCGAAGAGGACCCGGCGACCTCACCCCTCGTCCTCGAACAGGATCTCGCGCCGTCGAAACCCGTCACCGACATCTTCATCCGCGCCACCGCCCGCAGCCCTTTGGGGCGGCGGCTGACCGACTGGCCGGTGAACGTGTCGATCCCCGAGGTGCTGCATTACGGCTTTCACGTGCGCGGCCCCTCGGTCTGGGTCAAGAACTGGCGCGGCAAGTGGAAGCGTGAGGACCCGCGCGAAGTGCTCGAGGTGCCGCTGACCTACGCGCTGGCCTACGGCGGCGTCCTGCCCCCGCAGGGCCGCACCCCGGCCCGCACGTGGGAGGAAAACCCCGCAGGCATCGGGTTTGTCGACGAGACCTTCCTCGAGACCGCCGAAACCTTCGACGCGCCCCAGATCGGCGAGCTTGCGGATTTCGCGATGACCGATCCGCTGGCCGAGATGAGCCTCCGGGGCACTGGCCCCATCGCCAAGGCATGGCTCCCCCGGCGGTCCCTCGCGGGCACCTTCGACGACGACTGGAAAAAGACCCGCCATCCCCGGATGCCCTTGGACTATGACCTCAGGTTCTGGAACGCCGCCGCGCGCGGGCTCCAGACCTCGGCCCCGCTCCGGGGCAATGAAACCATCGAAGTCGATGGGCTCGGACCCGACCCCGTGCGCGTCGCCCTGCCCGGCCATGACATCCGGCTTCAGGCCGGGGGCGAAACGCCGCTCGACCGCTCCATGACACTCGACACCGTCGATCTCGACCTGCGCGACCCGGACCCGACCAAGCACACCGTGGCCCTGGTCTGGCGCACCGTCGTCGAAAACCCGGATGCGCTCGGCGCCGCCACCATCGGCTCCGCCGCGCTCCTGCCAGAGGAGGCCTGACATGGAACATTCCGCCGCCCGCGACAATGGCACCGGCGCCACCATCATGTGCCTCGCCCCCGACGTCTGCCTGACGCCGGTGGGCAACGCGATGGTCCCGATCCCCTACATGATCTTTTCGCAATTGAGCTGGGCGGTGATGACCGCACCGACCGTCAAGCTCACCAACAAGCAGGCCTTCACGATGGCCAGCCGCACGAACAAGGTGGTCGGTGACGAGCCGGGCACCGGGGGCGGCGTGACATCCGGGGTGAACCGGGGCTGGTGCCGCCCCCGCTCCAACCACTCCTCCGTGTTCGTCGAGGGCCGGGAACTGATCCACCACGACAACATCTATGACATGAACTGCTCCGGTCCGAACGGCCCCGGCAACACGATCGGCAAGCTCATGTATTTCGACATGGGCGACGTTCAGTGGACCGGGGGGACCTAGACCTCCCGAGCCGCGCGCCTCAGACGATCTCGTCGATCGTCACCCCAAGCGCCTCGGCCAGCGCCTTGAGCGTCGCGACCGACCCGGTCTTGCGCCCCGCTTCGATATCCGCGATCTGCACCCGGTTCACACCGGACGCCTCGCTCAGCTTCACCTGCGTGAGGCCGCGATAGGCGCGCCAGACCTTCAGCGGGCTTTCCCCGTTCAGAATGCGCTCCACGTAGTCTGAGGGGATCAGTTCCTCCTCGCCCGTCGCCAGCGCGGCCTTGGCCCGGTCATAGGCCTCGATGTCCGACAGCCCCTCGGCCGCCGCGACGAGCCGGTCGTATTCTGCACGTGGGATGGTCACCATCTCAGCCATGTCTCGTCTCCTCAGTCATAAACCCCACCACGGGGTCCGATTGCCAGAACCGCCAGAACGGTCCCGTCGTCATCCATGATCACCCGCCAGTCACCGACCCTCAGGCGCAGACCGGCCCTGCCCTTCAACGCCTTCACGTTGTTCGCCTGTGACTGCGGGTCCGCCGCATAGGCTTCGATCTTGGTGCGGATCAGGCTCGAGGTATTGGCCGGCATCCGGCGCAACGTCCTGAGCGCCGCCTTGGTGTAGGTGATCCGCAACATGCTGAGAATGTAGCCCTCGGCGACAATGTAGTCAAGGGCTACATCTCGTCAGCCTTTAGCCGACCCCCCTACCCTTCCAGACGAACCCCCGCGACCGTCGGGTCGATCCGACGGATCGCTCCCATCAGCCGCGCCATCAGATGCGTCTCCACATAGGTGGCGTGGAACCGCGTGGGCGCGGCAAGGATCAGCCAGCCCTCGTGCCGGTCGGCCTCGGTCAGCCCGTGGAACCACGCGCCATAGGTCGCCCCGTCCTCGGCATGCAACAGCGCCTGCGCCTCGGCCCAGACGCTCCCATCCGCGACCGGTGCCGCCACCTGCCGTAGAGCGACCACGTTCGACGCCACCGGCTCGGGCCGGTCGGGATCGACCCGTGCCACGAAATCCTCACCTATGTTCGGCCACGCAGGCCGGGTGTCTTCCATCATCCGGGTCAGGTCGATGCCATAGACACTCACCCTGCCCCGCGCCCCGCGCCGCTTCATAACCAGCCAGCCCATCGACAGGAACTTGGCCATCTCGCGCTTGACTGTCCGCGTGTCGCAGGACCACAGCGCTGCAATCGCCTCCTGCCCCATCGACAATTCGTCCCGCTGCCAATTGTAGCGCGTGGTGATCAGCGACATCATCCGCATGACCTGCCGCTGGCGATGCTTGTCCTGGCTCAGGGCAAAGGCCATGAGCGCCGAGAGGATGTCATACTTTCGGGATGCGGCTGCCTGTCCAACCGGCTTGGCGAGCTCCATGCCCGTCTCCTCGTGTCCCTCGCCCGGCTCGCGGGCACCTGTGCCTCGTCGTCATCTGCGTGACTTTGTTGGGGAATTGATCGTTCACAACGTCTTTCCCCGACTGATCGCCATTAGCGTCCCGTTTCCCGATTCTGTCAAGCGGTCATCGGTTCGATCCCAAAACCCTTTCTAAAAGAAAAGGTATCATTGGTACTGTAGGACATCCTGAATGTCCCCTATTGTGCGAGAAATGTCACCCAATATGTAGTATGGGCGATCAGGGTGTCCCCCAATAAAAGGCGTTCGCTGCCCCGTCCGGGCGTCTCCGGCCCGAATCGGTCCCGACCGCCTTGCCCTATGGCTCCAGGGCAAAACCTTTACCGCGGTAAAGGTTCTGGCTCATCGTGACTTTGGTTTTGCGTTTTTGTCAAATCCGGCGTATTTCCGAAAACAGGAAGAATTTACGTTGAGGCGAACCATAATGTACAACCACGAAGATCTCGCGCGGCTTCAGGCACAGTCGCTCAAGATGCAGAGCTGGATCAGACAGCAGACCTTTTCCCCGGAAAACACCAAGCACCTGCGGCGCTTCTCGTCGTGGGAGGTGAGCGAGCTGATCTTCGGCATCAACCAGTCCACCTTTCGCGGGCGTCTGGCCGCCGACCCGAGCCTTCCGGGCGGCGAGGTCGAGCCGGACGGACGCCAGCGCTGGTTCTCGCTCGAAGAGATCAATGAACTGCGCCGCCGGATGAAGGTGAACCGCAAGTCGCTCATGCCGCCCCGCCCGCAGGGCAAGCGCGCGTTCCGGGTGGCGGTGGCCAACTTCAAGGGCGGCGCGGGCAAGTCGACCGTTGCGCTGCACTACGCCCACGCTGCCGCGCTCGACGGCTACCGGGTGCTGGTGGTCGACTTCGACCCGCAGGCGACGCTCTCACACTCGATGGGCCTCACCGACGTGGCCGAGGATTTCACCGTCTGGGGCATCATGGCGCGCGACCTGATCCGCGAGACGGACCGGATGAACGACGCGCTCGTCGGCGCCGAAAGCGGCACCGCCCTGCCCCAGCGCAAGATCCCCGGTTCGATCCGCGATCTGGGTCTGGCCGAGCTGCGCCATCAGGACTTCATCAAGCCGACCGCATGGCCGACCATCGACATCGTCCCCTCCTGCGCCAACGCGGCCTTCGTCGAATTCGCTTCGGCCCAGTACCGGCACCTGAACCCCGAGTGGTCGTTCTTCGCCGCCGTGTCGCGCTATCTCGACGGGCTGGGCGATGACGATTACGACCTCATCATCTTCGACTGCCCGCCCGCCATCGGCTACCAGTCGATGAACGCGGTCTTCGCCGCCGATATGCTCTACATCCCCTCGGGCCCCGGCTATTGGGAATACGACTCGACCACATCGTTCATCGGTCAGCTGGCCGAGGCGCTCGAGGATCTGTCGGTCGGCTTCGACGGAACCTTTCCCGCGGGAAAGATGACGCTGCCCAAATCCTTCGCCGACATCCGGTTCGTGATGACCCGGTTCGAGCCGGGCAACGATCTGCACCGCGCGATGCTGGAAGCGTTCCGCAAAGTGTTTGGCGATCATGTGTCCGAGAACACCGTCGAAATGACGCGCGCGGTCGAGCAGTCCGGGCGCTTCCTGTCGTCGGTGTATGAAATCGACTACCGCGAAATGACGCGCGAGACCTGGCGCCGGGCACGGGCGAGTTTCGACCGGGCCTATGAGGAATTTCGGGACCGCGTCGTCACCGCATGGGATCAGATCTGAGGAGCGAGACATGAGCCGTAAACGCCGCATCTTCGATATCGAAATGCCCGAGGACGCCGCCGCGCCCGAACCCGAAACCTTTCCCGCGGTAAAGGTTTCCGACGACGAGCCGACGCGCGCCCGCCGCGGGCCGATGGCTACCGCGATCTCGGAAACCGCCACCTCGGCCCGTGAGCGGCAGGAGGTCGAGGCGCGCATCCGGGCCGAGAACGACGCGCTCGCCCATGAACATGTCCGCCTCAAGCGGCTCGGTCTGCTGGTAGATCTGGTGCCGCTCGACAAGGTCGAGACCTTCAAGCTGGTACGCGACCGGGCCAAGGGGCCGGACATGGAACTGGCCGAGCTCAAGGAGTCGATCAAGGAGCTTGGGCTGTCGAACCCGATCCGGGTCGAGGCGCGGGAAGACGGGCATTACGAACTCATCCAGGGCTACCGCCGACTTGCCGCTTACCGCGAGCTTCTGGCCGAGACCGGGGATGACGAACGGTTCGGGACGATCCCGGCAGCGGTGGCCGCCGAGGCCGAAAGCCTCGACGCGCTCTACCGCAAGATGGTCGACGAGAACCTCGTGCGCAAAGACATCTCGTTCGCCGAGATGGCGCAGCTCGCGGTGGACTATGCCGCAGATCCCGAGACGGACGAGAGCGACCCCGACCGCGCCGTGGCGCGGCTGTTCAAATCCGCCAGCTACTCCAAGCGCAGTCACATCCGCAGCTTCGTGCGGCTGATACAGGCCTTCGGCCCGGTCCTCGCCCATCCGACCGAGGTGCCCCGTGCGCTCGGCCTGTCGCTGGCCCAGCGTCTGGAGGAGGTCGACGGCCTGCCCGCAGCGGTGGGCGACGCACTTGCAGGGTGGGACGACCGCTCGGTTCAGGACGAGCTGGACGTGCTGCGCCGCTTCGTCAAAGACGGCGACGAGGTCGCGGGGGTGACGCCGCGCGCCAAGCCTGCGACCAAGACGGCGGGGCAGGGCGGCAAGGCCAAGACCAGCTTTCAGTTCGACCGGGCCGAGGGCCGGGCGAAATGCACGGCGGCCGCCGGGCGGCTCGAAATCCGGCTGGACCGGGATTTCACCACGGTGGATCGGCGCAAGCTCGAGGCTGCCGTGCGCAGGATGCTGGACGATCTGACCTGAAAACCTTTACCGCGGTAAAGGTTTTGGACCTCGCGTCGATCCGATCACGGGTCGGCGCGACGGGTCTCAGTCGTCAAAAAGTTTAAAAAATCATTTAATAACAAAGCTTTACGACGCTAGCGTCTCGCGTGACGCTTTCGGATAGAAACCGAACTGCCACAGAGGAACCGAGACAGTCGGTCAAGGTTACCCATAAGTTGACGGACGCCTCGCGAAATGCTGAATAAAATCGGAGCAATTATTTATTGAAGTTCGATTTGTAGAATCGGGCAGGGGACGGACATGTTTAAAGTGATTGATGCGCGTGAGGCTAATCCGAAACTCGGGATGCAGGCCAGCAGGCTCAAGCGCGCGCTCCTCGTGTCCACCGCCTTGATCGGTATTCAGGCCGCGCCGCTCGCCGCGCAGGACGACCGGTTCGACGGTCTGTTCGACCAAAACTGGAGTGATCTGGCCAACTGGGCGGGATTGAACCCGGTGAACGGTGCTGGCGATACGGCGACCTTTCAAGAAACGCTTTCGGGGAGCACTACGGTGCTCGTCGATGGGACCTTCACTGTTGGCGGACTGGTCATAGAGCCTGACGCAGGTGAAGCATGGACGTTCAACAGCGCTACGACGGGAACCTTGGTTTTCGACAACAACGGTTCTGCCGCGACGATCACATCGACAGCTCACGCGGGCCTGCCCACGACCTTCACCAGCAACGTGATCCTTCAGTTGGCCGACGATCTGAACGTGTCGGCAGTGACGGGCGAACTGAATATCGCCAGCGCGATCCAGTCCGCGAATGGCGGGGCGTCGGTCGACCTCGACTTCAACGCGGCGGCAGGCACCACCATCACCGTGTCTGGCAACATCACGCAGCCGGACGGGACCGTCTTTGTGTCGGCGAGCGGCGAGGGAAACCTCATCCTGTCCGGGATGAATGAGGTCACCAATCTCTATCTGGCGGGCGGCACCACGACATTGTCGAGCCCGGGTGCGCTCGGCGGTTTTGCCAATATCGAAATCAATGACGCCACGCTCGATGCGGGCGGTAACACCTTCACGGCCACCACGTTTATCGGATATGACGCGACATTCAACAACGGCACCATCTCGTCCTCAGGCGACGTCCAGCTTGGGAGTTCGACGATCAATGGTGTGCTCGCGGGCTCTGGTGGGTTGGAGGTTAACGGCGGCGGTGTGGTCACGCTGAACGGGATCAACACTTATACCGGCGACACCACCGTAAGTGACGGGATCCTGAGCATCGGCGCGTCGCAGCGGATTTCCAACTCGTCCAACCTCGTGATGGACGGCGGCACCCTCAATCTAAATGGTTTCACCGAGACCGTGGCCGATTTTTCGGGCTCTGGTGCCGTGATGACCGGCGGGGCCGGGGGGCGTTTGAACGTCAATGTCGCGGGGAGTTCGACCTATTCGGGGACGATCTCGGGCGCGAGCAGTTTTCTTGTAACTTACTTCCAGAAAAATGGCGCAGGCGACCTCACTTTGTCCGGCGCGAATACTGTATCGGGCACCGGGGCCTTTGTCGTCAATCAAGGGACCGTTAAGGTTTCGGGAGGCAACGCCATCAGTGACGGGAGCATCGTGGAAATAGGCTCGGCCGCCGTCCTCGACCTTCTGTCGAATGAGAAAATCGGCATTCTCATTAGCTATATGGGGGGGAGTGTCGTCCTCGGATCGAATACCCTGACGATTGGTGGCGAAGGGTCCGGCTTAGGTGTCGCGACGAGTGGAAACATTTCGGGGGTTGGCACCCTCATCTATGACGCGCCATCGCTGGCGACGACCTTTGGCCAGCCATTGAGCTACACTGGCGCGACGTTGGTTCTGGACGGCACCATGTTCATTAGCGGGTCGGGATCGCTGGCCTCCACAGAGTTGAGCGTCAGAAATGCTGGCACGCTGACGGTCCGGAACGGCGGACTGGCCTCCGGGACGCAGCTTGTCGTCGGGACGGGCGGCACGGTCAATCTTACGGACGTGGCAGAGACGATCCAACTTCTGACACTCGAAGGCGGTACCGTGAACACCGAGCAGACGCTGACGGTGACGTCGACGTCGTCGAGCGCGGTTGCGATGACAGGCGGAACTATCTCGGGGCCCCTGAATGTGGCCGGTGGGTTGATCGTCGGCCCTGGCGTCAACACGTTGAGCGGAACCAACACGATCACGGGCGGGATCACCGTTGTGGGCGGCACGCTGCGTCTGGCATCGGACGGCGCGGCGGGCGGTGCGGCGGGCAGCATCACGACGACCGGGTCGGTGATCGACTATGCCGACGGCGTGAACAACGCGACGCCAATCAACGTGAACTCGAACACGACACAGTTGCAGGTGACGACGGGCACCGCGACGCAATCCGGCGTGATCTCGGAGACCGGCGGGCCGCGGCCCATCAAGAAGATCGGCGACGGGACTTTGATCCTGAGCGCGGCGAACACCTACACCGGGACGACCACGATCACGGCGGGGACGCTGACGCTGGACACGCCTTTTGCGATCCAATCCACGGGCGGGGCCGGGCTTGTCAACGTGGGCGGTTCGGGAACGCTGAACCTGAACGTAGGCGCAAGCATCGGTGGTCTCACCGGGTCGGGGAGCGTGACGCTTGGCTCCAGCGACCTTGAGATCGCCGGGACACAGGACACGGCCGCGACGACTTTCACCGGAACGGTGAGCGGGGCCGGGCAGACGCTGAGCCGTACCGGAACCGGATCGACCGCGTTCGGGAATAACGCCTCGGTCACGGTCGATGCGCTGAGCGTCAACAACGCCGGTGCCTCAGCCGTGAGCGGTCTGTACTTTAGGGACTTCTCCACGCTGACCGCCAACTCCGTCACGCTCGCGGGTGCTTCAGCGGTGAACTATGGCGTCCTCAGTCTGACTGACGGCGCGACGTCTTCGGCGACCTCCTATACGATCAACAACGGCGGACGGCTGATCACCGACGGCGGTGCGCTGGACACGGACGCGGTCATCACCCTGACGTCGGGGGGGGCGTTCGAGATCACCGGGACCGGCAGCGAGACGGTCGACTACATCACCGGCGCGACGGGCTCGGCCGTGTTCTTCGACGCAGGCACCACGCTGACCTTCGACTATGCCGGGGCCGCGACCTCGGCGACGCTCAACAATGTCTTCGGGTCGGGCGGCGACTTTGTCATGGATGCCGCGAACCTGACCCTGAACCTGACTGGGTCATCGAGCGGCGACGTCGCCAATTTCGACCTGCAGGCCGGTGTCGTGAACATCTCGAACAACTGGTCGAACGCCGCGACGAACTTCACCGTCGCGAGCGGCGCGACAATGAACTTCCTCGAGAACGACACCATCGCATCGCTCACTGGTGCGGGGAGCGTGTCGGTTTCGACCAGTGAAGTCCTCACCATTGGCGGATCGACCACGGACACGTTCTCGGGCGTGATTTCCGGCGGCGGCGGGCTTAGACGCAGTGGTACGGGCACCACGATCCTGACCGGCGTGAACACCTATACCGGCTCCACGAATATCATCGGCGGTACGCTTTCCTTAACCGGATCAGGCGCTTTGTCCGGCTCGAGCTTCATTAACGTTGATGGCGGAGCTCTCGTAACGGACGGAGGCGCGTTTAACGCTGCTTCGATCGTAACATTATTTGACGGTACTGTGACGTTCACAGGCAACGAAACCGTCGCAACGTTCGGGGGGGTGGCGGGTGCGAACGTCATTCTGGACGGTGCGACAGTCACGTATTCAGGCTCTGGGTTGGCTACGCTTCAAAATGCGACAATTTCCGGCACCGGCGGGCTAGAGATGAATGCCACTAGTGCGGAAGTGTATCTGAACGGCATCAACAGCTACACGGGCGCCACGACTGCGACGGTCGGGACGATCAACATTAACGGGTCCATCGCCTCGAGCGTCGTCGGGATCGGCACGGACGGCACGATGGATGTCGCCGCTGACGGGTTCACCGGCACGCCGGACGTGACCAATGCCGGGACGCTCGAAATCGGCACGAACACCATTGCGTCGCTCAGTGGGGCAGGGACCACGACCATCGACGCGGGCGACACGCTGACCATCGACGGCGGAACCTCGAATTTCTCAGGGACGCTCAGCGGCGGCGCGGGGCTTCTGGTCACCGGCAGCAGCACCGCGTTCAACAACGACTCCGGCGGCTCGGTCCAGACGGCGCTGAGCGTGACCGAGGGCGCGACGTTCATCAACGATTCCGGTGCGGAAGTGACGGCTGCGACCACCGTGGCCGACGGCGGCACCGTGGTCGCCAATGGCGGCACTTTCGGGGCGGTGGACACGCAAGCCGACACCGGCTCTGGCGTGGGCACGTTCGAGGTCGCGGCCGACACGACGGTCGGCGGCACGTTCAACAACCGGGGTCTCGTGACCACGTCGGGCGGCAGCGCGGTCGAGTTGACCATCGGCGGCGGCGCCGCGTTCAACTATCTCGGCGGGTCCATCGACGCGACGGCAGCCGACCTGACGATCACCGCGGACAATATCGTCGTCAGCGGCGTGACCAGCACCTCGGGCACCGTGATCTACAACGGGGCCTTGCAGCTTCTGGAGGGCGCGACGCTCGACCTGACGTCCGATCTTTTGGGCGATCTCGATATTGACGCGGGCGCGTCGATCAATATCGCGGCGTCGATCTCGGCCAACGGTTTCGACATCACCATCGATCCCGAGCAGGCCGGTCCTCCGCCCGTCGTGGCGGGCAATATGTCGGTCGGCGCGGGCAACGATCTGACCGATGTGGGCACGCTGACCAATGACGGTACGCTGACCGTGGGCGCGGGCGCGTCGATCACGGCAGGGGTATTCAACCTCAACGGCACCACGATGCTCGAAGCGGGCGCCACGCTGAACGGCACCGCCAACACGTTGAACATCGCCGGGCTGACGACGCTCGCGGACGGGGCCGGGCTGAACGATGCGGGCGCGATCAACGTGAATGCGGGCGGGGACGTCAACTTCCTCGCCTCGGGGTTCCTGAACGCGGATGACAACAACGACTACGGTCTGGGCGAGGGGGTGGCCATCCTGGGCATCGTGCGGACAGTCGATGGCGGGTCGAACACGATCACCGTGGGTGACGGCGACACCGATTTCCTCGCCGTGCAAGGTGGAGGCCAACTCTTGATCGGCGAGACCGACACGGTCACGGGTGACGATCTGGAGGTGACCAGCGGGGTGGGTGGCATCATCGACCTTGCCGCCGGTGCGACGCTGAACGCAACCAATATGAACCTCGGCGGCACGACGACACTTGCGGACGGTGCAACGCTGTCGGCGGAGGAACGTATCTACATCACGGGGACGACCACGTTGACCGGGTCGGCCACGCTGAATGCGGACACCGACAACACCTATGGCGCGGTCAGTCGGATCGTCGTCAACGGCACGCTCGAGACCACGGGCGCGACGGCAGATACGATCACCGTCGGCGATGGCGACACCGACTATATTAACATCGAGATGCCGGGGACGCTGTTCATCGCTGCGGGTGACACGATGACTGGGGCCGATCTGGCTATCGTGAACAATGGTGCCCTGAACGTGGACGGCACGCTGACGCTGACCGATACAAGCATCTTGTCGTTGAGCAACACCGGGGCGTCCGCAGTGGTGACCAACAACGGTACGCTCAACGTTGTGGCGGTGTTGAACGCTTTCGACGCGATAATCAACAATACCGGGACGATCGCCGGCACGTCATTGTCGAACTCCGCGACGCTCACGAACAGCGGCACCGGGGATATCGCGCTGACGGTGACGAACAACGCGAGCGGCGATTTCGACAACGCGGGCACGATCTCTGGGGCGGTCGTCAACAACGGCGATTTCGACAGCACGGGGGGCACCATCGCGGCGCTGACGCACAACAGCGGCACCAGTGACGTGCTTGCGGGGTCGATCACCAGCCTGACCGTGACCGGCGACGGGATGACCGTTGCGGCGGGCGTCACCATCGGGACGCTGAGCCAGTCGGGCGGCAACTTCTCACTGGTGACGACCGTTTCGGGGACCACGTCGCTCTCCGGCGGGGTGTTCACCAACACCGGGACCCTGACCGGGCAGACCACGGTGACGGCGGGGACGCTGAACCAGAACGCGACGGCGGGCAACATTCTGAACGATGGCGGCACGGTCGCCGTGGCCGGCAACAGCGGGATCATTCAACACGACAGCGGCACGACGACGATCAACCTCGGGACCATCAGCGCGCTGACCGTGAACGGCGACGGCGCGTCCTCGGTCGGGGGTACCTTCGGGACCGTCACGGTCACCAACGGCACCTATGCGCATGGCGGTACGGTGACGGGGTTCACCTGGGTCAATGGCGGGACGCTGAACAACACCGGCGTTCTGGACGCGACCATCGTCGATGGCGGGATCCTGAACAGCACCACGCTGGTCGGTGGGATCAACATCGTCTCGGGCGCGGCCAATATCACCGGCGGCACCGTGGGGAGCGTTGTGAACGCGGGCACCTATGTGCAGAGCGCCGCGACCTCGGGCGGTATCTCCAACACCGGGACCGCGAGCGTTGCCGGTGTGGTGAACGGAAATATCGTCAACTCGGGGGCCGGGGACTTTACGATCACCGGGATGATCTCGGGCCTCGACAACATCGGCCATTCCGGGACCGGCACCTTCACCGTGGCGGGCGGGAACACGACGCTCGATCCGGGCGGGATTATCAACAGCTCGGGCGACTTCGACATCAACGCGGGCCTGCTGAGCGCGACGCTGTTCGGCAACACGGGGAGCGGGAACCTGCTCGTCGCGGCGGGCGCCACACTCGACTCCGGTCTGACCAACGGGGCGAGCGCGATCTCGACGATCAACGGCACCGTGACCGGCAACGTCATCACCGGTGGCGACTTTACCCTGACCGGGTCGATTGGTGGAACGCTGGCCAACGCCGCGGGCGGGACGGCTGCGGTGAACGGCACGGTGACGGGCGACGTCACCAACGCGGGCACCATGACGCTGGCGGCGACGCTGGGGGGCAACCTGAACACCGGCACGTCGACCACCACGACGATCACCGGCGCGACCACGGTTGCGGGCGACATCACCGTGGCGGGCACGTTCTTTGCCGATGCCGATCTGACGTTCTCGAACTTCACCAACAACGCGGCCTTCCCGGGTGCGCCCTATTCCGTGTCGGCCTCGCCGATGGTGATTTCGTCGGGCGTCACGCTGAACGGCGACTTCACCAACAACACGCGTCTGGGGATGGAGAACGGGAGCACGATCAACGGCGCTTTCACCAACAACGGTATTCTCGTCGCCGATGGCACTGCGAGCTTCACCGGCAACGTGACGAGCGGTGCGGGGACGATCATGGACGTGAACGACGGCGCGACCGGCGACGTCATCGCGATTGCGGGCAATGCCGCGCTGAACGGGCGCATCCTGATGGATGCGGACCTGACCGGCGCGACCGACACGTCTGACCGGCTGACGGTCGGCGGTACGGTGAGCGGCAGCCCGACCTTCGTGTTCTCGAACACCGGCACCGAACTGGGCCAGATCACGGACCTCGACGTGGTGACCTATGGCACCTCGACCATGACACCGACGACCGAAGGTCTGCCGGTGAACGGTGCGGTGCTTTACAGCTTCATCAACAACACCAGCGAGAACGCATGGCAGCTGCAGTCGGGTGTGAACCCGGCGATCGGCGGTCTGTCGAGCGGGCTTGCGCTGACGCAATCGCTGCTCGGATCGGTCGTGAACCGCCCGACCAGCCCCTATGTTTCGGGTCTGGCCGTGGATGACGGTAAGGACTGCGGCATCGGCGGCTGGGGCCGGGGTACGGGCGGGGTCGCGCGGGCTTCGGGTTCGACGACAACCGCACTCGGGTCATATGACAGCCAGATCACCGCGCGGTACGGCGGTGTGCAGGCGGGCATCGATCACAGCTGCTTCAACGGCTACTACAACGGTTTCGACCTGAGCTTCGGCGCGACCGCAGGCTACAACTTCGGCTCGTCGATGCAGCCGGTCTATCAGTTCGACCCGAACACCGGGCTTATCGATCCGACCGTCCTGACCTCGACCAACCGCACCGATTTCCGCCAGTTCTATGGCGGCGGCTATGTCGGCTTTGCCAAGGGTCCGGTGTTTGGCGATCTTCAGTACCGCTATTCGCACACCGAGTTCGACCTTGCCAACATCGTCGCGCCCGGGGCTGCGGGGGCACCGCTGGGGGTCGAGAACCAGACCTATACCTCGACTGGGCACACGGTCAGCGGCTCGCTGTCCTATGCCAAGCAGATCGAGTCGGTGCCGGGTCTGACCATCGTGCCGACCGCCGGTTTCTCGTTCACGAACCTGACGACCTCGGACATCAGCTTCATCAACGATCCGACCGATCCGACCGATGACGGTCTGCTGCAGATCGACCCGCAGAACAGCCGCATCGGCTTCCTCAGTGTCGCTCTGGCCAAGACGCATATCCTGCCAGATGGCGCCTCGGCGCTGAACTTCTTCGGCACCGGGACGGTGTATCATGACTTCGCCGGCCCCTCGACCTCGCGCTATTACCAGTCGGTGGATGCGTCGGGTCGCCCGCTGGGGACGCCGCTGACCTCGACGGCCAGCAACCTTGGCACCTTCGGCGAATTGAGCCTTGGGGTGAACTACACCAAGATCTTCGACTCCGGTGCCGGTGCGCCGCGTCAGTTCGACGCGAGTATCCGGGTGGATGGCCGGTTCTCGAACACCATTCAGGGTGTCGGGGTCGTCGGACAGGTCCGGTTCCAGTTCTAAAGGATATGGGAGGCCATGCTTGACCGTGGCCTCCCCCCAATTCAAAGTCCTTTGAGAGGAATCCCGTTCTGTATTGCGGGAAATATTGATTTCTTAAGAAAGACTGGGCCGACATGTCGTGGTACAGCAAGGTTGCTTGGAAAGAAGGGCTCTTTCTTCAGCCCCATCATCTGCAGCAAGCTGACCGGTATATCGAACATCTCCTTCAGACCCGGACGCGGTCGATCACGCCCTATCCGTGGGGTCTGGCCGAGCTGAGGTTCAACCGGGATCTTGCGCAGCAGGGGCAGATCGCGCTGACCTCGGTGGCCGGGATCATGCCGGACGGGATGCCGTTCGACGCCCCCGGCGCGACCCCGTTGCCGCAGGCCGTGGCGGTGCCCGAGGACGAGGCCGCCGGGCTGGATATCTGGCTGACGCTGCCCGACACCGCGATCAACGACCGGGACGTCGCCCCGCGTGAAGCCGATGCGGCAACGCGCTATGTCATCGCCGCCGAGACGGTGGCCGACAATGCCGCCGCCGCGCGCAACGAACAGACGCTGGAGGTCGCGTTGCCGCGGCTCGAGATCGCGCTGCGCAAGACACCAAAGCCCGGCTATCAATGTCTGCGGATCGGGCGGATCATCGAGATGCGCGACGGTATCGTCACCTTTGACGACACCATGCCGCCCACCGGTCTGACGCTGGAGGTTCACAGCGCCTATCGCGGGTATCTGTCCCGCGTGATCGGCTGGATCGAATCCAAGCTCGACGCGCTGGCGCGGTTCGCGGCCGATCCGTCGTCGGGTGGTGGGATGCAGGCCTCGGATTACCTGATGCTTCTGGTGCTGAACCGCGAGCTTCCGGTGCTGCGCCATCTGGCGACCCAAGGCGCGGTGCATCCCGAACGGCTTTACGAAAAGCTGGTGAGCCTTGCCGGGCAGTTGTCGACCTTTGACCAAGGCGAGCGGCGGGCCAAGGATTACGGCGGCTACCGGCACGACGAGCCGAAGGAGAGCTTTACGCCCATCGTGCAGGACATTCAGCAGCTTCTGGCGCGGGACGTGGGCCGGGCGATCCGGCTGCCGATCCAGCAGATCCGGGCCGACAGCTATCTGGCCACGGTCAACGACCGCACGCTGTATTCGCAGGCGGATTTCGTGGTCGAGGTCAGTTCCGGCCTGCCGCTGACCGAGGTGCAGCGCCAGTTCCCGCAGCTGTGCAAGGTCGGCCCGTCGGTGATGATGAAGCAGATCATCAACAACAACCTTCCCGGCATCGGGCTCGTGCATCTGCCGAACCCGCCGCGTCAGATCAGGGTGGTGTCGTCCAACGTCTACTTCCTGCTCGATAAGGCGACACCGATGTGGAAGGAATTCTCGAACGCACCGGCGATCGGGATGCAGTTCGCGGGCAACTGGCCCGATCTCAAACTCGAACTTTGGGCGATACCGGAGGGCGCGTGATGGCTGACGACGAAGACGACAAGACCGTCTTCGGACAACCGGCTCCGGGGTCTCAGAAACCGCAGGGGCAAAGGCCCGCGTCGCCGCCTCCGGCGGATGCGGACCGGACTGTATTCGGTCAGCCTGCGCCGACACCGCCGCAGCAGCCGCAGCCTCAGGCGCCGCAACCGCATCAGCCCTATCAGCCGCCCGGCGGGCGTGTCGCGCCGACGCAACAGCCGGGGTGGGGGGCGCAGCAACCGCCGCAGCAGCCACCACAGACGCCGTGGAACAACCCCGGCCCGGACGACACTTGGCTGGGTGGGGGAGGGGGGTATACGCCGCCCGCGCAACCGCCCCAGCCGCAGCAGCCCTATTACCCGTCGCAGGAACAGCTTTACCGCCCCAACACCGGCGCGCGCGGGCCGGGGGCCGAGATCTTCCCGGACATTCCCGCCGAAGAGCAGCCGCAGCAGCAGCGCGTTGCGCCGCGCATTCCGCTGGAAGAGGCGCTGCGGGCCAAGGGTGTGGGCAAGGGCGGGTCGAGCAACCCGTTGATCGCGGCGAGTGCGAACCTGCTCATCCTTCTGGGTCGGCTGCGCACCGGGCTGGTGGAGACCAACGTCGACCCGCTGGTCGCCCATGTGGCGCGGGAAATCGATGCGTTCGAGCGCAATGCGCTGGCGGCCGGGGTGTCACCGCAGGATGTGCAGGACGGGAAATACGTGCTCTGCGCCACCGCCGACGACATCGTGCAGAACCTGCCGGGCGCGGACCGGTCCGAGTGGATCAGGGGGTCGATGGTCGCGCGGTTTTTTGGCGAGCGGCAGTCGGGGGTGAAGTTCTTTGAGCTTCTGGATCAGGCGATGAAGGCCCCGGCGCAGCGGTTCTATCTGCTCGAACTGATGCTCACCGGATTGTCGCTCGGGTTCGAGGGGCAGTACCGGGCGATGCAGGACGGCGGCAACCAGCTGACCCGGATCCGTAACGCGATCTACGAGACGCTGCGCCGTATTCAGCCGCGCCCCGATGACGACGTGTCGGTGCATTGGGAGCCGGTGATCCTGAACAACCGCCGCCGCGCGGGCGGGCCGCCGGTCTGGGCCGTGGCTGCCGTGGGCGTCACGCTGCTTGCCGTGCTGTTCGGGGTGCTCTCCACGCTGATGACGCGCGGGTTCGGCGAGACGCGGGACGTTGTGCTTGCGCTGCATGCCGGGCAGGCGCCGATCACCATTGAGCGCACCGCGCCGGTGACCGAGCCTTATGTCGCGCCGGAGACCAACCAGCTTGAGCGCATCCGCGAACGGCTGGCCGCCGAGATCGAGGCGGGGGCGGTCGAGGTGGACCGCAAGAACGAGTGGATTTTCGTGCGGGTGGGCGATCTGCTTCAATTCCGCACCGGGTCGGCCGATCTGGAAACCAGTTTCGACGAGCTGGCGACGGCCATCGCCAATGCGCTGGACACCGAGCCGGGGGCGATCCGCGTCGTGGGGCATACGGACAGTATCCCGATGTCGGGGCGCGGGCAGTTCAAGACGAACGAAGAGCTGTCGCTGGCGCGTGCGACGACCGTGGGCGAGGTCATGAAGGGCTTCGTGTCGGACCCGGCGCGGGTGTCGGTCGAGGGCAAGGGGCCGACCGAGCCGATTGCCGACAACGCGACCCGCGAAGGGCAGGCCCGCAACCGGCGGGTCGAAATCATGATTCCGCGGGAGGGATAGATGCTGCGCCGTTTCCTGTGGCAAATTCCGATCGAGCTTCTGGGCAAGTTGTTCAGGCAGAAATGGATGCGCCCGGTGTTCATCGTCGTCGGGCTTATCGGTCTGATCGCGGCGATCTGGTTCGGCTTTCCGATGACCGGGTGGGCGCCGATTGTCGGTATACTTCCGCGACTGATCGCCATTGGGGTGATCGTCTTTGCGCTCGCCCTGTTCTACGGGCTGCGCTGGCGCAAGCGGCGTAGGCAGGCGCAGGATCTCGAGGACAGCCTGATGCCGGAGCCTGTGGGCGACGGCAAGGTCGTGGCCGAGCGCATGCAGGAGGCGCTGGTCAAGCTCAAGAAGGCGGGCGGCAAGAACTACCTTTACGACCTGCCGTGGTACATCATCATCGGCCCGCCCGGTGCGGGTAAGACGACCGCTCTGCGCAATGCCGGGATCGAGTTTCCCGGCGCGGGCGATCTGCCGGACAACGCGCAAGGGTTCGGTGGCACGCGCAACGTGGACTGGTGGTTTGCCGAAGATGCGGTGCTGATCGACACGGCGGGCCGCTACACCACCCAGGACAGCGACGTCGAGGCCGACAAGGCAAGCTGGACCGCGTTCCTCGGCACGCTCAAGAAGGGGCGCCCGCATCAGCCGATCAACGGCGTGATCCTCGCCTTTTCCATCGAGGACATGATGAAGGCGACCGAGGAGTCGCTGGCGGCCCATGCCGCGACCGTGCGCGAGCGGTTGCAGGAGATCAACGAGACGCTGAAGATCGACGTGCCGGTCTATGTCCTCTTCACCAAGGCGGACCTGCTGGCGGGGTTCCGGGAATATTACGGGTCGTTCAACCAATCGCGGCGCAAGCTGGCGTGGGGCGTGACCTTTCCGACCAAGGACCGCAAACAGGAGACCTATAAGGAGGTTTCGGCAGAGTTCGATCTGCTGCTCAAGCGCCTCTCGGACGAGGTCATCGACCGGATGTATGACGAGCCGGACGGGGCGAGCCGGATTGCGATCTTCGGGCTGGCGGGCCAGATGGCCGAAATCCGCGATACGGTCGCGGACTTCCTGCGTCGGGTGTTCGAGCCGACACGCTATAAGACCAACGCCATCCTGCGCGGGTTCTATTTCACCTCCGGCACGCAGGAGGGCACGCCCTTCGATCAGGTGCTGGGGTCGATGGCCACGAACGCCCCCGCCGAGGCGGGCGGGTTCCAGCCCGGTTTCATGTCCGGGCAGGGCAAGAGTTTCTTCCTGCACGATGTGCTCAAACGGGTGATTTTCCCGGAACGCGACTGGGTGAACTACGACCGCAAATCGGTGCGCCGGGGCACGATCCTGCGCACGCTGGCGATTTCCACGCTGACGGTGGCGACGCTTGGCCTGATGGGCGCGTTCGGGTGGAGTTTCTGGAAGAACTATTCGCTCGTGACCGAGGCGCGCGCCGATGCGGCGGCCTATGATGTGGTGGCGGCCCCCGAGCTCGACCGCACGGTGATCGACGATGTGGACCCGACGCCCGCGCTGCTTCCCATGCAGGAGTTGCGGCAGGTGGCCGGGGGCTTTGGCGACCGTCGCGAACGCACGTTCTGGGAGGGGTTCGGCCTGTCGCGTCACCGCGAGGTGCAGATTGCCGCCGACCGTGCCTATTCCGACGGGCTGGAGCGGATGCTGCGGCCGCGCATGATCCTCCAGATGGAGAACGAGATTCCGCAGCTTATCGCGGACGAGGACACCAGCGGCATCTATCGCGCGCTCAAGGTCTATCTGGTTCTGGGCGGGCAAGGTGAGGGCAAGCCCGAGGACAACGATGCCGCGGTGATGGCGTATTTCGAGGA
Organism: Pseudomonadota bacterium; assembly: GCA_036154315.1. GTDB lineage: Bacteria > Pseudomonadota > Alphaproteobacteria > Rhodobacterales > Rhodobacteraceae > Maritimibacter. The sequence continues at coordinate 25,299 of JAYZLL010000026.1, forward strand.
TGTCTGGCGCGAGATTTTCGTCGACTCGACGCAGTTCGTGGCGCTGGACCAGTTGCGCGAACATACCGAGGCGATGCTGGCGCTGGATGGCGACCGCGAGCCGCTGATCGGGATCGATTCCGAGATCGTGCGCCGGGCGCGCGCGGCCATCGTGAACCTGCCCGTGGCCGCGCAGGCCTCTGCCTCGATCCAGGATCGTGCGGCGCTGACGGGGATCCCCGACTTCAACCTTGTCGAGCGGGTGAGCGGCGCGGTGAACGAGGTCTTCGTGACCACGGACGGCAGCGGGCTGGACACGGTCGGCGTGCCCGCGCTTTACACGTTCGAAGGCTACTGGGGCTTTTTCCTCGAAGAGGCGGCGCAAGCCGAGGAGCGGCTGAAATCCGATCAGTGGGTGCTGGGCGAGGCCGCGACGCTCGTGGATTTCGACGCGCAGCTCAAGGGGCTGGGGACCGAGCTTCACCGGCTGTACCGGATCGATTTCCTTGAGGCGTGGCGCGATATGTTCGGCCGGATCCGGCTGGCCAGCATGTCGGCGGATGCGCCGAAATACGATCTGTTGGGGTCGTTCTCGTCCCCCGTCGCCTCGCCCCTGCGCGAGCTTGTCGAAGCGGTGGACGAAGAGACCCGGCTCACCCGGCTTTACGATCAGTTGGACGGGCTGACGCCCGAGCAGATCGCGGGCGGGGCCGAGGGGCTGTCGAACAGCATCGGCGACGCGGCGTTCAGCCGGATCTACAGCCGGTCGGGCGTGTTCAGCCGGGTGGTGCTGGATTACGTGGCGAGCGGCGACAAAATACAGGAGCGCGCGGGCAATGCCGTGGCCGAGGATTCGCAGCGCCGTCAGGTCGAGCGGATCACCGAGGATTTCGAGCCGTGGCATCTGCTCATGGCAGGCGAAGAGGGGCGCAAGCCGATCCAGATCATGCTGAACGATCTGATGGCCGTGCGCGAGGTGCAGCGGCAGGCCGAGATCAATGCCTCGATCGCGGATCAGACGATGATGGCGCAGGCGCTGTCGAAACTCACCCGCGACAACTCGACCCTGCCGGAGCCGGTGGCGCGGATGCTCAACAGCGTCGAGAACGAGTTTCTGGGCAAGGCGGTGGACACCAGCCTGTTGCAGCTGAACGAGGCGCTGGAAAGCGAGGTCGCGCAGTATTGCGAGGACAGCGTGATCGGGAATTTCCCCTTCACCAACGGGCGCCATATCTCGCCCTCGGTCTTTGGCGAGTTCTTCGGCAATGGCGGGCGGATGGACCGGTTTTACTCCAACTACCTGCAACCGCATGTGATGCGCGGCCCCAACGGGCTGGAGCCGGACCCGCAGAGCCGGATCGGCGAGCGGCTGGCCCCCGGTGCGCTCAAGCAGTTCGACCGGGCCGAAGCGATCCGCAAGGCGTTCTTCGCCAGTGGCTCGCCCGCGCCGGAGGTCAAGATCCTCGTCTCGCACCGCGCCTCGTCGCAGGGGGTGGACGTGGCGATCCTGACGATCAACGGCAACGAGGTGAAGACGCTGCCGGAAAGCGCACCGACGCCGATTTTCTGGCCCGGTGGCAGTTCCGGCGTGTCGGTGCAGTTGTCGCCGCCTGCGGCAGGGCGGCCCTCGATGCTGCAGTTTCAGAACGGGCGCTGGGATATCGTCAGCTTCATGCGCGCCGGGCGCGCGCGGGTGAACGGGAACGTGGCCGATGTGACCTATGACATCGGCGGGCGCTCGATCACCTATCGGTTCGAATTCGACGCCCCGGAGGTGCCGTTCCTGATGCCGGAACTGTTCGACTTCGACTGCCCGACGTCGCTGGGGTGAGTGGGTGAAGGAAAAGGCGAAACCCGGCCTTTTGGGCAAGCATCCCGGCTACGGGGATTTCTTGCAGACCAACGTGGACGAGCCGCTGGCGGATGCGATCAGCGGCTGGCTGGATCACACCCTGTCGGCGCTACGTGACGCGCAGGGGCAGGGCTGGGCGCCGTTCTGGGACGGGGCGCAGGACCTGCGGTTCTGGGTCGGGCGCGCCGTCCTCGGTCAGACGCTGGTGGGCATTCTGCGCCCCTCGGCGGACCGGGTGGGCCGTCGCTATCCGCTGGTCATCCTGCTCGCAGGTGCGGATGTGCCGCCGCCGCAGGAGCGGCCCGAGGATCAGGGTATCTGGGATCAGCTTGCCACGCAGCTCGAGACGATGGAGCCGGGGCAGGGGGCGCGTGCGCTTCTGGCCGGGTTCGCGCCGGATGTGGACGGCGAGGATGCGGCGACTGCCGCGCTGGGGCCGACGATCTGGGCGCATCACCCCGAGGCCGACATCGCGAAACTGCTCGCGGCGGCAGGCCCGGCGGACGCCGCGCGGGCCAGTGTCACGCGGTCTTACTGGTGGGCGACCGGGGGGGAGACACGGGCGGCCACATGGCTTGGCTGTGCCGGGATGCCAGATGCCGGTGCGCTGGGTTGGGCGCTTGCGGGGGTTCAGAGGGAGGAGGCGGCGGATGGCGGCTGACCAGAGGTTCGAGTTCGAGACCGGCGCGGCGACCGACGTAGGCCGCAAACGCCAGATCAACGAGGACAGTTACCTCGCCCGGCCCGGCTACGGACTGTGGGTGGTCGCGGATGGCATGGGCGGGCATTCCGCCGGGGATTATGCCAGCCAGACCATCGTGGCCGAGCTCGACTCGGTCGGGATGGCAACCTCGGTCGAGGATCTGCGCGCCCGGTTCATGGAGCGGCTGACGCGGGCCAATGACCTGATCCTGCAACATGCCGACCGGCTGGGCGCGGGCACCATCGGGGCCACGGTCGTCGCGATCCTCGCCAATGGCGATCACTATGCCTGCGTCTGGTCGGGCGACAGCCGCGCCTATCTGTTGCGCGGTGGGCAGTTCGTGCAGCAGAGCCGCGACCATACCGAGGTACAGGCGTTGCTCGACGCAGGGACCATCACCCCGCACGAGGCCGAGACATGGCCGCGCAAGAACGTCATCACCCGCGCGGTCGGGGTCACGCCCACACCGCAATGCGACGTGGTGGTCGGGGCGCTTGCCCCCGGTGACGTGTTCATCCTGTGCTCGGACGGGCTGACCGAACATATGCTCGACCATGAGATCGCGGCGGCGGCCGCGCATTTCGGGCCGCAGGAGGCTTGCGACAGACTGGTGCAGGAGACATTGGTGCGCGGCGCGCGGGACAATGTTACGGTCATTGCCGTGCGCTGCGTCGAAGCCGATGTGAGCAGCGACGACGACATGCTGATCGACGGCGCGGAAGAGTACTGATGAGCGAGAGCGGGAAACCCGAGGACGACGAGGCCACCGATCCGGGGATCGGGTCGGGCCAGTCGCCGCAGCCGGACGAGGATGACGAGCGCACGGTGTTTCGTGCGCCCGCGCCTGAGGGCACGGGTGAGACACCGGACGAAACCGCGTCTGAGGACGAGCCTGTGACTGCGCCCCCGGTGGTGCCCGATGAGGACGACGACGAAACCGTGTTCAATGCGCCGCTGCCTGAGGCGGGGGCGGACGCGGGGGAAGCTCCGGCAACGCCCGCCCCGGAGGAAGGCGGGGAAGAGACTGTGTTTCAGCCGGCAAGCCCGGCGCCCGCGCCGGTCGATCCCGCCGATGACGCGGGCGAGGCTACGGTGTTTCAGACCCCGGACACCGACGCGGCCCCTGCGGACGCGCACACACCGCCTGAGCCGCCAGTGTCAGATGCCACGGTCACGCAGACCACGCCGCCGGCAGGCACCCAGCCTCCGGTGGAGGACTGGAGCGACGCGACGGGTCAGACGGGTGCGGTTCCCATCGCGCCTACGGCAGTGCCGCGCCCGACCCGTCCGAACATCGACCAGCCCGATCGCCCGCCGGTTCACCTGACCGTCGGCACCACGATCAACAACAACTACGAGATCACCGACGTCATCAAATCGGGTGGCATGGGCGAGGTGTTTCGCGGCAAAGAGATCGCAACGGGCGACCCGGTCGCGATCAAGTCGATCCTGCCCGCGCTGGCCGAGGACGAGACCGTGGGCCAGATGTTCAAACGCGAGGCGCGGACGCTGCGCCTGCTCTCGGACGACGCGATCGTGCGGTATTACAACTACGTCCACGACCGCGAGCTCGACCGCTACTTCCTCGTGATGGAATTCATCGAGGGCATTCCGCTGTCGGATTACATCAAGCAGCACGGCGCGATCCCGGTGCCCGCTGTGCAGAAGATGCTCGACCGGCTGGCCAAGGGGCTGGAAAGCGCGCACCAGAAGGGCGCGTTCCACCGCGATCTGTCGCCGGACAACGTGATGCTGCCTGACGGGGACGTGGGCGAGGCGCGGCTCATCGATTTCGGGATCGCCAAGTCGAATGTCGAGACGGGGGCGACGACGCTGGGCACGGTCGCGGGCAAGATGAAGTACATGGCCCCCGAGCAGCTTCTGCAATACGGTGGCAAGATCGGGCCGCAGACCGACATCTATTCGCTGGCGCTGGTCACGGTGGCGGCGGCCACGGGCACGCCGATCAACATGGGCGCGAACACCGAAGAGGCGCTGGCGGCGCGGCAGGGGGTGCCGGACCTGTCGCATGTGCCGGACGCGCTGCGCCCGATCCTGATGCATATGCTCGAGCCGGACCCCGCACATCGCCCGCCGTCGATGGCCGAGGTGCGCCGGATGCTGGAGAACCCGCGTCTGATCCCCGCGCGGTATCTGAGCGGGATGCCGATGCCGCCTGCGATCAACCTGACGGGCGGCGGCATCGGGGGCTATACGCCGGTGCCGACCGGCCCGATTTCCGCGCCGGGGCTTCAGGTGCCGACTGCCGGGTTTGGCAACACCACCGGGGTCGGGGGCGAGGCGCCGGTCACGGCTCCGCCTGCGAAGAAGGGCGGGGCGGGGAAGGTGCTGGTCGTCCTGTTGCTTATCGCCGTGCTCGTGGGCGGTGGCGGGTGGTGGTATCTGAACCAGCCCGTCGACGTGGTCGATGTGCCCGAGGCCGAACCCGATGTGCCCGAGAGTGCGCTCTTGCCGCGTGACGGATCGCGCGAGGCGTTTCTGGCTGCGCTCGACACCGGGCCCTGCACCTTTGTGACCCGGATCGACAGCGGGCCGAATGTGGGGCTATTGGAGGCCTTTACCGGCACCGGGGCCAGTTTCGACGGTCTGCCCACGGCCTATGAGGAGGCCTTTGGCTCGCGCCCCGGTGTGCTGGTGCGCGAGGTGACGGCGGATCAATGCCCGGCGCTCGATTTCGCGCGGGCGCTTCAGGGGCGGCCGGGTCCGTCGATCAGCATGTTTTTGCGGGCCGACGCGGTGACGAGCGGCAATGCGGTGCAGGGGCAACTGCGGATGGGTGGCGATTATGCCATCTGGTCGGCGCTGGTCGCGCCCAGTGGGCAGATGTTCAACGTGACCGAGCGGCTGTCGGCCCCGGCTGGGGGCACCCGCAGTCTGAACTTCGGGGTCGGGGGTCTGGGGCAGGGCGCCGATCCGGTGCCGCAACTGATCGTGACGCTGGCGGTGGACCGCCCGCTGACCTCGACGGCGGGGGCGCGCGATCAGGACATGGCGGCGGATGTGCTGCCACGGGTTCTGACCGAGCTTGAGACCCGGGGCGAGGGGGTCGCGGGGCGCGTGAACTGGTTCGAGCTGACGCCGCCCGAACCTGCGCCCACGCCCGAGGCCGAGATCGAGGCCGAGCCTGTGCCGGAGGGCGAGGCGCAGTAACCCTCAGCGCACCTCGAAGGTGACGAGGGCGAGTGCTGCCGCGCCGCCCGCCTGACCGTCAAGACCGTTGAACACGTCCTGTGCCAGTTGGCCCGCGCGCGCCTTGAGTTGCGGGGCGGGGCGGTCGGTGGCGATGGCGAGCAGCATCTGGTTGGTGTCGCGCAGGGGGCCTGCGCGGGTGACGGGCACGTCGAGACGCGCGAAGTCGCCCGAGAAGGACAGGAAGCGTTGCAGATCCTGCGCCACGCCGTTGTTATCGACCAGCATGAGGGTGAGATAGCGCCCGCCGATGCCGCGCAGGATGCCGGTGAGGTTCGCGGACGAGGCCACGGTGGCGCTGTCCAGCGCGACGCCGAGCCGGGTGGCCGGGTAGTCGTCATTCTCGCGCATATAGGCGAGCGCCGGGCATTGGCGGTCGTCGATCAGGGTGCGGGTCTGGCGCACGCCCGCGTCTTCTGGGGTAAAGAAGCGGTCGGAGAACTCGGTCATGGCGCTGTCCGAGGCCGCGATGATCTCGACCCCCACACCTTCGGGGCCGTCGCGGCGGGGCAGGGCCACGAGGCAGGCGTCGGCAGGCGTGGTGCGGATGCGGCGGATGAGGTCGGCGAGGGCAAGGTCCTGTTCGCTGGGTGGGCGCGTCTCGGGCGCGGGCCGGGCAGGCGTTGTCTGCGGCGCGGGGCTGGCGACAGAAGCGATGGTTTCGGCCTGCGGCGCGACCGGGACCACGGCAACGGTGGGCGCGTTGCCCACGGGTGCAATCGGGGTGATCGTGTCGGCGGCGAGCGGGGCCAGCGGGGCCACGGTGCCCGGCCCGGAGGGGGCGACGCCGGTGACGGTTTCGGGGATGATCGGGCCGCTGTCCAAGACCACCGGGTCGAGCGCGGTGATCGCCTCGGCGGTCGGGGTCACCGGTTCGGCGACCAGGGTCTCGGCGGTGGGGGCGAGCGCGTCGGTGCCGTCGACCGCGCCCAGAGCCTCGTCGGGCGTGGCGGCTTCGACCGTCTCGGCCTCAAGCCCCTCGGGCACTTCGGGGGTCAGATCTTCGGGGGTCTCGGCGGGGGTTTCTTCCTCGGCCTCGACCTCTTCGGGTTTGACCACCTCGGGCTCGGCGGCCTCGGGCGTTTCGCCTTGGAGCAGATCGGGCGCCAATGCGGCGACCTCCTCGGGTTCTTCGGTCTCGGGCGCGACCGCCTCCAACTCGGGATTGTCGAGCGGCATGGCGATGGTGTCGGTGTCGAGCCGGTCCAGCGTGACGACGAAATCGGGCCGTTCCACCGCCGGGGTCGCGGCGAGTTCCAGCAGCTGTTGGGTCCCGCCGACGATGGCGAAGGCCACCAGCACATGCGCCACGATGGACGAGCCGGAGGCGGCCATCCAGCTGCCCACCCCCTGCGATGCGTAGGGCAGGTAACTCATGCGCCGCTCTCGGTGTGGACAGTGACGAGGCGGATGTCGAGCGCGTCGAAGGCGGGATCGTCGAGCAGGGTCAGAAGTTCGAGCGCCGAGGCGTCGCGCCCGATGAGGACGTGCAGCAGGGTCTCGTCCGCGAGGGCTTCGGCAAGGTCGGCGCGGCTGACCGGCATTTCGTCCAACTCCAGCGCGCCGGAGCTTTGCACCACGAGCACGGGGCGCGGCAGGCCGTCGATGGGCAAATCCTCGGTCTCGGCCAGATCGACCGAGGTGTTGGGCGTGTTCATGATCGCGCCGGTGGCGAGGAAGAACAGGATCAACAGAAGCACGATGTTGACGATGGCGAGCGACACGTCGGGGCGGTGTCGGGGCCGGGGCGGGGGGAGCAGGCGGCGACGGGCAGGCATCAGCGATCCCCCGTCGAGATCTGCACCGAGGCGACATTGGCCCCCTGCAATTCGGCCAGCACGGCGGTCAGATCCTGCACCCGCGCGGAGGGGTGGACGATGACGACCACGTTCGCGAGCGCGTCACGGGTGCCGAGGGTGGCGGCCAGATCGGCGAGCGAGGCAAAGTCGAAGCGTTGACCGCCGACGACGATGGCCTCAGCCTCGATGGTCCAGATGCGGGTGTTGGCCAGCGCGCTTTCGGCAGGCGGCGCGGTGGAGGGCAGGGGGGTCTCGCCGATTCCGCCGGGTTCGGCGGGGGCCGCCGCGCTTTGGATCGGGAGCATCGAATAGGGCGTGAGACCCGTCGACAGCATGAAGAAGATCAGCAGCTGGAACATGGCGTCCGCCAGCGGCGTCAGCGCGAACCGATAGTTGCGCGGGCGCTCGGGCAGGTCGAGGGTCGAGACCGACGGCATGTCAGCTCCTCACCGGATCGTGGCGCTCGGGTCCACCCGCCCGTGGACGGCGGCCGAAATGACGGCCTCGATCATGTTGCGTTCGCGTTCGATGCGCCCCTCGAACCAGCTTGCTACGAAATAGGCGATCAGAGCGACGGCGAGGCCCACGGCGGTGGTGGTGAGCGCGGTCCAGATGCCCGAGGCGAGGCCCGCGGGATCGACCGCGCCCTGTGCCTGCGACAGCACCGAGAACGCGTCGATCATGCCGATGACGGTGCCCAGAAGGCCCAGCATCGGGGCGGCCTGCACCACGATTTCGAGCAGGCGCATCCGGTCGGACATGCCTGCAAGCTCGATCACGGCGGTCTGGCGGCCAAGCTCTTCGGCATAGGATGTTTCGGCCGGGTTGGCGCGGCGGCCCGAGAACACGGCCTGAAGCACGCGCGACAGGACCGATTTCCGCTCAGACGCCATGCGCATCGCCTGATCGGCCTGACCCGACAGCCAGTTGTCGAGGATTTCCTCGGCCAGCTTGCGTTTGCCCACGCCCAGACGGGCGAACTGGATCAGCTTGTAGAAGGCGACGGTGACGGCGATGAACGACAGGATCGCCAGCGCCAAAAAGACGATGGAGGTCGCCGGGTTGAACACGTCGAGAAAGTCGGAAAGCATCAGGCGTCGTCCCCGTTGACCAAGGCCGCGCGGCCCATCAGATACCGAACTGGATAGCGGTGCGCGAGGTCGCGGCCAGCGCGCTCATGCACACGTCGGATTCGGCGCCGTCCGCCGCAGCGGTGCAGCCCGACAGGTTGTTCACCACGATGCGCGAAATCGAGCCGCAGGGCGTTTCGGCCAGATCGAATTGCAGCACCTTGGTCTTGCCTTCGACCAGCGCGCCGAATTCGAGCACGAGGAGGCGGTTCACCACGCCCTCGGAATCGAACACCGCCACTTCGAATGCGGTGCGGTCGAGCGCCATGCCGGTCTGGTTGGAGGCCACATAGGTCAGGCGGCAGGAGCCGCCTTCGGTTTCCGCCGCCGCGTTCAGTTCGAGCGAAAAGCGCGGCTCGGCGTCCTGTGCGACGGCAAATGGCGTCGCGGCGATCATGGTGAAAAGGCTGGTGCAGAGACCCTGCGCCAATTTTTTAGGAAACATGCGACCCCCGGAAAATGTCAGGCTTAAGCCCGAGTATTTGGAAGCCAACGGCGCAGTCAGTCAACCGGGAATTGGGATCCCCCGTGGGTCGAGGTCAGCGATAGACGCCGATCAGGGGCTGGTTGAAAGTGCTCTGGTAGCGCGTCACGCGGTTCTGCGCGGGGGCGACACGCACGGTCGCGGCGGGCTCGTCATTCGACGCGGTCGCGACATTCGGTGCGGCGGGGGCGTAGAACACCCAAGGCCGGAAGCGCGGTGCGATGGAGGACGAGGGCGCGAGCACCTCTTCGGAGAAGGTCGAGACCTGTGCAGGGGCGGGCGCAGAGGGCATCGTCGGGGCCGGTCCGTTCTGACCATCGACCGACTGCCCGTTCGATTGGGCGAGCGCCGGGGCCGCGGAGATCAGCGCGACGGCGGCTGCAAGGGAAAATCTGTGCATCTGTTTCATATGTCAATCCTACCAGAATAACGCCCCTTCCAGAAGCATTGTTCCAGTGTCGCACGAAAATGTGGCGGAATTCGCGCTCGCATCGAAACGGGATGTTCTGTATTGATAGGAGGTGCCTTGGGGCCCTTGGGATGAACTTATACTTACTGACGTATATTCGACGCTCCCTTTCGCGATCCGGTGCGATCCTGACCGCGCTGTTCGTCCTGTCCGCCCCTCAAACCGCCAGTGCCCAATTCTCGGTCTGCAACCGGACCTTCGACGTCATCAACGTGGCGCTGGGGCAATATGACATCGACGATTTCGAGACCTCGGGTTGGTGGACGGTGGGGCCGAACCAATGCGCCAATGTGATCGACCGTATTCTGACCGCGCGCTATGTCTATGTTTTCGCTCAGGATGTCTTTGGCCGTGAGATTCTGACCGGGGCCACGCCGATGTGCGTTGCGCCCAAGCGGTTCGACATCAAGGGCGACGGCGATTGTCTGGTGCGCGGCTATCTGGAGGCCAAGTTTCAGGAGGTCGACACGCTGCGGTCGGAACGCTGGACGCTGTTCATCTATCCCCCGGCGGGGCAGTCGTGATGCGCTGGCTGATCCCCTCGGTCTTCGCCGCCGTGGCGCTGCTGCCGGGCGCGGCACAGGCGCAGGACTGGAGCGGTCTGGTCATCGGGCAGTCGTCCCCGGAGGCTGAGCTATCTTTCGCCGATGCCTACCACGCGAGTGCGGCTTTGCGGGCCGGGCAGGGCGGTCAGGTGCGGATGCTGCGCGACGCGCCCGCCGGGTCGGCGCAGCTTGCGCTGAGCGAGATCGCGGGCGATCCGCGCGTGGTGCTGTATTACTCCGGCCCGCTGACGGACGAGGGCACGGCGCTGGCGCTGCCCGGTGGGGCGGTGTCCTTTGACGACGTGATGACGCGCTTTGCGGATGCGGGGACAAGTGACCTTGCCCTGTTGATCGAGGATTGCACGGCGCGCGCGGGCGCGGCGCAGGGAATTGTCGCACCGACGCCGCCCGAGGGGCTGGCGGTCACGATCCATGCCAGCGCCGGGCCGGACGGGGACTGCCCCGCCTATGGCGATCGCCTGACCGACCGTCTGTCGGGGGCGGAGCAAGGCGAGGGGCAGACGCTCGACGCCATCCTCGCCGGGCTTTGGACCGGGGTGGACGAGGCCGCCGCGCTTACGCTCTTCGCCTCCGTGTCGCCGGGGGTGCGGAGCACGTCCACCACCGCCGCGCGGCCCGTCACCGTGGCGCCCGCGCAGACCACGATCATCACGCCTGTCATCACTGCGGTGGAGCCGACCGCCGCCGTTGCCCGCGTGACCTCCGGCACCACCGGGCGGGTGCAGACCGGGGCGGCGGGGCAGACGACGCTGCTCTTTGATGCGCCCGCGCAAAGCCAGATCGCCGCCATTCCGGTGGCCGCCGGACTGCCCGAACCATCGATCATCGTGGGCGTCATCGAAGGGGCCGAAGAGGCGTCATTCGACACCGCCGAGGATCTGGGCGAGGTCACGTCGAGCGAGATCGCCTATGACGACCTCGCCGCGCGCGAGAGCCTGCGCGAGAGCAGCCCGGAATTGTTTGCCGAACTTGTTGCGGCGGGGGCGTTCGACCCGCCCGCAAACCTCATGGCGCGGGCGATCCAGACGGAACTGGCGCGGATGAACTGCTACAACGCCGGGATCGACGGGGTCTGGGGCAACGGGTCGCGCGGGGCCGTAGACCGGTATTTCGCGCAGCGCGAGGCCGGGGCCACCACGCGCGAAGCGGTGGCGGAGCTGTTCCGCGCCATCATCCTGAATGACGACGTGACCTGCCCGGCCCCGGTGGCCGCCCCGGCGCCGGTCGCGCGCAACACCAACACCGCCCCTGCCACGCCGCGCGCGGCCCCGGCCCCGACGCCCGCTCCGGCACAGACCCAGTCGGCGCCGCAGATTTCCGGCAACCGGCTGGGCGGCACGTTCCGGTAAGCGGGGCCGCCTGTGACCTTTGACATCGATCCGCGATTTCAGGGCACAGGCCGAAAGTCCAAGACCCGCGCGCGCAAACGGCTGGCGGTCAAACTGGGCATCGGCGGCGGCATTGCGGCGGGGGTGCTGGGGGTCGTCGCGCTGGTCGCGCTCATGATCTTTGGCGGGGACGACACACCGGGCGACGTGGTGGCAGAGACGCCCGAGGTGAGCGCTGAGGGCGACGAGTTTGCCCTCGTCCAGTCCGAGGCCGCCACCCGCACCGGCATCGAATTCGACAACCGCGAAAGCCTGATCCACCTGCAACGCGATCCGATGATCCTCGTCATCGAGGACTCCGACACGTCGGATGTGACCAGCGTCGAGGGCCCCGACACGCTGCCCCCCGAACGGGTCGGGCCGCAGCGACCGGGGCGGATCGAGATTTATCAGGACGTGCTTTTCGTGGCCGAGCGCCAGCTTGTCACCCGTCTGCCGTCGAGCCGCGAGGATTTCGCGTATTTTCAGGCCACGCGCGGGCAGGGGATCGAGGAATTGCAGGCCATGCCGGTCGCGCGTCAGGTCGCCGAGGCGGGCGAGGTCGTGGCGATCGAAGAGGACAGCAGCTGGGGCAGTTTCATCGCGAACGACACCGATGCCGACCCCGCGACCCAGACCGACGAGGCGGCGGTCTATGTCGAGACCCAGATCGAGAACACCACCTCGGTCGCGCTGGCGCTGCGCGAAAACCAGCGCTTCGGGCTGTTCGAGGACGTGGTCGTGGTGCTGCGCGCCGACCGCGATCTGGGCGAAGTCCTGCGCTCGAACGGGATGCCTGCGGCCAATGCCGAACGGGTGACGACGGCGGTGAGCCGTGAACTTGAGATGACCGAGCAGACCCTGACGCGCGGCAGCGTCGTGGCGCTGAGGTTCCGGCCCGGCCCGGCGGGGCGCGAGTTGCTCCAGATGTCGCTGTATGGCCCGGACGGCTATATCGCCACGCTGGCGCAGGTGGGCGCGGGGCGGTTTTCGCGCGGCTCGGACCCGTGGCTTCTGGACAACCTGATGGACCGCTCCGGCTCGCTCCGGCAGGAGGCGCTGGCGCAGGGCGATGTCCGCCTGCTCGACGCGCTTTATTCCGCCGCGATCCGCAACGGCATGTCGACCGAACTGGTGGGCGAGATGATCGTGGCCATGTCGAAACAGCACGATCTGGAAAGCTTCGTGAGCGAGGAGGACAAGGTCACATTCGTCAAGGCGCGCGAACCGGGGCCTGCGGGCACAGGGCTGGGGGCGCTGCTCTATGTCGGGATCACGGGATCGTCGGAGGATATGATCTGTTACGTGGTGCCGGTCGAAGAGGGGGGATTTGCCTGTCTCAATCGCCGGGGCTCGTCGGTGGCCGGGGGGCTGTCGGGCGGGCTCTTGGTGCCGGTGCAGGGGGTGCGCACCTCGGGCTATGGGCCGCGCCACCACCCGATCCTGAAACAGGTGCGCAACCATGACGGTGTCGACTGGGCGGCGCCCACGGGCACGCCGATCGTCGCGGCGGCCGACGGGACCATCGCGCTGGCGGGCGTGGGCGGCGGCTATGGCAACGTGGTCTATATCGACCACCCCGGCGGCATCCAGACCCGCTATGCCCACCTCGACAGCTTCGCCGATACCACGTCGAACGGGGTCGCGGTGCGCGCGGGCGACGTGATCGGTTTCGTCGGCACCACGGGCCGGTCGACCGGCCCGCACCTGCATTTCGAGGTCCGGGTGAACGGAGCGGCGGTCGATCCGATGACGTTTTCGGGCGGCGGTGCCACCGCCTCGGGCGCGGTCGAGGTGCTGGTGAACAAGATCATTCAGGTCGAGAGCGGCGGGAATGCGAGCGCGAAGAACCCGCTGTCGTCGGCCACCGGGCTGGGGCAGTTCATCGATTCCACGTGGATTTACATGATGAAACGCTATCGCCCCGATCTGGTGAACAGCATGTCGCAGGCCGATCTGCTGGCGCTGAGGAACGACCCGGCCCTGTCGCGCGAGATGGTCACGAACCTCGCCCGCGAAAACGAAAGCTTCCTGCGCGGACGTGGCCACGACATCACGCCGGGGCGGCTGTATCTGGCGCACTTCCTGGGTCCGGCGGACGCCCACAAGGTCATCGCGGCGGTGCAGACCACACCGATCGAGAACATCGTCGCCCCCGGCGTGATCTCGGCCAACGGGTTCCTCGCAGGCATGTCGGCAGCGGGGGTTCAGGCGTGGTCCGACGGCAAAATGAGCGGCTCCAGCGGCCGCGCAGTCGTGGTGCAGGCAGCCCTGAGCCCGGAAGAACGCGCGCTCAAGGATGCGGTGGACGAGGTGCTGGGGGGTGGTTAGTCGACGCGGGCAAGAACGTGCTGAACGATGTACTGCCGGTACTTGGACGCGCCGTTGGGTGCATCCGCCATCGGTTTGATCGGATTGTTCGCGCCGGAGAACGCCTGTCTGACACCCGACTCGTTGACCGCTCTCGCGCCCTCTGCGCCGTAGGTCGCCTCCAATGGCGAAGATGGTCCTTTCTCGACGGCGGACTTGATCACGCTTTTCGCTTGTCGGCCGAGTTCGTTCAGGCCGTCGTTCGCTGTCCCGGTGACGACTTTCTTGGTGGCTTCCTTGCTGACTCTGACCACGAAATCCTCGGATGAGCCGAGCTTTGACTGAACGGTCTTCAGCGCCGATTTCACTTCGCCGCTGACGAACTTGCTCGCATGTTTCGCGGCACGATCATATCCGTGAGAGACGCCCTTTGAGACGAGTTTCGAGGCCACCGCGTCTTCGATGGCGGCGTCGTTCACATACATGTCGTGGGCGATGTCGGCGCCTTCTTCGATGACGGTCGTGACCGCTGCCGCGACCTTTTTCATCTTGTGTGAGTTCTGGACGACCTTGCCGATGACTTTGCCGCCGCCGGGAATTGCTGCAAGCGCGCCGCTCGCGGCGGCCTTTTCCCAGCTGCCGGTTTCGTCATATGTGACATATGCATTGGCCGCCATATTGGCGGCGGTGATCACCACAAACGCGACACCGCCCGTAGATACGACGGCCAGAACGGAAAGGCCGAAGAGGGCCGTGTCTTTCCAGAACTTCAGGTCTTCGTCGGAATCCTTGATGGTCTGAAGCGCCCGCCGGTTGAAGGCATGCGGGTCGTTGTATTTGCTGTAGAGCTGTTTGTTCAGCAGGTCCTTTTGGAACAGACACTCGACCAGAAAATCCTGTGTGTCCTGCAAGCCGCCGTCCAGCGTGCGTTGGAAACGGCGGGCGAAGTTCGAGTAATTGTTCAACCTGTCGGCCGCGACGCGGTTGTGGTTCGTATGGACGCGGGCCTCGTCCGCGCTGAACCAGTTGTCTTTTGTGATGATCGTCGTGTTGTCGACGAGGGCTTTGACCAAAGCCAGTTCGTCGATCAGGACATAGGCGCGCACCCGGTCGAACATCCAGACACCGCCTTCACCGTCGATGTATTCAACCTGCAATGTCTTTGTCTCCGAAATGTCGATTTAAAATTGGGAAACCGTTTCAATAATATTCGGTTCGGATTGTTCTAATCGGGCGCGAGACTAAGGGGAAAAGCGAGGGCCGAGGCCGATCCCCTGAGGCGGCCGCGGTCCACCATTACGGCTTGACCGCGGCGTCGAAGACCTCTTTCACCGCTTGCTCGAACCCTTTGCGAATGACGAGTTGCTTGACGAGGCTGTCGGTGATGAGGGTGGCGGCCCCCTTTCCGACGGCTTTAACGCCGCGTGAGAAATAGACGATGTAGATACCTTCGGCGACGAGGCCGGCGGCGAACTCGAGATACAGTTGGTTCGCAACCTGATAGAACGAGGCATCGCGCTGTAAGATCTCCATGTCGACGCGGGCGGTCATCGCCACTTCGACGACGGCTTTGCCACCGAGCAGGGGGAAGACGGTTGAGATGAGCTTTTCGCCCCAGCTTACCTTGCCGTCCATGTTCCCGTCCGCGTCGTCGTAGAACGCGGCGACGGCGACGGCTTTGCCGTTCAGAAATCCGATAGCTCCGATTTCGCGCTGTTTGTAGTCGTGGACCTTGACCCACTCCATCTGACTATCGGACATCGGACAGCTCTCCCTTATGAGAACCCATAAACAAACCCCCCATCCTCGACCTTGACCTCGACCGTCTTGAACGGCTCGCCGGACACCATGCGCGACAGCACCTGACGGGACAGGTCCGGCAGGATCGAGTTGGTGATGATGTTGTCGATCATGCGGCCGCCGCTGTCGGGGTCGCGGCATTGGTCGACGATGTGGGTCATGACCTCGTCGCCGTAGATCATCGTGGCGCCGTGGGCGTCTTTGAGGCGTTTTTCGACCGCGCCGAGTTTCAGCTTGGCGATGCCTGCGATCACGTCGCGCGAGAGCGGGAAATAGGGGATCGAGACGATGCGGCCCAGAAGCGCGGGGGGGAAGACGGCCAGTTGGGCGGGCTTCAGCGCGGCCTCGAGCACGTCGATTTCGGGCGTGGTTTCGCCCGCTTCGGCCATGTCCATGATCGCGTCGGTGCCGACGTTCGAGGTGAGCAGGATCAGCGTGTTCTTGAAGTTGATCGAACGCCCGTTCCCGTCCTCCATGATCCCCTTGTCGAAGACCTGAAAAAACAGCTCGTGAATGTCGGAATGGGCCTTTTCGATCTCGTCGAGCAGGACGACCGAATAGGGTTTGCGCCGCACCGCTTCGGTCAGCCGCCCGCCTTCGCCGTAGCCGACGTAACCCGGAGGCGCGCCTTTGAGGAGCGAGACGGAATGCGCCTCCTGAAACTCCGACATGTTGATCGTGATGACGTTCTGTTCGCCGCCATAAAGCGTTTCGGCCAGCGCCAGCGCGGTCTCGGTCTTGCCGACGCCGGAAGGGCCGCAGAGCATGAAGACGCCGATCGGCTTGTTCGGGTTCGACAGGCCCGCGCGGTTGGTTTCGATCCGCTTGGCGATGGCTTCGAGCCCGTGATCCTGCCCGATGACGCGCTCTTTCAGGCGGTCGGCCAGCGTCAGCACGGCCTGCAACTCGTCCTGCACCATCCGGCCAGCAGGAATGCCCGTCCAATCCGAGATCACGCTCGCCACGGCCTGTGCGTCGACATGGACATAGACCATGCGGTCGTCCGGGTCGCCCGCGTCGAGGTCGGTCATGCGCGCGTGCATTTCGTCGCGCAGGGCGTCGGCGTCGTCGACATCCTCGCCCGAGACGCGCTGGCGCAGGTCGAGGATCTGATCGACGAGGGCTTTCTCGGCCTCGTATTTCGCCTCAAGCGCCGTAAGGTCTTCGGCAAGTTTGAGCTTTTCCGCCTCGGCCTCTTCCCGGCGCTCGTCGTTGCGTTCGCCCAGATCCTCCTGCGCGATCTTGCCTGCGATCTCGATGTCGAGGGCGGCGATCTTTTCGCGCAGATCGGCGATGCGGGCCGGGGTCGAGGCCTGCGAGACGGCGACGCGGGCACATGCGGTGTCGAGCAGCGACACGGCCTTGTCCGGCAATTGCCGCGCCGGGATGTAGCGATGCGACAGCGACACGGCCGAGACGATGGCCTCGTCCGAGATGCGCACGCCGTGGTGCGCCTCCATCGGACCCAAGATGCCACGCAGCATGTAGCAGCATTGTTCGACGCTGGGTTCCTCGACATTCACCGGCTGGAACCGGCGGGTGAGGGCCGGGTCTTTTTCGAAATACTGGCGATATTCCGACCATGTGGTCGCGGCGATGGTGCGCAGGGTGCCACGGGCCAGCGCCGGTTTCAGCAGGTTCGCGGCATCGCCGGTGCCCGCCTGTCCGCCCGCGCCGATGAGCGTGTGCGCCTCGTCGATGAAGAGGATGATCGGTTTGGGGCTGGCCTGCACCTCGTCGATCACTGATTTCAGCCGTTGCTCGAACTCGCCCTTCATCGAGGCGCCCGCCTGCAGCGCCTGAATGTCGAGCATGTGCAGGCGCGTGCCCTGCAACGTGGGCGGCACGTTTCCGGCGGCGAGTTGCTGGGCGAAGCCTTCGACCACGGCGGTCTTGCCGACGCCCGCCTCGCCGGTGAGGATCGGGTTGTTCTGACGGCGGCGCAGAAGCACGTCGACGATCTGGCGCACCTCGTCGTCGCGGCCCACGATCCGGTCCATCTTGCCGCTTTCGGCCTCGGCGGTCATGTCGACCGAGAAGCGCCCAAGCGCGGAGGAGGCCGAGGGGCCGCCGTCTTCGCCTGATGCGCCGGTGCTGGAAGAGGACAGGCCGGAGCCGTCCATCGGGCGCATGGTTTCCTCTTCGGACTCGGCCCAGAGCGTGCGCGCCTCTTGCCCCAGACGGTCGGCCGAGATCGCCTCGAACGTCGAGGAATAGCGCAGCAGGTGACGCTTGAGCGCGGGGTCGTTCAGAAGCGCGGTCAGCACATGGCCGGTGCGGATCTGGACCTCGCCGAAGTAGAGCGTGGCATAGTTCCATGCGTGGTTGAGCGTGGCGACCAGCGTTTCGGCGATGTCGGGGCTTTCGGTCACGTTCTTGTCGAGCCGCGACATGGCGGTGTCGAGATCCTTGAGCGCGCGGCCCCGGTCGAGGTCCAGTTCGCGGAACGTCACCGAGATGTCCGAGTTCTGGTTCGACATGGCGTTGAACAGCCAGTGGCACAGCTCGACGTTGCGGTTCTTTTCGCCGCGCGCATAGCGCATCGCGTTGAGGAACGCCTCGTACCCGATGCGGTTCATCTTGGCGGCGTATTTCTCGATCGTGATCTCGGTCATGGTCGTCCCTGTTGTCCCCCGGCCTTACGCGGCCTTTCGTATCTGTGTCCCTTCATCGTCCCCGCCGATGACGAGGGCGAAGCGCGTGGCGCTGATCATGTGATCCGGGTTGTTCTGCTGCGGCGCGAGGCAGGCCATCCAGCCCAGTTGCGCGGTGCCGTCGAGCACTGTCGGCTGCACCTCGGGTTCGGGCAGCCAGAGCATGATCTCGACGTCGAAGGACTGGCCGATATAGGCGCGGATGAGCGCGCGCAGCACGCCGTGGTGCTGGCCGCCGGGCAGGAACGAGCGATAGAGCGCGAGCGTGGGCACCCGGATGTGGATGCGGAATTTCTCGCCCACAGACCGGACGCGCGCGCCCAGATGCACGTTCATGCCGAGCGTTGCACCGGCCATGCCCAGACGGCTCAGGTCGTCGGGTTCGAAGTCGATCCAGATCGGGACCATTTCCTCGATCTCGATCGTGGCGTCGCCCTCAAACTCGAGCGACAGCATCTGGCGCAGGCGCACCGGGCTTTTGATCCGGCCCGTGGCGAGACCCGACAGATAGACCGGGACGGTGTCGGGCAGGGGGGCGAGGTCGCGGAATTGCGACGTTCCAAGGCCTTGAAAAGCAAGGATGAAATCTGAAAACCGGTCGGAAGCCGGATGGTCGAACTGGGTGATCCGGTGGCTGTCGGACCAGACCCGGAAGAACAGCTCCTGAAACCGCGCGGCGAAAATGTCGGCGAAGGCGACAAAGGCTTCGTCGCCATCCTCGAACCAGCGCAGGATTTCCTCGGTCCAGTTGAGCGGCAGGGCGCCCTGCGGGCCGAAAAAGCCCATGAACTGCGCGCGCACCATCGGCGGCGAGCGGCTGAGGTCGAGCCGCGACAATTCGTTGTCGGGAAAGGCGAGGAACGGGTCCTGACCCAGCCGCACGATGGAGTCGCGTAGGCGCTGGTTCTCGCCGATGGGGGGGCGGTCGTGTGCCTCGCGTTCCAGCTTTCTGAGCAGGGCAAAGAGGCCGATGCCGAGCGCGGCGTCCGCCTGTGCCTCGCGCTCGGACGGCGGCGTGGGCGCGGCGGGCGTCGGGTTCAGCGCGGGCCCGGTCACAGGATCGGCCCGCTGCCCGAGCGGGGCGTGAAGGTCTTGAGATGCCCGCGCTGGATCGAGCGTAGGACGGTCTGGGTGAACGAGTTGATCGCGGCGTATTCGGCGAAAAAGCGGTCGAGCACCGAGCCCAGGAATACCGCGCCTGCGGCCTCATATTCGTCCTCGTCGAAGGTGACGGTGATCTCAAGCCCGCGGGCGCTGTGATAGCCGTCGTCATGGGCGATGGTGCGGGTCACGGGACGGGTTTCGACCGCGTCGATGCCGCCGATGCTCGCCTCGTTCACGTTGTCCGACAGATCGGCGAAGAGCGACAGCATTTCGCGCAGGGCCGCGGCCGCCTCACCCCCATCGCGGGCCGAGAGGCCGGATTGGTTGAGCGAGAGATAGGACATGAGCCGCCAGTAGACATCGCCCGACTGGGTGCGGTGGCCCGCGTTCTTGTCGAGATCCAAAAGCGACAGGCGCGGCGGGGTCGGCCCGGCCACGCAGGTCAGCGCCACGGTCTGATCGGTGGTCAGAAAGAACGGCTCGTCCGCCTGTGCGATCGGCAGATACTCGGCCAGATGCCGGTTCGAGCACAGCGCCTTGACCTGCAACCGCTTGACCGGCTCTTCCCCCGGCGGCTCATACAGCGAGACATAGGTTTCGGTGCCCCGATAGCGAAACCGCGAGGTGCCGGAGCGTTTTTCGGACGGGGACAGTTCGCGCGGTTTGCGGCGGGCGGAATAGTAGAGCAGCCGCCGGGGGTCTTCTTTATCCGGCGGCACGGAATACAGCGGATGGACCTGCACCTTGTTCTGAGTGCCGGTGTAATGCGCCCAGACCTCTTGGATCGCGTGGAATTCGTAATGGGTGCGCGGCGAGGAGTTGGGTGTGACGACGTATTCGAACTGCTTCTGGTCGATGCGCGCGGTCGAGGACATTTCCTCGAACAGGTTCACGGCGGGCGCGGCGTTCAGGGCGAAGTACTCGGGCTTCATCCGCGCGGCGAGGTCGGCGCTGGCGCGCGAGAACTCGAACACCAACTGGACCTGCGAGGCCGGGATGCGGGGCAGGTGGGCGGCGAGGCCGGAGACCCGGAAGCCTGCGAACTTGCGCGGAAAGACGAAGAATTCGCGCAGGCGGGAGAATCCCTCGAACACCCGCTTTTTGTGGGGAAACAGCTTTTCGTCGCGCTCGAACCCCACCGGCTGCACCGCGTCCGGGGGCAGGGTGGCAAAGACCGCATCGCCGTGCCGGTCGAGCCAGCGCAGCGACACGCGGGCCCGGTCGCAGAACACCTGCTCATAGATGCGCGAGGCGTCGCCCATGCCGCCGACGAGATGCACGGTCAGGGTGTCCAAAGGCAGATCGCTGAGCGGCACGTCGACCGCCGTGCCGGTTTCGTCGGCGCGGTCGATGTCGATCACCATGCCGGACTTGGTGGTCGTCGTCACCTCCTGCCCCAAGGCGCCGATGGGGCCGGGGGAGGCGTGATAGCGCGCGTCGGAAATGGTCAGCGGCCAGATCTCCAGCGGCGCGGCGAGCGCGAAGCGGCAGGCCACACGCTTGTCGGCGTCGCGGAACCGCGCGTCGAGATAGTCGCCGGGCCCGGCCACCACAGGCTCGGGGTCGCCGATCCGTTCGGCGGGCATCCGGGCGCGCACCAGCATGACGCTGGGCGTCGGCTCCAGCGCATCGGGGTAAAGCTGGTCGAGCATCTCGGTGGTGAAGGTGCGGAACTCTTCTTCGAGTTTCAGCTGCACGCGGGCGGCGAGAAAGGCGCTGCCTTCGAGTAGCCCCGCGACCGTGGGGTCGAGGTTTTCCTCGAGCAGCCCGCCCAGACGATCCGCAAGCCCCGGATATTCCAGCGCAAATTCGCTCGCCCGTTCCTTGAGCAGCGCAAGCTCGCGGTTGTAGGCCTCGCGGAATGCGCGCTTCATTGCTTCACCTTCAGCTTGCCCAGCTTCATGTTGCCCGAGCCGAAATCAATGTCGGCGTCAAAGTCGATGGGCACCTCGACCGGGTCGCCCACAAGCTCGCCCCTGATCTGGATGCCGAGCCGCTGATCCTTGGTGCCCTGATCGCGCAGCTGCACGTCGAGCGAACCGGGAATGAAGCGCGGCTCGTGGTTGAGGAGCGACTGGCGCACCGAATTGACCACCTGATTGCGGCCAAAGCTGTGCGGCGTCACCGAGGACATGTCGTCAAAGCCGTAGTTCAGGATCGAGCGCGCCACCTCGGGCACGTCGTCGAGCGGTTCGGCGGAGGCGAGGTTGATGGTGTTCAGAAGACTGCCCAGATCGGCCTCGAGATGCTGGCGCAACGTCGCCTCGCCCACGCCCGCGCGGCGGAGCTGGCTGCGCTGCGTGACCTCGGCGTCGCCTGCGCTGGGTGCGGCGCGGCGGGCATCCTTGGCTTTGTAGGCAGAGCGAAAGACCTGCATGATCGACACCTTCGCCCGATCTTCGCGCCGCCAGAGGCGCGACCGGGGGCCGGTGTCCTGATCTTGCTGGTCGTTCATAAAATCACCGAAACAGGTCGGTCACGCGGGAAGCCGCGCGACGCTGAAATGCGAAAGGCCGGGCCGCATGACCCGGCCTTCCGAAATGGCACGAAGCGAAAGAGCTTACTTGCCCCACTTCTTGTTTTCGGCGATTTCCCAGCCGGCTTTGCTTTCCGGGCCAGCGGCACCAGAAGCTTCCTGCTTGGTGTAGGTCACCTGGAACCGACGGAAGTTCAGCTCGAGCGTTTCCTGAACGCGGTCGAGACCGTCTTTCATGCCACCGGTCTGGTAGTTGGTGATCATGATGTCTTCCATGTCGATCTTGAGATAGTCGATCGGCGCAGCGCCGCCCGACTTGCGCACGATGAGCTGGCCCGAGGTGATGTGCTCGCCCGAACAGCAGCGCTGGATCAGGTCGTGCGTGGCCGCATCGACGTATTTCGTCACGGTGATGTCACGGACGTCGACCTTGCCGCCGCCGCCACCCATGCCGAGGTGCGTGGTCCCCGACTGATGCATTCCCCAGTTCCAGGACAGGATGTCGATCCAGTCGCGGTACTTGTCGTCCTGCGCCTCGCCTTTAATCCCGTTCTCGAGTTTCAGAAAACTGTCCATTGCCATGTGCAAATCTCCCTAGGCACAATGAGTGTCACGCGCAGCCAGGCGCCTACTGACCGGCGGGCAACTTGGACACCAGGCTCATCCCGATATCCATGCCCTCCATTTGAAAGTGTGGTTTGAGGTAGAATTTCCCGATGTAATTGCCGGGATCCAGATCGTCCTCGATCACCTCGACACGCGCCCCCGCGAGCGGTTGACGCGCCTTGTCGTCCTCGGACGCGGTGTCCGGGTTGCCTGTCACATACTTGTTGATCCAGGCCTGCAGTTCGTTCTCGATCTGAAGCCGGGTCGACGACTTACCGAGTTTGTCGCGCACCATGACCTTGAGGTAATGGCTGAACCGCGACACCGCGAACATATAGGGGATGCGCGAGGACATGTTGTCCGATGCCGTCGCTTCGTCATCCACGAATTTCTTGGGTTTATACAGCGACTGCGCACCGATGAAGGCGGCCTTGTCGGTGTTCTGCCGGTGGATCAGGCCGATGACGCCCGAGTTCGACATTTCCTTTTCGCGCCGGTCGCTGATCGACACTTCGGTCGGGCATTTCAGCGACTTGGTGCCGTCGCCCGTGTCGAACAGATAGGTCGGCAGGTTCGTCACCTCGCCGCCCGAGGTCACGCCACGGATCTGCACCGTCCAACCGCTTTTCTTGAAGGCGCGGTTGATGTTGTTGGCCATCGCGTGGGCCGAGTTCATCCACGAATAGGTCTTGCCGCCGTGGCCGTCGGTCGTCTCGGTATAGCCGAATTCGTCGACGGTTTCCGGGGAATAGGGCTCACGCGCCAGCGCACGCGGGCCGGTGAGGGCGATGAAACGGGCGTTCTCGCTCTGACGCAGGGAGTTCCACGCGGCATAGTCCGAGGCTTCGAAAATCTTGGACAGGTCCGGCGGCGTCGCGATCTCGTTCCAGCTGTCGATCCCGAAAAGGTCGGGCGAAGCGCCCGAGACGAACGGGGCGAGCGAGGCTTCGGCGATCTTGCCGACGAAGCCCAGAATATTCACGTCCTGCGACGAGTGGTCGAAGTAGTAGTCGCCGACGAGCGCGCCGATCGGGCGGCCGCCCAGCGTGCCCAGATTGTCCTCATAGACCATCTTGTGCAGCGGGGACTTGTCCCATTTGGCGCCGCGGAAATCGCGGGCCATGCCCTGAAGCTCTTTCTTCGAGATGTTGAGCACGCGGATTTGCAGCGAGGCGTCGGTCTCGGCATTCGACAAGGTGTAATCGAGCCCGCGCCAAGCGGCTTCGAACTGCTGGAATTCTTCGTTGTGCAGGATCTCGTCCATCTGCGACGACAGCTTGGCGTCGAGTTTGGCGAGCATCTTGTCGACCGTGTCGATGACGTCGTCGTCGACGAGCGTGTCGTCGTCCATCGCCTCGCGCACCAGCGCCATGACCGCGTTGTCGACGTCTTCGTCGGCGCCTTCGGTCCTCAGCTTGATCGTCTTTTTGAGGATGTCGGAAAATTCGGACAGCTCGTCGAGTGCCGTGCTTTCCTGGACTTCCTGTGCCTGAGTCTCGTTCGCCATGCGTCCGCGTGTCCCCGTAAAATCAATTCCCGTGCGAGGGCCGGAACCGGCCCCGGCGCATTACACTTCGCTGTCGTCCTGCGCGTCGCGCGCGGCTTCTTTCTGTTCGACCTGCGCGGCCATGACGGCGAGCAGTTCGGGGTCGTTCAGAAGTTGCTTGATCTGTTCCTGCGCCTTGGGTCGTGCGCTCATGTAGCGCTGCAGGTTGGCCAGATGCTCGCGCGCTTCGAGAAGCTTGCGCATCGCGGGGACCTGCCGGGCGATCTGCGCCGGTTCAAAGTCTTTCATGCTGTCGAACTGGAGGTTCACGCCCAGTTTCTGATCCGAGCTTTCGTCGATCTTGTTCGAGACCATAAAGGTCATGCCGGGCTTGATCTTGGTCTTCATCATGCCGTCGATGGTGTCTTTGGTGACATCCTCGAATTCGCGGTCGGGCATGTCGGGCTTTTCGGCGCGCGGGTTGTTGCCCGACAGATCCGACATCACGCCCATGACGAACGGCAGCTCGACCATCTCGTCGCTTTGGTAGGGGTCGGCGTAGGCGATATGAACCCGGGGCGCCCGATTGCGCTTGATGAAACTGGAACCGGAATCAGAAGCCATGACTCGCTCTCCCCCTAAAAAAAGTAATTAATTCGGCAATCAGGAAACAACCAACGCGCGCGTGTGTCAACGTGTGAGAGATTATCAAAGGGTCAGGCTGCCCACCATTACGGCACAAACTTGCCCGGTTGCGGGGGGATTCCCGACCGCCCCCGCTGGCGTCATTGAATGTTTGGTAACAGTTCGGCGACAATCGCCTGAAAATCTTTACCTTGATAACCCCTTGCCCGCTGAAGAAGAATCGGGACGGGGCTGCTTTTCTCGACCCGGCGGAAGTAGTCTTCGACCGAGCGCACGGCCTGCACCACGGTGGTCGCGCTGGTCATCGGTTCGATCTGCTCCGGCTCGCCTTGGACGGGTGGCGCGGCGGTCGGGTCGGGCACGTCCGAGGACAGCGTCGCGATCCGGTCGAACCCGATGGCAAAGCCGGTCGAGGGGCCAAAGTCGAACACCGCCTGCGAGGCGTAGTTGGGCAGGAGCGTCTGAATCGCCTCGGACAGCGGCCGCCCGATCAGAAGCCGCGCCTGCGTGATGAGCGGCAGCGCGGCGGACGAGGGTTCGCTGGTGCGGAAATAGGTCTCGCAGGCCATGAGAATCTTGATCGCGTGGCGGTGACTGACCACGTCCGGCGCGGGGCCGGTGGGCACGGCGGCCTGCGGCAGGCTGGTCTGCACCGCTTCGCCCTCGGCCACATCGGGCGCATCGACCGAGGCGGCATCGATGCCCACGGTCCCATCCGCCAGATCGGGACGCGCCGCGACGATCTCGGCCAGCATGTCCTCGATGGCCTTTTTGGTGCGCGGGAACCGGGGCTTGAAGCTTTCGGTCGGGTTCGCGATGCACTTCATCACGATGGCGTCCAAGGCTTTCGTATAACGCTGCAAAAGCGCGTAATTCGTGTCGACCGTGGCGCGATTGCGGGGCGAGGAAATCTCGCCTGTGATCCGCCCGAGGTCGAGCGCACGCTCGTCGACCAGTACCGCCTCGACGTCGCCCTTGGCCACCTGAATGCGCCTCAGCGAGGTTTCGCGCGATCCGGTCAGCCCGAAGAACTGGAGCGGGCGCAGCATGGTTTCGGCCGCGTCCAATTCGTCGAGCGCATTGCTCCGGTCGCCCGAGCCGTCGGACAGGTTGGGATGCACCGCGTCGGGGAAGGTGTCGAGCAGGGCCGCGATAGCCTCGATCGTCGTCACGGCCTCTTCCAGCCGTCCCGCCAGATTTTCCCACTGCGCGCGCAGCACCAAGAGCCGGATGTCGCGCGAGCGTTTGAGAAGCGCGTCGATCGCCTCCTCTTCGCTGTCGATATCCACGTCGGCGGGCTTGAACACCGTGTCCGAGGCTTCGCCGCTACTGTCGCGGGCCATCCCGGCGCGGAAATAGAACGGCGGCAGGCGGCTTTCGGCCCCCATGACATAGTCGTCATAGGCGCTGTCCATCTCGTCATAAAGGTCCGGCCCGCACGGCTGATCGTCAGAAACCGGCACCAGGAGATCGTCAATGTTCATCGTTGAAATGTCCCGCTGTCAAAATCAGTCGCCATCGCCCCGCCGGGCCTGCGCCTCAAGGTAAAGTCGCCCGTAAATGGCGAGAAAGGCGCTGAGAATCCCGTGGTCGCCGACCTTGGCCTTGGCGTCCCAGCGTTCGACGAATTCGTCCCAGTTGCGCGCCTTGCGCGACCCGGCCAGCGCCTTGCGCCCGCCCTTGGCGTCATCCTCGATCTCGTCGGGCGACAGGCCCTCCATCAGTTCGGCGAGGGCGGGCTGGATCGACATGAACACCGCCATCTGGTGGCCGCGAATGTCGCCGAGCGCCTGCTCGAAGGCCGCCGACCCGGCGAGGTAGCCGGACTTGGGCTGGAGGAACATGTCCACCAGCGCCTCGTCGGTCGAGCTTGCGAATTTCATCGGGTTGTTGCCGGTGGCCTGCGTCATGGTGCGCTCGCCACGGGCGACGAAGTTCTTGGTCGAGGACCGGTCGCGCAGAAGCGCCATGACCTGATCGCCCGAGCCGCGCACGAGCGCGCCTAACTCGCGCATCAGCGCGGCACCGTCCACGCCCCCGGCAAGCGACGGGTCGAGCCCGGCGCCTTCGCAGAACGCCCGCACAAGATCCTGACCGCCGCCGCCATAGGGCTGGGCGTAGGGTTGCGGTTCGGGCTGGGGCGCGACCGGGGTCGGCACCGGCGAGGGGGGCGGGGCATGGACCGGATCGGGCGCGGGGCGGCTGAGATGCGGCAGATCGGTGGTGCCGCTGCCCCCGAACGGGTCCGGTTGCGCGGCGGGCTGGGGCGCCGGGGCGGGCGCAGGTGCCGGGGGTTGCTCGGGCGGCATGCCGCCGGGGCGCTGGACCGGGACGAACTCGCTCATCCCATCGGCCTGCGGGCGGCTGAAGCCGGGTTGCGGCGCGAACTGCGGGGCCGAGGTCGCGGGCGGAGACCCGCCGCCCCAGGGATCGCCCCCGCCGGGTGGCGGGGCCTGGATCGACCATGTCATTTCGCTGGGCGGCACCACGGGTTCCGGGCGCGGCGCGGGCGCGGGGGCGGGGGCCGCCGGGGCGGGCAGGCTGACCTTGACCACGTAATGCCCGACGACGATCCGGTCGCCATCGGTGAGCCGGTGCGGCCCCTGAATCCGGTGGCCCTGTCCTTGCAGAAACGTCCCGTTCATCGACACGTCCACCAGCCAATAGGCCCCGTCGCGATACTCGATGTCGAAATGGTGGCTCGATATATGACGGTCGGGATCGGGCAACACCCAATCCATCCCGCGCTTGCGTCCGATGTTCGCGCCCCGTTCGTTGAGCGCGATCCACGTCGGGCCGCCGTCTTCGAGCTTGTCGAAATTCTCGATGCTGAGGGTCAGGGTCATTCGGAACTAGGTCTGGTCGTTGTTTCGTGGTCTGCGATGCGCGCGGCCCGTCGTCACGGGGTGCTGATCACGTCTCCGGCGATCTGGATGAAGCGGGCGAGCCTGAGCGAGCGGTTCTGAAGCCCGGATCGCGCGAGGCACATGAGGGCGGCGGTGTTCACCGCGCGGGGCGTGCGGTGCGGCGGCACCTGCGCCGTGTCGTTCGGGCCGATGGGGCCGCCGGACCAGCCCACCGCCAGCCCGAGATGCACGGCGGGCGTGCGCACCGGGGCATAAAGCGCGACCTTCATCGCACGGTAGCGGTTTTCGTTGTCCGGGTAGTTGGTCCAGTTCGCCACAAGCTCCATCAGGTGCCGTTCCTCATGGCTCAACTCGTCCCCCGCGACGCGCAGGCATTCGTAGCACCACCAGATCGCGATCTTGGGTTTCAGGGCGAAGGCGGCAAAGGTCAGCGCCTCTTCCGGTGTGGTCGAGGCCCTGAGCCGCGCCAGAAAATTCAGCGCGGTTTCGCCTGCGAGCGGGCGGTGCATGGTCAGTTGCGCGACCTGCGGCATTTCTTCGAAAAGCTCCGCCGGGGTCTCATACCGCATGACCGAGACGGGCGGCTGGGTCTTGTCTGACTCGGCCTGAGCCTCATGAGGCTCGACGTTCGGCTGCGTCTGCTCTTCGGGCTCCAATTCAGCCATCAATCCGCCTTTCGACTGGCCGCGACGCGATAAACTTTCCGTGCTCTAAATCGGCCTTGGCAAAAACAATGCGTCAGGGCCAAGCATATGACAAGACGTTCGCTTTGCGTCCGGGGCCGGGTGAGGGCGTCGAAGGTCCGGCGCGGGCGGGCGAGGGCCCCGTGGGGCATGGCGTTGCCCGGCTCATGCGCTTTGGGTATGATCACGGGGCTACCGATACCTTGGGGGGAGAGGTCGATGGAACTGCGCAGACTGACCTATTTCCTCGCCGTCGCGGACGAGCTGCACTTTGGTCGCGCGGCCTCGCGGCTCGGGATCGCGCAGCCGCCGCTCAGCCGTCAGATCGCCGCGCTCGAGGCCGATATCGGCGCGCAGCTGTTCGACCGGAGCCGCAGCCAGATCCGGCTCACGCAGGCGGGCGAGGTGCTGGAGGGTCATGCGCGCCAGCTCGTCGATCGGCTGGATGCGGCGTATAAGGAGACGCGGCTGGTTGGCGCGGGCGGGGCAGGGCGGTTGCGCGTCGCCTTCGTCGGCTCGGCCTCGCACGGGGTGCTGCCGAGCCTCATCAAATCCTACCGCTCGCATTATCCCAAGGTGGAACTGGCGCTGTCGGCGATGAACAACGCGGCGCTGCATTCGGCGCTGGTCCAGCGCGAGATCGACATTGCGGTCGCGCGGCCCGAGTTGAAGGACGAGGAATTGCGCCGGGTGCCGCTGGAGCGGGAGCGTCTGATCCTCGCCGTGCCGGACAACTCCGACCTCGCCACCCGCGAGACGATCCGCTTTGCCGAGTTGGGCGATCAGGCGTTCGTTCTCTATCCCCGTCGCCCGCGCCCGAGCTATGCCGACTTTGTGCTCGACCTGTGCAGGCAAGCGGATTTCGAACCGGCGACGCTGGAACTGGCGCAGGATTATCAGACCGCCATCGCGCTGGTGTCCGTGGGCGTGGGAATTTCCGTGGTGCCCGAAAGCGTGTCGCGCACCACCCGGCCCGGCGTGTTCTTTCGCAGCTACGAAGGGCCGAACCCGGGCACGGGCCTGACGATCCACGCGCGGCGCGACAACCAATCGCGGCAGGTGCTTCAGTTTCTCGACGTGGCGCAGCGCTTCGTGCGCAGCCGTTAGGCCGCGCGGGTCACGTCGCGCAGCACGTCCTGATCCACGGTGATGCCAAGGCCGGGGCCGGTGGGCATGTGGATGTGGAAGTCTTTGAACACCAGCCCGGCGGAGGTCAGGTCGTTCTTGAGGATGCGCGGCCCGAAATGTTCGCAGCCCCATTCGAGCGTCGGCAGGGTCGAGAACACGGCCATATGCGCCGCCGCCCCGATCCCGCTTTCCAACAGACACCCGCCGTAAAGCTCCATCCCAAAGGCGCTGGCGATCCCGGCGGCGCGCTTCATCTCAAGCAGCCCGCCGGATTTCACCAGCTTCAGGGAATAGACGCTGCCCGATGCTGCCACCGCGTTCTGCACCAGTTCCGGGTTCGAAAACGCGGCCTCGTCGGTCATGATCGGCACGAGACTGCGGGCTGCGATCCGGGCCGTCGCGGCCAGTTGGCCGGGGTGGAGCGGTTGTTCGATCAGTGCCACGCCAAGCTCGGCCAGTTCCGGCAGATAACGGATCGCGGTCGCCTCGGACCAGCCTTGGTTGACGTCGACCACCATCTCGGTCCCCGTGGGCATTGCGCCCATGATCTTGCGCAGCCGCGCCATGTCGTCGGCGGGGCTGTGGAACCCCAGCTTGATCTTGAACCGACGGTGTTCGCGCGCGGCGAGCTTGCCTTTGGCCTCTTCGATCTCCTGATCTGGATCGCCGGACGCGAGCGCCCAGAGCACTTCGACCCGGTCGCGCACCGGCCCACCAAGAAAGGCGGTCGCGGGCAGATCGAGCGCCTTGCCCACCGCATCGTAAAGCGCGCTGTCGACGGCGGCGCGGGCCGAACTGTTCCGGCTCACCGCCTTTTTCATCCGCAACCCATTCGCCTCGAACCCGAGCGCGGGCTGGCCGATCAGGGCGGGGGCGATGTAGGTGTCGATGTTGGCCTTGATCGCCTCGACGCTTTCCTCGGACCAGCGCGGGCCGCCCAAGGTCGACGCTTCGCCATAGCCCACGGCACCGGAGGCAAGCTTGGCCTCGACGATGACATAGGACTGATGCGTGATCTCGGTGTTCGACAGCTTGTGACGGCGCGTCGTGATGCAATCCACGATCCGCGTCTCGATCGCCGCGATCCGGGTGTCACGCTCAGCGTCCCCGTTCATTTCGATGACGGCTGCCGTTTGGGGGGTGGCCATGAACCTATCCTTCTGCGCCGGGCGTGGGGGCGAAAAGGCGCAGGCGAGGTCGGCCCCCGCCTGCGCCCCTGTCTTGTCTTACTCGGCGGCCATCGCGACGGCTGCGTCGGCGAGGGTGAAGTCGAAGCGGACGTAAAGATCCGTCCCCATTTCGTCGGTCGCTTTCGAGAAGTCGCCGATCAGGTCTTCTTTCACCGCGAACACCGCGTCGTTGTCGAGGTAGTCGGACGAGGCGTCGTACAGCTGCGACACCAGCGTGCGGTAGCCCGGCTTGTTGATCATCACGTGAACATGGCCCGGACGCATCGTGTGGTGACCCATGTAGGAAATCATCTCGCCCGCGGTCCAGTCGGACGGGATCGGGTAGGGCACCGGGCGGATCGCGCGGTAGCAGTAATACCCGTTCTCATCGGTCTCGAACCGGCCGCGCAGGTTGTATTCCGGCTGCTCGGGGTCGTGGTTTTCATAAAGCCCGTTGGGCGCGTCTTCCCAAACGTCGAGCACGGCTTGGGCCACCGGATTGCCGCTGGCATCCTTGACGTAGCCGTCGATGAACACGGTCTCTTCGTCGTCGAAATGCTTCTGCACGATCGAAGCGCCATGCGGCAGCACGGGCGCGTTCTCACGGAAGAAGGGCCCGAGCACCGTGCCGGTGGTTTCGCCGTTGGGCGTGGGGTTCGACAGCATGTCGACCAGCACTTCGACGCCCAGAATGTCGGAGAGCAGGATGAATTCCTGCCGCTTGTCCGAGCAGACGGCCCCGGCGCGGGCGAGGAAATCGCAGGCCTTCATGAACTCGTCGGTGCTCAGGTTCACCTCTTTGCAGAAGTCATGCAGGTGGCGCACCAGCGCGGTCATGATTTCCTTCTGGCGGGCGGGAATGTCGTTCGAGGCGCCGATCGAGTCGACGACGACGTCGGTGACGTTATCTACGGTTACGTTACGCATGGGGATCCTCCTCCTCAGGTGCGGCGTTCTCGGCAATCGTTGGCCGGGCCCGCGTCTTGATCTGCGAGATCTTGCACCGCCGCGCGGCGTTGGGAAAGCCGGGTCCGGGGTATCGCGTAATACCCAAAAGGTTTCAATGTCACGTCTTGCGGCGCGGTAAGGTATCAGAGATGACCGGAGGGCCCGCGCGCGTCAGGGCGCCGCGCGCCGCATCACGACGAGAGGAGAGAGCCGCATGATAGACCGGATGACCCGCATACAGGCGGATCTGGACACCGCGCCGCACCTGCATCGGCTGGGCGCGCTGTTTTCCGAGACCGTGCTGATCAAGGTGGATGGCGACGAGTTCTACCTCGTCTTCGACAAGGGCCGGATCGCCCGTGTGGTCGAGGGGCCGTCGAAGAAAACGCCCTATCGGTTCGGCTTCGTCACCGATGCCGAGGCGCTCGAAGAATTCTGGACCGCCACGCCCGCACCGGGCTTTCACGACATCTTCGCGATGGTGAAAATCGGGCGGGCCGAGATCGTGGGTGACATGCTCCTCCTCGTCAAGAACCTGAGGTTTTTCAAAGAAGTACTGGCCCTGCCGCGCGCGGGCCGGGAGGTGGCGCAATGAGTATCGAACAGATCACAGGACGCTATGTCACCGTCGAGGTCGCGGGGCGCACACAGCGCATCTATTTCGAAGAAGCCGGGCAGGGGCGGCCGGTTCTGTGCCTGCACACCGCAGGCTCGGACACGCGCCAGTGGCGGCACATCCTGAACGATCCCGAGATCACCGACGGCAACCGCATCATCGCGTTCGACATGCCGTGGCACGGCAAGAGCCTGCCGCCGGAAGGGTTCATGACCGAGGAATATCTGCTGACCACCGAAGACTATATGGAGACGGTTCTGGCGGTCGCACGGGGCCTCGGCCTCGACCGGCCGGTGCTGGCGGGCGTGTCGATGGGTGGGCGGATCGCGCTGCAACTGGCCGTGCATCACCCCGACGACTTCTCAGGCTTCCTTGCCATCGAGGCGAGTGACTTTCAGCCCGCTTGGTATGACATCGACTGGTTCCACCGGCCAGACGCGCATGGCGGTGAGATGGGCGCGGCGCTGGTGTCGACCAATATCTCGCCCTACGCCCCCGCCGCCGAGCGCGCCAATACGCTGTGGATGTTCATGCAGTCGGGGCCGGGCGTATTTCGGGGCGATCTGAGCTTTTACACGCAGGACGACAGCCTTGTGGGACAGTTGGGCCGCATCGACACCGCCAAGACGCCGGTACATTTCATCGTGGGCGCTTACGATTTCACCTGCACGCCGGAGGACGCCAAGCGCACGGCGGATCAGGTCGCGGGGGCCACGTTGTCGGTGATGGATGAGGTCGGGCATTTCCCGATGAGCGAACACCCCGAGGCGTTCCGCCCGTTCTTTGTCGAGGGCCTCGCCAAGATGCCATAAGCGCGCGGGCCGGGGGCTGACCCCCGGCCCGGCGTTCTGTCAGACGCGTTCGAGCGCGATGGCGATGCCCTGACCGACCCCGATGCACATGGTCGACAGGCTTTTGTCGCCCGGCTTCATGTCGTGGATCGTGGTGCCGGTGATCCGCGCGCCGGACATGCCGAGCGGATGACCCAGAGCGATGGCACCGCCGTTCGGGTTCACGCGCGGGTCATCGTCGGCGATGCCCAGATCGCGCAGCGTGGCGAGCCCCTGCGAGGCGAAGGCTTCGTTGAGCTCAATGGTCGCGAAATCGTCGGTGGTCAGCCCGAGCCGCGCCATCAGCTTTTTCGACGCGGGCGCGGGGCCGAAACCCATGATGCGCGGCGCGACCCCGGCGGTGGCCCCGCCCAGAACGCGGGCGAGGGGGGTGAGGCCGTGCTTTTTCGCCGCTGCTTCCGACGCCACGATCAGCGCGGCGGCCCCGTCATTCACGCCCGAGGCGTTGCCCGCCGTCACGGTGCCGTCGGCCTTCACGAAGGTCTTGAGCTTTTCGAGCGCCTCGATGGTCGTGGCGCGCGGATGCTCGTCTTTGTCCACCACGATCGCGTCGCCCTTTCGCTGCGGGATCGTGACCGGCGTAATCTCCTGCGCCAATCGCCCGCTCTCTTGCGCCGCGGCGGCCTTGGTCTGGGACCGGAGCGCGAAAGCGTCCTGATCGGCGCGGGCGATGGCGAAATCCTCGGCCACGTTCTCGGCGGTTTCCGGCATGGAATCGACGCCATATTGCGCCTTCATCACCGGGTTCACGAAGCGCCAGCCAATCGTGGTGTCATAGACCGCGTTCGACCGGGAAAAGGCGGTTTCCGCTTTCGGCATGACGAAGGGCGCGCGGCTCATGCTTTCGACGCCGCCCGCGATGGCCATGTCGATCTCGCCCGCGCGGATCGCCCGTGCGGCGGTGATGATCGCGTCCATGCCCGAGCCGCAGAGCCGGTTCATCGTCGTGCCCGGCACGCTGTCGGGCAGGCCCGCGAGCAGGGCGGACATGCGCGCGACGTTGCGGTTATCCTCGCCCGCCTGGTTGGCGCAGCCGTAATAGACCTCGTCGACCGCGGCCCAATCGATGTCGTTGCGCGTCATCAGCGCCTTGATCGGGATCGCGCCCAGATCGTCGGCCCGCACGCTGGCGAGGCTGCCGCCGAAGCGGCCGATGGGGGTGCGAATGTAGTCGCAGATGTAAACGTCGGTCATGCCAGCTCCTCCGGGCAGATCAGATCGGCGACTGGTTCGTCCGTGTGCAGGGTCGCCCCGGTCAGGGATTGCAGGTCGTCGAGCGAAATCGCCGGGATTTTCTCGCGCAGCACAAAGCGGCCGCCCTCGACGTCGATGACGGCGAGCGAGGAATAGATCCGGGTGACGCAGCCCACGCCGGTGAGCGGCATGGTGCAGGCTTCGACCAGTTTGGGCTCGCCGTTCTTGGTGACGTGATCCGTCACCACCGCGATGCGCTTGGCGGATTGCACGAGGTCCATCGCGCCGCCCACGGCGGGGATGCCGCCCTTGCCGGTCGACCAGTTCGCAAGGTCGCCGTTCTGCGCGATCTGGTAGGCGCCGAGGACGGCAAGGTCCAGATGGCCGCCGCGCACCATCGCGAAGCTGTCGGCATGGTGGAAAAAGCTCGTCCCCGGCTTCAGCGTGATCGCCTTTTTCCCGGCGTTGATCAGGTCCCAGTCCTCGTCCCCCGGCTCCGGCGCCTTGCCGAAATCGAGCACGCCGTTCTCGGTGTGGAAAATCGCCTGTTTGCCCTCGGGCTGGAACCGCGCGACCATCTCAGGAAAGCCGATCCCAAGGTTCACGTAAGCGCCGTCTTCGATGTCCTGCGCCGCGCGCCATGCGATCTGGGCGTTGGACAGCTTGATGTCGGTGATGTTGATCATGGGTAAACGGCCTCCGCCCGGTTGAGGTCTTCTTCCTGCGCGGGGGTCGCGATCTCGACCACGCCGGTCACGAAGATGCCGGGGGTGATGACATGCTCCGGGTCGATGCCACCCAAGGGCACGATCCTGGAGACCTGCGCGATGGTCGTGGTCGCAGCGGTCGCCATGATCGGGTTGAAGTTCCGCGCGGCCATCCGATAGGTCAGGTTGCCGTGCGGATCGCCCAGCTCGCCCTTGATGAGCGCGTAATCCGCCTTGAGCCAGCGTTCCTGCACGTAAGAGCGGCCCTCGAAGTCGGCGATCGGCTTGCCCTCGGCCACTTCGGTGCCGAAGGCGGTGGGCGTGTAGAACGCCGGAATGCCAGCCCCACCCGCGCGGATGCGTTCGGCGAGCGTGCCCTGCGGCACGATTTCGAGCGCGATCTTGCCCGCCTTGTAGGTCTCGACAAAGACGCTGGGGTCAGCCGAGCGCGGGAAGGAACAGATCAGCTTGTCGACCCGCCCCTGTTCGATCAGTGCCGCGAGGCCGACGTGGCCGTTGCCCGCGTTGTTGTTCACCACGGTGAGGTGTTTCGCCCCTTGGTCGATCAGCGCGTGGATCAGTTCGATGGGCGCGCCGGAGCCGCCGAAACCGCCGATCATCACCACCGCCCCGTCGGGGATCGCGGCCACCGCCTCGGCGGCGGTCTGAATGGTCTTGTCCATGTCCAAGTCCTCCTTTGTCATTCGAGGTAGGGCCGGGCGCGGGGGCGAGCCAGAAATTTCGTGCGCATCTTGACCTTTGTTCAAATGCTGGCATGGCTTGTGCGCATGATGAACAAACCGACCGACACCATCGCCTCGCTCGCCAAGGGCCTGCAGGTCATCGAATGTTTCGGGGCCGAGACGCCGCGCCTGACGATTACCGATGTGGCCAAGCGCACGGGGCTGGATCGCGCCACGGCCCGGCGCTGTCTGCTCACGCTCCATGCGCAGGGCTATGCCGAGTTCGACGGCAAGTTCTTTACCGCGACCCCGCGTATCCTGCGGCTTGGGATGGGGGCGCTCGCTGCACTTCCCCTGCCGCAGATCGTGCAGCCGTGGCTCGACCAGCTGTCCGATCAGATCGGGGAATCGACCAGCGTGTCGATTTTGGACGAGACCGAGATCGTCTATCTCGCCCGCGCCGCCCAACGCCGGGTCATGTCCATCGGGCTGATGCCCGGCTCGCGCCTGCCTGCCCATTGCACGTCGATGGGGCGGGTGCTGCTGGCCGCGCTGCCCGAGGCCGAGGCGCGTGCGCTGGTTGAACGCGCGGATCTGTCGCCGCGCACCGCCTTCAGCCTCACCGACCCGGAGGAGGTTTTGGCGCGGATCGCAGAGGTGCGCCGCGACGGTTTCGCGGTCATTGATCAGGAGGTCGAAATCGGCCTGCGGTCCATCGCTGTGCCGCTGATGAACGTGCATGGCCATGTGGTCGCGGCGCTGAACATCGGGTTGGCGGCGACCCAGACCGAACCCCGCGAGCTTGTCACCCGGTTCCTCGACCCGCTGCACAGGGTTCAGGCGGGGCTGAGGCGCGTGCTGGCCTAGACACGAAAAAGCCGCCCCGGACGAACCGGGGCGGCGATACTCGTACCGTGAGTGACTATCAGTCCTGCGGGTCCAGCAGTGGGCGCAGACGCTCGACTTCGGGGCTCAGCGCCTCGAGGTCGTCCCAGTAGATCGACACCGCGGTTTCGCGCAGCTCGTCACCCGCGTCGAAGGACACGACACCGGCGGCCTCTTGTGCGGCAAGCTCGGCCTCGGTCTTTTCGGCGCTCCACTCGACCATCATGTCCTCGAACCAAGCGGTGGTCTCGTCCACGACGGCCTGTTGCTCTTCGGTCAGCCCGTCATAGGTGGCTTTGTTCATCAGCACGTTGATGATGACGTTGTAGAAACCCGGATCGACGCGGACCGAGGTCATGTCCATCCAGCCCATGTCGCCGATGCCCCAGAGCGCCCAGCCGTAGCCGTCGACCGTCTTACGCTCGAGCGCGGTAAAGATTTCCGGCGCCGGGATCGGGGTGTTGTTCACGCCGAGTTCGTCGAAGATCAGGTTATAGGTGGTCTGACCGCGCAGACGCATGCCGTTCAGGTCGTCGAGGCTCGCGATCTCTTCGGACAGGAAGATGTGGAACGGCACGCCGTCGCCGTAGGTGGTCACATAGGTGACGCCCATCTTTTCCTGCGCGATCTCGTCGAGCGCGGCATAGGCGCCGGTTTCGCGCTGCTCGATCACCGACAGCGGGGTCAGCGACTGGGCGTCGGCTTCGACCATCTGGCCTTTGTAATAGGACGGGGGCAGGGCGGCCATGTCGAGCACGCCGTTGCTGACGGCAGTCGCCAGTTCGGTGGCAGGCACGGCTTCGGGGCCACCGACGATGCGGATCTGCAGGACGCCTTCGCCGATCTCGTTCAGGTGGTCGGCATACATCTGGAACGGCACGCCATAGGTGGTGTGCGGCGGAACGAAGACGCCGGCCCGCAGGGTCAGTTCCTCGGCCAGCACCGGGGTCGTGACCGCCATCGCCGTGGCGAGGGCACCGGAAAGTAGTTTCATGTTCATCGCGTTTCTCCTGTTGGGATGTTTGGGCCGTATTCGGGCCTCTGTTCAATTCGCTTTTGTGGTCAGGCGAGCTTTTTCAGTCGGATTTCGGGGTCAGAGAGGCTGTCGTGCGGGACGTTGGCCTTGCTCTCGACCAGCGCTTCGAGGAACCGTCGGTCGCGGCCGTTGTCGAACAGGACGCCGCCCATCAGGACGCCGTTGTGCGTCCAGAACAGGCTGGAGCCCTTTTCGCCCGGCACGCCCCGCGCCACCTCTTCGGCGGTGTCGGTCCAGGTGCCGACGACCTGAAGGTTGTGGCCAAGCTGGTCGGTCCACATCCACGGCACTTCGGTATGTTCGGCGGTCTCGCCCGCGATGGTGCGCGCGATGGCCTGCGGCTGACGGTCGGCGTTGCGCCAGGTTTCAAGGCGCACATGCGCCCCGAAATGCGGGTTGAAGCTCTCGGCCACGTCGCCTGCGGCATAGACGTCGGGATAGCCCGGCACCCGTCCGCTGGTGTCGGTGAGGATCCCGCCGGTCGGCCCGAGCGCGTCCTGCGGGGCAAGTTCGGTGTTGGGCGTCATTCCGATGGCGGCGAGGACGAGGTCGGCCTCATACACGCCCTGATCGGTGGTGACGGCAAAGCCGGTGTCGGTCTGTTCGATCCCGTCCACGCGCACGCCGGTGCGAATGTCGGTGCCGTTCGCGATATGACGCTGGGCCAGCCAGTCTGACGCGGTCGGCGGCAGGATACGCGCCATGATGCGCGGCCCGCCTTCGAGCACGGTGACGGCAATGTCGCGGGCGCGGGCCGCATCGGCCACTTCGAGCCCGATAACGCCGCCGCCGATCACGACGACACGCTTGGCGCTGTCGAGACCTTTGGCCAGCCGCGCGCAATCGTCCATGTTGCGCAGCCCGATGCACAGTTCGCCGCCCGGCACCGGCAGCGCGCGCGAGCGGCCCCCGGTGGCGAGGACCAGCGCGCCGAAGGCGATGGTTTCGCCCGAAGCGGTGGTCGCTACGCGGGTGTCATAGTCAATCGCCGTGACCGGATCGCCCAGCTTCAGCGTCACGTTGGGCGCCTCAAGCACCTCGTCGGGGCAGAGCGGGTCCGCGTTCGCCGGATCGAAGGCCTTCAACAGGTCTTTGCTCAGCGGCGGGCGGTCATAGGGCGCGTGGGGTTCGTCTCCGGCAAGGATCACGGGCGTGGTCACGCCGCCTTCGACCAGCGCGCGCAGACTGCGGGCTCCGGCCTGTCCGCCACCGACGATCAGGATCGGGCGCGTCGTGTGATCCATGTGAGAGAGCCTCCGTTTCGGGTCATTACGGATACCGTATACGGTATACGTTATTTGTGTCAACGATCACGCACTCGTGTTTATGGCTTTGAAAAAACGGGGAAATCTTCTTGGCCGCCCAAGAAAAAGGCAGGCCGAGCGAGGAAAAATCAGGCGACCGCAATCGGCGGTCGCGCTGATTCTCTCATAACGTCAGGCGTCGGTTTCCGAGAACTTCAGAAAGGAATCGCGGGCTTTGATGAGAAGCGTGTGCTGCAGCTCGGCGGCGCGGTCTGCGTCACCGGATTCCAGTGCATCCGCGATTTCGAGCATCCCGTCCGCCGACATGCTGCGCCAGTCCGGTTGGCCCAGCGTGCTCACCCGAACGAAGTGAATCGAATCCTCATACTGCTGGATCGCATCGACGAGCGAGCGGTTGCGGACCTTGCCCAGAATGATCTCGCGCATCCGGCTGTGGGCGGTGATGTAGGCGTCGCTGTCGCGGCTCGCCTCGACCTCCTTACGGATCTTCTCGGCGATCTTCTTGCGCTCGGCCGCGCTGGTTTCGCGCACCATCGACGCGACCGCGTGGGGTTCGAGCAGCAGCCTGATCTCGGTCACGTCGATCACCGTCTTGCTCGACATCTGGGGCAGGCGGTATCCGCGCGCCGCCTGCGACAAGAGGCCGTCACCCTCGAGCATCGCCAGCGCTTCGCGCACCGGGGTGCGCGACACGCCAAGCTCGTCGGCAAAGGTCCGTTCGTAGAATCGCGTGTCCTTGTCGAACTCGCCGCTGGTGATGCGCGCGCGCAGGTTCTCGTAAACCTGCTGGCGCAGATCAACGGCCCGGACAATCGACTTGGTCATAATAGCATTTCCTCTCAAACGGGCCTCGTGCGCCGCATCATTCTGCCAGCCACGGCGGCGTACCGGGCATCGCCCTATTGGTATTGGGCCTACGCGAGCGCAGGTCAACACCCGTAAAATTTTGTCTTGCACGATCCAAATTAGTGTATACGGTATACGCTAAATCAGGAGGTCAAGATGACAGACAACGCCAGACTTCACGATCGTTATCCCGAACTGGGCCGGGGCAATCTGCCCGTCGCCCCCTATATCGATCCGGCCTATTGGGAGGCCGAAAAGAAGCACCTTTTCAAGAAGACGTGGCTGCACATCGGCCGGGTTGAAGAGCTCCCCAAAAAGGGTGCCTATATGGTCAAGGACATCGCGGCGCTCGACGCTTCGATCGTCATCGCCAAGGATCGCTCGGGCGAGATCAACGCGTTCCACAACGTCTGCTCGCACCGCCTGAACAAGGTCGCGTATGAGCCCTACGGCACCACGCGCAAGTTCTTCTGCAAATTCCACGGCTGGGCCTATGACCTCGACGGCTCGCTGTCGGGCGTGCCGGACGAAAAGTCCTTTATGGAAGGCTTCGACAAAGCCTGTCTCGGTCTGTCCAAAGTCGCCTGTGACGTCTGGCAGGGCTTCATCTTCATCAACATGGACCCGAACCCGTCCCAGACGCTGGCCGAGTTCATGGAGCCGATGTACGGCGGCCTCGACGGCTATCCGTTCGAGAAATTCACCGCCTGCTACGAATGGCAGACGGTCGTGGACTGCAACTGGAAGCTGGCGCTCGACGCGTTTCAGGAAACCTATCACGTGGGCTACGTCCACGGTCGCTCCATCGCGGATTCGCTGGAGAAGGACGAAGAGGGCAACCTGCACCCGATCGACGGTCTGTGTGGTGACGTTCACCGCCGCCTGTCCATCGCAGGCAACCCCAACACCGTCTACGGCAACCCGCAGGCCGCCACGAGCGGCGCGACCGAAGGCTCGGCCTCGGGCAGCGCCGATATCGGCAAGCGGATCGCGGGCAAGGCGCTGCAACTCGGCGCCGGTGGCACCAAGATTGACCTCTCGGACGTGAAACTGCCCGAGGCGCTGAACTGGACCAAGCACCCGCACTGGGCCTTCGACATCAACG
Organism: Pseudomonadota bacterium; assembly: GCA_036154315.1. Lineage (GTDB taxonomy): Bacteria > Pseudomonadota > Alphaproteobacteria > Rhodobacterales > Rhodobacteraceae > Maritimibacter. The sequence goes on from JAYZLL010000026.1 coordinate 65,922, forward strand.
TGGTCTTCCCCGACTTCTACCTGTCGTGCCGCCCGAACTATTTTCAGGCGTATAACTTCCGCCCGATCTCGCACAACAAGACGCTGTTCGAGGCGCGGGTCTACTACCCGGAAATGAAGACCGCCGGGGGCCGGTTCTATCAGGAATACATGAAGGTCACGCTGCGCGACGTGCTGCTCGAAGATCTGGGCACGCTCGAAATGACGCAGGAGGCCGCCGAGACAGGCGCGAAGAAAGAGATGGTCATCAACGATTTCGAACTGATGGTCCGCCATCAGGCCGTCGTCATCGACAAGATCATTCAGGATGGGCTCGCCGCCGACGCGGCCGCGCAGGCCGCAGAGTAAGGAGCAGGAACATGGCAGACCTTCCCGCACAGTTTTCCGACCTGTCCAGCTGGGACGCATGGTGTCTGGCGACGGAAACCGAGCGCAACGCGCGCCGGGTCGTGAGCACGTTCGAGGACATTTCGGCCTTTGCGCTGGCGATGGAACCGCATGTCGAGGCGATCTGTGCCCATATCGACAAGGTGCAGGCCGAGGGCGAACTGGACGAGCCGACCCTCAACATCTTCTACATGCTCCTGTCGCTGGCCGAGGTGGCACCCGCCATCGAAAGCTACGATCCCGAGGTGAACGTGGTCGACGGCTACGAGTCGAAACTCTTTTCCCCGCAGGAGCGTCACCCGCTCCGCCCGGCGATCTGAGGCCCGGCATGGCGAAGTGTCAGATCTTCAGTTTCGACAGCGACCTGCGCGAGGTCGTCGAGGACGGTCTTTACATGCAGGCCGTCGTGGGCGAGGCGCTGAGCGTCGGCGTGGTGAACTTCCGCGCCGCCAAGGGGGCGGATATCCCGCCGAAATCCCATGCCCACGGCGAAGAGGCGACCCTGCAACTGCGTGGCGGCTGCACGGTCAACCTTGGCCAAGACGTGGACGCGCCCGATGGCGCGGTGGAGCTTGAGGAAGGCGTGGTCATGGTCATGCCCGCCGACCGCTACCACTCCGGCGTGAACCGTTTCGACGGCGAGGGCATGTGCCTGCGCCTGAACGTGGTGACGCCGCCGCGCGCCGAATACGGCAAGTCGGGCGAGACCAAGGTGTATTACCCGACGGGGGACAAATCATGAGCGATTGCGTCACCTACACCACCGACATGGGGCAGACCCCTTTCGCGGCCACGGGCAACGAGCTTGCCGTGGACATGCGCTGGGTCTCGGAGCCGATCGAGGCGCACAAGGCGGGCGAAGAACTCGTCGCGCTCCTCGACGGGGCCGGGCAGCTGACCTGCGACGGCGAGGTGCATGACCTTGCGAAAGGGCAGGGCGTGCTGATCCCCGAGGGTGCCGAACGCGCGTGGCGGTTCGAGGCGCCCGCGCTACTGTACCGGGTATCGCTGAAATGAGCGATGCGGCGACCCTGCCCGAACGTCTTGCGGCGCTTGAGGATCGCGAAGCCCTTCGCGACCTCATGCAGCGCTACGCGCGGGCAGCCGACGCCAAATACACGCCCGATCACACCCGCCGCGCACCGGACGAGGTGGCCCGCGCGGCGGCCGAACAGGCAGCCTGTTTTGCCGAGAACGCTGAATGGAATGTCGGCGGCTTCGGCGGGGCGCTCAAGGGTCGCGCGGCCATCGCGGCGTTCTTTGAGACGAGCCCGTGGGATTACACGCTGCACCATTACACCTGCCCCGAGATCACGCTCGACGGCGACACCGCGCAGGTCCGCTGGCGGCTGATCGAACTGGGGTGCCCCGAGAACACCGAGCGCGTGGTGCTCTTGTCCGGCGTGGTCGATCAGACCTGCCGCCGCACCGCCGAAGGATGGCGCATCGCGTCGATGAGTTTTGAAGTGTTGCAGGAGGTCGAGATCGCGGACAATCGCGACGCGATCACCTGCCTCGTACCGAGGAAAGGACAAGCAGCATGACCCTGTCTGCGACCGCCGAGGTGGAGGCGCCCACGGGCCGTTTCCCACGGGCGGAGAACCGATGCCGGGTGGTGTCGAACGATCCGGTGAACGCCGAATACCGCCTGCTCGTGGTGGACGCGCCCGAGACCGGGCTCACCGCCTATGCCGGCCAGTTCTTCCACCTGCTTTGCCCGACGACGGGCAGCGAACAGCCGTTCCTGCGCCGCCCGATGAGTATTTATCGGATCGACCGTGAAAACGGTCAGCTGGGCTTTCTCTATAAAGTGACGGGCAAAGGCACCCGCGCGCTGATGACGCTCGCGCCGGGCGACGAATTGAATGCGATGGGTCCACTGGGGATCGGCTTTGATCTGCCCCAAGGCACCCAGCATGTGGCGATGGTCGCGCGCGGTGTCGGGCTTGCAACGCTTGCGCCGCTGGCCAAACTGGCGACCTCACAAGGGGCCAAGGTGACGGCGATCCTGTCGGCGCGTGCGCCCGATCTGCTCATGTCGCGTGACGAGCTGGAGGCCGCCGGGGCCGAGGTGATCGAGGTGAACGACCTCGACGGAAACTCCAAGCCCGAGGACGTGACTGATCGCCTGCGCGCCATTCATGCCGAAACCCCCATCGACTTCATGGCGACCTGCGGGTCGAACCGCCTGTTGGGCCTGACCCGTGACCTCTGCACCGAGTGGGACATTACCGGGCAAGTGGCGGTCGAGGCGTTCATGGGCTGCGGTCTGGGCATGTGCTATGCCTGCGTGGTTCCGATCCGCGACGCCGATGGCAACGAGGAAATGAAACGGGTCTGCTACGACGGCCCGGTGTTCAACGTGAACGAGGTGACGACATGGTAGATCTCTCCGTCACCGTGGGCGGCGTGTCCATGAAGAACCCAATCATGCCCGCCTCCGGCTCCATCGCCGAGGGCATGGCCGATATCGTCGATCTGGGGCGGCTCGGGGCCATCGTGCTCAAGACCATCACGCCGGATATCCGGCAGGGCGTGAAACCGCCGCGCGTGGTGGAATACACCGACGCGACGCTGTTCTCGATCGGCATCCCCTCCAAGGGCCCCGATTACCTGTTGAACCATACGGTGCCGTTTTTCGAGAAATTCGGCCCGCCGGTGATCGCCAGCATCTCGGCCGACACGGCTGAGGATTTCGGCAAGCTGGCAGGCTATATCACCGATCCGCGCATCGCGGCGATCGAGGCCAATATCTCGTGTCCGAACCTGCGTGCGCATGGCCGTGCCTTCGGGATGGACCCGGTCGCGGCGGCCGAGGTGATCGCCGAGATGAAAGCCAACACCAAGCTTCCGGTCTGGGCCAAGCTCACGCCCAATGTCGGCGATATCGCCGAAGTGGCGCGCGCGGTCGAAGGGGCGGGGGCCGATGCGGTCATCACCGCCAACGCGATCCTCGGCATGGCGATCAACGCTGAAACCATGACCCCGCGTCTTGGCAACGTGGTCGGCGGTCTCACCGGGCCTGCGGTCAAACCCGTGATCCTGCGCATGGTCAACCAATGCGCCGAAGCGGTGAAGATCCCCGTGATCGGCTGCGGCGGCATCGCGACCGGCGAGGATGTGGTGGAATACATGCTCGCCGGTGCCTCGGCGGTGCAGGTCGGCACGACGAATTTCGTCCACACCGCCGCGATGGAGCAGAGCATCGACTGGGTCACGGATTACTGCACGCGCAAGGGCATCGCCCGCGTGTCGGACCTGACGGGCGCACTCATGCTGCCCGGCGATCAGCCGTCCGAACAGCGCGGCGCGGTTGCGCTTTAAGACATGAAGGATGAACTGATGAGCACGAGCTGGTCCACGCTTTGCAATGAGGCCGATCTGCCCGACGGCGAAGCCCGCGCTTTTGAAATCGACGGGGCGCGCCTGTGCCTCGTCAACGACGCGGGCGAGTTCTTCTGCGTCGACGACCTTTGCACCCACGGCCGCGCGTTTTTGTCCGAAGGCTACTGCGACACCGAGGATTGTGTGGTCGAATGCCCGCTCCACGGCGGTCTGTTCGACTACAAGACCGGCGAAGCCGCGGGCGACCCGGCAGAAAAGCCGGTGAAGACCTATCCGGTCCGCATCGAAGGCGGACAGGTGCAGGTGCAGCTATGACCATTGCGGGACGTGTCGCTGTCGTCGGTGCCGGTGGCACCATCGCGATGGAGGGGGCGCACCCCTTCGACTGGGTCGATTACGGCGATACGGGCCGGATCAATCTGGTCGACAAGATCGTCGAAGGCATGGATCTGGGGCTCGCGGGCATCACGCTCGACCTGATCCCGTTCCGCATGCTGCCCTCGACCGGGATTTCCGTGGCCGACTGGACCGAACTCGCCCAAGTGGTGATGGATCTGGACGGCCAGACCGACATTGACGGGATCGTCGTCACGCACGGCACCGCGACGCTCGAAGAGACCGCGTTCTTTCTCGAAGCGACCTGCGCCACGACGAAACCCGTCATCCTGTCCGGCGCGCAACGCCCGCCCAACACGGCGGCCAGCGATGCGATGGTCAACCTGCGCGCGGCTGTGTCCGCCGCCACGCAGGCCCCGGCAGGAGTTTACGCCTGTATGAACGGCCAGTTGTTCGCGGCCTCGGACGTCACCAAGACCTCGAATTTCGCGCTCGACGCGTTCGAGGCGCCGGAGTTCGGGCCGCTGGGCCGGATCGACGCCGACGGCAGCCTGTTCATGGCCCGCGCGCCGATCCCGGCGCCGCGTGTCCTGCCGATCCCCACGGGCGAGGTGCCGCGCGTCGACATCGCGCTGTCTTATGCAGGCTCCGACGGGACCGCGATCCGGGCGCTCACCAGCGCCGGGGCGCAGGCGATCATCGTCGCCGGAATGCCCCCCGGTCGGGCCGCGCCGGGCGACCGCGCGGCGATGCTCGACGCGGTCGCGGCGGGCGTCACGGTGGTCCAATCCAGCCGCGCCCTGCGCGGGGGTGTTCCCATTCAGCCTTATAATCAGGCAGACGGTATCCTCGGTGGTGGCGGATTAAGCGTTCAGAAAGCCCGCATCCTTGTAATGCTGGCTCTGGCTTCAGGCTCTGAAGCCGCGGAAATAGAAGACCTTCTCCAGACCTGGGGGCGCTACCAGCCCGTCTAGGTCACGATCTGGCCGAAGATTCCGCCAAGAGAATCCGGTCCGGCACCAACCAACCACGGAGGTTTGAAAAGGTGTCCATGGGACGAATATACGAAAGCATTCTGGTCGGCCTCGCGATCCTTGGGGGGCTGCTTCTGGTCTTCCTCGTCGTGGCGATCGGCGGCGAGGCGATCCTGCGCCTGTTCAACATCGGCTTGCTCAGGGGCACGGTGCAGTTCTCGGAATACGCGATCTTCAGCCTCGCGATGCTGGCCGCGCCGTGGCTGCTCTATCATGACGGCCACCTGCGGGTGACGGTCGTGCTCGACAATCTCAAGGCACGGGCCAAGGCGCGCGCGCTGCTCCTGACCGACTTCATCGGCCTCGCGGCCACGGCGGTGGCGTTGCGCTATGCCTTTGACGTGTTCGTCACGTCCTATCAGCGCGGTCAGCTCATCTTCGACGACGTGGTGGTCAGTGAATGGCTCCTGCAATGGCAGGTCCCCCTCGCGCTCACCCTGCTGGTGATCGAGTTCATCCGCCGCATCTATCTGGTCCTCGGAACACCGACCGGCCGCGCCGCCCTGACAGGAGCACAAGACAATGCCTGAGTGGCTTTTCGCGATTTCGCTGATGTTCGGCAGCGTGCTGGTCCTGTTGATGATCGGCGTTCCGGTCGTCTTTTCCTTCCTCGCCGTGAACATCATCGGCGCGCTCATTTTCCTCGGCGGAGATATGGGGCTGACCCAGATGGTGCGCTCGATGCGCTCGACCGCCGGGCAGTATTCGCTGGTGCCGATCCCGCTGTTCGTCCTGATGGGCGAGATCATGTTACAGACCGGCATGGCGCAGAAATCCATCGACGCCATCGACCGCCTGATCTCCAAGGTGCCCGGCCGTTTGTCCATCGTCGCGGTTCTGGGCGGCACGGTGTTCTCGTCGCTCTCCGGCTCGACGCTGGCCAACGCCGCCGTGCTGGGCCGGACGCTGTTTCCGCAGATGAAGGACCGGGGCTATTCCTCGACCATCGCCATCGGCCCGATCCTCGCCGTCGGCGGTATCGCCATGCTGATCCCGCCTTCGGGTCTGGGCGTTCTGCTCGGCTCACTCGCCCGCATCTCGATCAACGACCTTCTGATTGCGGCCATCGTGCCCGGCGTGATGATGGCGATCCTGTTTCTGGGCTACATCATCATCCGCTGCCGCATCAGCCCCGAAATCGCACCGCCCTATGACGGCCCGACGCTGACCCTACGCGAGCGTATCCTGCCGATCTTCACCCATGTGCTGCCGCTGCTTGGCGTGTTCGTGGTGGTCGTCGGGTCGATGTTCGCAGGCATCGCGACGCCCACGGAAAGCGCCGCCTTGGGCGTGCTCGCCACGCTGGTCGCCGCCGCCGCCTATCGCGCCCTGTCGATCAAGGCGATGATCCTGTCGGTCAGCGAAACGCTCAAGTTCAGCGCGATGATCCTGCTCATCATCTGCACCTCCGGCACCTTCTCGCAGATCCTCGCCTTCTCTGGCGCCACGCAGGAGATGTCGACGATCGTGACCAGTGCAGGCGTGTCCAACACGATGCTGGTGATCTTCATGCTCGCCATCCTCGTCTTTCTCGGCTGCTTCATGGATCAGGTGTCGATGATGATGCTGACGCTCCCGATCTTCATGCCGATTATCACCACCATCGGGGTGGACCCGGTGTGGTTCGGTGTGCTCATGCTGATCGCGCTGGAAATCAGCCTCACGACCCCGCCCTTCGGTCTGCTCCTGTTCCTGATGCAGAGCGTGGCGGACCGGCCGCTCGCCATGACGACGATCTACAAGGCGGTGCTCCCGTTCCTCCTGCTCGAATTCGCGGTGCTGGCGCTTATCCTGTTCCTGCCCGGCACGGTCAGTTGGCTGCCCGAGATGATCCGGTAACGAGGGACCACGATGAAAAGCCCCGACTTCGCCTATATGCGGGCCTCGACGCTGGACGAGGCGCTCGCCACGCTGGCCGAGGCCGAGGACGCCATCGTCCTCGCCGGTGGGCAGAGCCTCGTCGCCGCCCTGAACCTCAGGCTTCAGGCGCCCGAGCTTGTGGTCGACATCAACCACATCCCCGGTCTGGACGGGATCGAGGTGACGGACGGCGCGGTCCGCATCGGCCCGCTTGTGCGCCACGCGCAGCTTATGGCGAGCGATGCAGCGGCGGTCGCGCTCCCCCTGATCGCCAAGGCGCTGCCCCATGTCGCGCACCCGGCGATCCGCAATCGGGGCACCACCTGCGGCAGCCTTGCCTATGGCGATCCGGCCGCCGAAATGCCCGCCTGCGCCGTGGCGCTGGACGCGACCTTCGTGCTGGCGAGCAAGGATCACATCCGCATGGTCCCGGCCCGCGCGTTTTACGAAGGGCTCTATGAGACCGCGCGCGAGCCGCACGAAATGCTGATCGAAGCGCGCTTTCCCGTGGCCCCCCAAGGCACCCGCGCGATCTTTGACGAGGTCGCCGTGCGCCGGGGCGATTTCGCCACGCTCGGCCTTGCCGGTCAGGTCACGCTCGAGGGCGGCACCATCGCCGCTTTCGACCTCGTGGCCTTCGGGTCCGAGCCCGCGCCCAACCTTCTCACCGACGTGGCCGACATCGCGCTTGGCCGTGCCCCCGATGCGGGCCTGATCGCCGATCTGGCGCAGGCGATTGCGGATGCCGTCGACCCGATGGACAGCCCGCTCGCCACCCCTGCGATGCGCCGCCGCCAATACCGCGCCTTGGCCAAACGGGCCCTGACCAGCGCGATGGAGCTTGCCGATGCCTGAGGATACGATCCAATTCACCCTCAACGGGCGCGAAGTTTCGGTGCCCGTCACCCGTGGCCATCTGGGCGACCTTCTGCGCCACGAACTGGGCGAAACCGGCACGCATATCGGCTGCGAACACGGCGTCTGCGGTGCCTGTAATGTGATGATGGACGGGCGCGTCGTCCGCTCCTGCCTTACGCTTGCCGCACAGGTCGAGGGCGCCAGTGTCGAGACCATCGAACACGCGGGAGCCGACCGCAACGTCGCCGCGCTGCAAGACGCATTTGTCGCACGCAACGCCTTTCAATGCGGCTACTGCACCCCCGGCATGATCATGACCGCCCGCGAGCTTCTGTCGGAAAACCCGGCCCCGAGCCGCGAGGACATCCGCGACGCGATCTCGGGCAACCTGTGCCGCTGCACCGGCTATCAGGCGATTGTCGAGGCGATTTCCGATGCCGCCGCCGAACTGCGGGAGAGCGCCGATGACTGAGATGACCACCAAAGGGATCGGTGCCGCCCTGCCGCGTGAAAGCGCGCGCCGCCTGACCCACGGGCATGGCCGTTACGTTGACGACATCACGCTGCCCGGCCTGTTGCACATCGCCTTCGTGCGCGCGCCTTTCGCGCATGGTCGCATCCTCGAAATCGAGAAAGACGATGCGCTGGAGGTGCCCGGCGTGGTCGCCGTGATCGACGGCACGGAACTGGCCCGAATCTGCGCGCCCTTCGACACCAACCCGCCGCGCGTCCCGAACCATGCCTCAGCGCCCCAGCCGCCGCTCGTGGTGGACGAAAGCTGTTATCAGGGCGAGGCGGTCGTGGCCGTGGTCGCCACCAGCCGCGCCGCCGCCGAGGATGGGGTCGAGCTTGTGTTCGTGGATTGGGAAGAGCTTCCCGCCGCCTGTTCCATCGACGAGGCGCAGGCCGAAGGGGCCGCGCCGGTCCATACCAGCTTTGACGACAATCTGTCCTTGAAGCATCGCTTCGGGGCCGAGGATGTGTCGGACGCCTTTGCGAACGCCGCCCATGTGGTCGAGGCCGAGTTCGGTTTCGGTCGCCAGACCGGCGTGACGCTGGAGCCGCGCGGCATCGTCGCCCACTGGAACCCGCGCACCGAAGATCTCGAGGTCTGGCAGTCGCACCAAGTGCCGTGGCAGATGCGCGAGGTCTATGCCAAGCAACTCGGTCTGCCCCCGCAATCCGTCCGGGTCACCGCGCCGGACGTGGGCGGGGCGTTCGGCCTGAAACTCCACGCCTATGCCGACGAACTGGCCGCCGTGGCGGTGTCGAAACTGCTGGGTCGTCCGGTGAAATACATCGTCGACCGGCTCGAATCCTTCACCGCCGACGCCCATGCGCGGGAGGCGCGCGCGACCTGCCGTATGGCGGTGGACGCCGAGGGTCATATCCTCGCCATCGACGCCCGTGTGGATGCCGGGTTCGGGGCCTATGCCATGCACCCGCGCGGCAGTTTCGGCGAGGCGATGCAGGCCGCCCAGATGATCGGCGCGCCCTACAAAGTGGGTGCCTTCCGGGCCGAGGTCTATGGCTGGCGGCAGAACAAAGCGCCCAGCGGGGCCTATCGCGGCGTGGGCCAGCCCATCGCCTGCGCCGTCACCGAAGAGATGATCGACCTTGCCGCCCGCGCCGCCGGGATCGACCCCGCCGAGATGCGCCGGATCAACTACCGTGCCATGCTGGACGAGGGCACGCGCGCCACGCAAGCGGGCCTCGTGATCGAGGAGCTGTCCTTGGAGGCCTGCCTCGCCAAGCTCAAGGACGCGATGGATTACGACGGGTTGCGCGCCGAACAGGCCGCGCTCCGGGACAAAGGCGTTTATCGCGGGATTGGGCTTGCCAGTTTCGTGGAACTCACCGGGGTCGGGGCCGGACTTTACGGCCCCCTCGGCATGCCCGTTGCGGCAAACGAATCCTGTCGTATCACGCTGCAACCCGATGGCACGCTCACCTGCGCCACCAGTGTCACGGATCAGGGGCAGGGGACGCTCTCGGCCCTCGCCCAACTGATCGCGGGGGAATTCGACGTGACCCCCGAACGCGTCCGCATGATCGCGGGCGACACCGGGCGCACGCCCTACGGCGGTGGGGCCTGGGCCTCGCGCGGGATGGCGCTTGGCGGTGAAGCGGCGCAAAGGGCCAGCGCCCGGATGCGCGCGGGGCTCTTCGACGTGGCCGCCGGTATTCTGCAATGCGAGCCGAATGAGCTGTCCTTTGCGAACGGCGAAGTGATCGGACCCAAGGGCCCCTCCGGCCTCACGCTGACCGAGATCGCGGGGCTGTGCCACTTCCGCTCCTACGACATCCCGACCGGGACCATCCCGCCGATGACGGTGGAGGAAAGTTTCGTCCCCGCGGACCTGCCGTATATCGCGAGCAACGGGGTCCACGCCGTGCATATCGAGGTCGACCCCGACCTCGGCACCGTCGATCTATTGGGCTACTGGGTCGTGGATGACTGCGGCACCGTGGTGAACCCGCTGCTCGTCGACGAACAGTTGCGCGGCGGGATCGTGCAGGGGATCGGCGCGGCGCTCTATGAGGAATGCCTTTATTCCGAGGACGGGCAGTTCACCAACGGCACGCTGGCCGATTACGTGGTGCCGATGGCGGGTGAGATGCCTGACATCGTCGTGGGCCACATCACCACGCCGACCCGCGCCACCGGACTTGGCGCCAAGGGTGTGGGCGAGGCGGGCACCGTGGGCGGCCCCGGCGCGGTGCGCGCGGCGCTCTCCGATGCGCTCGCCCCGCTGGGCGCGCGGGTGGTGCAGCAGCCGTTTACCACGGGCCGCATCCTCGCCGCCGTGATGGCCGCCGAAGGCACAGACTAAGAACCGAAAGACAGGGAAACCACTCATGGAAATGCAAGACAGCCGCGTCATCGCCGCCCCCCGCGACACCGTGTTCGAGGCGATCCTCAAGCCTGAGATGCTGAAAGCCTGCATTCCCGGCGCGCAGGAGGTGACAGGCTCCCCCGAAGAGGGGTTCGAGGCGGTCGTCGTGCAAAAGGTCGGGCCGGTGAAAGCCACGTTCAAAGGCGCGGTCACGGTCGAGGACGTGACCCCCGGCACCTCGCTGCGTCTGGTGGGCGAGGGCAAGGGCGGCGCTGCCGGGTTCGCCAAGGGCGCGGCGACGGTGACGCTGGCCGACCACGAGGACGGGACCGAGCTGACCTATGCGGTCGACGCCAAGGTCGGCGGCAAGATCGCCCAACTGGGTTCGCGCATCATCGACGGCTTTGCCAAAAAGATGGCCGACCAGTTCTTTGAGCGCTTCAAGGGCGAGCTCGAAGGCGTCGAACAAGGCTGACCTGCATGGCACGTTTGTTATTTCGTCAATGAATATTGACGACAGCTCGGATAAGGCGAGCGACACGCCAAGTGTGTGATAGATAACGAAATATCCCGGCCTTATCCTTTCGAGACCCAGTATTCCGATCGTGAATACGCCTTATCAAAATGCTGGCCATTGAACCACTACGGCAGTTCCGAGATTAACGGTCTCTGAATGTGTGGGCTATTCATGGGCGCCCGCGATATTACGGGCGAGGTGTATTGGTTTGGAACATTTGTACTTGGGTCGCTTTTCCGGGTCCGTCGCTTCGCGGGTGTTGAACTGGTTATCGCGGCTCCCGGTTCGGTTCCGGCGCGGCTGCCGCGCGGGGCTCATGGGCTCGACCGCGATTTCGGCACTGGCGTTCTTTGGTCCGACGACACAACCGGCGCTGGCCCAAGAGATCACCCTGACGGGCGACTACATTGCATCGGATTCTTTTCCGTCCTCTCCTCCCGTGAGCTATTGGAATACGGGCTACCTTGGCCTCGCCGTATTCGGCGACGGCGAACTAAACGTCCTGAACGGCGCATCTGTGGAAGGTGCCTTCTTGTACCTGACCGAAGAACCCGAAGTGACCGCGACGGTCACAGTCGGTGGTTCCGCGCCCGATGGCACCTATTCGCTGGTGGACTTCACGACGGTGGACATCGGCTACGAGGGGGTCGGGATCCTGAACGTCGTTGACGGGGGTCAGATCGACACGACGTCCTTGGTCCTGGCTGAGCGAACTACCGGCTCGGGAACCTTGAACGTCGGCCTTGGCGGTGTCGCCGGAACAGTCCTTGCCTCGATGACCACATTCGGGAGCGGCAGGAGCACGATCAATTTCAACCACACGGGCGACATTTCGTTCGACTCGGATATCCGACAAAACGGCGGCGTGGCTGCGACCATCAACGTCATTCAGGGGCGCACGCTGCTGACGGGCGGGTTGAGTAACCACAGCGCGACCGTGAACATTCAGGGCGGGACACTCGCCTTCGAGACGGCGAATGCGGTCGGCACCGGGCAGATCAACATGTCCGGCGGCACCCTGACCTCTACGCGCAACGAGACGCTCACGCACAGCCTTCTCGACGTGCAAGCGGGCAGTTCGACCATCTCGGCAGTGGCCGGGCGTGCGCTCGCGCTGGATTCGTCAAGCGTGGCCCTGCGCGATGGTGCCGAACTTCACTTTGGCACTGCGACGGATACGGGGACGGTCATTCTGTTGCCCAGTTTCGTGCTGCAAGACCCCGGCGAGATCGATGTTTTCCTCGATTACGGCACCGTGCGGTTCGGCAGTGTGGCCGCCAACAGATTCTTCTACACGCCATTCGCGACGGTCGATCTTTCGGCGACCATCGCGGCGGGTGCGACGCTTGACGTGAATGGCTATATGGCCTCGTTCAACGGCCTCAGCGGGACCGGGACCGTTCTGAACGGTGCGGCGTCCACGGTGGACGTTTTCCTTGGTTCGGGCACATATTCCACGGCGTTCCGGGAAAGCTCTACGGGCGGCGACATGTCCGTGTTCGTGACCGGCAGTGGCCTCACGACGCTGACGGCGGATTCCGATTTCAGCGGTCGGCTGACTGTCGAGAACGGCACTCTGCGGCTCGAGGGCGATCTGAGCACCGACGACGTACGGGTGAGCGATGGCACGCTCGAGATGGCAGGCGGTGATTTCACGGGTGCACCCGTGGTCGAGCAATCCGCGAACGGCATTTTCGACATCACCTCGTCGGGCGGTACGGTTTCCGTCGGCGGCCTGACCACCACCGCGACGGCGGGGAACTCCGCCGAGGTTCGGCTTGGAAACGATCTGCGCATCGTGGGAACCCCGGCAGACGGGACCTACGGCACAACGGCCATGATCAGCGGAACCGGGTCGGTTTATGTGAACAACGGGCAAGGCGTGCAGGTCTTTGCCGCCGCGAACACGTACATGGGCGATACCCGCATCCAAGACGGCACGCTCGCCCTGACCAACAGCGAGGGCCTTGGGGCCAGCGGGCACGGCACCTATGTGGAGCAAGGCGGCACGCTCGATCTGAGAAACGGGATTTACGTGATCTCCGAGCCGCTCACGCTGGGCGGCGGAAGCTATGCCTCGGATAATCTGGCGACACTTCGCAGCAGCGATAGTGTGGCGAACTATGGCGGGGATCTGTCGCAAACTTTAGCAGGGAGTGCAGGACAGCCTGAAAGCGGACACACTTATGCTGCGAGGGAGGCGAATTGCTGGAAGCCCGTTTTCCCATTCGCGACGATTTGACCTTTACGGATCATGTGCGCGGTTTCGATCCCAGCCAGCGTCGCAGCTGCTGAGTGAAATGCTTTGAAACCAAGTGTTGGGCGCGTGATCCGCTTGATGAAACGATGGTCCTGTTCGACCATGTTGTTCAAATATTTGCTCTGCATGATCCGGATCAACCGTCCGCTGCCCGTAAATTTGCGGATCACGTTTACGGCCTGAAGCCCCGCTAGATTGGCGCCGCTCTTGTCGATAGCAACGCGATCAGGCGCGCCATTCGTTGAAATCGCACGTTTGAAGAAACGGCGTGCGGCAGCCTTGTCCCGCTTTGCATAGAGAATGAAATCAAGGGTTAGGCCGTCCCGATCAACGGCACGATAAAGATAGGCCCATTGGCCTTTGACCTGGACATAGGTTTCATCCATCCGCCACGAGTTGGCTGTCTGACGCTTTCGCTTTTGTGCCTCGGCTGCGAGGTCTGTCGAAAATTTCACCACCCACCTGTTCAGTGTCGCATGGTCAACATCGACGCCGCGTTCTGCCATGATCTCCTCCAGATCCCGGTAAGAAACCGCGTATCTGACATAGAAGTACACCGCGTAAAGGATCACGCTCTTGGGGTAATGCACCCCTTTGAAACTTGTCGCCATTCTGCTCGCCTGCTTTTTTGCGCAACGGCATATCGGCCATCAGCAGAAACGGAAATACAAAGTTTGCGACAGAACCGCGCAATCGCATCGAAATCATGTTCGGAAGGCTCAAGGACTGGAGGCGTGTCGCGACCCGCTATGACCGATGCCCCAAGGTGTTCCTCTCAGCCATCGCCCTCGCGGCTCTCGTCATTTACTGGTTATGAATCCTGAGCCTAGCGGCCAGTCATCTCGGTCGAGGCTTGTCCGAAATGCATCTGAACGCCGACCTCGGCGGAACTTTCGAGTTTCAAAAGCCGAATTCTTCGAGGACTTCATCCAGATATCCCTTCCCGTCCGCCACGCGCACGCCAAGGTCTTCAGCGATCCATTTTGCAAAACGCGAAACCACAGCACTGGACTCGGAAGATTTCGTTGTGGTGACCGAAGCGGGCACAGTGCGAAGTCGGGGGGTTGGCAACAGTGCCAACTTGCCATTTTTCACTTCAGATAGAACAGCATACACTGGAAGTACGCACAGGCAGTCCGACATTTCCAACATTCTCAATATCATTCCGCCAGAGTCGGCCTTTAGCCCTATTCGAACCTGTTGGATGCCGAACTGGGCAAGCGATTCCATCGTGTAGTTGTATAGAAATGCTTCTTGCCCGTAGCTGATCCATTCCTGTTGACCGAGCAGTTCGGGGCTGAACCTCCCGGCCTGCAAAGCGGGGTGTCCCGGCCTGCAGAATACCGCATGGCTAAGATCGGATACGACACGGCTTTCGGACGGCCTGCCTCGCTCTAGTGTCACGGTCGTCGAGAACACGATGTCGACCTCGTGGCGTTCCACAAGGTCCAGAAGGTGGTCGAGATATGTGGTTCGCACCTCAAAATTCACTGCCGGAAAAGTGCGCCGGTACTCTACAAGCATTTCCGGCAGAATGCGCTCGCTGAAAAACGGCGGCGCGCCGATTCTAACCGTGCCTGAGTGCCCGTGCCGCACTTCATCAACCAGATCGTCCGCGTGATACAGGCTCAACCTTATAGCGCGGCCCTGCTCGGCCAATTGCTCGCCCAGCGATGTGGCGACCACAGGTTTGCGCCGACTTTCAAGCAGCGGTGCGCCAACACGTTTTTCCAACGCGGCGATCATTCGGCTAAGGGCTGGCTGTGCGATACCCAATTCCTGAGCGGCGTCCGTCACCCCGCCGTTGTCGAGTACGGATGCAAAGAACACGAGGTGGCGCGGCTCAATCTTCATATCAATTCGGCATGTAAACGTTATATATTAGTATTTGCAAGCATATTCTGAAGATCGCTAGATAGGTCGAGGGAGGACATTATCTTGAGAAACATTGGCATCAATCGGTATGTCATCAGGCCGCTGGAATGGATTGCAGCGGTGTTGCTTTTCGCAATGATGGCACTGACATTTCTGGACGTTATCGGGCGGTATATCCTTCAGGCGCCGGTCTTTGGCGCGGCCGAGATGATCCAGTTCTTGCTCATGGGATGCGTATTCAGCGCTCTTGGCATAGCCTCGACGACAAATGCGCACATTGCCGTCGAACTGATTTCGCCCGCCTTGGAGGCAAAGTATCCACGGTCGTTCAGGTTTCTTGTCGGCTTACTCTCGGCCGGGGGGCTCGTGCTGATTTCGAAGCAGCTCTTCAGCCTTGCGGTCGAGGCCGTGCAGCACGGACGTGTGTCGGTTGTTCTGGAATGGCCCCTGGCGGCTGTTGCCTTTCCATCCGCTGTTCTGTGCCTCGTCGCCGCACTTCTGTTGCCATTTGCGGGCCGAGACGCGCGATGACCCTTGCATTACTGGCCTTTGGGGCCGTCATTGGCCTGTCGCTGCTTGGCGTTCGGATCGCGTTTGCGTCGCTCCTCGTCGGGTTCATCGGGTTCGGCTTTCTGCGGGGTTGGCACGCTGCGCAGTCGCTTGTCGGGCAGCAAGTTGTTGAACACGCGATGAGCTACAACCTTTCCGTCATTCCCCTGTTCGTCCTCATGGGGGTGTTCATCTATCGCTCCAACATAGCGACCGAGCTTTATGACGCGGCGCATGCAGGACTTGGCGGGTTAAAGGGCGGGCTGGCCCACTCCACGGTCGTCGCAAGCGCCGCCTTTGCAGCCGTGTGCGGATCCTCGCTGGCGACCGCTGCGACGATGACGCGGGTCGCGATGCCGTCGATGAAGAGCAAGGGATATGCCGACCGTTTGTCAGCAGGCACGATCGCTGCGGGCGGAACGCTCGGGATCATGATCCCGCCGTCCGTTCCATTGGTCATCTATGGCATCGTTGCAGAGCAGGATGTCGGACAGCTGTTTATCGCGGGTGTGGTCCCCGGGCTTCTTCTGGTCGCTCTGTTTCTTATCACGATCTCGATCTGGGCGATGGTATCGCCGTCCCTTGTGCCGGCAACCCAAGCCTCTCAGGAGGCGTCCAAGACCTCGTCCGCCTTCAAGTCGGCGCTTCCAATCCTCGGCCTGTTCGTTCTGGTTCTGGGTGGCATTTACGGCAAGGTGTTCACGCCGACTGAGGCCGCCGGGATCGGCGCTGTCGGCGCTGCCACCATCGCGGTTCTCCGGGGGCACTTTCGGACCATGGCGGAGTGGCGTGAGGGGCTGGTGGAAGCCGTGACCACGACCGCGGCGCTTTTCATGGTGCTTTTTGGCACGACCGTCTTCGCGCAGCTCATCAATCTGACTGGATTGCCCTACGACCTTGTCAGGATTGTACAATCGCTTCAGCTCTCGCCGCTTGGACTTGTCGTGACGGTCGCGATCATTGCGGTGCTCATGGGCATGATCTTCGAAGCGATCGGTATCCTTCTTCTGATCGTTCCGGTTTTTCTGCCCGCGCTCGTCGCCGCCGATGTCAACCTGATCTGGTTCGGGATCATCGTGGTGCTCGTGACCGAACTTGGCCTGATCACCCCGCCGGTCGGCATGAACGTTTTCGTGGTGAAAAGCGCCATGCCCGAACTGCGCGTGGCCACGATCTTTGCCGGCGTTCTACCCTTCGTGCTGGCCATCATCGTCGCACTCTTTTTGGTGCTCATGTTTCCGGCCATCACGACATTTCTGCCCAATCACACATCCTGAGGAGGAGGATTCATGACTACGTTTGTCTCTCGCGACACCATTTCCGCACTTGCGCTTGTCTGTGGTCTCGGATTGCCGACAGCGGCATCTGCCGAGACCAAGCTCTTGTTCAACTGTTTCTGGCCGTCGCAACATTTCATGTGTCAAAAGGTGCTGGCGGGCTGGAAGGCTGACGTCGAACGCGTCACTGAAGGACGTGTGCTCATCGAGATGCCCGCTCAAAGTATGGCACCGCCGCCCGAGCAGCTGAACTCGGTCAGATCCGGGATTTTCGACGGCGCGATACAGGCAAATATCTTTATTGCCAACGAGATCACCGGGCCGGAAGTGGCCTTTGTCCCCTTTGCAAGTGCTCTGGACGCTGAAGCAAACTCGGTCGCCCTCTGGCGGACGTATGAGACCTATTTCGCGGATAAGGGCGAATACGAAGGCCTGCAATTGCTGGGTCTTTTCGCGACGCCGGGCGTTGATTTCTATTCCCTCAAGGACACGCCCATCGACAGTCTGGACGCGGCGACGTCACGCAAGATGTGGGCGCTTCCGGGAACGGTCGCTGACCTCATGAAGTCCTTGGACACGCCAGTCGTCGCTGGCCCGGCGGTTCAGATGACCGAGATCATCCAGCGCGGCGTCGTCGACGGTTATGTCGGCATCGGGGCGGCAGATTCCATTGCGCTGAACACGGCTCCTTACGTGAAATCGGTGACCCAGACGGACCGCAAAATCAACGCCGGGTCGTTCAGCTTCTTTGTGAACGAGCGGGCCTGGACGTCGATCTCGGAAGAAGATCGTGCGCTCATCATGAGCGTTTCGGGCGAAGCGTTTGCCAGAAGCGCGGGCAATGTCTGGGCCGAGTTCGAGCGATCCGCTTGGGAAAAGCTGGAGGGCACGCTCGAGATCATTCCCGCAAGCGAAGCGTTCGAGGCCGAGCTAGCGGCGGTCGGGCAGCCCTATGCCGATGCGTGGATCGAAGAGGCTAACGCAGCTGGCGTCGATGGCGAAGCGGCGCTGGCCTACTTCCGGGCCCAGGTGGATGCCTTTCTGGACGCATCGAATTAGGGCCAGATTTGCGAGGAGCAGCGGCGACCGTCTTTTCCGCGCGACGGTCGCCATCCCCGTCTGCGCGCCGGTCAGGTGGCAATGCAGCGAAACGACCGGAACGCCAGCGGGCAGAAAAGATAAGGACACCCAGCAGATATGAGCACGGCACAAGCGCCCGCCAAACCCATGAATGTCTTGTGGATCATGGCCGACCAACTCCGGTGGGACTATCTGTCATGCTACGGGCATCCACATCTGGCCACACCGCACATCGACGGCCTTGCCGCGCGGGGCGTCAGGTTCACCAACGCCTATGTCCAGTCCCCGCTTTGCGGGCCGAGCCGTATGAGCAGTTACACCGGGCGTTATTGTCACAGCCATGGCGCCACCTGGAACGGCTTTCCCTTGCGTGTTGGTGAACCGACCCTTGGGGACCACTTGCGCAAGCAAGGCGTCAGGAGTGTTCTTGTCGGCAAGACTCATATGACGGTGGATGCCGAGGGCATGGAGTGGTTGGGGATTGATCGGACGACCGAAATCGGCGTTCGTATTTCCGAATGCGGTTTTGAACCTTACGAACGGGACGACGGGCTTCATCCGCCAGAGTATGAACCGCATCCGCGCTATAATGACCATCTTCGGGACAACGGGATCGAAGGTGAGTACCCTTGGCAGGACAACGCCAATGCCGGTCTCGGTGACGATGGAATGCGGCTCTCCGGCTGGCTTTTAAAGTATTCCAACCTCCCCGCCGACATTCCTGAGGAATTGTCTGAGACGCCCTATATGACCGGGCGTGCCATGGAATTCATGTCAGAGGCGGGCGACGCGCCATGGCTTTGCCACCTGTCGTTCATCAAGCCACATTGGCCCTACATCGTTCCCGCGCCCTATCATGACATGTTCGGCCCGGACGACATTGTTGCGCCAGTGCGGTCTGATGCAGAACGGGAAACCGATCACCCTGTGTTCAAAGCGTTTCTGGAAAGCCGCATCTGCCGAACCTTCGCGCGCGACGAAGTGCGCGAGCGCGTGATCCCGGCCTACATGGGATTGATCAAGCAGATCGACGACCAGATGGGGCGGCTGTTCTCGTTCATGGAAGAACGCGGGCTGTTCGAGAACACCATGATCGTCTTTACGTCGGACCATGGCGATTACCTGGGCGATCACTGGATGGGCGAAAAGGACCTCTTTCACGATCCGTCGGTCAAGGTGCCGTTGATTGTCTATGACCCGCGCGAAGCTGCCGATGCCACCCGTGGCAGCGTCTGCGACAAGTTGGTCGAAGCAATTGACCTCGCCCCCACGTTTCAGTCGTATTTCGGCGGGGCGCCGCTTCCACACATACTGGAAGGGCGGGATCTGACGCCGCTATTGCACGATGCGACCGGAACCACGCCGTGGCGACGTTATGCCATTTCCGAATACGACTATGCCGTCAAGGAAGCCCGCGCGATCCTGGGCAACGATCAGAACGACGCGCGGCTGATTATGATCCGCGATGAGCGTTACAAATACGTCCACGCCGAAGGGTTCCGACCGATGCTGTTCGACCTGCGAGAGGACCCGGACGAGCTGAACGACCTGGGCGGCGTGTCGGGCGATCCCACCCTCGACACCGTGAAGCAACGCCTGTCGGACGCCATATTCGAATGGGCGCGGCGCCACCACTGTCGGATTACCATGCCTCCCGAAACCGTTGATGCCCGCACGGCGAAGGAGCCCGAGGGCATCCTGATCGGGGTATGGGACGAGGCGGACTATGAGCAAGCCTACGGTCGTCCGTTCAGGCACGGGCGATAGGCGCGGCGCGCGCGGATCCGCATGACATGTTGGACCGTGCGATAGAGCGCAGCAGATTTGAGGAATACGACTGTGATTGAGAGAAAACTCGGGGCCACTGGGCCTACCGTCTCGGCTGTGGGACTTGGGTGCATGGGAATGTCCGATCTCTACGGCGTCCCGCAGGACCGAAGCGACAGCATTGCGGCCATTCATGCCGCGCTGGATGCGGGTGTCACGCTGATCGATACGGGCGACTTTTACGGCATGGGTCACAATGAAATGCTCATTGCCGACGCCATTCAAGGGCGACGACGCGAGGCGATGACCTTGAGCGTCAAGTTTGGGATGCAGCGGGGGCCGGGCGGGGAATGGTTCGCACCCGACGGTCGGCCGGAGGCGGTAAAGACATCGCTCGCCTATACGCTGAAACGGCTGGGGACCGATTACGTTGATATCTACCGACCCGCGAGATTGGACCCCGAGGTCCCGATCGAAGACACAGTCGGTGCTATCGCCGATTTGATCCAAGCAGGCTACGTCCGATACATCGGCCTGTCCGAAGTCGGTCCTGACACGCTCAGACGGGCGGCATCCGTTCATCCGATCAGCGACCTCCAGATCGAATATTCGCTCTTTGCCCGCGGCATCGAAGCGGACATTCTGCCGACGCTGCGCGCGCTTGGGATTGGTCTCACGGCCTATGGCACGTTTGCGCGAGGGCTGTTGACCGGGACTTGGGTCAAGCAGGCGCTTTCGAGCGGGGATTTCAGGTCTACGGTGCCCTGGTTCCACGAAGAGAACATCGACGCGAACCTGATGCTTGTCGAAAAGCTCCGAACCTTTGCGACCGGCAAACACCTGACTGTAGCTGAACTCGCACTCGCGTGGGTCCTGTCACAAGGCGACGATGTCGTCGGCGTTGTCGGCGCGATGAGCCCATCGCAGGTGGCGGAAGCTGGACGCAGCCTGCGCGCGATTTTATCACGGGACGACCTTTCGGAACTGGAACGATTGGTGCCAGCGAATGCGGTCGCGGGTGCGCGGGCGAGCGGCGAGCAATTGCGTATTCTGGATAGCGAAGCCCCGTAGAGCACGTCGTCGCGGTGGGCAGGGCCAGATGACCCCGGCCTACGCGCGTCTTGCGCCGCGGGGTATTTCCGCGGCGCTGTGTTTGGTTGCTGATGGGTTGGGGAATTGCAGCCCCTATGAGGGTGATAGCAGGTCACCCATACCGACGCGCTGGAGCATTTCGGCGCGCAGGCGATCGACCACGGCAAACCCCACATCCGCGCCGTCGCCGGCTGGGTCGTGGTGTATGCGAAACGGGCGCGAGCCCTTGGGCTGGCCCACCGCATAGGCGATGAGTTCCGCCACCTCCGCTGGGTCAGCGTCGGCCGGTACGATCCTGCCAAACGCATCCTGAACACTTGCGGCGAACCCGGCGTAGGGACCGCTTTGCTCATAGCTGGCAAGCCGGGTCGTGTCGGCGGGTGCTCCTGCGTTCGCGAAGTGGTTCGTGCCCTTGGTAAAGGCCCCTGGAACGACGATGACGGTGTCGATCCCGAACCGCGCAACCTCTCGGGCGTAGGACACGGCCAGACTGTCCATCGCGGCTTTCGCGGCAAAGTAGGGGGCGAGATAGGGCGGCGTGCCGCCTGTGACGCTGGAGCTGGAAATCCAGACAAGCAAACCGTCGCCTCGCGCCCGCATCGACGGCAGGACTGCCCGGTTGATGCGCTGAGTGCCAAGCACGTTCACATCGTACTGCTGCGCAAGCTGGTCGGCGGTGAACGCCTCGGCCGGGCCGAACATCATGTGACCGGCGTTGTGGACGATGACATCAATGCCGCCGGCTTGGTCCAGAATGGTCGCAACCGCCGCATCCACCGAGCTTTCGGATTGAACGTCCAGTTCGAGAGGACGCAGGTCGATGCCCTCGGACTTGCCCAACGCGATTAGGTCGGTCGCGGCCCTTGCGTTCTTGGCGCTCAGGCCGCGCATTGATGCATAGACGGTATCGCCGTGCCGGGCGAGGGCGAGGGCCGTCAAGCGGCCAAAGCCGCTTGATGCGCCGGTGACGAGGATGATTTTCGACGTCATGACTGCCACCTCAGACCATGCCGCCATTCGCGCGCAGAACCTGCCCGTTGACCCAGCCTCCGTCGGGGCCCGCAAGGAACGCCACGACACCGGCGATGTCATCTGGTTTGCCAAGTCGTTCCAACGGGTTTGCCTTGGCCAGTCTGTCCACCAGCTCCGCCGATTTCCCGTCTAGGAACAGATCGGTTCCCGTCGGCCCCGGCGCGACTGCATTCACGGTGATATTGCGTCCGCGCATTTCCTTGGCGAGAACAGTGGTAAGGACCTCGACGGCGCTCTTGGTCGCCGCATAGACACCGTAGGTTTCGAACCGCGTTCCAACGACCGAGGATGACAAGTTCACGACGCGGCCGCCATCGCGCAGGCGTTTGGCTGCCTCGCGCATCGTGTTGATGGAGCCTTTCAGGTTAATGTCGATCTGTCTGTCGATCTGCGCGTTATCGACCTGAGCGATCAAGCTGAGCTTCATGATCCCTGCGTTGTTGACCAGCACGTCCACGCCACCGAAGGCGACTTCGGCAATGTCGAACATGCGTTTCACCGCCTCTGGGTCGGAGATGTCAGCCTGCGCAGGAACGGCCTTTCCTCCGGCCGCTTCGATATCTGCGATCACGTCGGAAGCTGAGGCTTCCGAGCCCGAATAGTTGACGATGACATTGAACCCATCCTTGGCCAAACGGGCGGCAATCGCGGCGCCGATGCCGCGCGATGCGCCAGTGACAAGCGCGGTTTTCGTTGAAGTGGACATCTGCGTTTCCTTCGGTTTGTTCACACTGCGCCCTACATAGCCCTCGAAGTATTTCGGATAATCTGCGATAATCCGGCATCACAGTTCGTGCATATCGGATAATAAGCGCATCATGGACAAGTTGGACGCCATGCAAGTCTTTGCCCGGATCGTTGAGCGCAGAAGTTTCACGTCGGCTGCGGAGGATCTCGCGATACCTCGCTCAACGGCAACCGACGCGATCAAGCAACTTGAGGCCAGACTTGGCGTGAAACTGCTGCAACGCACGACAAGAACAGTGGCCCCGACGCTTGATGGCGAGGCCTATTACCAGCGCTGCCTGTCGATCCTTGCCGATGTAGAAGAGGCCGAAGAGGCCTTTGCCGGAGCCAAGCCGAAGGGACAGCTGCGGGTCGATGTTCACGGCACTTTGGCGCGGCATTTCGTGATACCGCATCTGGCCGACTTCCTTGCCACCTATCCCGATCTCGATGTCTATATGAGCGAGGGCGACCGGCTTGTGGACCTCGTACCGGAAGGCGTGGATTGCGTGCTCCGGGTCGGCGAGCCGCAGGATAGCGACCTTATCGCGCGGCGTTTGGCGATGCTTGACGAAGTGACACTGGCCGCGCCCGACTACCTTGCCCGCCACGGGACACCGCAAAGTCTTGGGGACCTCGATGGGCACAGGATGGTGGGATTTAGGTCGACGGCGACCAAAGCCGTGCTTCCGTTGGAGTTCGGGGCTACCGAGGTGCGTTTGCCGACAAGGTTGGTTGTCAACGCCGCCGAAAGTTACTTTGCGGCAGCACGGCTTGGTTTGGGCGTTATTCAAGTCCCGCGCTACCATGCGAAAGCGGATCTGGAGCGCGGTTCTTTGATCGAGATTCTACCGGGTCACGCTCCGGAACCTTCTCCCGTGTCTTTGCTTTATCCCCGCCACCGCCAGCTTTCACCGCGCGTTCGGGTTTTCATCGACTGGGTCGAGAGGCTCTTCCGCGACCTTGATTAATCTGCTTCGTAGTTATGGGTAAAATCCTTGGGCGCGTCCGGTCCCCAGATGTAGAAGGCGTCCGCTTCCGCGAAATCGCCCGCTGCCCAATCATGATCTGCGGAAACGTAGTCGATGTCCGAGGAATATTCGGAATAGCTGCCCCAGGGATCGCGCACGTAGTGGAAATAGTTGGAGCCCAGCACATGGCGCCCCAGACCCCAGCCCTGGTCATAGCCCTTGTCGGCCATCTGCATCGCGCCGATGCCAATCTGATCAATCGACGACAGGTCCCAGCTTGAATGGTGGATGCCGGGGGCGTCGGATTTGGCAAAGGCAATGAGGTGGTGATCGCTGCCGTGAACCCCATGCATAAAGGCAATGCCGTCGCCCGATGTGTCCGACACGCGCAGCCCAAGGACCCGGCTGTAAAACTCGATCGCCTTGGGAACGTTGCGCGTGAAAATCAGCATGTGGGCCAGACGGCGCGGCCGGATCATCGGCGCGTTTGAATTCGTGACCGCGCCGCGTGCATTGGCCGGGACCGAAAGGTTCGACACCAAGGATTTTTCGTTCGGCGATGTTTTCTCGGCCACCCGGATTTCGATCAGATTCCCGTCGTGATCCTCGAACCAGAAGCCGTTTCGTTCGAAACCCGGAGGTGCGTCACGCAGGCGCACGTTCTGGGTTTCGACATGGCGGCGGAAGGCGTCGAAATCGTCCTCGAATACGCCGAAGGACAGATAGGACATCTTTTTGCGGGGCCCTTCCGTCAGGGACGCCCAGCGGTGATCATTGCCGAAGGTATAAAGGCCAAGCGCCTCGCCTTCCTCCCGGACATCCAGGCCGAAGGCGACATAGAAGCGCCGCGCTTGTTCAAGGTCCGGGACCGCCATATGGTAGTGGTCCATCGAATGCACCCCCAGAACGCCTTCGCGACGTGAAGGTTTGATGTATCCAGTGATTGCGGTCATCGTGGGCCTCCTCCCAATGTGACGGTGCGACGTTCAGACCCTAGGCAACAAGCACGCTCTCAGTCGCTTCGTCCTCGATCCGGTTGCGCAGAACGCCGATGCCTTCGATCTCAACCTCGCACACATCGCCGGCCTTCATCCAAAGCGGCGGTTTTCGGGCCGCGCCGATTCCGGATGGCGTTCCGGTCACGATAAGATCGCCGGGTACGAGCGTCATGCTCTGGCTCAGGATCGAGACGAGCTTTGCCACCGAGAACACCATTTGGTCGATCTTCGCAGATTGGACGACCTGGCCGTTCAAACGGGTTTCAAGTGTGAGCCCCAGTGCTCCCTTAGGCAGGTCACGGGCGGGCACGAAGCACGGACCAAAGGCGCCGGTGTTGTCAAAGTTCTTGCCGATCGTCCATTGCGGTGTGACATGCTGGAATTCTCGCACGGAGCCATCGTTGAAAATCGAATAGCCTGCGACATAGTCGAGCGCGGCCTCTTCGGTGACCTTGAAGGCGGGCTTGCCGATGACCGCGACAAGCTCACCTTCGTAGTCCAGCGTTTCCGACATCGAAGGGCGGATGATCTTATCCTCATGCGCGATCACCCCGCTCGCGAAACGTGCGAAAATGGTTGGGTATTCCGGTTGATCGTACCCTGACTCCTCGGTGTGGTCGCTGTAGTTCAGCCCGACACACAGGATCTTGCTCGACCGTTCGAACGGCGGAAGATATCGAATGCCCTCATCCGACAGCGCAGGCGAGGCTTCGAGGGTCTTTCCCGCTGTCTCAAGCGCCGCCGCGTCGCCGATGAGATCGTCAAGCGTTCCGGGAAACGCTTTGTCCGTCGCTGGCAAGCCATGCAGCTTTCCATCCTTCTGAACCGCCATATGCGCAACTCCATTGCGCTCAAACCTGACGAATTTCATGAATTCCTCCTAGCAAATTTCGCCTCAAACTATTTTCTGTTTGATCTTTTTGTCAACAGAAAATATATTTTGTCTCAAATGTTCGACTCTGCGATCCTTGAGGTGGGCAGACGGTCGATGGCGACGGGAGGAGGAACCGAACTTGGACACTTTTGACTACGATATCGCTGTGATTGGCCGCGGGCCGGTTGGCCTGACGATGGCGATGAGTGCCGCGCAGTTGGGGATGCGCACGGTTGTGATCGAAAAGCATCGTGATCTGTACGGTTTGCCGCGCGCGGGTCATGTTGACCACGAGATCATGCGACTTTTCCAGAAGTTCGGCATCGTCGACGACGTCTTGGCCGACTGTTATCCCACGACCGAATACGTATGGGTCAATGCGCATGGTGAGACGCTCCTTGAGTTCGACTGGGGCGAGAAAAGCGTGTCTGGCTACAATTCAGATTACATGCAGTTTCAGCCGGTCTTTGAAAGCGCGCTTGGACAACGGCTCGCGGCAGCACCGACGAACACCGATCTTTTGGGTTGGCAACTCACATCCTTTTCCGAGGTCAACGGCGGTGTGCGCTGTACCATTGCGCGAACCGAGACGGTGCCGGGCAGTCATGTTCCGGTCGTCACGGACGAAACCCGCACAATCACCGCGCGCTATCTGGTCGCCTGCGATGGTGCGAACAGCTCGGTCCGCGAGACGCTTGGGATCGAGCGAGATGACCTTGGCTTTAATGAAAAGTGGTTGGTCATTGATGGGCGCAAGAAACGTGATCTGGAATTCGAATTTGACTGCGGGCAAATCTGTGACCCACGCCGACCGACGACCGTTCTGCCCCTTGGCAAGCGTCATCGTCGCTGGGAATGGGCGGTGCTGCCTGGTGAGGACCCCGAAAGCCTGTTGACGGACGAAGCTGCCTGGCGATTGCTCGGTGATCTGGGTGTGGGCCCGGACGATCTCGAAATCGTGCGGCAGCTGGTCTACACGTTCGAGGCACGGCACGCGAAAGAATGGCGCCGAGGCCCGGTATTCCTTGCAGGCGATGCAGCGCACACGACGCCACCATTCATGGGGCAGGGGATGTGCTCGGGAATGCGGGATGTGTTCAATCTGGCGTGGAAGATGGACCTCGTGCGTCGCGGCGTCGCGACGGACGCGATCCTCGACAGCTATGAGCCAGAACGCTCACCCCATGCAGAGGACTGGACCCGCATTTCATTGGAGGCCGGGAAGGTGCCCTGCACGATGGACCCGGCGGAAGCAGAGGAACGCGACCAAAAATTCCGTGACGGTTGGCGCCCGCCGATGCCGGATTTCCCGCAACTTCGTCATGGCATCGTTGCGCTCGACGAGGCCGACAGACCGCGGCACCTTGCCGGGACGTTGTCGTTGCAGCGTCGAGTTGACGCTAATGGCAAAACGGTGCTGGCCGATGAGATCTTTGGCACCGGATTTACCTTGCTGGGTGTGGGAAGCGATCCGGCGGCGTTTCTGACCGATGCGCAGTCCGCGGTGCTAAGGCGTATCGGCGCAAAGGTCGTATCCGTCGGCGACCACGATGGTGCAACGGCGCAAGACGTGGACAACGCATATGCCGACTGGTTTGCAGACCACGGAATTTGCGCCGTGCTGATCCGACCGGATTTCTATATCTTTGGAACGGCCAATGCGCCGGCCGATGTCGGCGGGCTGGTCGACGACCTTGCATCCAAGCTCTGCCTTGCCGAGTTGGCCGAGGCCCCTGTTGCATGACTGACCTTACCACATTTGCCGATGGGTTTTCTTGGCCTGAAGCGCCCCGCTGGCATGAGGGGGCGCTCTGGATTTCGGATGTTCACAACTTCCGCATCGCCCGTGTGCCGGGCGAGGGGCCACCCGAAACGGCGGTGAAGGTGCCTGAACGCCCGGCAGGGATGGATTTTGCACGAGACGGCACGCTGTTCTATGCGACATCTCTGGCGGCGCGGATCTATCGTTGGCGTGAGGGAAGCGATCCCGAGCTCCTGTTCGATCTCGGCGATACGCTCAACGGAAACTTCAACGACATGATCTGCGGGCCGGATGGCTGGTCGTGGGTCGGCGAAACGGGTTTCACCTTTGGACAAGACGACCCGGTCAACCTTGGACGCATTCACGCATTTCACCCGGATCACGGCTGTCGTGTCGTCGCTGAGGACGTCTTTTTCCCCAATGGCATGGTGGTTGTCGGCGATCGTCTGGTCGTTTGCGAGACCTTTGGGAAGCGGCTGAGCTCTTTTGCGATTGGCGCCGACGGTGCGCTCGGCGACCGCCGGGTTTTCGCCGAACTGCCGGGTCATCCGGATGGGCTCTGCCTCGATGCCAAGGGTCGGTTCTGGGTCCCGCTGTTGTTTGAAGAGCGGTTCGTCTGCGTGTCAGAGACCGGTGACATCCGATCGGAAATCGCCGTGCCGGGGCGCATGGCGATTGCCTGCGCGGTTCAAGACGAGACGTTGTCGCTCTGCGTCGCGCGCGTCGAAAAGCAAGCCGACGGCGCGATGCACCGGGACGGCGGCGTGCTTGCGGCGGTGCTTGGCTGAATCGCGCCTGAAATAAAAAATATATTTTACTTGATTAAGTAGACTTTATGTCCAACACTCAAGGAGGCCGGACTTAGCCGCGGGAGGATTGCGGTGTTTCGGGGAAACAAGGGAGGAACCTATGAATTTCGCACGTCACATCGGGCTCGCCAGCCTATTGGGGATCAACGCACTTCTGACCGGGACAGCCGCGCAGGCCGAGGCCGCAGGAAAAAGCGTTGCAGTCCTGCTCGGCCCCACTCAGGACGCCTTTATCGGCACCTGGGCATCGACATTTGAAGACGCCGCCGAGGCTGCGGGTATGGAGATCCAGATTTTCTCCAGCCCATACGATCCGGCGCTTCAATCGCGTCAGCTCGACGACGCCGTCGCGCAGGGCGTGGATGCGATCATTCTGCAATCCATCAGCCAGAACGCGCTTTTGCCCTCTCTGGAACGGGCCAAGGCGGCGGCGGTCCCGGTCTTTACCGTGATCTCACCGCCTGACGAAGCCGCCGACGGCCTGTATGTCACCTATGTCGGCGAAAACTCCTACAGGCTGGGCGAGTTGGCGGGCGAAGCCATGGCCGACGCTGCCGAAGCGCGTGGACTGGACGCGCCCAAGATTGCAGCAGTGACCGGAGCGCTTGCAGAAGGGATCGGGCCCAAGCGGCTCGCCGGCTTTGAGGCGTCTTTGAAGGCACGCTTGCCTGATGCGGAAATCCTTGCGATCGAAGACGTCCGTTGGAACCCGGTGGATGGCGAACAGGCCGCAGGTCAGTTGATTGCGCGGTTTGCAGGGCAGGGGGGCATCGATGGGTTCTATGGAATGAACGACCGTCTCGCAAATGCGGTCGTGCAGGCAGCGGGGACGACCGGCGTTGAGGTCGGGGCCGATGGCATGATCGTCGTCGGCGGCAACTGTCAGGCTCCGGGCATTCCGAACCTCGCGAGCGGCGCGATGACGGCAACAGTGCGTATGCTGCCTGCCGTTTCCGCCGCCAAAGCTGCGGGCGTTGTCGAAGCCTTCTTCGATGGCGAGACGGTGGATGCCGCCTATTTCGAGGATCATGAGATCATCACGCAGGCAAATCTCGCAGATAATGCCGAGGCTTGCGGATACTAACCCGCGGATCGGGGTACAGAACGTGAGCATCATCCAAGAGAAACCGGCACACGTCCGGTCCGCCGATCCCCTGCTGTCCATGCGGGGGATCGGAAAGACCTACGGCGAGGTGCGGGCATTGAGCAACGTGTCCTTGACGCTGGCCGCCGGGGAGATCCGCGCGATCTGTGGAGAAAACGGGGCGGGCAAGAGCACCCTTGTGAAAGCGTTGACGGGACTCGTCGCACCCGATGAGGGCGAGGTCAGGCTCGATGGCAAGCCGGTCCGTTTCGTTGTGCCGAAGGACGCCCAGGCACAGGGGATCAATCTGGTGTCCCAGGAACTGAGCATCTGCCCCGATCTTTCGGTGCTCGACAACATTTGGCTCGGAGCGTTGTCGCTGCCCTTTTTCCATCGCCGCGCAGATTTGCGCGCGCGGGCGAAGGATGTCCTGAAACGCCTGGGTGCCGACACCATTTCGTTGGACGGTCGTGCCGGTGGGTTGTCGACGGGTGAACGCCAGCTGGTCGAGATCGCGCGGATGCTCGTGCGGGACACGCGCATCCTGATCCTCGACGAGCCGACCGCGACCCTGTCGGACAAGGAGGTTCACGTTCTGATGGCCGCACTGAAATCACTGCGCGCTCATGGCACCTCTATCCTCTACATCACGCACCGGCTTGGCGAGGTGTTTCAGCTTTGCGACCATGCAACGGTGATGCGGGACGGGACCGTGGTTGCCGATCATCCGGTTGCAGACCTCACGCGGGACCGCCTGATTGAACTGATGTTGGGAAGGGCCCTTGGCCATATGTTTCCCGAGCACCATTTGACGGACGGAGAGACATTTTTCTCTATCGAGCAGCTCACCATTCCCGGCGTGGCGCGTAATGTCGGGCTCTCGGTCAAGAAAGGTCAGATCATGTGCCTGACCGGGCAGCTCGGCTGTGGCGCAGATGACTTGATCCGTGCCATCGCGGGGCTTGTTCATCAGGCGAGCGGGCGCCTTTCGCTCGATGGAACAGAGATTCCGCTCAGACGACCGGAGGTTGCGCGGCGTCATGGCGTGCGGTTCGTGTCGGGGGATCGTGCGGAAGAAGGCGTATTCGTGGACCGACCCGCTTGGGAAAACCTGATCGCGCCCCGGTTTGTCGGACGCGGCAGCGCAAAGCTCGTTCGCAATCGGGCCTTGCGACACCGAGCGACGGACCTGGCGGATCGCTCGACGCTGGCGCGCCACCGGTTATCGGTGCGCACGGGTGATCTGAGTGGCGGAAACCAGCAAAAGCTCGCTTTCGGACGCAATATCGGCGATGGCGAGGCCAAGTTGATCCTGATGATTGAGCCCACCCGCGGTATCGACGTGGGCGCCCGTGCGGAAATCTATCGCCTCATGCGCACCTTCTGCGAGCAGGGTTGCGCAATTCTAATGGCGTCTTCCGATTTCGCCGAGGTCCTCGGTATTGCGGATGTCGTCGCAACGATGTTCCGCGGCGACGTCGTAAACACCTACAACGCCGGTCATCTCGACATGACCCGGCTTATCGCGGATGTCACCCATCCCGAGGGGGACGTCGCATGAACAGCAAGGCCGATGTGACCCGCCAGACTTGGCTGGACTTTTTGAACGTGAAGCCACGCTTCACTCTGGGCAACGCGGTCACGCTCCTTGCGGTCCTCGTTCTCGCCGTGCTGGCCGTTGCGACACCGGGTTTTCTGTCACTCCCAGCGATCCGATCGCTGGTGACAACGGTGTCGTTCACCGGATGTGTCGCGATCGGGATGACCTTCATCACGCTGAGTGGCAACCTGATGTCCTTCAGCCTTGGCGCAAGCCTTTCGGCAGCGACGCTCGTTTTCGTCGCGACACTTGGGGCAGGTCTATGGCCCGCTATCCTTTCGGCTTTGCTGTTTTGTGCGGCTCTGAATGCGTTGCAGGGCTGGATCGTTGGCTATTTCAGAGCCAATCCGATCATTGTGACGATGGCGGGCTTTGCGATCATCACGGGGATTGCGACCGCTATGACCGGCGGTCGAGGGCTCTATATCCTCACGAATGCCGCCGCGGGTCTCAAGGGCAATATTGGCCCCATTCCCGGACCATTTGCAGCGTTTGCAACCTGCGCGCTCATCGCACAACTCATCCTAAGCCGAACCGCTCTGGGGCGCCGGATCGTCCTGACCGGAACAAATCCGCGCGCGATGCTGGCGATGGGGGCGGAGCCTTGGAAGGCCGTGGTGTGGTCTTATGGGCTGGCGGGGCTGTTCACGGGTGTCGCCGCTGTCCTCATGGCCGCGCGCTACGGGTCCGGTGATCTGCAGCATGGGATTGGCATGGAGTATTCGGCCATTGCCGCCGTGCTTGTCGGCGGAACCGCGATCGAAGGCGGGCGCGGGTCGTTCTTGCGGACCTTCTTGGGCGCGCTATTCATCGCCGTGCTGCAATCGGTGCTCGTTCTACGCGGATTCAGTACCGAGTGGCAGCGTTTTGGTATGGGCGCTGTTGTCCTGCTTGTCATCCTTCTGCAACGAAAGTAGCCCGTATGCTGGTCTCTCTGCTGCGCAACGCGACGCTTCGTCCCTTTCTTCTGCTCGTCCTCATGACTGCCATTCTGGGCGCAATCGGAGGCGAGCGCGTGTTGTCCACACGCACGCTCTACAGCGTGCTGCAACAATTCAGTCTGCTCGGTCCGGTCGCGCTCGCTCTCGGTCTGACGATGATGGTGCGGCATTTCGACCTGTCCGTGGTCGGCACAGTAACGCTTGCCGGTTGCGTCGCGGTGCTGGCCGGGTCGCAGAGCTCCACCTACGGGCTTGCCCTTGCGGCGCTTGTCGGACTGGCGGCCGGTGCATTTCAAGGTGCGCTGATCATCAACCTGCGTCTGAGTTCCATCGCAGTGACGCTCGGGGGAATGCTGACACTGGTTGGTGTCGCGTTTTTGCTGACCGGCAATAGCGAGGTGGCCTATGCAAACCGCGATGTCGCTCGGATCGTCGATAGCACAGTGTTCGGGCCATTTTCGCTGCGGTTCCTGATTGCCGTCGCCATTTTCGCCGTGGCGGGCGCCGTGATCGGCGGGACGCGGTTCGGCCCGCAGTTATACGCGGTTGGAAGCGACCCAAAAGCCGCGATCGTCGCGGGCGTATCGACCGGCTCGATCGTCGTCGCGGTCTTTGCGCTTTCGGGTCTGCTATCTGCCATTTCCGGCGCGTTGCTCAGCTTCAGCCTGTCGGCTGCGTCCCCCAGTGCTCTGTCCAACATACTCGTGCCGGCGGCTGCATCTGCCATCATCGGCGGCGTGTCGCTGGCCGGTGGGCGAGGATCGCCAGTGGGGATTGCCGGAGGCGTGCTGCTTTTGTGCTGCCTGCAATCGGGACTAACCGCGATTGGCGTTGAGCCATATTCGCAAGATATCGCGACCGGCTGCGTATTGCTGTTGGTCGCGGTCATGGACGGCGCAGAGCTCGCCCGCCGATTTGGGGACTGGAGCCGCGTATTCGCAGGCACACAAAAGCGGAATGGCAAGGCATCGACATGAAATGCCGCTGGCAAAAATCTACGTTCCAGACTAAAATAGATTGCGCTGTGCAACGATAGACAGCGAACAGATTGAGCAGCGTGCATGAGTAATACACAGACAGATGCAGCCTACGAGTTGATCAAGGCAAACATTCTGAGTTGTAAGTTTGCGCCGGGTCAGAAGCTGCGGATCAACGAAATAGCAAGCACGTCGGACGTCAGCCTCGGCGCGGTGCGCGAAGCATTGGCTCGTCTGTCCGCCGAAGGCATGTCGGTGTCAACGGCGCAAAAGGGTTATTCGGTTCCAGACGTCTCGGCTGAGGATTTGGCAAGTCTCACAGCGACCCGGATCTTTGTCGAGAACGAGTGTCTTTCTCAATCCATTGCGGGCCTCAGCCTTGAAGCCGAGAGCCAGATCGTCGCGGCACTTCATCGACTTTTGCGCATCCCTGAACGTAATCCCGGCGATCCCTCTACGATCAATCCCACGTGGGTTGCGGCGCATGAGGTGTTCCACAACGCGCTTGTGCTGGGCTGTACGAATGTGTGGCTGTTGCGGTTGCGTACGACGCTTTACCAGCACAGTGAACGTTATCGGGCCCTGTCCGTCCCCTTGTCACGACAGAAGCGCAACGTGAACGACGAACACCAGTCGATCTTTGATGCCGTTATGGCGCGCGACATTGCGATGGCGCAGCACCTTATGGCTGATCATTTGCAGCGCACGACCGACATCATTATCGCGTCGGGCATCGTGAGCGGCGCCGACTGACCCAATCCCTGACTGTGATCTGACTGTTCAAGCGGGCACGTCGTGCGCCGTTGGCGACAGGCGCGCGCCTAAGGTCCCTTCGGGATTGACCTGAAAGGAACAAATGTGTCGCTTGCATGGGGAAAACAGTTGATCGACTAAAAAATATATTTTAACTACTCAAATAGTTCTTTTGAGTCGATGCCCTGGGGAGGAGCCAGCTATGTCGGAAGTCGTGATAATTACGGGCGCTGCAACGGGCATCGGCCGGCTCACCGCAGAGACTTTGGCACGCGGCGGGCATATTGTCTTTGCGTCCATGCGCGATATTGCCGGGCGCAACGCCCCCCATGCCGAAGCAATCGCGGCGCTCGCGAGAGCGGAGAGCCTTTCGCTTCACGTCGTCGAAATGGACATCCTTTCGGACAGTTCCGTTGAGGCCGCGATCAACGCGGTCAAAGAGAAGGCTGGTCGCATAGACGTCTTGATGCACAACGCGGGTCATCTTGTTCTTGGCCCGACCGAGGCATTTTCGCCCGATGAAGTCGCGCAGAACTACGCCGTCAACGTGATCGGAGCGCACCGTGTCAATCGTGCGGTGCTGCCCGTCATGCGCGCTCAGGGGCAGGGCACACTCTTGTGGATCAGCAGCACAACCGTCCATGGAGGTTTCCCGCCGTTTCTTGGACCCTATGCCGCAGCAAAGGCCGCGATGGATTCGCTCGCCGGGTCGCTTGCGCTCGAAGTCTCCAGGTTCGGGATCGAGACCGTGATCGTCTCGCCCGGCGCGTTTACCGCGGGCACAGAGCATTTTCCGAAAGCCTCGCCGCCTGCTGACGAGGCGCGTGCGGCAGCCTATGCGACTTACGATGACGTCACCAGCACGGTTGGAGACCGACTGTCGGCGTTGTTGCCTGAGCATGCACATCCGCAGGTGGTTGCCGACGCGGTCCTTTCGCTTGTGAATATGCCGCAGGGGTCACGCCCGTTCCGTACCGTCGTCGATCTGCTGGGAGATGGCGCAGAGGAGGTGGCGGCCGTAGCAGGGCGCGCACGCAAGACCTTTTTCGAGCGCATCGACCTTGCCGACCTCCTGTCGCCGCAGTTCAAGCCCTGAGCTTTCACGCGATCCTTCAACGCTTGCGAGGCCGAATGTCCGACTACATTCTCTACTACGCTCCGGGGACCTGCGCGCGCGTGCCCATGACGTGCCTAGAGGAAGCGGGGGTCCCGTTCGAAAGCCGCGTCGTCTCATTCGCCGCAGGGGAGCAGCGCGATGTCGATTATCTGAAGCTCAACCCCGCGGGCAAGGTTCCCGTTCTGATCGAAAACGGCGCTGCCCTTTCGGAGAACGTTGCGATCATCGCCTATCTTGATGCGCGGTTCCCGGATGCCGGCATTCTGCCCCGCGCGGAAAGCACGTTTCATCACCACCAGCACCTGTCGGATCTTGCCTTCTGCGCATCCGTTTTGCACCCGATCGTTACGCGCATCCGCATCCCAGAGCGCTTCTGTTCGCTCGACGGAGCGCGCGCCGATGTCTGGAGGCTGGCCGCCGACATGTTGATCCCGCATTTCGATTTCATCGAGGCGCGGCTTGGCCGGTCGCCGTGGTGGTATGGCGAAGCTTGGGCAGCGATCGACAGCTACGTTAACTGGGTCTGGTTTCGTGTCACCGGCGCCGGTTTTCCACAAGATCGCTATCCAAACCTCGCGACCCACGCCCAGCAAATCGCCGCGCGGCCCGCGATGCAAAGAGTTTTAGAGCGCGAAGCGGCGGGGGAGAAAGACCTTGCTGCGCGCGGTCTGAACTACGGGTTTTTGCCCGTTGCGAGCGTTCCGCTCGATTGACGTCACTTTTAGGAGGAGGAAAATGATGTTCAAAATGACGACCTTGGCCTTGGCCGCAACCGCCGCATTTGCCCTGCCATTCGCGCCGCGCGCTGCGCAGGCAGAACAGCTTACGGTCGCAAGTTTCCTGCCCGGCCCGCATCATCTGCACACGCGCATGTTGGCTTGGTTCGGCGACGAGCTCGAGCAGCAATCCGGTGGCGACCTGACGATCCAAGTCTTTCCCGGCGGTCAACTCGGCGCGGGACCCGTGCAGCAGTATAAGCGTGCGCTCGAAGGGGTCGCGGATATGACGTTGGGTGTCAGCGCCTATACGCCAACCGTGTTTCCCAAGACGATGCTCGCGATCCTGCCGGGCAGTTCCGAGAATGCCGTGGAATCGACAGGTCGGCTCTGGGATGCCTATGAAGAGCATTTGGCCGACGAATATGAGGACGTGAAGCTCATCGCCTTGATGACGGTCGCGGGCAACGTCATTTCGGCAACCCGCGATATGTCGACGCTCGAAGCCTATGCGGGGGCAAAGCTCGTGCCCTACGCAGCGATGACCCAACCGATCCTAGAATCCATCGGCGCTGTGCCTGTGCAAATGCCGATCACCGATGTCTATACCGGTCTATCAACCGGGACGATCGACGCAGCCTACACCGCCTATTCGAACATCACGCCACCGTGGAATTTCTGGGACGTTTCGTCCCATTTCATCGAGAACGTCCCGGTCCATTTCGCGGTGCTCTTCGTCGTGATGAACAAGGAGCGCTACGAGGGCCTGTCCGATGAGCATCGTGCCCTGATCGATGGCCTGTCTGGGCGTGTCCTGTCGATGAAAGGCGCGGAGTCCTTTGATCTGGCAGACACCGTGTCAAAGGAGCAAATGGACGCCGAGCCTGACAAGATGAAAAACAGCCAGCGCGTGGTCCTGTCCGACGCGGAACGTGCCCGCGTGGTCGAGGCATCGCAGGCTGGGCTTCAGGCGATCTTCGAGGACTACCGCTCAAAGGGCATCGAGGATGCAGAAGCGGTGTATCAGGCACTCAATCCCTGAGCTGCAAGAACGTCCAGGAGATCGTCCAGATGACAAGACCGGAGACAACTCCCCGACCGGCCGCCGACAGGGCGGCCGGAATGGGGTTCTTTGACCGATGGTTTACGAGGATCGCACTCGTCACGGGTGGCGCAGTGCTCACGATGCTCACGCTCCTATGCGTGATCAACGTCCTGATCATGCGCAAACTTCTCGCCGCACCGATCGTGGGAGCCGAAGACATACTGATCCTGTTCCTTGTGACCTTCGTTGCAATTTCCATTCCCTTTGGCGCGCGCAGCGGAGCCCATATCGAAATTGAGATCGTGAGCGAAATGCTTCCAAAACGGCTCGCGCTTGGCCTCCAGATCGTCGCACGGATTTGCGGGGGTGTGTTTTTGGCCCTGATGGCGTGGCAGCTTGCCCAAGCAGGCAACCATGCGGCGCGCTTTGGCGAAGTGACGCAGCAACTCGAGATTTCATATCAACCGTTTTACTATCTGCTCGCCGTTTGTTTCGCGCTCTTTGCGGCGATCCAACTCGCGGACGCCTGGCAGATGAAAAGGCACGGCCAAGCCACCGTCCTCGCATTGGAGTCCGAAGCATGAGCGTGGAAACGATTGGTATTCTTGGTCTCGTCTGCCTGTTCGGTCTGCTCGCGATGCGGTTTTCCGTGGCGCTCAGCATGATTATCGTGGGCTTCTTTGGCACGCTGTTCGCCACGCAGCAGAAGATGCTCGCATTGGGGCTACCGTCCGAACGTGCGGTGGAGCAAGGGTGGCGCACCGCATTGTCAAACCTGTCTGGCGAGGCCTTCGAAGCAGCATCGAGCTACAACCTTCTGGTCATTCCGCTGTTCATCCTGATGGGCAATCTTGCCGGGGTGTCGGGCATGTCCAATAGCCTCTTTCGCGCGGCCTACGCCTTTCTGGGACATATGCGCGGCGGGCTCGCATCCGCCACGATCGCGGGTTGCGCAGGGTTTGCAGCGCTGTCCGGATCGTCACTTGCTGCGGCGGTGACGATGGGTCGCGTCGCTTTGCCTGAGATGCGCCGGTTTCGCTATGATGACGGGCTTGCCACGGGGGCAGTGGCCGCTGGCGGTACGCTCGGATTTCTGATCCCGCCGTCGGGCGGCATGATCATCTATGCGATCCTGACGGAACAGAGCATCGGCCAGTTGTTCATGGCGGGCATTATTCCTGGCATTCTGATGTCTCTTCTGTTCATCGGGGTTATCTATCTGCAAGTCTGGCGCAAGCCTGAGCTTGGCCCAGCGGGCGAGCGCGCGGATATGGACGAGAAACGTCGCGCTCTGATTGGTGCCTTGCCGATCGTGACCGTGATCACATTGACCATCGCGGGCATGTACACCGGGTTCTTTACGCCCGTAGAGGCCTCGGCGGTCGGCGCGGTTTTGACGTTCTTCATTGCGCTGGCAGGTCGGAAACTTAGCCTGTCGAAGATGCGTCTTGTCACACTGCATACGATGAGTGCGACCTCGACCATCTTTCTGATCCTGATCGGGGCCTTCGTCTTTATCCCCTTCATGTCACTCACAGAAATCCCGACGCGAATGGTTGAATTTCTGACCGCCCTGCCGATCGGCAATCTCGGCATCCTCGCGGTCGTGATCCTCGTCTACATCTTCTTGGGCACCTTCCTGGAAGGGATCGCAATGTTGGTGCTTACCCTGCCAGTGGTGCTGCCGATCGCAGCCGCACTTGGTTGGGATCTGGTCTGGTTCGGTATCATTGCAGTGATCGTGTTGGAGATGGGTATGATCTCGCCCCCGGTTGGGATCAATGTGTTTGTTGTGAAATCCATCGCGCCAGACGTGCCTATGCTGCGCATTTTTGCGGGCATCTGGCCGTTCTGGTTCGCAATGATATTGATGCTGATCCTGCTGATCGTCTTTCCGCAGATCGCGTTGTTTCTTCCGCAAACGATGTTCTGAAACGGCGGTTAACAGGAATAGCAGGCGCCGCGCAGGGAACCCTGCGCGGCGTTACCGTTTCCTCTGACCTGTCGGGCGTCAGAACCCGTGGGACATCTGAGCGGATTTCGCGGTGAAGGTACGCGGACCGGCCTGCCGCTAGTCAGCGGTCCAGCCACCATCCAGAATCAGGGCACTTCCGGTCATCAGGGACGAGGCATCGGAACCGAGGAAAACCGCGGCGCCGGCAACGTCCTCGACCTGTCCGATCCGACCAAGTTTGATTTTTTCGAGGACAGAGGTTCTAAAGGCCGGATCCTCAAAGAAGGGTTTGGTCAGTGGCGTCTCGATAAATGTCGGGCAGATCGTGTTGACGCGTATGCCCTTTGGGCCAAGTTCGACCGCGAGCGACTTGGTAAATCCCTCGATGGCCCATTTGGAGGCACAGTAAAGCGTGCGGTTGGCCGCGCCAACATGGCCCATCTGGGAGGACATATTGATGATCGAGCCTGGCTTGCCTGCGGCAACCATCGCGGCAGAGACCGCTTGTGCGGCAAACACGGCCGCCTTGACGTTCAGATTGAGCACCGCGTCGTAGTCATCCTCGGTGACCTCGGACAGGGGCTTTGGCCGGTTCGTTCCTGCATTGTTTACAAAGATGTCAATGGGCGGGAGGTCCAGAACCCGTGCGGCAAAGCCCGCGATGTCAGTGACATCGGCAACGAGCGGCACGGCCTTGTGCCCCTGTGCACAAAGTTCGTTAGCCAATTCCCCGATCTCGTCACTGCTGCGGGCGCAAAGGATGACATCCGCGCCGGCTCCCGCATAGGCCTCGGCGATGGCGCGGCCTATGCCGCGCCCCGCGCCGGTGATCAGCGCCCGTTTCCCGTCAAGCCGAAAGGACGGCGCCACGTTCATTCCGCCGCCTCTTGATGTGCGGCTGCGGTGCCATAGGGAACATTTCGGCCGCCATATCGACGCACGCGCACGTTGCACTGTTCAGCATGACCGACAAAGCCTTCGAGCATGCAAAGGCGCGAGCCGTACTCGCCGACCAGTGCCGCAGCCTCGTCCGTGACGACGCGTTGGTAGCTGTGCGTTTTCAGGAACTTGCCCACCCAGAGCCCGCCCGTGTAACGCCCGGCCTTTTTGGTGGGCAGAGTATGGTTCGTGCCGATCACCTTGTCCCCATTCGCGACGTTGGTCCGCGATCCGAGGAACAGTGCCCCGTAACTGTGCATGTTCTCCAGAAACCAGTCATCGCGGTCGGTCATGATCTGAACGTGTTCGGACGCGATGTCATTAGCGACCGTCAGCATTTCGTCATAGGTGTCACATACGATCACTTCGCCGTAGTCTGCCCAGCTGACGGAGGCCGTGTCGCGGGTCGGTAGGACCGCAAGGATCCGATCAATCTCGGCCAGCGTGTCGACCGCGAGCTTGCGCGAATTTGTCAGCAGAACCGCGGGCGAATTGTAGCCGTGCTCCGCCTGGCCCAGCAGATCGGTTGCGCAGATTTCCGCATCCACGGTCTCGTCTGCAATGACCATCGTTTCGGTCGGTCCTGCGAACAGGTCGATTCCGACGCGCCCGAACAACTGGCGTTTGGCTTCCGCGACAAAGGCGTTACCGGGGCCGACGAGCATGTCCACGGGCTTGATTGTTTCGGTGCCGATGGCCATTCCACCGACGGCCTGCATGCCGCCAAGCACATAGATTTCATGCGCGCCGCCCATGTGCATTGCGGCGACGATAGCCGGATGAGGCGCACCGTTCACCGGCGGCGCGGAGGCGACGATACGCGGAACGCCAGCGACCGAGGCCGTCAGGACCGACATATGCGCGGAAGCGACCATCGGGAATTTGCCGCCCGGAACGTAGCAGCCCACGGATTGAACCGGAATGTTCTTGTGACCGAGGATCACGCCGGCAAGGGTTTCGACCTCGATGTCGGTCATCGACGCCCGTTGAGCTTCGGCAAAACGCCGGATCTGCGTCTGGGCAAACTTGATGTCCTGCATGTCGCGGGTCGATACCTTCTGCATCGCCGCGTCGATCTCGGACTTTCCGAGCAGGAAGCTCTCTGGCTCGTACTTGTCGAATTTCGCAGACAACTCACGGATCGCGGCATCACCGCGCCTCTCGATATCCCGAAGGGTGGTTTCCACGATTCCGCGGACTGTCGCGTCATCTTCTGCGCGTTCGGTTTCCGGTTTGCCGACTTTGAGGTATTCAATAGGCATGGGTCGATCCTTTCACTTACCGTTCGGCGTGACCTAAGCTGGCCGCCACACAGGGCGCAACAATCCCAAACATCAGTGAAATTATTTCAACCGCTGCTCCGCTCGATGAGTCGCACGGGCGCAATCCTTATCGTCCCTGACCTGAGACCCGACTCTCCTCCGAATTTCCGGAGAGTCCGCAGGTTGATGGTCTGACCCCGAACCTTCTACCGCTCTTGGCGAGAGTTTTCGGACTACGATCAGGGTGACAGGCTGGTTGTGTCCCCCGAGTTCGTCAGCGTGATCGGGGCCTTGTTGCCGATCGCGCTGTGTGGCCGCTCCTCGTTGTAGTATCTACGCCAAGTCTCCAACTTTTCAGCCGCATCCGCAAGCGTCAGGAACCAGTGGGCATTCAGACATTCTGCCCGGAATTTGCCATTGAACGCTTCGATGTAGGCATTGTCGGTCGGCTTCCCCGGCCTGGAAAAGTCGAGAGTGACCCCGCGCTGGTAAGCCCAGAGGTCCATGTCGCGGGAGACAAACTCGCTCCCCTGGTCGACCCGGATCGTCTTGGGATAACCCGTGACGCGGCATGTCCGATCCAGCGTGGCAACCACATCTTCGCCGCGGTAACTGAACCGAGCATCGAGCACCGGCACGTAGCGCGAGAAGGTGTCTACCACGGTCAAGACCCGCAGCTTCTTACCTGTCGCCAACTGGTCATGCACGAAGTCCATAGCCCAGACGTCATTCGGACCAACAGCCTCTGCGCGATCATCACGCAGCTTCGCCTTTACCCGTCGTTTGGGCGTCTTGTTCCTGAGCTGCATCCCCAACTCCCTGTAAATACGGTAAACCTTCTTGATGTTGATGTCCCATCCTTCGCGGTCCAGAAGCACATGAACGCGGCGATAACCGTAGCGCACACGCGTCTCGCAGATCTCCTTGATCCGCTTCTCGACGGCAGCCTGATCAGCGCGGCGGGATTTGTAGTGAAACGTCGAGCGATCAAACCCAATGGCCCCACAGGCCTTCCGGATCGAGACCGCCCAATCGCCGCACATCCCACGAACAAGTTCGCGTAGCCGATCAGGCTTCAGATTTTTCGCCGGATGACGTCCTGCAACATCTCGCGGTCCAGCGTCAGGTCGGCCACGATCTTCTTCAACCGGCTGTTCTCATCCTCGAGCTGCTTCAGCCGCTTCATCTCGGTCGGCAGCAAGCCGGCATACTTCTTCTTCCAGTTGAAGTAGGTTGCTTGGCTGATCCCGGCTTTGCGACAGATCTCAGCCACCGGCGTGCCTTCTTCACCCTGCTTGATGATGAACGCCTTCTGCGCGTCCGAAAACTTCGATGCCTTCATGTGATTCCGCTCCTCTCCCAGCCGGGAAATCGTAGCGGAAAACTCTACCTTGAAACGGTCCAGTTTGCGGGGATCAGATCAACTTGAGGACGGACAATGAAGCGAACGAGCTCTACGGTCGAGCAGATCATCGGCATCCTGACGGAGCACGAGGTGGGCGCGAAGTGCGCGGACCTGTGCGGCAAGCACGGCATGTCTGAAGGGACGTTCTATAACTGGAAGGCCAAGTTCGGCGGCATGATGTTGTCGGAGTCCAAGCGGCTGAAGGCGCTCAAGGATGAGAACGCGAAGCTCAACAAGCTGCTGGCCGAACATATGCTCGATCTTTCCGCGATGAAGGAACTGGTTTCAAAAATGTATGGTCCGCCCCACGGTTGCAAGTTGTGGGATGACATCTTTGACTTGCATCAATGTATCCGGCTTCGGGCTGCACCGCGCTTACACATGGAAGCGTAACGCGCCTACCGAAACGACGAGGCTCTACCTGGACAGTACGTTCCGATTTTATTACATAATTCTAATTATGAGCCTTTGGCAGCCAAACTGGTGCGCGCTACCTTGCAGTGCTACTTAAATAGCCCCGAGTGTCTTATACGCCTTCGTGTCTCAGTTTCTGCTGCTGCTCGAAGTCGACGTGCGACAGCATTCGGTTCCGGGCGTGTTTTCGCTTGGCGTTCCAGATCATCTCGATGTAGTCGAACACATCTTGTCTGGCTTCTTCGCGTGTTCGGCAGGTCCGTCGCCTGATCCGCTCTCGCTTCAGCAAGTTGAAGAAGCATTCCGGCGAGACCTTGTCCGACATAGGACCAAGTACAATGGTCGAGCGATTTATCATGGCAGTTTCTGCGGCGGCTCATGGAATACTCCCGGTCCATGCTGGTGAATTTTCTGCCCTGTTCTGTGCTACTCCCCTTTCCTTGGACGGGTTCTAGTGTGACTTAAGCTACTCTCTGCACCTGCTGACCGGTTTCGATCTGGTTGAAATAGACCACGTCGGGCGGCTGTGCGCTATGAGCGGCGCGGGGCCTCTGGTGATCGTAGGTGATCCATCTGCCAACGCCGGCCTTGTCCTGCGAGCCGTTCTCCCGGGCGTGCAGTTAGACGCATTTATACTTCAGGGATTGCCACGGGCGCTCGATGAAGATGTTGTCGAGGCAGCACCCCTCGCCGTAGATCAATCCGGGCGCCGATCGGCTTCAAGCAGTCGCTCCAGGCGAAGGACGTGAACTGCGAACCCTGATCGTGCTCATGATCTCGGGCGATCCGAAGCGGTGGACCGCCTCGTTCACAGTCTACTCGTCGACCTCGGCCTTTGCTTCCCGCCGCGCTCGAAGTGTCCGACGGCCCCTCCAGCAATGCCTTCTGCCATTGGTGGATAGTCGTCGGATGCCCACCGTATTCCGCGGGCAGCTCAGACACGGTGCGCTTGCCCTTCAAGGCTTCCAGCGCCACGCGAGCCCTGAAGCCGGCATCGTGGTTTCTGCGTTTCGACATGTTTTGATCTCCTAGTTCTTGGAGGCCAACACACGTCAGATCGTAGCTTTCGTCACTGTCCGATTTTCGGGGAGTAGCGCAGTAATGCCCCGGCAATGACACTCCTCACCAACTGTCTCACTTCCAGTCATTAGCAGTCCCTCGCCGCGAATCAAAAGTTGACGATTTCACTTAGGTTTCGCCTTGCAGACCTGTATCGACATACTTAGTGAATTTGTCAGGAATTAACCCACACGGAGAGTTATCTCATGAAACGCGCTCTTACAGCGCTTGCGCTGATAACCGGTTTGACAGGGACCGCGCTGGCCGAATCCGTCACCATCAATACCGCACTCGGCGAGGCGACCATTGCCGCTAATCCAGATATGACCGCCGTCTACGACATGGGCGCATTGGACATCTTGGCAGCGTTGGAAGTAAATGGGATCGAGTCGGTTTCGAACACTTATCTAGATTGGCTGGCGGCCTATTCCGGTGACTTGGGCACGCTGTTCGAACCAGACTTCGAAGCGCTGAATGCGGCTTCTCCCGATCTCATCATCGCGGGCGGCCGCTCATCCACACAAGTGGATGCGTTGGCACGGATCGCGCCAACCATCGACATGACGATGTGGGGTGACAAC
Source organism: Pseudomonadota bacterium (assembly GCA_036154315.1). Classification (GTDB taxonomy): domain Bacteria; phylum Pseudomonadota; class Alphaproteobacteria; order Rhodobacterales; family Rhodobacteraceae; genus Maritimibacter. The sequence goes on from JAYZLL010000026.1 coordinate 110,014, forward strand.
CTCCTCGACCAGACACGCGATCGGCTCACAACCTATGGCATTATCTATGGTAAGGAATCGGAAGCCGCCAAACTGATCTCCGAATTGGACGCCGAGATCGCAGAGACCAGGGCCGCGGTCCAAGGCAAGGGAACCGCACTGATCCTTCTGACCAATGGCGGCAAAATTTCCGCCTATGGTGCCGGAGGCCGATTTGGCTGGCTCCATACAGAACTGGGACTGCCGGAGGTCCTCGAAGGCATGGAGGATACCGAACACGGGGAAAGCGTATCTTTCGAATTCATCCGCGAGGCCAATCCGGACTGGATCCTCGTACTCGACCGGGTCGCGGCCATCGGCGGTGAGGGTGAGAACGCACAGGCCACGCTGGACAACGTGCTCATAGCTGAGACCAAGGCAGCCAAGAACGACCAGATCATCTATCTGAACGCCGGGGACATTTACATCGCGGGCGGCGGCATCCAGTCGACGCTGAAGACGCTTGAACTTCTAAAGAGCGCGTTCGGCGAGAATTCGTGAGCTTTAGTCGCATTCTCTGGCCAGTTCTCTGCATTCTGACCCTCGTGAGCATATTCACGGGGGTCGCTTCGTTGGGGAATGGCGACCTATGGCTTCTCTTTGTCAGTCGCATCCCACGGACGGCTGCGGCCCTTCTCGCAGGTGCCGGGCTGGCGGTTTCGGGGGTCATCATTCAGATGCTCGCCCGCAACCATTTCGTCGAGCCCACAACTGCTGGCACCGGTCAGGCGGCCGCACTCGGTCTAGTTGCTGTAACCCTGATCGCCCCGGCCTCGGCCATCTGGGCCAAAATGGCCGCTGCCACGGTTGCCGCGATGGTCGGTACGATGGGTTTTCTTGCCATCGTCCGACGTCTCCCAACACATGATCCGCTCATGGTGCCACTGACTGGGATCGTCTATGGCGGCATTCTTGGCGCGGTGACCACCTTCATCGCCTATGAGCGCGATCTGCTCCAGTATGTTGGCATCTGGATGAGCGGTGAGTTCTCGGGCGTTATGCTTGGTCGCTACGAGTTCCTCTGGATCGGCGGGCTGCTCACCGTTGCAGCCTATGTTTTCGCCGACCGTTTCACGATCGCGGGCTTGGGTGAAACCGCAGCAAAAGGTCTCGGCCTTAACTATCGGCAGGTCATGGCCCTGGGCCTCGCCATCGTCGCGGTCACCACGGCGGTCACGGTGGTAACCGTTGGGATGATTCCCTTCGTGGGGCTTGTCGTGCCCAACATTGTGGGTCGCATAATGGGTGAGAACCTGCGCCACACCATGCCGATTGTGGCGGGGTCCGGCGCTGCGCTTGTTCTGGCGTGCGATATCCTTGGCCGAGTGATCCGCTATCCCTTCGAGGTCCCGGTCGGCACCGTTCTGGGCGTGATCGGCGCCGGGATTTTCCTGTGGCTTCTACACGGGCGGCCTTCGCGTGGTTAAGAGAATTGGAATACTCGCGGCCCTACTTGCGCTCACGATCACGGCCTACATGACGATCGGGGCCCGAGGGAACTGGGACTTTGTCCTGCCGTTTCGTGGCGCTAAACTCCTTGCGCTCGTGACGGTCGCGGTGGCGGTGGGTTGTTCGACAGTCGTTTTTCAGACAATCACCGCAAATCGCATCCTAACGCCGTCGATCATGGGGTTCGATGCGCTATATGTGTTTCTTCAGACCGGTCTCGTGTTCAGCATAGGTGGCCTTGGTTACGCAGGGCTAAACCCTTATCTCAAGTTTTCGGTAGAGACATCGCTTATGCTGGTCGCCGCGCTCGCCCTTTTTGGCGCAGTTTTGAGAAATGCCGCGGACCTCAGCCGGATGATCCTCACAGGGCTGATCATAGGCATTTTTCTACGAAGCCTGACAGGGCTCATGGCCCGCCTGATCGATCCTAACGAATATTCGGTAGTCCAGCAGGCGAGCTTTGCGAGGTTCGACGCGATGAATACCGAATTGACTTGGATCGCAGCAGGGATCACGGCGGGCTGTTTCGTCTGGCTAATGGCACGGCGCTGGCGACTGAACGTGATCGCCTTAGGACGCGAGACAGCTATGTCACTCGGAATCGACCACGACCGTGAGAGCCGTCGTTTGCTTGTCGTAGTGTCGCTTCTGGTGTCGGTTGCGACTGCCCTTGTCGGGCCGTCATCGAACTCGTTCTCCGGTACGGGCGGGTTCTTCGGCCTCCTTGCCGCAGCGATCGCCTATCGTGTCGCCGCAACGTGGCACCATGCGATCGTTCTGCCGGCTGCTTCAATGATCGCAGCTATCACGCTCGTCTTCGGACAGACCCTGTTCGAGCGTCTCCTACAGCTTCAGACCTCGGTGTCCGTGGCCATCGAAGCACTCGGTGGGCTCGTCTTTCTGTTTCTCGTGTTGCGTCGGAGGACCCGATGATTGAAACCAGCGATCTGTCAGTAAAAATCGGTGAAACTACAATACTGAACGCGGTTAATGCATCCTTTCCGACTGGGGTAGTTACAGCGCTTGTGGGGCCGAATGGCGCTGGCAAGTCAACGCTACTCGCCGCCGTTGGCCGCCTTTTACCTTGGGAAAGAGGCGAGGTCTTGCTGGACGGCGCTCCGGTAGCGGACATGGGGCACCGGGAATTTGCGCTGAAAACGGCGATCTTACGACAGGATCAGCACATCGCCCCACGTCTTCGCGTCCGCGATCTGGTGACCTTCGGACGGTTTCCCCACACATGGGGCAGACCGGGGCGCGAAGACGAACGGATCGTCGACGAGGCAATGGCGCGGCTTGAACTTGAGACTTTGTCGTCGCGTTTTCTCGACACACTATCTGGCGGTCAGCGCCAACGCGCCCGCATCGCAATGGCATTGGCCCAAGCGACTGACGTCTTACTGCTGGACGAACCCCTCAACGCGCTCGACGTGAATCACGCCCGTGGTGTAATGCACATCGCGAAGGAAGAAGCGGCCAAGGGGCGGACCGTCGTGCTGGTTCTCCACGATCTTTCGGTCGCTGCAGTGCATGCCGACCATATCGTCGCGCTGCGCAACGGAAACTTGTTCGCGCAGGGCCCGGTTCGGCAGATGATCTCTACCGACATGCTTTCGCGTCTTTATGAAGCGCCCATTGATGTCATTGAGTATGATGGCCGCCGGATCGTGCTAACGCATTGATCCCACTCTACCTTATGCGAAATGGTGATCTGCTGGCATGCCGAAGCAGGGCCTGGTCAAGTTGTTGAGACCTGTACGACAGTCCGATGCTGCGTACAGTTATCCTGCATCCGTGATATCAGAAACTGTGTCGCAAAGGATTGAATTTCTCACCACGCGCGGCCTATACCGTCCATGCACCCAGTCGCTTCGCGCGGATGCGAGCCACGACGCGTGTCGTCTTCAGCCATTTTCGTAAACCCCTTGCCGTGCCCGCTCAAGGCGGCACTGCAGAAGATGGAGACACCATCATGGCTCGTTTCACACAAGCGGCTCGCGCCGCACTTGTTCTTACCGTCACGCTGCCCGCGCTGCCCGCGCTCGCCCAAACCGTCTTTGACGAACCCGCCGCTTTCGATGCGAACATCCGCATGAGAGGTGACGGTGGGGCGGTCTATCCCGGCTCCACGGTCGAGACGGAAGGTTCCGGGTTCGTGGCCGGGCAAGAGGTGCGCGTCCTGCGCGGTACAGAGGTCCTGAGCACGCTGACCGCCGATGCGAAAGGCAACGTCACCTGGTCATTCGATCTCCCCGAAGACGCGGCGCTCGGTCTGCACCCGATCGTCGTACAAACCGAGAACCCGGACAGCGCCACCGTGCTGGACCTGAAGATTTCGCCTGAGTTCGACGTGACTGAAGGCGGCTACGACGTGGTCACCTCGCAATACACCAACGGTCTTTATCAGGTAGACCACAGCGAGGCGAACGACACGCTATTCACGGCCTCCGCCGTGGGTCGCCCGCCGGTCACGGAAAGCCAGCTGACCAAGCTGAATGCCGAGACGCTCGAGGTGATCACGGCGATCACTCCAGCGGAAGCGTCGCGCGGCGTCTATGCGGTCTATGGAGTCGGCGTGGACGATGCTCATGCCAATGTGTGGACGACGAACACGCGCCAGAACACCGTCGCCGTCTATGCCCAAGACGATCTGTCGCTGGTCAAGCAATTCGAAGACGGCACTGTGGACCACCCGCGCGACGTGGTGATCGACGAAGCCAACAATCGTGCCTATGTCTCGACTTCGTTCAGCGGCACCATTGCCGTGTTCGACACCGAGACGTTGGAAAAGCTTGACGATCTGACGGTCGAGTCGGCCATACGGCGCGCGACGTTCGGCGCGATGGCCCTGGAACTGGACGAAGAAAATGGCCAGCTCTACACCATCTCGCGCTCGACGCCCGAAGTGGCACGAATCGATCTCGCCTCGGGTGAAGTCACCGTTTTCGAGGCGCCCGTCGACAGCGGCACCGGCGTGACCGTGGACCCGGCCACCGGGACGATCTTTGTCGCCGGTGCGCGCAGCGACAACATCGTGGCAGTGTCTGCCGACGGCGATGTACTGTTTGACACCAAGGTCGGTGCCTACCCTCTGAACCTCGCGTACAACCCTGTGTCTGGCAACGTTTACGCGGCGAACCGAGAATCCGGCACGCTGGTGGGCATTGATGCGACCTCGGGCGAGGTGGCTGTGGTGCTGGAGGGCGGATCCTTCCCGAACCACCTCGATGTGCTCGAAGACGGCACCATCGTCGCGGTGAACAAGGCGCGTGGCCAGGACGATCCTACGGGCGACACCCTGCGCCGTATCGCGCCCAACATGTGATCGACGTGGACCGGCGGACACATGTTCGCCGGTCCACGCGTGCCGCGTAATCATGACCCTGAGAAAGACCGAAATTCTGCAACGTTGGGACGACCGGCTGCGTCGGGCGGAACTTGCCGTCGCGGCCGTGCTTTTCACCGCTTTGGCCTGCGTCGTGACGTGGGGCACGTGCGCGCGTGCGCTCGGGTCGCCGCTCATCTGGTCGGACGAGACGGCTGTGCTCCTGATGGCATCTGCGGCCTTTCCGGCCGCCTCGGCGCTTCTTGCCGAAGACGGGCATGTGGCGATCACTCTGCTGGAGCGGCGGGTGCCGCCGGGCATGGCCCGAGCTATCGGTATCGCCCGCGATGTCAGCCTTTTGCTAATTTTTCTGGCCCTTGCCGTGCTTGTCTGGCGCTGGTTCGCGCCCGTTGCGGAAATTGCTCGCCTCGTCGGTCAAAAGACCGACGGCTTTCCCAACTTCATGTATTCCGAGCCGACAGCGACCCTCGGCCTCAACAAGGTATGGTTCTGGCTTTCCCTTCCGATCTTTTGCATCGGTGTATGTTTTCACACCGTCGTGCGCATCGCGGCCCGGCGCGGAAAGAGCGCGTCATGCTGAGCCTCGCGGTCTTTGCCGTCCTGATGTTGATCGGCGTGCCGGTGGCCTTTGCCATCCTCGGGGCGGCACTGTTGCAGAACGCGATCAGCGGTCAGGCCGCGCTACTGGTCGACGCGCCCGCACAGATGTTCGCGGGGCTTGAAAGTTATGGTCTGCTCGCGCTTCCGGTTTTCCTGCTGACGGGCGAACTACTCAGCCGGAGCGGGGCTGCCGACCGGCTCTTCCAACTGGCCATTCTGTGCTTCGGGCGTCTGCGTGGCGGGCTGTCTCAGGTCACGCTGCTGGCCAACGCGGCGTTGGCGTCCATCCTTGGATCGACCGTGGCGCAGATCACGCTCATGTCGAAACTGGCGGTCCCCGCGCTGGTCAAGGCAGGCGACACGCCGGAACGCGCCACCGCCACGATCGCCGCCGGGGGAATGCTCGCTCCCGTGATCCCGCCATCGATGATGTTGATTGTTTTCGGCGTTCTGGCGCAGGTGCCAGTAGGCCGGTTGTTCGTGGCCGGTGTTATTCCGGGTCTACTGATGCTGGTCGCAATGATGGCGGTTGCATTGCGTGTGGCCCCGCGCACCGATCCGGCGCAGACTCGCGCCCTTGTCGAGGGCGCCCCCACGCGCGTGTTGGCCGGAGCCCTGCCAGCCGCGCTCATCCCCGCCGTCATGATCGGCGCAATCTCGATGGGGCTGGCAACCGCTGTCGAGGCCGGCATGTTCGGGGCCTTGGCGGCACTGGTGCTTGGCGTTTTTGTCTACCGCTCTCTTACGCTGACCGAGTTGCGCGAAGCGGTCGTTTCAGCCACCCGGTCATCCGCGATGGTCCTTGTCCTGATCGCCACCGCGTCACTCTGGGGTTGGATCGCGGCTTGGGAGAATATTCCAGCCACCACTGCTGCGCTTCTGACCGATTTCACGGCAGACCCACTCGTGTTTCTGCTGTTGCTGAACCTAGGCCTTCTGCTGATCGGCATGGTGCTGGACCCGATGCCTGCACTGATCCTCGTCGTGCCGATCTTCTTGCCCGTGGCCCAGGACACCTATGGCATCGACGCGATCCAGTTCGGTCTGATAGTCTGCGTGAACCTGACGCTGGGGCTATTGACCCCGCCGGTAGGCACCGGGTTGTTCACCGCCGCGCGCCTGAACGGCCTGACGCCGGAGCGGCTTTTCGTAAGCCTCATCCCCTACCTCGCCGTCGCCGCGGGCACGCTTGCCCTGCTCACCCTGTTCCCGCCACTCACCACGTGGTTCGTTTCGTACCTGTTTTAGGAGGATCCGATGCTCTATCGTTTGACCCTTGGCGCGACAGTCGCGCTTTCTGTCTCATTGCCCGCCGGGGCCGAAGAATACCGGCTGGGTCTGATTACGCCGCCCTCGCATCAATGGACCATCACCGCGCAGGAGATGGCCGCCGAGATCGCCGAGAAAACCGAGGGCCGCGTCAAGATCCTCGTCATGCCTGCCGGTCAATTGGGCAACGAGGCGCGGATGCTGCAACAGCTTCAGTCCGGTTCGATGGATTTCGGCATGTTCACGATCGGCGAGTTCTCGAACCGCGATCCGAACTACGGCATTTTCCTCGCCCCTTTCATTGCGTCCGACACGGATGCGGCCCGTGACCTGCTTTCTGGCGATGTGGCCCAAGAGCTTTTGGACGGGTTCAAGACCTTTGGGCTGCACGGACTGGCCTGGGGAATGGCAGGGCTGAGAGAAATCGTTCTGGCCGAACCTGTCGAGAGTGTGGCCGACCTTGCGGGTCAGAAGATCCGCACCGTTCCGTTGGCGCCTGAGCTCGATTTCTGGCGCCTGCTTGGGGCTGCGCCGACACCGCTCCCCCTGCCCGAAATCTACACCGCTTTCGCGAACGGGCAGGTCACCGGCATGCAGATCGACTTTGAGGGGACGTGGAACTCCGGCTATCACGCGCACGCGGGCCAGATCATTCGGTCGGATCACATGATGTTCCCGATGGCCGCCGTCGCATCGGGCCGCTCTTGGCAGAAGATCGACGAAGCCGATCGCGCGGTGATCGACGCCGTTTTCGATCATCGTATCGACGATATGGTCGCCACCTATGGCGAGATCGACGCGAAGTATCTCAACGAACTTGAACGCACCGATGTCGACATTCTGACCGTGGACGAGGCCTGGTTTGGTCCGACTGTGGACCAATGGTACGCGACATGGCGCGCCGAGGCCCCGATGCTTGAAGCTCTGGAAGCGGAAGCCGGACGATGAGCGGTCGGGGACTGACACGTCGTGGCCTGTTGGCAGGCGCAATGGTGGCCGGTTCGTCCGGGCGGCTTTGGGGTCAGCCCGTGCAGACGGTCGAGGGTGCAACTGTGATGGAAACCGGAACCGACCGCTTTCACGTGGCCGAACTCAAGCTGCCGTTCACGCATCCTGACGCGACCGGACCGCTTGCAGACTACCGCATTCGCATCGCGTGGCCAAAGGGGCCGACGCCGGATCGGGGCTTTCCCGCCGTGCACGTATTGGACGGACGTGCAGCAGCGGCGTCGTTGACGGCGGCGGAAATGGATGCGCTGGCCGACATGGGCAGTATCGCAATCGTGGCTCATGGCCATGACAATGTGGATCGCTTTTCGACGACCGAACGTGTCCTTGCCTATACGCCGCCTGCGCCCGACGGTGGCCCGGTGACAGACCCGCGTGGCCGGATCGGCGGCGGGGCGGATGGATATCTCGGCATGCTCACCGGCACGATCCTGCCGCGGGTGGAGGCTCTGGCACCGCTCGACCCGTCGCGGCGCACACTCTGGGGTCATTCTTTTGCCGGGCTTTTTGTCTTGCAGGCCGCCCTGTTTCGGCAGGCGCCTTTTGCGCGCTTCGTCGCGGCCAGCCCATCGCTCTGGTGGGATCATGCGACCTATTTCCAACGCTGTCTCGACCGGTTGAGAGACGGCTATGAAATGCCGCCGGTGCTCGACCTTCATGCAGGCAGCGCTGAGCGCGCACGCGCAAGCCGCCCCGAGAACCCGAATGCGCAGCTTTTGGTGCAGATGCGCGAGGCCCTGCCCGAAGGCGCTTTTGACGATCTGGCGACAGCCGTTCGGGCGGCAGGCTTGCACGGAGAGACGGAGGTGTTCGACGGTCTGAGCCACGGCGAAACCTTTGCGCGCTCGCTGCGCGTCACGCTGGAGGCCGCCGCCCGCGCGGCGTGAACCCGGACGCTTCGACCCTACACAGCCCCTTTGGGCAGGAGACGACATGAAACCTATCACCCAGATCTGGCCTGACGACCTTGTCGCCACCTACCGTGCGGCGGGATACTGGACCGGAGAGACCTTTCCGGCCCTGCTGCGAGACCGTGCCGCGCGGTTTGCCGCAAACACCGCCGTGCGGACCTCGGACGTCTCATGGACCTATGCCGAGCTTGACCGCCGCGCGCACCGCTTTGCCTCGGGCCTTATGGCGCAGGGGTTCGTGCCCGGCGACCGCGTGCTCGTGCAGATGAGCAACGTGCCGGAATACATGTCGGCCATTTTCGGGCTGTTCTATGCCGGGCTGATCCCGGTCTTTGCGCTTCCGGCCCATCGGCGGCTTGAACTCGATCACCTCGCCCGCGGATCCGAAGCAAAGGCGATCCTGACCGAGAGCCGTATCGCGGGGTTCGATCACGCGCATCTGGCACAGAGCCTTGTCGAAGACTTACCCGGCCTTTCCGCGGCCCTGATCTGCGAGGCGGGCATGGCGGGCGAGGGCCTGACGGCGCTGGAGGCGGAGCAGGGCGACCTCCCGCCCGATCCGAACCCGCAATCGGTCGCCTTCCTTCAGATCTCCGGGGGCAGCACGGGCCTGTCGAAACTTATCCCGCGCACCCATGACGATTACATCTATTCCGTGCGCGAGAGCGTCACGATCTGCGGCATGGACGAACGGTCCGTCTTTCTCGCAGTCCTGCCGATATCGCATAATTTCACCATGAGCTCGCCCGGCGTTCTGGGCGCGATCTATGCCGGGGCCACCACGGCGCTCGCCCCCGATCCGCGGCCCGAGACCGGCTTTCGGATCATCAAGGAACAGGGCGTGACGATCACCGGGCTCGTGCCGCCGCTGGCGGTGAAATGGATCGAGGCCGCCGAGCGCCTTCGCCCCGACATTCCCACGCTCGAAGTCCTGCTCGTCGGTGGGGCCAAGTTCCTGTCGGAAAGCGCCACCCGGGTCCGCCCGGTGCTGGGCTGCACGCTGCAACAGGTCTTTGGCATGGCTGAAGGTCTGGTCAACTACACTCGGCTCGACGACCCGGAAGAGATCATCGTGACGACGCAAGGCCGCCCGATTTCGCCCGCCGATGAAATCCTGATTGTCGATGACGCGGATCAGCCTGTGCCGGAGGGCGCGGCAGGAAACCTATTGACCCGTGGCCCCTATACCATCCGCGCCTATCACGATGCGCCCGAGGCGAATGCCAAGAGCTTTACGCCCGACGGTTTCTATCGCACGGGCGACGTGGTGCGGCGCCTGCCGTCAGGCCATCTCGAGGTGCAGGGGCGTGCCACGGACCATATCAATCGCGCGGGCGAAAAGATCTCGGCCGAAGAGGTCGAGGATCATCTGATCGCCCATCCCGCCGTGTTGGATGCCGTGGTCGTGTCGATGCCCGATCACCAGCTGGGCGAACGCATCTGTGCTTTCGTATTGCCGGTGGGCGGACAGACCCTGCGCGCCGTGGAGCTGCGCAAATTCATCCGGGAACGCGAAATCGCAGCGTTCAAAGTGCCTGATGAAATTCGGCTGGTCGACAGCCTCGGCATCACCGCGGTGGGCAAGATCAACCGGCGCGCCCTGCGGACGACCCTTCGCAACGAATATCTGGATGAGGAGGCACAAGCATGACCGCAGCCCCGCTGACCAAGGACCAAATGCGCGCGGACATCGCCGCGATGATCAAACTGTCACCCGGCGACGTGCGTGACGACGACGATCTGCGCGATCTGGGGCTGGATTCCATGCAAACGATGGACCTGGCGAGTGCCTGGGAGCCGCAGGTGCCCGCCCTTGATTTCGTCGAGCTCTTCGATGGCCAGACCCTTGCCGACTGGTGGGATGTGGTCACCCGGATGCAAACCGCCTGAGAGCTTGCGATGACAGTGCAGAACCTGGGCCGGAGCGGCCTGTCGCCTTTGACGGTTGCCCAGAGCGGCATCTGGTTTGCTCAGACGCGAAGCAGCTCCGCCTCGACCTTCAACACCGGGCAGGTGCTGTGGATCGACGGACCGCTGGACCGCGAGGCGCTGGTCGCTGCCGTCACCCGCGTCGCGAGTGAAGCCGATGCGCTGGCGATGCGGTTCGGCAAGGGCGCAGACGGCACCCCCGGTTATGGGTTCGGCGACGCCCCCAGCCTTACGGTGCGGGATGTTCCCAACCGCGAGGCGGCCGAGCAGGGCATCGCAGAGGAAGCGCTCATTGGGTTCGACCTGGAGCACGGCCCGGTTGCCCGGTTCACATTGTGGCGCGTGAGCGAGACCTGCCATGCGCTCAGTCAGCACATGCATCACATCGTCGCCGATGGTTACGCCAACACGCTGATCACCCGTCGGATCGCCGGGCTCTACGCCCATGCGAAGGGGCAAGGACCGGAACCAGGGGCCTTGGGTCAACACGCAGCCAGTCAGGAGGCGGACCGTGCCTATGCCGGGTCCGATCGGCAGGCGGCGGACCGTGCCTGGTGGGCCGAGGCTCTGGCCGGATTTGACGGTGCAGGTGGATTTCGCAGAGGGCCCGCCGTTGCGACCGGCCACTTCCATCGGGCGGAAACCCTGAGTGATGCGGACCTGATGGCCGACCTGCGCGGGCTGGGCGACAGAGCAGGCATCAACTGGGCCGATTGCATAACGGCGCTGACAGCGGCCTATGCGGCCCGTTTGACCGAGGGCGAAAGTGCGCCGGGCATTCCGCTGATGAACCGCACACGCGGGGGGCTGGGGTCCGTCATCTCAACCCAAGTGAACATCGTACCATTGCGTCACCCGGTAGACGAAGACGCGCCGCTGATCGACTGGCTGGCCGGTTGTGGCGCGGCCTTGGCCGATATCCGGCGGCACGGGTTTTATCGAGGCGAGGCGTTGCGCCGTGACCTTCACCTGATCGGGGGCGACCGGCGACTGCACGGCCCGCTCATCAATGTGCTGCCCTTCGATCCGACGCCGCGACTGCCGGGGCTCGAAACTCGGCTCGACATAACCGGCGCGGGGTCGGTCGATGATGCGACCTTTGCCTTCAGGGGCGATGGGCGCGGTCCGCTCCTGATGCAGGTTGACGTGAATCCCTCTCTCTACGAACCGGCCGACGCCACGGCGCATCTGGCGCGTTTGGAGACGTTTCTGCGTAATGCCTGCACGACCGAGCGGCTCGCCGATGTTCCGACATTGACCGAGGCGGAGCATCGCACGCATGTCGTGACGCGCTGCGCGACCGATCATCCCGTGCCTGAAACGACCCTGGCCGCCCTGATCGAAGCGCAAATGCAGGCCACGCCCGACGCCCCCGCGCTGATCTATGACCGCAAGGTAATGGATTTCGCCACGCTCAACAGGCGCAGCGCCGCGCTCGCTGCCACTTTGCGACGCAGAGGTGCGGGTCCGGGCGAACGGGTCGCTGTCGCCCTGCCCCGATCCTTCGATCTGCTCGTCGCGCTGGTGGCCGTGATCCGGTCCGGCGCCGCCTATGTGCCGCTCGACCCCGAGGACCACAGCGACCGGCGCGCAGACATGCTGAGCCGAGCCACACCGTGCCTTGTGCTGGCGGACGACGCATTTCCTGCGCCTAATGTCCTGCCGCCCCAGCTTTGGCCCGAGGCGGCAGAGGCACTAGAGGTCAGTTGCCAGCCGACGGATTCAGCCTATGTGCTTTTCACCTCCGGATCGACGGGGCGACCCAAGGGTGTGCAGGTGTCGCATCGGGCGATCGTGAACCGCCTGCTTTGGATGCAGTCGGAGTATGGTATCGGCCCCGATGACCGTATTCTGCAGAAAACCCCAGCCACCTTCGACGTGTCGGTCTGGGAATTTTTCCTGCCGCTGATCTCGGGCGCATCGCTCGTCATCGCTCCACCGGGGGCGCATCGCGATCCCGTCAAAGTGGCACATCTGATCCGCGACAACGCTGTAAGCGCCGTGCATTTCGTGCCGTCGATGCTCGCTATGTTCGTGGATGCGAAAGAGAGCGCGGGACTGGTCGTTCGCCATATTTTTGCGAGCGGGGAGGCTCTGCCCACCGACCTCGCCCAACGCTGCCTCGCCCATTTGAAAACGCGGCTCCACAACCTCTATGGCCCGACCGAGGCCTCGGTGGACGTGACCAGTCACGAGGCGACGGGACGGGAACTGACCGCCTCGGTCCCCATCGGGGGCCCGGTCTGGAACACGCGAACCTATGTGCTCGACGCGCGGCACCGTCCGGTGCCGGACGGGGTGGCCGGACAGCTTTTTCTGGCAGGTCGGCAGTTGGCAGACGGGTATTTCGCTCAGCCGGACCTGACCGCAGCGCGGTTCGTGCCGGACCCGTTCCATCCCGGCGAGCGCATGTATGACACGGGTGACATCGTCTTTGCCCAGTCGGATGGCACGCTCGTATACGAAGGGCGCGCGGACGGTCAGGTGAAGATCCGCGGGGTGCGGATCGAAACGGGCGACATCGAAGCGGCGATCATGGCCACGGGCCGTGTGTCACAAGCCGTCGTGCGGGCGCTGCCCGATACGGACCACGGCGCGCGGCTCGTCGCCTGGGTCACGCCCGAACTCGACGTTGAGCCCTTGTCGGCCGAGCTTGCCACGCGCCTCCCCGCCGCGATGCAGCCCGCCGCCATCGTGCCTATGGCCGCATTCCCCCTGGGCGCGACCGGAAAACTCGACGCCCGCGCCCTACCTGCCCCCACGCTTGCCACCGCGTCGCGCGTCGCCGCCCCGGGGCTGGAAACGGATCTCGCCACGCTCTTTGCCGAGGTTCTGGACCTGCCTGAACCCGCCGGAGCCGAGGTCGATTTCTTCCGCGCCGGCGGCGATTCCCTACGTGCCGTGCGCCTCACGCTCCTGATCGAGGAACGCCTTGGCCGGCAGTGCGGGTTGGGCGACCTCTTCGATGCGCCGGTTCTGGCTGATCTGGCCAGACGGATCGAGACCGCTGAAACAGCTATGGCCGGCACCGCCCCGATCCTGAGACTGTCGCAAGGCACCAAGCCACCGCTCTTTGCCATCCATCCGGCGGGGGGTATCGGCTGGTGCTATCGTGGTCTGGCGGGGACCTTGGACGATCGCCCGATCATCACGCTCCAGTCGCCGCTTCTCGACCCGAACGCACCGGCGCCCGAAAGCCTTTCTGCGCTGGCGGATGACTATGCCGCCCGGATACTGGAGACCGTGCGCGACGGCCCGATCCACCTTGCAGGTTGGTCGCTGGGCGGGCTGATCGCGCAGGACGTTGCCGTCCACCTCAGATCCGCGGGCCATCAAACCGGACTGGTGGCGCTGCTCGACAGCTACCCCTCAGCGTGCTGGCGCGATCAGCCGGAACCGGGGCCGGACATGGCGTTGAAAGCACTGCTGGCCATTGCCGGGCACGATCCGGACGCGCATCCCGAGCTTGAGCGACGGGACCAGATACTCGGCTTTCTGCGAGACCACGACGACCCCCTCGCCCAGCTTCCCGAAGCGATCCTCGACGGTGTCATCCGGTCTGTGCAGCACACCAACCGCCTCGTGCGCGGGCATCGCGAACACCGCTATGACGGGGCGCTGTTGCACATACGGGCGGCCAACGATCATCAGGGCACCGAGCTGTCCGCCGATCTCTGGGCCCCGTACACGACCAGGCTCGACCGGGTCGATCTGCCCTGTCTTCATGGCGAGCTTCTGAACCCTCGGGTGCGCGCCGATCTGTGCGCGGCATTGAACCGCCAGATGTCGCTGTACGAAGCAGGTTAGGCACCAGCTCGGCGAACGAAAAAGGCCCGGCGCGTACCGGGCCTTTCCCTGTGTCATGTCTGGCGGATCAGAACGTCTTGGTCACACCGACATAGAAAGCCCGTCCGGGCTCGTTGAACGTGTTGGCCCCGTTGCCGGACCGCAGGAGACGAGTGTTCAGCAGGTTCGTCACACCGCCCGTGACCGAAAAGTCCTGGTCGAACTCGTAACGCGCCGAGAGGTTCAGCTGCGTGTAGGGTGCCAGATCGGTCGTATCCGACGCGGGCGTCCCGCGTGCGGCGTTATACGCGGCGGCCTCGATCGGACCGTAGTGGGTGACGGATGGAATGATCGACAGGCCTTCGACCGGCTCCCACTCGAGCGACGCGTTGATGGTGTAACGCGGCACCAGCGACAGGGGATCGCCTGTCGAGTTGTCACGCGAAAGCGCCATGTAGGTGAAGTTCGACGAGAAGTAGAGCGTATCGCCGATCGGAGCGCCGAACGACCCTTCCACACCCGCGACAACCGCCGACGTCACGTTCTGCCATTGCAGCACCTGAGCCGTGCCACCCCCGGAAACGGCCATCGTTCCGACCGGCACCAGACCCGATTGGATCTTGTTCTGGAAGCTGTTGTAGAAACCCGTCAGCGTGGCTTCGAAACCGTTATTGCCCATGTAGGAAATACCGGCCTCGGCGTTATAGGAGATCTCCGGCTGAAGGTTCGGGTTCCCGAGAACGTAACAAGGCCCGCTCAGAGTGGTCGGACACCCGTTCCCCCGCGTGACATAGATGTAGTTGGGGTTCAGCTGATACAGGTCCGGTGCTTTGTACGACCGGGCAAGGCCCACCTTCGCCGACCACGCCGAGTTGAAATCGTATGTGGCGTTGATCGAGCCCGACGGGTTCAGGCCGAACTTGTCGGACCAGTCCAGACGCACGCTGGGCGTAATCCGGAAGTTGTCGGAGGCATAGATGTTGCCCTCGGCATAGACGCCGAGCAGCATCTGCGAGATCACCGGATCCCGGTTCGCCGCAAGCGCCTCGGTCTCGCCGAAGGTGAAGTCGATGTCACCGCGCGCATTGATCGACACCGGATCGTCCATACGCGAATAACGGCCTTCGGCCCCCAGCGTCCAAACGACATTCGCACCGAGGAAGGTGGACGGAAGATCCCATTCGGATTTGCCCGAAAGGTTGTCCAACGTCACGGTGCCGAAGGTCGCGCCGTCGACGATCGCGCCCTCGCCACCACCGCTCGCACCTTCTTCGAGGCGCCGGTTCAGGGTCCGCTCGTACTGGAGATAGCTGCTGGACTCGCCGAAATCGTACGTCCCACTATGGGTGACGCTGGTGAAAAAGCGCTGCATCACGTTGGTTTCCGCGCCCTCTTGGGCGAGTTGACCGATGTAGCCATCCTGACTGCCGCCGAACATCGTATCGCCGGTAAAGATGTTGCCCTGACGGCTATAGCCCGCCTCGACATCGACGCGGTGTCCACCGTCCAGATCGAACCGCAACAGGCCCGCAACGTCGATGTTCTTCACACCTTCGCGGCCAGCCGGATAGCTGCAGGTCACGACGTTGCCGCCGCGGTCGGTACAAACTTCGCCGGCAACCGTGGACGCGTTGATCGCAGGATCGTCCGCGCCAGTCCGGTTGGCATTGGCGGTCACGCGCATGCTGACCCGGTCGTTGATCGGCTTGAGCCAGACGACGTTGCCCCGGACCGTCTGGCCCTCGAGGTTCGATTGCGGCTTGGAATAGCGCAGATTGACGGTGAAGCTTTCTTCGTCTGGCTGTTTGGTGATGATATTCACCACACCGCCTGCCGCACCGGAACCATAACGCGCAGCCGCCGGGCCACGGATGACCTCGATGCTTTCGATCAACTCGGGTGCCACCCAGTTTGAATCGCCGCGCGTATCGCGCTCGCCGTTCCGCCCCATTTTAATCGCTGTCCGCGACAGCACGGGTTTGCCGTCGATCAGGATCAGCGTGTTTTCCGGGCCCATGCCGCGAATGTCGATCTGACGCTGGTTCCCGCGTTGACCCGTTGCCGTCGCACCTGTGAGGTTCACGCCCGGCTGCTTGCGCACCAGTTCGGAGATGTCGTTCGTAACAGGCATCTCGGCGATTTCTTCAGCCCCGATTTCGGACACGCCGAGGGATTGCAGGACTTCTTCTTCGAAGGCACTGAGAAGGACTGTGTCGAGGACAAAGGCCCCGTCTTGTGTAAAGGTGTCGTTCGAGCCGTTGTCTTGCGCGAACCCTGCCAATGGAAGCAGTGCAGCAAAAGACAATGACGCGACAGCGGACGACACGCGCAGGTAATGAGCCATGCGGTACTCCGTTTGCGTTCAGCATTAGTATTGATTTTGGCTGAGAGCTGCACCGATGACAGAAGGGCGAAGAGCCGCCCGGAACTCGCGCAGAGATTAGCTGCGGCGAGTATGTAACTTTTTCGAGAAACCTCAAGGGCTGAGCGGTATTGTTTTCAACACTCCTTCGGAGCGATCTCTAACGTAAGCTCAGGCGTCTTTGCCGGAACGGGACAGTTGCGGCAGTAGCGACGCTTCACACAACGACCTTCGGGTATCTGTCGTAGCGTGCTGCCACTCGTCGCTAGGGTCAGGATTCATAACCACTAAATGACGAGAGCCGCGAGGGCGATGGCTGAGAGGAACACCTTGGGGCATCGGTCATAGCGGGTCGCGACGCGCCTCCAGTCCTTGAGCCTGCCGAACATGATCTCGATGCGGTTGCGCCGCTTGTATTTCCGCTTGTCATATTTGACCGGCTTCTTGCGCTTCTTCCGGCCTGGAATGCACGCGCGTATCCCCTTGTCCTGCAACGCTTCTCTGCACCAGTCAGCGTCATAGCCACGATCCCCGAGTAGCCATTTGACGTTTGGTAGGCGACTGAGCAGCGCCCGTGCGCCGATATGATCGCTGACCTGTCCAGCGGTGACGAACAGGTCGCTCGGTCGTCATTCGCCATTGTCGCTCGGACCATGTATGGATGGCTCCCGCGTGGCACGGGCGTTCCGCAGGCTTCAGTCGTCTGGTCGGGTGCGGTCATGTATTCGGCGTCTGTCTGCAGCATGTGGCTGCGCGCCCTGATGAAAGTCCGCATGGCTGCCTCGGGTCCCGATCAATGGCACGCGCTCGAAGCGCTCCGGTCCGAACAGGGTATCCCGGCAGCTTGTCCGTCAGATGGCCAACATCCCACTTTGCACCTCACCATTTCGTCCGGAACCGATTGGTCCCGGGGGTCTCAGGCAGCGCGCGCCGGGTCGTAGCTGTTTCCGTTTCTCAGCAGGGCCCAGACGGTTCTCGCCATGCGGTTTGCCAGGGCGATTGCGGCCTGCTTCGCGGTTTTGCGCTGCAAGAGCCGCCACAGCCAGTCCTCCCCAGGCTGGCCGCGCCGCCTGACCGCGATTACGCCCATTGCTCCGAGATAGAGGAGCCGCCGCAGGTAGCGGTTTCCCATTTTCGAGATGCGCCCGAGCTTCTCCTTGCCGCCGCTCGAATGCGGTTTCGGCGTCAGCCCCAGCCAGGCCGACAGGTCGCGGGACGTCCGGAAGCCGGTCGTGTCCGGCAGGGTTGCCGCCAGCGCCGTCGCGGTAATCGGGCCGATGCCGGGAATGGTCTGCAGCCTCTTCGCTATGTCGCTGGCCTCCGCCTCACGCCGGATGTCCTTCGTGAGCGCGCCGATCCGGTCACGGGTTTCGCAGAACTGGTCGGCCAGCAGGCGCAGCGGCACCCGGGCAGCCGCTGGCAGGTTCGCGCGCTCGCCTGCCTCGAGCAGCCGGCCGACATTGTGCACCCCCTTCGGCGCCACGATACCGAACTCGCCCAGATGGGCGCGGATCGCGTTGGTGACCTGAGTCAGCTGGCGGACGAGAAACTCCCTCGCCTTGTGTGTCATAAGGAGCGCCTGCGTCTCTTCGCTTTTCACCGGAACGAAGCGCATCGACGGCCGCGTTACCGCTTCGCAGATCGCTTCGGCGTCTGCCTGGTCGGTCTTGCCGCGCCGGACGTAGGGTTTCACGTAAGACGGCGGCATCAGCCGGACGTCATGGCCGAACTTGCCGAGTTCCCGCGCCCAGTGGTGCGCACCGGCACAGGCCTCCATGCCGACCAGGCAGGGCCCAAGTCGCTGGAAGAATTCCAACATTTGGTTCCGCCGCAGCTGCCGCCGCAGGACGACGGCACCTTCTGCGTCGACGCCGTGAATTTGGAAAACGGACTTCGCGAGATCGACCCCGATCGTGGTAATCTCCGTCATGGATGGCTCCACTCAATGGTGACTTTGACAGCACCCAATGTGGCACATTGCGATGCCGGGAGCGGGAGCCATCCACTCCATCAATGGCGCGACACGGCTCATCTGTCGCAGATGGCGTGCCGCTTGGTGTTCATACCGCCTTTGGTTCGACCAATCAGGCGACCTCGCCCCCCTTTTTGGCGGCCATGCTGGTCGCCGTTCGGTGGGCCTTGAGGTATGTCGCGTCGATCATCAAGATCGACTTCTCACCGTGTTCCGCCGCCAGTCCGGCCATCATCCGCGCGAAGATGCCCTTTTCACTCCAACGCTTCAAGCGGCTGTAAAGTGTTTTGTGAGGACCATATGCAGCAGGAGCGTCATGCCAACGCAAGCCATTGCGATTGATGAAGATAATCCCGCTCAGCACCCGCTTGTCATCAACCCGGGGCCTCCCGTGTGACTTGGGAAAGAAGGGAGCCAGACGTGCCATCTGCGCGTCGGTCAGCCAGAAGAGATCGCTCATGTAATCGCTCCATTTTCGGAGGCGTGGATCACGCAGCGCAACTGAAATCAATGCATCCTGACCCTAGACAAGCACACCTGTTCTTTATGCCACTTTCGGTTCTTTGTTAACCAGCGCGTCAGTACGCGCTGGCAAGGATTTCCGTAGGTAGGCAAGCCGGACTTGCGGCAGAGGATCGACCATGTGACGGTTGGCACTCATTTAGGAGCAAGTGCGTCTTAAAGACGCTTGCGAAACTAGATTTTCTCAATTGATCAACATCGAAGCCGACGTCTTGCGATTCGGATTCCGGCTCGGGGTTGCTTCGTGCGTTGGCGCAATCTCCGCATAGTTTCGTCAGACAATTGTACGAGTTATGCCATGCCAATCCCAAAGTGCCCTTAGCCCTAGAGGAATTGTGTCAGGAGTGCCCCATTTACTTACTTTGGTTAGGTAGGGTTCCAAGACTTACCGCCTTCCTAAACTCATGGTCTCATTTGCAGAAGCCATGCCGTGGGAGGAGACATCGCAATGGTCATATCATCGGACGAGACTTTCGGCTCAGGTACATCTGAAAGCGTCTTGAGAACGGCAGCAGCTAACGCGCTTCCAGCATGTGCCAAGCCTTGCCTAGTGATTGGTCTGATTTCTGCGGTCATTATCGCAGTAATCGGGGAGTCCTTCGCGATCAGCCTAGTCGCCTTCGGCTTTTTCATTGCGCAGATAGCCGCATTTGCAATTGCAACGACTTTGCAGAAAAGAGCTAACAACTGATCGACGTTGGCCGGACCGGCTTAACGCCACAGCGGCGCTCGCCAACCCGCCCTGACAGCTTCGGCTTCGCTGCAGAACCATCGCTCCCCCTTCTCGACGCTGATTTTCGTGCGCGAGTACCAGGGCGACCAAGGAGGGTGATAGATTTTACCGTTGGATGAGATGTTCCCTTTGATCGGGCATCCGTCCGGAGCGACTTGCGCTTCGACCTCCCATCGTTCGGCACGATAACCCCAAGGGGTCTGGAAGGAACCCGACCAGATACCGACCCCGCGCTGTCGAGCCTCGTTCTCTTCATCGACATAAGTGTCAGAGTACTTCGTGAACGCCCATGCCAAGCCTGCCGAGATCAGTGTCGCTCCAAAGTCCGCGCCATCAACGTGGCATCGGGCAAGTACTCTCCCGTAGTCATCCAAGCTTTCGCCTACACACTCGACCCGCTTACCTTGAACAAGTTTAGACATTGCTGTCGTTGCATCATTCCCGCAACTCCACGTCCCGCACTTCTGTCCATGTTCGGGTGCATCGATACCCTCGATCCGGTACGTGACCTCTCCAACCCTTATTGTGTCGCCGTCCACGACTTCAGCGACTTGAGCCGCCGCGCTCAGCGCAGGGAATGCGACGAGCACGCATAAGGTGATCAAGTTGAAGTACTGCCTCATAGTCGTTTGACCCCTGCCCTCTTTTTCGACTGCTTCGACTTCTTATGCATAGCTGCCGAGAACCGAACTATCCAACTGCCTGTGTGGTTAGGTGCATTGCGCGTAGAATAGCGGTCAGGGGGCGATTCCATGACTGCTCGGGAGCAACTTCAAAACGAACGAGACGAAACAGTCATTCGGCTACTGGAGACGACGATGTCCTTACGCGCCGAACTTATCGCTGAGTACGAGCGCCGTTCTGTCGAAGCCTTCGCGCCAAGCACCCGCAGGAACTATGTGCAGATCATCAAAATGTTCCGTGACTGGTGTTCGGCTAACTCATTCGAAAGCGAACCTCCGATCCATCCTTCTGTCATTGCTGCTTATGTTGATGACATGGGAGGGAAGATCAGGGCGTCTACGATTGAGACTCGCCTTTGGGCCATTAATGAGATGCACCGGGCGCGGTTTCTCGCCCCACCTTGTCAGCATAGACTCGTTGAGTTGGCCCTGAAAGCTGTGAAGCGCAGATACGGCGCAGGTCACCGCCAAGCCCCACCCTTGGGGAAAAGGGAGGTCATGCACGCAATAGACGGACTCGGATCTTCAAGGATCGAAGTTAGAGACAAAGCTGTCCTTTGGGTTGCAACAGACAGCTGGTGCCGCGCGTCGGAACTCGTCGCACTTCGTGTTCAGGACATCTGTCCTCAGGAGGATGGAACGAGCCTGCTCTATATTGCCCGTTCCAAGACGGACCAGTTTGGGGAGGGCGCATACGCGTTTCTCTCAAAGCGGGGAACTGAGGCAGCTAAGGCTTGGGTCGAACTCGCCGGCTTGAAGCATTCGGACCCTCTTTTCACCAAATCTCAAGCGAACGCGAAAATTGGCCCTTTGGACGCAGCAACGATTTCTCGGATCATCAAGCGCTGTACGGGCCGCGAGGATGTGTCGGCCCACAGCACCCGCGTTGGAGGCGTTCAAGACGCGCTGAAGCTCGGCTGTGACCTGTCGTCAATCATGGTCGCCGGACGCTGGACATCTCCTGAGATGCCTGCCCGATATGGAAGGCGCCTTTTGGCCAGTCAGTCGGCAGCGGCCAAGGTGTCCGCAGCATTCTCCGATTGAGGTTCAGTGTCTCATCTACTGTTCTGCGCCTCCGGAAATTGCATGTACGAAGCGGGCCACTTCTTTCCTGAGCTTTGGCTCCAACATCAAGATGTCTCTCATCAGTAGGGCATTGCCCGGCTCTGTTTCATTTGGTGGACTCACAAACTCATCGTCATCTGGCATGAAGCTAGAAACGGGGACTGAGAGCGCCTTGGCAATCAACCACAGCCGCGAGCCGGAAACACGATTTGCTGCGGACTCGTACTTCTGGAGCTGCTGGAAATTCACACCGATCAACGCCGACAGTTGTTTCTGAGTGAAACCGGCGGAAACCCTCTTATCCCGAATCCTTCTGCCTATTTCTACATCTACAGGATGTGCCATTTCTCAAAAATACACTCTGTGCGCGATTCGACAAAATGGAAATCTACTCTGCTTGGGCCAACTCTGAGTTCCGTAGTATCCGAAGGTTTCCAACGCGCAGGGGTTGTCCCCTAGATGATGCTCGCCACAATCTCCTGAGATTCGTATGAACATTTGAAAGTCGGACAGACTTGCCAGCACGTGACAACAATCCGGCAACAAAGCAGGTCAGCGGCCCGAGGCTGTTTCAGATAGGCTTTAATTTTTGCGCAGCCGACTTCGCAAACGAGCTCTTCAGTAAGAACGGCTATGAGGTCGCGTCTTGGGAGGGCGGCGAACTCGCCCGCGAGATTTTCTACGCAAAGAGTGCAAGCTGGAAGCCCTTTATCGGCAGGTCCCGTACAACGCTATTCAGCAACCTCGAATGCGTCCACGATCCTAGCGCCCCGATGCTAGAGGGCTTCAAGCACTTCGCGTATCTGAGCAAGGTTTTCCCAGACGCGTTGTTTTTGCTCGACCGGCGCAATTTGGAAGATTGGCTAGCCGCCCGCGCAGCTCACCAAGACGGTCGATATCTGAGCTACTTTGCCAGCTATTACGGGCTGACCGAGCAAGGCGTTTTGGATAGATGGGCCGAAGACTGGTCACGACACTATGAGCGGTGCGACGCGTTCTTTGGCAATAGCGCTAGGCTCATACGGTTTGACCTGGAGCACGAAGGCTCAGTGGACCTAATCGACAAGCTGTCGGCTTGGTACAGGCTGATCGACGCACCCCGCGACGCTTACCTACCGCAAGGACGCACGGTGCCCCCACAGACCCAAATCGCCCCCGCGAACACCTCAAGGGTCCCCAGCGCAGGTGGCCGCACCTACAGTCGCTTCATAAACGAGCTTACTGAGTTCGCTTCAGGAAGCTCGCATTCCCCGCGCACCTCGTACCCGCCTCTGAACGTATCCACAGAGTTTGGTGTCTGGAATGGAGGCACGTCACTTGAGCGGAAGGACGGCGCTCGCTTTCGTCTCGCCCGTTGGAAAATCGGACCCCGTGCGGAAGCCGCCCTCTTACCTACGAGCTACTCATCAAAGTACCGTCGCACGCAGGGCGTCATCAATGATTTCCTTCGGGTAGGAAAATCGCCGTGCGTCGCAATCGATATGCAGGATGCCCGAACCGGGAGCATCGGCGCAGAGGGCATTCGCGGTCAAAGCCAGCTTGTCACTTACAATAGAAAGTCGGGGGCAACCGGCGTGGTTCTTTGGCCCCTGCCTGGTTACCATGCGATTGGGAATCCGCAGTTCTTCCAATCCACCGACCCTGATCCCTATGCGTTCGAAGACAAATTGGATGTGGTCGCTTGGCGAGGGAACCTTACCGGTCCGGCCAAAGAAGAACTCGCGCCGCATCTAAGTGTTCGACGACCCTCACATTCAATCCTCAGTGATGTGATGCTCGGTGGGGCTCGACTACAATCGGCTTTGCCTGAGCTTGAGGCTGTATCTCGGTACGCCTTCGTAAAGCGGTTTGCGGGCAGTCGGGGCTTTGACGTGGGCTTCGTGTTCTCGCAGCGCCTGCAGGCCTTGAAGCGAATTAGCCTTTTCTCGCACTTGGCCAAGAGCTTTGAAGAACCAGAGTTCTTCTACCGCCACAGATACTTGGTTTGCCTGTCTGGACACGACGGGCCATCAAACTTCCCGCTCGCGATGGCGTCGAATTCGACGGTGTTCAAGGAAGATGATGGCTGGGAATTCTACTTCTCTGGGCTTTTTCGGCCTTGGGAACATTTCATCCCAATCGTCGCTGGAGGGCTGGACATAGAAGAGAAGTTGGATTGGGCGCGCAGCAATCAGCGCCAATGCATGGAGATGGTTCGAAGCAGGCATGAAGCTTGTCGACTGCTTGGAATGACCCGCCTTAGGCTGCGTTTCATTGCAACGTTGTCTGAGGCTTTTTCCATTCGATAGACCTCATCGTTGGAGGTGAAGCCTTGCACACAGCTTCGTAGCCAGAACGGCAATGCGTGGCGCCTTGCAGGTAAGGGCAACTTGAAGACGCGACGCCACGAAAAAATCCAAGAACTGAATGCCGAAAATTGGGCCACATAGTTAATTCATTCGTAGACGGCCAAACAATTGCCCTAATCGTAGGCAAAAATTTCATTCATGGTGAATGTGGGTTTGAACGGAGGTCGTTATGGAGCATTCTCACGCTTCGCAACCGCGTATTTTCAATGCCTTGCTCGGAAGTGCTGCAATAGCATTTCTCTTGATCGCGATCGGGCTCGCCGTTCCCACGAAGAACCGGCTGGAGACTCTTGAGGCTGCAGCACAAACGAAGGCCGCAAGTCATGCGGCCGCATCTCTGAAGGTATCGGTCTCGTCTCTTGTCGCGCGGGAGTGGGAGAGCCTTGGAAGCTTTGGTGACCTAGTGGATGTTCGCGACCCCGCTTCTGCCCGGCAAGTTGCAGACGCCGCAAACCGAGCGTCCTGGGGCATCACCTGGGCAGGCGTTGTCGGTCTCGACGGGATCGTGGTTGCGGGCAGCGACGGCCTTAGAGAGGGCGAGGACGTGTCTTCTCGTGAGTGGTTTCGCAGCGGCCTTCACGGTGTCCGCATCGGCAATGTGTATGCGCCTCAGAACGACAGCGACGGCGTCGGGAAGCGCTTCAATATGTCTCGGCCAATGGTCAATAGCGAAGGCACTGTTGTGGGCGTCGCAGCTTACACGATGCGGTTCGACTGGATCACCACGCACATCGCCGCGAGCGCTGAGGCAATGGAAGTGGAGTTCGGTATCGTCAACCAAAGAGGCGACGTTCTCGCTGACTACCCCGGATTTGAAGACGACCCGATGGTCGATGAACTTCTTCGTCTTGCTGCGTTGAGCTCAGAACGAACTGCACAAAGCGCAGGTGCTGAAGGTGAGTTTGTCGGCGCCCTCATGCCTAACTTCGTCCAAGGCGACGTGCCTGAGTTTGGCTGGAGTTTGATTGTTCGTTTGCCTGCGCTGCCCGCGGAGAACGTCATGAGCACAGCATGGAACTCACTCCTGCTGATCCTGGGTGGCGCATTCGGCATTATCGCGGTGGTCGCCTACTTCTTTGCCGCACATTTCCTCCGGCCTATCACCGGTCTGATCGAAACGGCCGACGACATCGCAAGCGGAAAGATCGCCTATCCAACCGAGAACGACAGTTCCCGCGAAGCACTGCAGCTTTCGAGCGCGCTCACCCGGCTACAGACAACTATTGAAGCACTGAAATTTCAGGCCAAACGAACCTGATAGCGTTGCTCAATACGGTACGACGTACGAATATCGCTTGGGATCTTCGGCTATAGCCCACGTGTATCAACACTTTGGTCAATGCGATGGTTGAACCGCGCCGGGTTTGTCGGAGGCTCCAACTCCTGAGTAGGATGGAGCATCATGAGCAAGACCACGAACAAGTTCTCCCCTGAAGTGCGCGAGCGTGCGGTGCGGATGGTCCTTGATCACGAGGGCCAGCATGGCTCTCGCTGGCAGGCGATCACGTCGATTTCTGCTAAGATCGGATGTTCGGCGAACACGCTGAACGACTGGGTCAGGAAGGCCGAGGTCGACAGCGGTAAACGTGCAGGCGTTCCCAGCGAGATGGCCGAGAAGATGAAGGCTTTAGAACGCGAGAACCGCGAGCTGCGCCAAGCCAACGAGATCCTGCTCAAGGCGTCGGCATATTTTGCGATGGCGGAGCTCGACCGCCGGTCGAAGTGATGGTGGATGTCGCCTTCGTCATCGATGCCTATGCGCGCAAGATCGTCGACTGGCGTGCCAGCACCTCTGCGCAGACCGGGTTCGTCCTGGATGCTCTGGAGCAGGCGGTCCATGACCGGCGGCCGACAAAGTCCATGGGGCTGGTCCATCATAGCGATAGAGGGTCGCAATACCTATCCATTCGTTACGCCGAGAGGCTGGGCGAAGCTGGCATCGAGCCCTCTGTCGGCAGTGTGGGTGACAGCTACGACAACGCCTTGGCCGAGGTCATCCACCGCAGCGGCCCGTGGCGCAGCTTCGAAGCCGTAGAATACGCGACCTTGGAATGGGTGGAATGGTTCAATAACCGCCGCCTGCTCGAACCCATCGGGAATATCCCGCCAGCCGAGGCAGAGGCCAACTTCTACGCAGCTCTGGAAACTGAAGACATGGCCGCGTAACTAACGACAATCAGCCTCCGGCAAACCCGGCGCGGTTCAAACGCAAAATGGAAATTGCTCGCAATGCAAGACACACGCCCAGTCTGGGAAGGAACCACGCAAATGGAGAGCGGAAACACCGAGACTCAATATCGCGGGTATAAGAGCTCGGAAGCTTCAAGCGAACTCATTCCAGACAAACACACGGTCGAATTTGAAACCCAAACGGACGCATTAGCGTGGCTCAGTGAGATAGGAAGCTGAACGACGGTCGAAATGATCCGCCCAGACCAAACAGATTTCCGACCGAGCGGTACTCTGCTGCGCGCCTAACCGCCCAGAATCCGACCACTTTCAAACCCAGTTGCGGATACCATATTGCAGCATGTAATTTGCCGTTGTTTGCAGAGGTGATCAAACATCCGGAGGACCTCATGGTGCGCGACTGGAAGAACTTGCAAATCTTGGAATGTCATACGGATAACGGCGGCACGGCGACTGTGTTTTTGCAGACAGACGGGGAGCGCCGCAGGTATGTTTTGGGCAATGGTATCGAGCTGCAACCCAACGGGGACGGCAGTTTCACCGAGCCTCAAAAACGTGAAATCCTAACAATCTCCCATATATGACGCAGAACTACTTGTGCTAGGTGTGGTCGAAGCGACCCGACTGAAGCATATTGCCGTAGTCAAAAAGCAAGTTGGCGCATCACATGCCGTATAATGCTCGTCGCGCCATCGCAGCGACCAAATCGGTTTGTGTCACGATGCCAACCAGCCGATCATACTCCAGCACCGGCACCGCATCGACCTGGCCATCAGCCATCATCGGCAAGAGCGCTCCGATCGGCGTGCTTGTCATTGCTCTCGGAACGGCGACATCCATGATGTCTCCCGCTTTGACGGCGCGTGTCCGGCGTGGATCTAGTAAACGCTTTATCGCAGCGTTGAATGTCCGGTCCAAACGAAGCGCATCTTCACGCGCTTGCGTGATCAGATGCAGTTGGAAAATGATCCCTTGGAAGCGACCACTTGCACTGATGACAGGCAAGGAAGTGAACTTGTGTCGTTTGAACAGGTCCGCGACC
>JAYZLL010000027.1:0-4982 GCA_036154315.1 Pseudomonadota bacterium
TCCTCGTCGCTGTTGACCAGCCCCCGCAGCACCGGCGGCTTGTGATGGGTCTCTGAGATCAGCCTGACAAGAGCACGGTCATTGACCGACGTGATCCTCAAACCCCGCCCCGCAGCGCATCAACATAGCCCCGCACGCGCAGGATCTTGGGCAATCCCCCTTCGATCATCGCGTCCAAGGGCCGCGCACCGTCGAACTCGGGACCCCGGTTGGGCAGCTTTACCCAGTCGCGCGAGATCGGCTCGTTGAAATAGAGCTCGAGCGACTTGTAGAGGCCGATGAGCGCGGAAAGGCGCAGCATCTGGTCGCGCGTCAGATCTCCGGCAAAATCAGGCTTCTTGGCCCGTTTCCAGGTGGATTCCGACATATCCGCCAGTGCCGCGGCCTCCCGCAAGGTGAGTGACCAGGCGTCCGCGATCCGCGTGAAGGCCTTGAGCGCGACCCCCTGCCGATCCGGCGCAGGACGTTCCAGAACAACGTTTTCCATGTGTTGGCGCTCCTTCCTAGTTTGACTGATGATATAAGATCATATGACTTTCTTTGCAAGTCCATATGATCTCTGTGGTGCCTTCAGAGTAAGAGGGGTGCCGGGTTTTCCGTGACGGGTTTGGAGGTCGGGAGAGAGGCTCCCGGCTGGCCCGTCGCGGAGTAATCCCGATGACCAAGCAACAGAAAATCACCCTCAGCGCCTCGCGCGACATTCCTTTCAACAAGCTGATGCTCAGCCAGTCGAACGTGCGCCACGTCAAGGCCGGCGTGTCGATCGAGGAGCTGGCCGAGGACATCGCGCGGCGGACGCTGCTCAGCTCCATCACCGTGCGGCCCGTGCTGGACGACAGCGGCGCCGAGACCGGCATGTACACGATCCCCGCCGGCGGGCGGCGGTTTCGTGCGCTGGAACTGCTCGTGAAGCAGAAGCGCATGAACAAGACCGCGCTGGTCCCCTGCATCGTGCGCACCGATGGGCTCGCCGAGGAGGACAGCCTGGCCGAGAACGTCCAGCGCGCGCCGCTGCACCCGCTCGACCAGTTCCGCGCCTTCCAGGCGATGCGCGAGAAGGGCCGGACCGAGGAGGAGATCGCCGCGGCCTTCTTCGTCTCGGCCAGCGTGGTCAAACAGCGGCTGAAGCTCGCCGCCGTGGCACCATCGCTGCATGATGCCTATGCCGAGGAGGAAATGACGCTCGACCAGCTCATGGCCTTTACGGTCAATCCCGATCACGCACGGCAGGAGCAGGTCTGGGAGGCGCTGCAGCGGCACTATTCGCGGCAGCCCTACGAGATCCGCCGCATGCTGACCGAGGGTGCGGTGCGGGCCTCGGACAAGCGGGCGCAGTTCGTCGGGCTCGACGATTACGTCGAGGCCGGGGGTGAAATCCTGCGCGACCTGTTCCAGCAGGATGACGGCGGCTGGCTGCAGGATGCCGCCCTTCTCGACGTCATGGTGCGCGAGAAGCTGGCCGAGCAAGCCGAAGTCATCCGCGCCGAGGGCTGGAAATGGGTCGAGGTCGATACCGAATTCCCCTATGGCCATACCTTCGGCATGCGCCGGATCCATGGCGAAGCGGTGCCGATGAGCGACGAGGAGGCTGCCAGCTACCAGGCGCTGAAGGCCGAATACGACGCGCTCGAGGCCGAGCACGCAGAAGCCGACGAACTGCCGGACGACGTCGATACCCGGTTGGGCGAGATCGAGGAGGCGATGGAAGCACTCGAGGCACGTCCGATCCGGTTCGAGGCGGAAGACCTCGCGCTGGCCGGGGCCTTCGTCAGCATCGATAGCTCCGGGCGGCTGCGCGTCGAGCGGGGCTACGTGCGGCCCGAAGATGAGCCGGTCGAGGAAGTGGATGACACCGGCGAGACCGCACCGGAAGCGGCACCGGTCGAGAACACTGACGACTCCGTCGTGTCCACCACGGACGAAGAGGAAGAGGACGACGGCCTCAAACCGCTCTCCGACCGCCTCGTCATGGAACTCACGGCCCATCGCACCCTGGCATTGCGCAATGCGCTGGCCCAGGACCCGCAGGTCGCCTTCCTCGCAGCCCTGCACGCGATGGTCCTGCGGCTCTTCTATCGCTACGCGGTCGACAGCTGCGTCGAGATCGAACCGCGCAATGCCGCCTTCGGATCGCAGGTGCCGGGTCTCGGCGACACGACCTATGCTCAGGCCATCGACCAGCGCCACGAGACCTGGGCACGCAACCTGCCGAAAGCACCCGAGGACCTCTGGGAGGCCCTGACCGAGTTCGACAGCTGCAGCCGCGAGGCGCTCTTCGCCCATTGCGTGGCGATGAGCGTGAATGCCGTCCACGACCCCTATCAGCGCCGCCCGCGCGCCATTGCGCATGCGGATGTGCTGGCCGGGACCGTCGGACTCGACATGGCCAAGGCGGGCTGGACGGTGACAGGCGACAGCTACCTCGGCCGCGTGACCAAAGCCCGTATCCTCGAGGCCGTGCGCGACGCGAAGGGCGAGGACGCCACTGACCGGATCGCAGGGCTGAAAAAGGCCGAGATGGTGACCGCTGCCGAGGACCTGCTCGTCGGCACCGGCTGGCTACCCGACCCGCTACGCACGCCACCCCTGCCGGAAGAGGACGCGCCTGAGATCAAGTTGATCGACGACGCCGATGGAGGACCTTCGGACCACGAGCCCGACACCGGCGAAGCACAATCGGCGAAAGACGGCGGCGAACCGGCTATCGGAGATTCCGACCCCATGGAGGAAGATGATCCCGTCGCCGGTGACGCCTTCGCCCGAACTGCCGCCGAGTGACCTTCGAGCAGGTCGGAGCTCCTTCCCCCCGAGTTCCGGCAGCCGGGGTCCGCCAGAAATGGCGGGCCCCTTTTTCTATCCACGACAGGAGGCACAGAGCATGCACAGCCCCGCCGCCGACATCGCCCGCCGCCTTGCCGAGGATGCCGAGGCCGTCTGCCGTCACTACCTCACGAACGGGCGCAAACAGGGCCGCTACTGGATCGTTGGCGATGTGCAGAACACGCCGGGCCGAAGCCTCTATGTCCGACTGACCGGTCCGATCTCTGGTCCCGGTGCCGCCGGAAAATGGACCGATTCCGCAACCGGGCAGCACGGGGACCTTCTGGACCTGATCGCCCTCAACATGGGGATCGTCACCCTGAAGGACACGCTCGAGGAGGCCCGCAGGTTTCTAAGCCTGCCGCAGACGGACTTGCACCGCCTCGCCAATCCGCCAGCCTCTCGCGGCTCACCCGAGGCCGCGCGGCGGCTCTGGGCCATGGGCCAGCCGATGTCGGGCACCTTGGCGGAACGCTATCTCGCAGAGCGTGGCCTCACCGGGCTGGGCCATTTCGACAGTCTCCGGTTTCACCCGAGTTGCTTCTACTGGCGCGAGGATCACGCTTTGACAGACCCGCCCGAGACCTGGCCGGCCCGGCTCGCCAAGGTGACGAACCTCGATGGACGGCTCACCGGCCTGCACCGCACCTGGCTTGACCCCGCCACTGCTGACAAGGCCCCGGTCATTCCACCGCGCAAGGCGATGGGCAATCTCCTCGGCCATGGTGTTCGCATCGGCAAACCGGTCAGCGTGCTGGCCGCAGGCGAAGGGCTGGAGACCATGCTCTCCCTGCATCTAGTCCTGCCGAAGCTTCCTGTCGTGGCGGCTTTGTCCGCCAACCATCTCGCAGCCCTGCAACTGCCCGCCGATCTTCGCCGCCTCTACATCGCCGTCGATGCCGATCCGGCAGGCCTGTCCGCCGCAGACCAACTGGCGCATCGGGCCATGGGGGCCGGGATCGACGCGATCCACCTCTCCCCCCGTCTCGGCGATTTCAATGACGATCTGCGGGCCAATGGCCGCGAAGCGTTGCGCGCGCATCTGCGTCCGCAACTGGTGCCCGAGGATGCCGTGACCTTCCTCGACCACGCCATCGATTGATCGGAGTCGGCGCAGCCGGCCA
Source organism: Pseudomonadota bacterium (assembly GCA_036154315.1). Classification (GTDB taxonomy): domain Bacteria; phylum Pseudomonadota; class Alphaproteobacteria; order Rhodobacterales; family Rhodobacteraceae; genus Maritimibacter. The sequence goes on from JAYZLL010000027.1 coordinate 3,945, forward strand.
GCGCCTCCGCGATCAGAGCCACGCCTTCCGGCCTTCCGAGAGCGGGCCAAACGGAGCAGAGCCCGGACGGGCCCGCAACGGCCAGGGCCGTCCTCCGCTGCGCTTCGGTTCCACCCCATCGCGCGAGCGCGACGGGGACCCCTGAGAATGCAGACCCGTCCGGCCCCCGCTTTTCCGTTGCCCGGGAAGGCCGCGAGAGGCGCGGGCTTCGACAACCGGAGACGACATCATGACCGACACACATCTTCAAACCCGATCTTCCACCGCCGTTGTGCTCGAGGAACTGCAGCTCTACGGCTGGCGCCCCTTCACGGACGACCCCGATCCCCGCCCCTTGCCGGAACCCGACGCCATTCGCACCGCCGTCGCCGACATCTTCGACGCGCTCGTCTCGACGCTGTCCGACACGCGGTTGGAGCCCGACCTCGAAGATCTGCTCTGGTCCACCACGAACCTGTTTCACCGCATGGCGACACGGACAGGCCGGGATCTCGACAGCAACGAACAGGCGCAGAAACGGGCGCAGCGCGAACAGGACGGCTCCGAGGTCCGCTCGGTCGAACTGGAAACCCTGATCGCGGAGGGCATCACGCTCATCGAACGGCGCAATGCCTTTGAGGCCATGCGCGATCTCGCCGCCGAGGGCTTCGAGGCGCATCTCGGCCAGACTTGGCACCCGCGCACGGGCAGCCACGTGAACCGGCGTACCTTAACTGCGTCCCTGATCGACAGCCGCGATCATCTCACTGCGAAGCGCCGGGCCGATCTGGAACCGCTCCTGCCCCAAGGCACCAAGATCGCCTTCACCGGCGGGCTGGACTGCAACGATCACGCGGCCATCTGGGCAGCGCTCGACCGCGTCCACGCAAAACACGCCGACATGGTCCTGTTGCACGGCGGCGCACCGCGCGGGGCCGAACGGATCGCCATCGCCTGGGCCGACAACCGCGCCGTGACGCAGATCGTCTTCAAACCCGACTGGACGCGGCACGGCAAATCGGCCCCCTTCAAGCGCAACGACCAGTTACTCGACACCCT
>JAYZLL010000028.1:0-34061 GCA_036154315.1 Pseudomonadota bacterium
GGGGGGTCCGGGGGGCTGCGCCCCCCGGCGGGTCGGACTGGGCGCAGCCCGGTCCGAAACCCCGACGTATAAGACAAAACCTGCCCTCCCGGGCTGACGACGAATTTGCGCACGTCCCGAAACCCCGGCGGGTTCTTCTCAGCCAGCACCTGAAACGGGCGCTGCGGCAGGATCACGGCGCGGGTCATGCGGGTGGCGCCGGTGTCGGCACCGCGGCCCGAGAACGGGTCGAGCGCGAAAATCTCGCGCTCCACGCTGCCGAACCAGCCGGACTTCTCGCGCTCCACCCGTTCGCTTTCCAATTCCTCGACGGTCCAGGCCAGCGACCAGTCCTCGCCCTCGGGGGACCGCGCCTCTTCCAGCACTTCGCGCAGCGGACCGGTCTGGCGCGTGTAGGCGTGGGAATACATCGGGCCGACGTGGATGCGGCGCAGACGCTTGGGGTGCAGGTCGGCGAAATCGCGGTCGAACCCACTGGCGATCGTGACCAGTTTCAGCCCGCCCACCGACTGCGCCATGAGGTGCTGCTGGGCCTGCGGCCAGCGTGTCTCGTCCTTTGGCAGCGCCGTGCGCCCCGTGTCCTCACACTCCATCAGGTAGATCGTCGGCAGGTTCAGCCCGCTGTCGTAGACCGCCCAGTGGATCAGGTATTTCCGACGCGGTTCGCGCCCCTCGGACAGGTTGCCGAGCCAGAGGGTGTCCGGGTCCATCTGCGGCCAGAACAGGTCGCCCTTGGCCAGTTCCTCGTAATACAGCCGCTGGCTCATCGCGTATTGCAGCTTGGTGGGGATCGACTGACGCCCGACGATCTCTTCGATCATCTCGTCCTTGAGCTTGGCGGCGGAGGGCATGTTCTTGAGATGCTTCATCGCCTGCGCCGCATCCGCCGACATCTGCAGCAGTTCGGCATGGATCGGAAAGCCGCTTTCCTCGCGGTCGAAGGTCAGCTTGCCGTGGGCCGAGGTCTGCACGCGGCCCGACATATGGTATTTGTTGGCAAGCGCGCGGAAGGTGAAGCTGAGGTTCACGATGTAGCGCGCGATGACCGAAACCTCGTCGCGGCTCAGGCTGCCCTCGGCCTCCATCTGCGCGGCGACGCGGCCCAGATGCGTGGTGATCGCCTGCCATTTCGCGAAATAGCGCCGCGTGACCAGCGTATCCTCGAGGTCCATGTGGTCGCGGGTCAGAGCATCCGTTTCAGGCATGATCGCCCTTGGCCTTTTCCCAGCGCCCCAGACCGAAAAGCCGCATCAGCCCGATGGTCAGCACACCGACCAGCGCGCCCATGACGATCTTGCCGCCGAGCGTTTCGAGCGGCCCGGCCCCCTTGGTCACGACGGCAAGGCTGGTGCTGATGCCCAGCACCAGCACGACGACCACCGCCCATTTGACGACCCTCACGACCATGCTCAGGCCCCGTAGAGGTTCTTGTCGTGTTTCTCGATGATCTCGGCAAAGCGACGGGCAAACCGTTCGTCGGCCTTGGCCTTGGCTTCCAGCACGTCGCGCGCAAAGACCATGTGCTCTTCGTGGGCTTCCATCATGTCGGCCATCTTCTGGTTCGTCGCGGTGCCGATCGAGGCCATCGCGGCCTGTGCTTCCTGATCGGTCTTGACCCCGATCTCGTTGATCCGGTGCGCCACGTCCTGCTGCTGCGCGGTCTTGAGCGACTTGGAGAGCGCATCATAAAGCACGACACGCTGTTTGGTGTCCGTCTGCAGCTTGTTGATGAGCACCATCTGCGTCGCGGCCTGGTTCTGGAGCGAGTCGACCCAGGTCTTGCCCTTCTCGATGTAGCGTTCGAGCGTCTGCGAGCGGGCCAGTTTCACCTGCTCCTGCTGCACCATCTCGTTGTATTTCGCGTTGAGGTCGGCGAGGTCGCTTTCCAGTTTGGTGCGCGCGGCTGCGTCCTGTTCCATCGAGATCTTGTTCTCGAGCTCGATGATCTTGGGGTCCATCGCCTGAATGTCGGCCTTTAGCGTTTCCAGCTCGCCCACCACCATCTCGCGCTCATCAAGCGTCTCGGTCAGGTTCACTTCCACCCGCGTCTTCTGCTCGTTCAGCATGTCGAGCTGGCTTTGCAGCAGCTGCACGATGACGTCGGATTTCGAGATCAGGTCCTGGAGCTTGTCGTCGATCGACGCGGTGCGCATGCGTTCCTGACGCAGGCTTTCCGACCGGTGTTTCGAGAATACGCCGACGAAGCTTTCCCAGCCCGTCTTGGACCGCATCTCGTCGAAGTCCTTCGAGAACCCGGCGGTCACGTCGTCGAGCCCCATGATGAGTTCCGCGATGTTCGCGTTCATCACCTGCGTGTGGGCATGCACATCGTCGAGCGTGGCGTTCTCGATGTCGATCGACACGTCCGCACCCGTGTTCATCTTGTTGCGCGCGGCCTCGATCCGGCTGGTGAGTTCGGCGATTTTCGTCTGCGCCTCGCTTACCTGTGCCTGACTTTCCTTAATCTGGGCGTCGAGATTTCCGGCCATAGGGCGTCCTCAAAGTTAATGGGCGTAACATTATCCGATATGGGAAGCCTATCGCGTTTGTGAAGGGGAGGTCACGCCCAAAACAGAGGGGTCGCGGCAATATGCCGGGCGAAAAGGCGATTGTCCCCGGCGATTGTGCGCCATAGCTTGACCGCATGGTAAAAACTGCCCCCTCCCTCACCGATGCCGTTGCCGCCCGCGAGGCGGACCTCGTTCGTCTGACGCAGGATCTGATCCGCATTCCTACGCTGAACCCGCCGGGGCGTCATTATCGTGACATCTGCGAGATGTTGGGGGAGCGTTTGCGGGCGGGCGGCTGGGACGTCGAACTCATCCGCGCCGAGGGCACGCCGGGGGACAGCGAGTCCTATCCGCGCTGGAACATGGTCGCGCGCTATGAAGGGTCGCGGCCCGGCGAATGCGTGCACTTCAACTCGCACCATGACGTGGTCGAGGTCGGGCATGGCTGGACCGTCGATCCGTTCGGGGGCGAGGTGAAGGACGGGCGCGTCTATGGGCGCGGGGCCTGCGACATGAAAGGCGGCTTGGCGGGGAGCGTGATCGCGGCCGAGGCGTTCATCGCCGCGCGCCCCGATTTTGCGGGTGCCATCGAGATTTCCGCCACGGCGGACGAGGAAACCGGGGGCTATGGCGGCGTCGCCTATCTGGCCGAGCGGGGGTATTTCGACCCCGCCAAAGTACAGCACGTCATTATCCCCGAGCCGCTGAACAAGGATCGCATCTGCCTTGGCCATCGCGGTGTCTGGTGGGCCGAGATCGAAACCCACGGGCGGATCGCCCACGGATCGATGCCGTTTCTGGGCGACAGCGCGATCCGCCACATGGGCGCAGTGCTCGAAGAGATCGAGGCGACGCTCTATCCGCTGCTCGCCTCGAAACACACGGCGATGCCCGTGGTGCCCGAAGGCGCGCGGCAATCGACGATGAACATCAACTCCATCCACGGCGGCGAGCGTGAGCCGGAGGAAGGTTTCACCGGTCTTCCGGCCCCCTGCGTCGCCGACCGCTGCCGGATCGTGATCGACCGGCGGTTTCTGATTGAGGAAAGCATCGACGAGGTGAAGGCCGAAGTGCGCAACCTTCTGGAAAAGGTAAAGGCTGAACGCCCCGGCTTTTCCTACGAGGTGCGCGAGTTGTTCGAGGTGATCCCCTCGATGACCGACGAAGATGCGCCGGTCGTGCGCTCGACCGCCGCCGCCATCGAAAAGGTTCTGGGTCAGCAGCCGGATTACGTGGTCAGCCCCGGCACCTACGACCAGAAGCACATCGATCGGATCGGGCGTTTGAAGAACTGCATCGCTTACGGGCCGGGTATCCTCGACCTTGCCCACCAGCCCGACGAATGGGTCGGGATTCAGGACATGGTGGACAGTGCCGGCGTCATGGCGCTGGTGCTCGAAGAACTGCTGGGCTGATTGCGCGCCGGATGTCCGGGCGCTTCAGCGCGTCAGGATGTTCAGGATCGTGAAGATCACGCCCGAGAGCACGGCGGCGGCAGGGACTGTGATGATCCATGCGGCCACGATGGTCATGAAATGCGACCGACGGACGAGCTTGCGGCGGCGGCGTTCCTCGGGCGGCAGGCGACGCTCCACCCCGCGCCGCTGCGCGCTTTTGCGATAGCGCCGTTCGGCGTGCCATTCGCGGAAGAACCCGACACCGAACACACCGCCGACCGCGATATGGGTCGAGGACACCGGTAGTCCGAGCCATGAGGCGACGATCACGGTGATCGCGGCGGAGAGCGCGACGCAATAGGCGCGCATCGGGTTCAGTTTGGTGATCTGGCTGCCGACCATGCGGATGAGTTTCGGGCCGAACAGCACCAGACCGAACGAGATGCCGAAGGCGCCGATGATCATGACCCATGTGGGGATCGTGACCGAGCCTGCGAATTCGCCCACCTGCTCGGCGTGGACGATGGCGGCAAGCGGGCCGACCGCGTTCGCCACGTCGTTCGCCCCGTGCGCAAAGGACAGAAGCGCCGCCGAGATGACCAGCGGCAGACCGAACAGCACCTTGAGCGACTTGTTGCGGTTTTCCATCCCCTCGGATTTCCGGCGGATATAAGGCTTTGAGATCAGGGTGATGACCACCGCCGTGGCGAGACCGATGAGGAGTGCCATCGGCAGATCGACCGAGACGATTTTGCTCAGGCCCTTCACGGCAAGGTACGTCGCGAAGGTGCCCGCCATGATACCGATCAGGATCGGCACCCAGCGCCGGGCGGCGGCGATCTTGTCGTCGACGTAGATGATGTTGGCCTTGATGAAGGCGAGGAAGGCGGCCGCGACCGCGCCGCCCAGTACGGGCGAGATCACCCAGCTCGCGGCAATCGCGCCCATCGACGACCAGTTCACCGCGGCGAAACCGGCTGCGGCGATGCCAGCGCCCATGACGCCGCCGACGACCGAGTGCGTGGTCGACACTGGCGCGCCGACCCATGTGGCGAGGTTCACCCAAAGCGCGGACGAGATCAGCGCGGCCATCATCGCCCACACGAAGACGCGCAGGTCGGACATGGCCGCCGGGTCCACGATGCCCTTGGAGATGGTCGAAACCACGTCGCCGCCCGCCAAAAGCGCGCCCGCGCTTTCGCAGATCGCCGCGATCAGGATCGCCCCGCCCATGGTGAGCGCGTTGGCCCCCACCGCAGGGCCCATGTTGTTGGCGACGTCGTTCGCACCGATGTTCAGCGCCATATAGGCGCCGAACCCTGCCGCCACGATGACGATCAGGCTGCCGGGTTGGAAACCGAAGAAAAGCGCGGCGCCCAGACCGGCGACCACGATAAAGGCGAGGGACACGCCCAGACCGACCATCGGGCGAGAAACGTATTGGGTGCCGCGTTCAAGCGTGGCGATCCGGTCGAGGTCTCTGTCCAGTGTTTTCCACTGGTTGCCGCTCTTCTCGGTCATCCGCGCCCCGTTACCTGCCTGTTACGCTCGTGTCACATTCGCGCTGCGCCTAGCGCACGAGAGGCGCAAATGCAACGAAAGCGGTCAGAACCGGCGCAGGATTTCCTTGAGCCCGTCCTCTTCGACAAGCTCCGCCGCTTCGGTCGCGGGCAGCCAACGCCGCTCGCGTTCGCCCGCTTCGGGGTAGACGTCGGACAGGTCGGCCACTTCCACCGGATAAACCTCGGTGTCGCAGGGGGTCGGAAGCCCTTCGTCGCGGTCCTTGATGTAGTCGAAGGTGCCGATCGAGGTCTCGCCGACCGATTTCGCCTCGACCCCGGCCTCTTCCCACGCCTCCTGGCGCGCGGCTTCGGCGGCGCTCATGCCGTCCATCGGCCAGCCTTTGGGCAGAATCCAGCGGCCCGTGCCGCGAGAGGTAACGAGAAGCACGTCTTTGCCGCCGTCGGTCTTGCGGTAGCACAAAGCTGCCACCTGAAACTTGTTCGGGCGTCTGATGAAAGGTTTGAAAACCTCATCCCACGCCTTTGCAAAAAGGGTTGTCATCCGAAACCGCCTGTATCGCTTATTTTTGATTGATGTCCCAAACTAGTTAAAAACGCCTTAAGAATCAACTTAGTTCCACATGAAAGTGATCTGTCAGCGGAATTTACGTCCCGCGTGGCTTGGCGCGCAAGGTCGGCGCGGCCTCGGCGGGGTTTTCCGGCCACGGATGTTTCGGATAGCGCCCGCGCATGTCCTTGCGCACGTCGGCATAGGAATTGGCCCAGAAGGCGGGCAGATCGGTGGTCGTCTGCACCGGGCGCTGGCCGGGGGACAGCAGCGTGATGCGCAGCGGGGTGCGCCCGACGTGGGGGTGCTCGGTCACCCCGAACATCTCCTGCAACCGGACCTCGATCTCCGGTGCCTCGCCGGAATAGTCGATGGGCACCTTACGATCCATCGGGGTCGTGAAATGCGCGGGCGCAGCACGGTCGAGACGCTGCATCTGGTCCCACGACAGCATGGCGCGGAGCGCATCCAGAATGTTGAACCCTTTCCAATCGCCGGCGCTGCGCACGCCCGAAAAATGCGGCAGGAGCCAGTCGTCGAGGCTCTCCACAAGCGCCGTGTCCGAAAGATCCGGCAGGTCGGGGTCGGCGTCGCGCAGCAGCGCCACGCGGGCCCGAAAGCGTTGGGCGGCGGGCGAGGGCGACAGGCCCAACTGGCGTACCCCGTCCAGCATGGCGCGGGCCACGGTGTCGGGATCGGCATCGGACCAGACCCGGTCGTTCAGGGCTATGGCCCCGAACCGCTCCTGCTCCCGCGCCACGACGCGGCCCTCGCGTTTCGACCATTCGCAGACCTTCTGCCAGCCGATGCGCTCGCCGTGGACCGCGCGCAGCTCGGCCTCCCCGATCGCGATGGCCTGCCGGATGCGCGCCTCGCGCGGGTTGCCGTCGGTGTCGGTCACGACGATCAGGCGGGTGCCGGCGAGCGGATCGGCCTCGTCCATCACCGCGCCCTTGCCGCCGGACAGCACATAGCGCGGGTCGGTGCCCTTGCGACGCAGGCCGACGCGGTCGGGATAGGCGAGGGCGGCCATCTCGGCGGCGCTGACCTGCGGTTTTGCGTCGGCCAGACGGGCGAGGCGCTTGGCCTCGGACCGGATACGCTCCACCGTGCCGCGATTGGCGTTGTGGCGGCCGGGATCGCGCAGCGCGGCGAGGCGCAGCGTCAGATCGCAGGAGGCGCCACGGGGCAGGGGGTCGCGATCCGACAGGAGTGCGGCGAGGTCGGCGGCCCCGGCACCCGCGATCGTCAGCATGTGACCCAGACGTGGGTGGAGCGGCAGGCGGGCAAGCGTCTTGCCGTGATCCGTGATGAGCCCCCCCGCCAACGCGCCGAGGCTTTCCAAAAGCGCGCGCGCCTCGGCCAATACGCCGGGGTTCGGCGGGGTCAGAAAGGCAAGGCCCTCGCCGTCCCCCGCGCCCCAGAGCGCGAGTTCCAGCGCGAGGGGGGCAAGGTCGGCGACCTCGATTTCGGGCGGGGCAAAGGCGGGCAGTGCGCCCTCTTCGCCCTTGGTCCACATCCGGTAACAGGAGCCTTCTGCAACCCGGCCTGCACGGCCCCGGCGCTGCTCGGCCTCGGCCTTTGAGACACGCTCGGTCACGAGCCGCGACATGCCGGAGCCGGGATCGAACCGCGCCCGGCGCGCGCGGCCCGCATCGACCACGACGCGCACGTCTTCGATGGTGAGCGAGGTTTCGGCGATGGCGGTGGCGAGCACCACTTTACGCCCCTCGGTCGCGGGACGGATCGCGGCGCGCTGGGCCTTCATCTCCATCGCGCCGAAGAGCGTGTGGACGTGGCAGTCGGGGGGCAGGTTCAGGGCGGCGGCCACACGGCGGATCTCGCCCTCGCCGGGCAGAAAGACGAGCACGCCGCCGGTGGTTTCCGACACGGCCTGTTCCACGAGCGTCGTCACGGCAGCCTCGAACCGGGTGTCCTTGCGCGTGGGCGTGTCGAGCCAGCGGGTTTCGACCGGAAAGGCGCGCCCCTCGGAGCTCACGATGGGGGCGTCGTCCATGAGCGCCGCCACGGGTTCCGCGTCGAGCGTTGCGGACATGACGACGAGCACGAGGTCTTCTCGCAGTGCCCCCCGCGCCTCCCACGCTAGAGCGAGACCGAGATCGGCGTTCAGGGAGCGTTCGTGGAATTCGTCGAAGATCAGCGCGCCGATCCCGTCCAATCCGGGGTCCGATTGCAGCATTCGTGTAAGAATGCCCTCGGTCACGACCTCGATCCGGGTTGTCTTGCCGACCTTGGCTTCGCCCCGGATGCGGTAGCCCACGGTCGCGCCCACAGGTTCGCCCAAGGTCTCGGCCATGCGCTCGGCAGCGGCGCGCGCGGCGAGGCGGCGGGGCTCCAGCATGACGATCCTGCCCGCGACCTGATCCAGTAGCGCGAGCGGCACGCGGGTCGTCTTACCTGCACCGGGCGGGGCCATGAGCACGGCCCGCCCCTCGGCCCGGATGGCCGACAGGAGGTCGGGGATCGCGTCGTCTATCGGCAGTGGCGTCATGGCGCCGTTATCGGCGAGGTGCCGGGGCGGGGCAAGTCAGCGCGGTGTGATGGTCACGTCACCATAGACCGTCTGGGTGCGCACCTCGGTGATGACATAGGCGTCACCTTGCGCGGCGTAGGTCAGTTCGATCCGGTGCTGGCGTCTTTCGAGCTCCTCGGCGCTGTAGCCTGCGATCCGCGTCATCGACCCGGTGCAGGTCAGCGCCGCATCGCTGCGCGCGGTCTCAATGAGAGCCAGATCGTTGGTCCGCTCGCCGTCGAACAGTCGCCGGGTGAGCGCACAGCCCGCATCGAGTGGGCGGGGCGACAGGGCATAGACCATCGCCGTGTTCGGGTCCCACCGCGCATCGCCCTGAGGAAAGCTGATCGCGGCGTTGGAGGAGCGCTGCCCGGTGTCCATCCGCTCGCCATAGCTGCGGGGCTGGGGCAGGTGGCCGGACAGAAGCCCGCGCGACTGCATGACGAACTGCACCTTCTTGACCACCCCCGCGACGCCCGAGGTGTGGAACTGGGTGCGAAAATCGTATTGGCCACCGGAGCGGCTATTGTCGACGATCAGGGTGCCGATGGTGACACCGCGCAGTTTGATCTGGAATTGGTCGGCTGCCGTGGCGGGCAGCGGTCCTGCGACAAGGGCGGCGAGGGCCAGAGCTCTCCAGTCCATGTGCGTAGGCTCCTGAAATCGGGATTCGGCAAAAGGGCGGGCAAGGCAATCGGGGGCCATAATGCGGGGCAGACCCCATCTGGCAACCCCTCATCTCCCACGGCTGGACATCGGACCGGTGGCGTTGCAAGACGGTCCAAACCGGAGGGGCCATATGGACATCGACGATCTGGCGAAACGGGTGATGGCGGGTGAGCGCCGGGCGATGAGCCGGGCGATCACGCTGGTCGAAAGCGGGCGCGTGGATCACCGCGCGCAGGCCATCGAGCTGATCGAGGCGCTGAAAAGCTCCGGCAAGAGCGCGCTGCGCATCGGTCTGTCGGGCACGCCGGGCGTGGGCAAATCCACCTTCATCGAAGCCTTCGGCATGTTCCTGATCGAGCGCGGTCTCAAGGTCGCCGTGCTGGCGGTCGATCCGTCCTCGACCCGCTCCGGCGGGTCCATTCTGGGCGACAAGACCCGGATGGAGCAGTTGTCTCGGCAGAAAGACGCCTTCATCCGTCCCTCGCCCTCGCAAAGCCATCTGGGCGGCGTGGCGCGCCGCACGCGGGAGGCGATTGCGGTCTGCGAAGCGGCGGGTTTCGACGTGGTGCTGGTCGAGACGGTGGGCGTCGGCCAGTCCGAGACGATGGTGGCCGAGATGACCGACCTGTTCCTCCTGCTCCTCGCGCCCGCAGGCGGTGACGAGTTGCAGGGGGTGAAGCGCGGGATCATGGAAATCGCGGACATCATCCTCGTGAACAAAGCCGATGGCGAGTTGAAATCGACCGCCACGCGGACCTGTGCGGATTATGCGGGGGCCTTGAAGCTTCTGCGCAAACGCCCGCAGGACCCCGAGGGGTTTCCCAAGGCGATGACGGTCTCTGCCTATACCGAGGACGGGTTGCCGCAAGCGTGGGAGACGATGGAAACCCTCGCGGACTGGCGTAAGGCCGAGGGGCATTTCGAGGCGCGAAGGGCCGAGCAGGCGCGGCACTGGTTCCTCGAAGACCTGCGGGCCGGGCTGCTCGCGCAACTCGACCGCGACCCCGAGATCAAGGCGATGGTGCAGCGGCTTGGGCAGGATGTGGCCGAGGGCGCGGTGACGGCCACTGCTGCGGCCGACGAAGTGCTCGCCGCGATGCGCCGGACCTGAGCGGGCGCGCCCTTGCGGCGCGGCATGGTCTGCGCGACCCCGCCAGAGGCGGGATCACGCGGGTTTGGGGGAGGCCAGCCTCCCCCCGCGCTGACGCGCTCCCCCCTCCGGGATATTTTTGAACCGGAAAGGGACATATTCGCCTGCTTGCCCCAAGAGGGGTGACAAGGCGGGATCGGCGGTCTATGACCGGGGCACCACATGACGGAGGTCAAGATGCCAACAGACAGGTTCTATTCCTACGGCTGAGTGCCCGAACCTGTCGGGCTGTGCGCAGCCCATCTGCATCTTTTCCTATTCTCCAGCACATCGCTGAACGCCCTTTGAAAGGCACCGTCATGTTCCGATTTTTCGAATCCCGCGTGGACCCTTTTGTCGACCACGACCGCGCGACACCCCCCGGCCGGATCTGGCCCTATGTGAAGACCCATCTTGGGAACTTCTGGCCGTGGCTTGGCTGGATGGCCGTCACCGGTTTGATCGTCGCGGTCACCGAGACTGCGATCATCGCCTATATGGGGCGGGTCGTGGACCTGATCGAAGCCGGGGAGGCGGCGACGTTCTGGTCGCAGCATGGCGTCGAACTTGCGCTCGCGGCGCTGGCGGTGCTGTTGGTGCGGCCTGCGGTGATCTTTGCCAATTCGCTGATGCTGGAGCAGATCCTCGCCGGGGCGATGCAGGATCAGGTGCGCTGGCGCGCGCATCGGCACATGCTGGGCCAGTCGATGGGGTTCTTTCAGAACGATTTTGCCGGGCGGTTGTCGAACCGGGTGATGCAGATCGGTCCGGCGGTGGAGGATTCGACCTTCATGGCGTTCGAGGCGATCTGGTATGCGACAACCTACGTGATCTCGGCGATCATCATCGTGGGCGATATGGACCCGCTTCTGGCGCTGCCGCTTCTGTTCTGGGTCGCGGGGTTCATCGGGTATACCCGCAATATCTCGCTCCGGGTCGAGAAGGCGTCGGAGAAGTGGTCGGATGCCCGGTCGCTCGTCACCGGGCGGATCGTGGATGCCTATTCCAACATCGAGACCGTGAAGCTCTTTGGCCACGGGGCCTCAGAAGAGCGCTATGTCCTGTCGGCGATGAAGCGGCATCGGCTGCGGTTCCTGCGCTTTCTCAGGTTGATGAGCGAGATGGGGATCGGGCAGAACCTACTGAACGGTGCGCTGATGGTGGGGGTGATCGGCCCGGCGCTGGCGCTGTGGACCGTGGGGCATGTGACCGTGGGCGATGTGGCGGCGGCCTCGGCACTGACGCTGCGGCTGACCGGCATGTCCGGCTGGCTCATGTGGGTCGCGATCCGGTTTTTTGAGCATGCCGGCGTGATCCGCGAGGGGCTCAGGTCGATCGCCGTCGAACATGACGTGACCGATGCGCCGGGTGCCCCCGCGCTCGTCGTTCGGGAAGGTGCGATCCGGTTCGAGGATCTGACGCATCATTATGGCAAGGGGCAGGGCGGGCTGGATCACGTCTCGCTCGACATTCCGGCGGGGCAGAAGATCGGTCTCGTGGGGCGGTCGGGGGCGGGCAAGTCGTCGCTCGTCAACCTGCTGATGCGGTTTCGCGATGCCGAGGGCGGGCGTATCCTGATCGACGGGCAGGACGTGCGCAGCGTGACGCAGGACAGTCTGCGCCAGTCCATCGGGATGGTGACGCAGGACTCGTCGCTTCTGCATCGCTCGGTCCGGGCCAACATCCTTTATGGCCGGCCCGATGCGACCGAGGCGCAGATGGTGGAGGCCGCGCGGCGGGCCGAAGCGCATGGGTTCATCGGCACGCTCGCCGACCCCAAGGGGCGCACCGGCTACAACGCGCAGGTGGGCGAGCGGGGCGTGAAGCTGTCGGGCGGACAACGCCAGCGGATCGCCATCGCGCGGGTCATGCTGAAGGACGCGCCCATTCTGGTGCTGGACGAAGCGACGAGCGCACTGGATAGCGAGGTCGAGGCCGCCATTCAGGAAACGCTCTACGGCATGATGGAGGGCAAGACGGTGATCGCCATCGCGCACCGGCTGTCGACCATCGCGGCGATGGACCGGATCGTGGTGATGGACGAGGGCCGGATCGCCGAGGACGGGACGCATGAGGAGCTGCTCGCGCTGGGCGGCACCTATGCCGGCCTCTGGGCGCGTCAGTCCGGGGGCTTTCTGGGCGGATAACGTGGGGGTGACTTGGCCCCCGCCATCCGAGCGCTTAGGTAGAGCCGGTGAAGATCGCGAACCTCATCGATCCGTTCCGCCCGGCGGACGGCCCACCGCCGAATACGTTCATCGCTTTCGTGCGCTGGACGCTCAAGGGCGCGTGGCCGGTGCTCTGGCTCGCGGCCTTTGTCTCGGTGCTCGCGGGGCTCTCGGAAACCGGGACCGCCTGGGTGCTGGGCGAGGTCATCGACGGCGTGGTCGAGAGCGGGCGGGAGAACTTTTTCTCGGCCAGCAACCTTGGCCTTTTCGCGCTTGCGCTGGGCTTTTTCATGGTGCTTCGGCCCGTGATCTTTGCCATTTCGAACCTTATGACGCAGGTGGTGGTCACGCCCGCCATCGCGCCGCTGGTCGTCATGCGGCTGCATCGCTGGATGCTCGGGCAGTCGGTCGATTTCTTCGACAACGACTTTGCCGGACGGCTGGCGCAGAAGCAGGCGCAGACCTCGAACGCGATGACCAACTTCGTGACCGAGGCGATCAACGTGGTCGCCTTTGCGCTGGCCTCGCTGGTCGGGGCCTTTGCGCTAATCGTGTCTATCGACATCTGGCTCGCGCCGATCTTTCTGATCTGGTTCGCGGCCTATGCCGGTGTCATTAGGTATTTCATCCCCAAGGTGCGTCTGCGCGCCAAGGCACGGGCAGGCGCGCGGGCCGTGGTGACGGGGCGCGTGGTCGATACGATCACCAACATCCGCACGGTGAAACTCTTCGCCAATGCGGGGCATGAGGACGGTTCCGCGCTCGACGCGGTCAAGACGTTCCGCGAGACGGTGATCCACTTCGGCCAGCTCTCGGCCACCTTCCGGTTGGTCCTGATGACGCTGGCGGGCACGCTGCCCGTGATGCTCGTCGGCGGCACGCTGTTCGCGTGGCAGGCGGGCACGGCGACCGAGGGCGATATCGTGGCGGCCGGGACCATCTCGGTCCGGCTGGCGCAGATGACGGGTTGGGTGAGCTTCGCGCTCATGGGCCTGTATCGCGATATCGGCGAGATCGAGGACGGGATGCGCACGCTCACGCCCGACAAGCAGTTGCGCGATGGGGCGGGGTCGTCGGACCTTGCGATCAGCCACGGCGAGATCCGGTTCGAAGGCGTGGATTTCGCCTACGGCCGCCTGAAGGGCGGCGTTCAGAACATCGACCTGACGATCAAGGCGGGCGAGAAGCTGGCGATCGTCGGCCCGTCAGGGGCGGGCAAGTCGACGATGGTGTCGCTGCTCCTCAGGCTCTACGACCCCGAGGCGGGGCGCATTTCCATCGACGGGCAGGATATTCGCAACGTGACGCAGGACAGCCTGCGCCGCGCCATCGGGATGGTCACGCAGGACACCGCGATGTTCAATCGATCGGCGTGGGACAACATCCTCTATGGTCGCCCCGAAGCGGATGAAGAGGCGGTGATCCGCGCCGCCGAACGGGCCGAAGCGCATGATTTCGTCACCGAGCTCGAAGATGCGGACGGGCGCGAAGGCTATGAGGCGCATCTGGGCGAGCGCGGGGTGAAGCTGTCGGGCGGCCAGCGTCAACGTATCGCCATCGCCCGCGCGATCCTCAAGAACGCGCCCATTCTGGTTCTGGACGAGGCGACCTCGGCGCTCGACAGCGCGGTCGAGGCGGCGATTCAGGAAACGCTTTACGACGTCATGTCCGACAAGACGGTGATCGCGATTGCGCACCGGCTGTCGACCATCGCGCATATGGACCGGATCGTGGTGCTGGACGAAGGCCACATTGCCGAGCAAGGCACCCATGCCGAATTGCTCGCCCAAGGTGGCATCTACGCCGACCTCTGGGCGCGCCAGTCGGGCGGGTTTCTGGGCGAAGAGGCAGCCGAGTAACTCAGTCGCCGACCGGGCGCATCCAGATCGCGAGCGTTGCGACCGCGCACAGGACCAGGAGCGAGACTGCGGCGAAACCGACGGACTGCCATTCGGTGAAGGCCGACAGGAGAAAGGCGAAAGCCGAGGTCGAGCCGGTGTTGGCCAGCATCCAGATAGACATGACACGGCCTCTGAATTCGTCCTCCAGCCGCGCCTGCACGCCGATCTGAAGCGATACGCCCACATAAGTGGACGAGAACCCGATTGCGGCGGCAGGCAGGAGCGCCCAGTTGAAGCTTGGCGCGAATGCGGTGGCGAGGATGGCCGCGAACCCGACCCAGATCATCGCGAAGCGCAGCAGGCGATGACGCAGGAGCCGGTTTCCGGCGACGACCTGAAAGATCGCCGCGATCAGCGCTCCGCCGCCCACGGCCGAGGTCAAGAGGCCAAAGCCCGCTGCGCCGCGTTCGAACACGCCATCGGCCAGCACCGACAGGATTTCCGGGAACCCGCGAAGGATGCCGAGCGAGGCGACGGCGAGCAGGATCGAACGCCGGATCGGCCAGCGCTGCCACACGACGCGAAAGCCTTCGCGCAGGTCGTCGATCATCCGGCCATGATTGGAATGATCGCCCTCGCGCGGGCTCAACGACGGCGCGATCACGGCGTTGGGGATCGTCATGAGAAGGGCGAGGCAGGCTGCGGGCAATGTGCCGAACTGGGCGATCAGCAGACCGCCGAGAGCGGGGGCGAGCATGCGCCCGATGTTGAAGTTCAGGGCTGACAGCGCGACCACCGACCCGATGGCGGGCCGCTCCACCAGACGCGGGCCCAGCGACTGGCGCACCGGGTGATAGGAGGACATGACGGTGCCGAAGGTCAGTGACACGAAGAACAGCGCCGGGGCCGTCAGAATGTCGAGCAGCATCAGCGTGATCAGAAGCGTGGGCGCACCCATCATCGCGAAAGCCACACGCTGGAATGCGAGACGTGTCGACATGCGGTCGATGATCGCGCCAAAGAAGGGGCCGAAGATGGCGACCGGCAAAAGGGTCGTCGCCGCGATCAGGCCGACGAAGGTCGCCGAATGTGTCAGGTCCCACGCAAGCCAAGACATCAGGATACGGCTGATCCAGCCGCCGTTGGTGCCCGTGACTGCGCCCACATAGAAGCGCCGGAACTGCGGGTAGGAAAGGGCGCGCTCGCTCGCGACCGGGATGTCGGGAATGTCGGTCATTGCGCCCTTAGACGCGAAACCTGTGCCCTGTGCAAGTATTTGCGCTGCACACCCTTATGGGCGCGCCTCAGCAGATCCGCGGCAGCTGCTCGCCCACCAGCATGTCCACGATCCGCGCCCCGCCAAAGAGCGTGCGCATCGTCACCTGACCCTTGGGCCCGTCCTTGACGGTGCCGATCACCGCCGCGCCTTCGCCTTCGGGCAGCGCGCGCATCGCGGCAAGCGCAGCCTCGGCTTCGGCCTGCGGCACGAAAACGACGAGCCGTCCTTCATTGGCAAGATAGAGCGGGTCTAGCCCGAGGATTTCGCAGGTGCCTTTGACCTCGGCCCGGATGGGGAGCGCCTCTTCGTCGATCTCGATGGCGACGCCTGCGGCCTCGGCCATTTCGTTGAGCGACGAGGCGACGCCGCCGCGTGTGCAGTCGCGCGCCGCGCGGGCATTCGGGGCGGCGGCCAGCACCGCCTCCATCAGATGACCGAGCCCTGCGCAATCCGAAGTAAGGTCGGACGACAGCGCCATATCGCCACGCGCGGCGAGGATGCAGGCGCCGTGGTCGCCCAGCACACCATTCACGATGGCCACGTCGCCGGGGCGGATATTCTCGGCCATCAGGTTGCGCTCTGCGGGGATCACACCAACGCCGGTCGTGGTGATGAACACCTGATCCGCCGAGCCGCGTCCGACGACCTTGGTGTCGCCCGTGACGATCCGCACGCCCGCCTTGTCGGCCTCGGCCTTCATGGTCGCCACGATCCGGCGCAAAAGCGCGATCTCGGTCCCTTCTTCGATGATGAAGGCCGCCGACAGCCACAGGGGTTTCGCGCCCCCCACGGCGAGGTCGTTGACGGTGCCGCAGATCGCCAGCTTGCCGATGTCGCCGCCGGGAAACTCGACCGGCGTGACCACGAAACTGTCGGTGGTCATGGCGAGCCGCGCACCGGGCTGGGCCAGCGCCTCATGGGTAAGACGGGCCTGATCTTCGGCACTGTCGGGCTGAAACACATCGGTAAAGACGCGCTCGATCAGGTCGCGCATCGCCTTGCCGCCACCGCCGTGGGCCAGCGTCACGCGTTCGTCGCGCAGGGGTCGCATCATGTTCATTCCGCTGCCTCCAGTGGCCGGCCGCCGCCGTATTGGTAATAGGCGGCGCAAGCGCCCTCGCTCGACACCATCAGCGCACCCAGCGGCATTTCCGGTGTGCAGCCGGTGCCGAACTGCGCACAGCCCGTGGGCTTGATGCGGCCGGTCATAACCTGAGAACAGGCGCAGCCCTCGGGTTCCTCGACCTCGCGCGCGGCCTCGGCGCCGTAGCCGATGCCGAACTTTTCCTCGGCGTCCCAAGCCGCATAGTGCGACCGGATGCGCAGGCCGCTTTCGTCGATTTCGCCCAACCCACGCCACGCGAAGGAGGGGCGCTTTTCATAAACGTCGGCGATGGCAGTGAGGCTTACGGGGTTGCCGTGTTCCGGCACCACGCGGGCATATTGGTTCTCGACCTCGGCGCGGCCGTCGCGAATCTGACGAAGCACCATGAGCACCGATTGCAAAAGGTCGAGCGGTTCGAACCCGGCGACGACGATGGGCTTGCCGTAGTCCTGTGCGATGAAGTCGTAAGGATGCACGCCGATCACCATCGACACGTGGCCCGGCCCGACGAACCCGTCGAGCACCATGTGCGGGTCATCCAACAGCGCCTTGATCGGGGGTGGCACGGTGATGTGGTTGCAGAACACGCTGAAGTTCGTGACGCCCTCGCGCGCCGCCTGCTGGATGGTGAGGGCGGTCGAGGGGGTCGTCGTTTCGAACCCCAGACCGAAGAACACGACCTCGCGGTCCGGGTTGCGACGGGCAAGCTCCAACGCGTCGAGTGGGGAATAGACCATGCGGATGTCGGCCCCGTCAGCCTTGGCCTGCAGGAGCGATTTCTTCGTGCCCGGCACGCGCATCGCGTCGCCGAAAGTGGTGAAGATCACACCCGGCTGTTCTGCGATCTCGACGCATTCATCCACCCGCGCCATCGGCAGCACGCAGACCGGGCAGCCGGGGCCGTGGATGAACTCGATCCCCGGATGGGTCAGGCGGTCGAGCCCGTAGCGAAAGATCGCGTGGGTGTGGCCGCCGCAGACCTCCATGATGTGGACAGGCTTTTCGCGGGTCGCGCCGATCTCGTCCGCCACCTTGGCGATTTCTGCCAGCACCGCGCGCGCGGCTTTCGGGTCGCGAAATTCCTCGACGTATCTCATGCCCGTTCCTCCAGTGCCTTGGCGCCCTCGGCCATCGCTTCGAGCGTTTCCTGCGCCTCGCCCAGCCCGCGAAGCGCCTCGAGCGTCGCCTGCGCCTCGTCCTCGTCGATCAGCGCCATCGCGAACCCGACGTGGATGAGCGCCCATTCCCCGATGACCTCGAACGCATTGCCCGAGGCGGGCAGCACCGGCGCGATCGAAACCTCGCGGCGCACGCCCGACACCTCGGCCATCGCCATGAGGCGTGTTTCATCCGTGATCTCGACGATCTGTCCGGGGATGCCCAAACACATGGTCAGTTCTCCTGTTTCAGCGGCGCGGTGATGCCGTAGCGGTCGAGTTTCGCGCGCAGGCCGACGCGGGACAGGCCCAGTTCGGCGGCGGCGCGGCTCTTGTTCCATTTCAGACGGGTGAGCGTTTCGCGCAGGATGCGCATCTCGATCAGTTCCACCCGGTCCTTGAGCGTGCCGTCGCCCACAAGCACCTGATCCGCGCGACGATCTGCACCGTCATCGGATGGGTCGGCCTGCAGGATGTGGCGCGAGATGAGCTCCGGCCCGAGGATGCGATCCTGCGCAAAGATCATCATGCGCGTGACCTCGTTCTCAAGCTCGCGCAGGTTGCCGGGCCAGTCGTAGTTTTCCAGAAACTCCAGTGCCGGTTCGCTCATCCCATGCACCGCTTTGCCGTGGGCCTGCGCGGCCTCGAACAGCAGATGCTGGGCCAGAACGGCCACATCGCCGGGCCGCGCGCGGAGCGGCGGGATCGCGATCTCGGCAGTGGAGACGGCATAGTAAAGGTCGGCGCGGAACTTGCCGTCGGCAACGGCTGCGCGCAGATCGACGTTGGACCCGGTCAGAAGCCGGGTGTTCGTGGTCAGCGTTTCATGCCCGCCGACGGGCTGGAACGCGCCCTCGTGGACGACCCGCAGAAGCTCGATCTGAAGCCGGGGCGACAGCATATCGATCCCGTTCAGAAACAGGGTGCCACGGTCGGTCTTTTGCAACAGCCCGATCTTGTTGGAGTTGAGCCCGGCAATCGCGCCGCGTTTGGCGCCGAACAGCTCCACCTCGATCATCTGGTCCGACAGGCCCGCGCAATTCAGCTCGAAGAACGGGCGCTCGGAGCGCAAAGAGGTATAGTGCATCGCCCGCGCAATCTGGGCCTTGCCCACCCCCGGCTCGCCGATGAGCAGGGCGGGCACGTCGAAGCTGGCGTATTGCCGCGCGACGTCGATCACGGCGTTGATCGGACTGTTGGGCGCCCGGAGCACCTTTTCGAACCCGAGACCTTCGCGCAGGGCGGCCCGCTGTTTTTCCAGCTTGGACTCGGCCGTGTTCGCAAGATACCGCGCCTCCAGCGTCAGCCGGTCATGGTCGCGGGTCAGTTGAAACAGGCGCACCGCGCCGCGCGCGACCATCAGAAGCTGGTCGGGGTGCCACGGCTTGGTGACGAATTGGTAGATGCCCGCTTCGTTGATGGCCGAGATCATGTCGCTCGACTCGGTGTAGCCGGTGATGATGATCCGCACCGTTTCGGGCCAGCGCTCGCGCACGTCCGACAGGAACTCGACCCCGGTACGACCCGGCATGCGTTGATCGCAAAAGATCACCTGCACGTAGTTGTCGGCCATGAGCGTCATGGCCTCGTCCGCATTGCCCGCCGTCAGGCAATCGAAGTCGTCTTCGAGCGCCATGCGCATCGCGTTGAGCGAATGCGGCTCGTCGTCGACGAGCAGGACGGTGGGGAGCGTCTCGGCCATTATTCAGCGGCCTCCGCATGGGCCTTGGCGGCGATATTCGTGCGGAGCCACTCGAGCCATGCCTCCATCCCTTTGCCCGTGCGGGCGGACAGGGCGATGATCTCGATCTCGGGGTTCACGCGTCTGAGGTTTTCTTCATAAAGCGCGAGGTCCACGTCGCAATGCGGGGCAAGGTCCACTTTGTTCAGGATCGCGATGCGCGCGGCGGTGAACATATCCGGGTATTTGAGCGGCTTATCCTCGCCCTCGGTGACTGACAGGATCGCGACCTTGCAGTCTTCGCCCAGATCGAAGGCGGCGGGGCAGACGAGGTTGCCGACGTTTTCGATAAACAGCATCGCGCCTGCGGGCAGGTCCAGATGCTCCATCGCGTGGCCGACCATGTGACCGTCGAGGTGACAGCCCTTGCCGGTGTTGACCTGAATGGCCTTGGCGCCGGTCGCGCGGATGCGGTCGGCATCGTTCGCGGTCTGCTGATCGCCCTCGATCACGGCGAGGGGCTGGTCGCCCAGCGCCTCGATGGTCTTGCACAGAAGCGTGGTCTTGCCAGAGCCGGGCGAGGACACGAGGTTCACCGCAAAGACGCCGAGGTCCGAGAGGGCCGCGCGGTTGGCCTGCGCAAACCGGTCGTTCTTTGAAAGGATCCCGGTCTCGATCTCGATCAGCCGCTCCTGGCTCATCCCCGCCACGTCGACGCCCGCGGCCCCTTGGCCGAAGTGGATATCGTGCCCGTGGTGATGGTCATGGTGGTGATGGTGGGCGTGGTCATGGCTGTGACCCGCGCCTTCGACCTTGGCATCCCCGCATCCGCAAACCGTACACATTACGCGACCTCCAAATCCTTGATCCGCATCTCGTCGCCCGATACCGGAAGCAACCGTTCCCCTGCGCACAGCGGGCAGGGGTCGAGACGATCGTGAATTTCAACTTCCTCACCGCAGCCATAGCAAAGCGCGCGCCCCGGCAGGTCGAGCATGATGAGCTCCGCGCCCTCGGCGGGCGAGCCGCGCATCACCACGTCGAAGGCAAAGGACAGCGCGTCCTTTTCGACGCCCGCGAACCGCCCGATCTCGACCCGCACGCGGGAGATGCGGGCGGCGTTGTGAGCGCGCGCGTTGTCCACGATGATCTCGCGCATCCCCTCGGCAAGCGACATCTCATGCATGTTGAGCCTCCTTCACGTCGACGGGCTGGCACGGGTCGAGGATGTCGAGCGCCAGCGGTGCGAGGTGCGTCTGCCCATCTGACAGCGCGGCGAGGGTGGACGCAAGCACCCCGCCGGGGGCGAGCAGGTGATCGGTGGGCGTGATCCGTGCAAACTGCGTGACCTTGCCCCCGGAAACGGTGGCCGACACGGCATAGGTGCCACGGGCCGCCGGGACGAGCGCGCGACCCGGTGCTGCGAGGCGCGGCGCGGGCAGGGTGCCGCGCACAGCATCGGCGATGTCATAGACCCGCGCGACCGCGCGCCAGAATAGATCGCGCCCGCGCTTGGCCTCGATCCGGCGCAGGACGGGGTGGTGCGCCTGCCGCCCGGCGACCGAGTTTTCGGCGGCGGTGACGGTGAACGCCGTGATGTCGTCGATGGCGGGGAGGCGGGCAAAGGCCCCGGTGCCCTCGGGAATGGCGCGGGCGAGGTCGATCAGCGTTCCCGCGATCCCGCCCTGCAGGATCAGCGCCTCGCGAAAATCCTCCGGCGTGTCTGGGAACGGCATTGCGAACAGGGAAAAGAGCAGACCCTCGCCACCCTCCTGCCAGCCGAGCGGCAGCGGCATCGGCGCGCGACCCAGCAGGCGCGGCCATGTCACGCAAAGCTTCATCAGATGATCGCGGACGATCTCCTGCTTCAGATCGGCCGGGTCCACGGGCAGGTCGAGCGCAAGCCGGACCGCACGCGATTGCGCGGCCCGGCAGAGGTTGAAGAGACGGGGGAGGAGGTCCGCCACGTCCTCGGCCGGGCGCCCGATGACGAGCGCCTCCAGCGGCATCGCCGGAGCGGTCGTCACCTGCCAGTTCGCGCCCGTGTCCAGCATCAGCCTGCAAGCCCCCCGGTCAGAACCTGACGGCGGGTGGGGGCTTCGCCCAGTGCGGCGTCTTCGTCCTCTTCCGGCGCTTCGATAGCGGCGAGTTCTTCTTCGCGGGCGGCGCGAATGTCGGCGGCGCGGTCGGTTTCGGCCCGGTTCTCACCGTCGAAAAGCGCGACCATCACGGCCTCGGCCACCTCGGCGGCCTGTGCCTGCGTGTTGAAATCTCCCATCGGCGAGAACAGCGAGCAGGCCTTGTAGCCCCCGGTCATTTCGCGGCTGTTGTGGATGAACTCGTAGTCGCCAGAGGCGAACGAGATCACCTCTTTCTCGCCCGCGACCAGACCCGACCAATCCTCTCCCTCGGCGGGCAGTTGGACGAGGTTCATGAACCACGGGCTGATAAGCACGCCCAAAGGCCGCCCCTCATGCACCATCCAGCCCACGGCCTGCACGCGCAGCGCCTTGTTCACCATCGGCACGTCGCGCATCTTGCTGTGCCAGACCTCGGTGAAATCCGTGACCAGTTTGGCGGTCAACTCGTCGAGCATGCGAACCACGGCCACCGATTGCGCGCCGGGGTCTTCGGACACGAGGAACTGTTCCTTGGGCGACGAGCAATTCGGGCAGGACCAGTCCTCAGGCAGATCGGCGAACGCGGTGCCGGGGTCGACATGGCGCGTGTCGTCGCCTTCGGCGGGGTCGTAGGGGGTCCAGCAGACCTTGCACTCCATGATGGCCTGCGGGCTGATCTTGTCGGCCGCGCCCAGATAGCTGCCCTCGAACCCGGTCATCGGATCGCCTCGATCACT
This sequence comes from Pseudomonadota bacterium, assembly GCA_036154315.1. Taxonomy (GTDB): domain Bacteria; phylum Pseudomonadota; class Alphaproteobacteria; order Rhodobacterales; family Rhodobacteraceae; genus Maritimibacter. Next base: position 22,397 of record JAYZLL010000028.1, read on the forward strand.
TCGCGGATGCGCTCGGCGCTGTCCGACAGGTCCACATCTGCGGCGAGCGCCACTTCGGGCACGTCCGTCACCTCGAACGTGTCGAGAATGAGCTGGTCGGTCGAGTTGAAGAACTGCACGCGCCACAGGTGCCGGGTGGCGAGCGCGGTTATGCGGCAGTTGCCGTAGCCGCGCGACAGGATCGTGACCGAGCCTTCGCCGAATGCCGCGTCCCACCACTCGAGGTCGGTTTCGCTGTGGGGCAGGAGGGTGAGGTTCACCACATGCGGGTCGTCGCCCACTTGCCAGCTTTGCGTCTTGTCGGCGAGTTCGGTGAGGATCGCGGGACCGTTGGCGAGTCCGGGGACCGGCTTGATCCCCGCACCTTCGCCGGCGCGCACGGCGACATGCGCGCGCTCCAGCGCCACGGGCGGGATGCGCCCCACGTCGATCCGGTCGACACCGTGGCCCGAGACGAGCCAGACACCCGCGAACCAGCTTTCCTGCACCGCAAGCGCCGGGATGCCGCGCACCTTCAGCGCGACTTCGCCCTCACCCATACTTTCGGCCAGAAACTTGCGGTTGGCGGCGTCCAACTCGGTCAGGTCGAAACTTTCCGCAGGCGCGCCATTTGCCACGCGGGCACAGGCGGCGGCCAGATTGACCATCACCGTCATCGCGGGCGCGACACGGGTACTGTCGTCCAGTTCCGGCGTATGCGGCGTGTAGGTCCGCATGTCCTGCGGCATCTGCATGTATTCCAGCGTCTCGTCTTCGCCGAGCGGCTGCGAGCCGGGGCCGAAGCCGGTGGGGGGCAGAACGAAATTCGACATGGGCGTGCTCCTCAGGCGTCCGGGGCCGGGGTCGGCATTGCGAGAATTTGGGGAATGCGGGTCATGTAGTCGCTCCAGTCGCGCACGCGGGGCAGGGCAGACAGGAAGCGGCCGTCGCGAAAGAAGACGAGCGAGGGGGTCTTGTGAATGGCGATCCGCTCTTTCACCTCTTTCTCGGCCTCGTCCTGCGCCACGGCGCAATCGAACGCGCCTTGGAAGGTCATGCGCAATTCGGGGAGGACCACGGCCACATCAGGGGTTTCGAGGTTGCGGGCCACTTCGCCCGGCAGGAACACGCAATGCACACCGGGCGCGTTGATATGCGCGTCGAGTTCGGCGGTGTCGCGCATATGCGGATACCCTTCGCGCGTGACGAGCAGATCGACGAGCGGGTGGCCGGTCGGCCCGGTCTGGGCCGGGGGCGTGGCGAGAAGCGTCATGCGGTGGTCTTTCCCTGTTCGAGGGCGGCGGCCAGATGCGGCGGCAGGCGCGGCCCGGTTTCTTCGAGATCGGCGAAGGCGTCGCCAAGGTCGCCGCCCGCCATGAGCGAGCGCAGGCCGTCCAACGCGGCGGTGATTTTCGCGGCCTCGTCGGCCGAGATGATCTCACGCGCCGAGCCGAGGAAGGTCAGGAGCCATGTGCCCGGCTCGACCGGACCGGTGAGCGACAGGTCGATCATCTCGACCGTGCGTCCATCGGTGCAGCGGGCGGACAGTTCCGTTCGCTCGATCACCTGCATGGGGACACCCACGCACATCAGGCGTTTTCCGTTTTCGGGAAAAAGCGGTCGTCGCCTGTGCGGCAGGCCACGTCTTCGGACGGGCGGCCGGATTCATAGGCGTCGCGCAGGATCGCGCGGTCGGCGAGCAGGCTGGCGTCGGCCTCGCCCGCTTCGGCGACGACGCCGAGACCTGCGAGCTTTTCCAGCGCGATGTCGATTGCGGGGTCGATCTGGGCCGAAACCACGTCGCGCAGGCCCCCGCCGTAATCCTCCAGCTCTTCCGGCTGGCAGCCGATCAGGATCAGGGTTTCGGGCCGATAACCCATCAGTTCCGAGGTCGCGATCACGTCCTGAAACCCGGTCTGGTGCAGACTCATCTTTTTCGCGCCCATGAAGGACGGCACCTCGTCGCCCTCAACGATCTTCATCGTGCCGGGGGTGAGGCCATAGTCGACCGCATCGAACACGATCAGGATGTCGGCGTCCTCGAGGAAGGGGAGGAGGTAGAGACCCTGCGTGCCACCGTCGAGCAGCGTGACGTTCTCGCCAAAGCGCGCCCGCTCGGCGAGACGTTCCACGCAGCGCACGCCGAAGCCTTCGTCCGCCCATAGGACGTTGCCGATCCCGAGGATCAAAACACGTTCTTCCATCAATCCCTCCCACTGTCAGCCGGTTGCCTGCTTTCCGACCGGCTGTTCGAGTGACAATAGAGCGTCCACTCGGTCCTTCGCTCAATTTGCGTGCGAGATGTGAATTTCGGATAAGGCTCTGACAAAAATTGGAAAAGTGGCATCGGTACAAATGTTACCGTTCTGATAGGTGTAAGTGATGTTTCCATAATTTGCTTCGACTGGAAAGATGAATTGCATTCAAGCGAACTTCCGCCGAACCCACGGATTCGTTTGGAACCGAACCGTGGGCCAGCCGTTATCCGATCACGCTCAAGGGCACGACGCCCGATAAGAGAAGGAGATTGAGATGCTTAAGAAATCCATGCTGCTCGGGTCCGCTGCGGCCCTCACCCTCGGTACTGGTGCTGCTTTCGCGGTTGACGGCTCGGCTTCTGCCGCAGCCGACCTGAACCTGCGCGTCGGCCCGGGCCCGAACTACTCCATCGTCGATGTGATCCCCGCCGAGTCGATGGTCGACCTGAACGGCTGCGTGCCCGCCGGCGGCTGGTGTGAAGTCACCTACGAAGGCACGACCGGCTGGGCCTATTCGCCCTACCTGACGGTCGAAGAGACCCCGGTCGCCGAGATGCAGGAAGTCACGGTCATCGAATATGAAGAGAACAACGACGCGGGCGAAGCTGCCTTTGTGACCGGCGCGGCTGGCGCTGCGATCGGCGCTGCGCTCGGCGGTCCGGTTGGCGCCGTCATCGGTGGTGTCGTCGGTTCCGCGACGGGTGGCACGGCCGCCTCGATCGAGCCGGGCGTTGTGACCTACGTGCAGGCGAACCCGGTCGCTCCGGTGATCCTGCAGGGTGAGCCGGTGGTCGGTGTGACCGTTCCGCAGGAAGTCGACGTCTACCAGGTGCCGGAGTACCAGTACTCCTACCTGAACGTGAACGGTGACACGGTCATCGTCGACAACGAGAGCCGTCAGATCGTGCAAGTTGTGCGCTAAAATCTGACCCGGTTCAGTTGAACCTTTCGAGCGGCCCCCGCCAACCGGCGGTGGGCCGCTCATCACGTCTATATGATGTGTCCGTTTACGGATTGGGAACAAAATAAGGGGAAAGGCGTTGTCTATATAACCGAAAGGACAGTGACATGACCGCCAGTATTCACTACCTCCGCCCGTATCACGAGGCCCGTCTGGACGATATTCCGCTGCTCTGGACTTTGCCCGAGGGCGACCCCACCGGCATCGTGATCCACATCCCCGACTTCGGGCAGCGCAAGGAAGAGACCACGGGTCTGCTCGAGCTGTTCAACCGTCAGGGATTAATCGCGGTGACACTCGATCTGCAACGCCACGGCGCACGGCGCGACGGCAATACGCTCGAGACCGAGGTGTCGAAAGACTACACCCGCGTGCTCTGGACCCTGTTGGGTGAGACCATCCTCGACATTCCCACCGTATCGACCTGGGCGCGCCATCGCTTCGGCGACCTGCCGCTGTCGCTGTCCGGCTTCGGCCTTGGCGGAGACGTGGCACTTGGCGCCGCGCGCATGGTGAGCCGGGTCAAGGATGTCACGGTCGTCGGTGCTTCGCCGGACTGGACCTGCCCGCTGGACGGTTTCGACGGTATGACCGGCGCCGCCGACACGCGCGCCGGGGTGTTTCGCCAATTGCTCGAACCGATGACACATGCCGCTGATTATGTCGGCCAGCGCATCCACTTCCTGCGCCTGCGCGGATCGGATCGCTCGGATGCCATCGACCAGTTCAAGTCGCAGATCCTCGATCTGTCGACCGGAGAGGGCGGCGAGATCGTCACCACCACGCTGTCCGCCCGCGACGGTGTCGATTTCGCCGACCCCACGGTGTGGTGGCCGCACATGGGTGCCGTCGCCGCCTGAGCCGGGAACCCGGCCCCTGTCGGGTGCGTTTTGAATGCACCTGAAAGGAGGCGCGAGATGAGCATCACGGTCGGCGATACGGTGAAGTGGAGCTGGGGCAACGACACCGCGAAAGGCACCGTCAAGAAGCGCTACACGCGCAAGACGACGCGCAAGATCAAAGGCTCGAAGATCACGCGCGACGGGTCCGACGACAATCCCGCGTTGTTCATCGAACAGGACGACGGCGACGAGGTGCTCAAGCTCGCCTCGGAAGTGAAGTCGGCCTGACATGGTCCCCGCCGGCCTGATCTATTACCCCGACACGCGGCCCGGCATTACCCGCAAGCGCCACGGTCAGGGGTTCACCTATAAGGCCGCCGACGGCACCACCATCGCGCGTGGTCCCGCCCGCGCGCGGCTGGAGGCGATGGCGATCCCGCCTGCCTATGAGCGCGTGTGGATGACGCCCAAGGACAACGGCCACCTGCTCGCCACCGGATACGATGTGCGCGAGCGCAAGCAGTACCGTTATCATCCCGAGTGGTCCGAAGCGCGATCCCAGACCAAGTATGACGAGTTGGCCGCGTTCGGGCGGATGCTGCCCGCGATCCGCCGCCGGGTGGCACGCGATCTGAACGAAGAGCCGGGCGACCGGGAGTTCGCGCTCGCCGCCACGCTCGCGCTCATCGACAAGCTCGCGCTGCGTGTGGGAAATCCGACCTATGCCGAAGAAAACGGCTCTTACGGTGCGGTGACGCTGACACGCCGGCACCTCAGGCTCAGGGACGGCGAAATGCAGATCGCCTTTACCGCCAAGGGCGGGAAAAAGGCGAAGCGGCGCGTCACCGACAAACGGCTGATGAAGGCGCTGACGCAGGCACGCGACCTGCCGGGGGCCGAGCTTATCACGTGGGTCGATGACGATGGGGTGCCGCATGGCGTGACCTCCCACGGTCTCAACGCCTATCTCACCGAGGCGGCGGGGCAGGAGGGGGTGACGGCCAAGGTCTTTCGCACATGGACCGGAACGCTCGCGGCGTTTCGTACGGTCCTTGCGGGCGAGGGGCGCACAATCAAGGCGCTGTGCGAGGCGGCGGCGGATCGGCTTCAGAATACTCCGGCAATCGCGCGCAAAAGCTACATTCACCCGGCGGTCATCGACCTTGCGGGGGCCGAGCAGCCGAAATTGCCCAAGCCCGACCGTCTGCCGGGGCTGGCGCAGGGTGAGGGCGCGCTTTTGGCGTTTCTCGACCGGCAATGAAAAAGGCGGGGCCTGAACCCCGCCTCTCACTCGTACCTGTTCGCACTCGTCAGTCCGCGCGGTCGTCCTTGAACGTCCTGTGTCCGGAAATCATCGTCGAGACCATCGACTGGCGGGACATGATGTCCTCGCGGATCGCGGCGTAGATGTGGATGATCATGAAGACGACGATGAACCACATGCCCAGATGGTGGAGCGTGTGCAGGAACATCGAGTTCCCGACGAGCCCCAGCACCCAGCCCGCCACGCTATCGGCAAAGCTGCCCTGACCGGTGCCTTCGGCATAAAGCGCCCAGCCGGTCACGATCATGAAGGTGAGGCCCACGGTCATGAAAAAGAACATCGCGAGTTGGGCCAGCGGGTTGTGGCCCACGTATTTCTTCGGCTCCTTCTCGATGAAGGCGTACCATTTGAGTTCGAACCAAAGCTCCTGCCAATACCGTTTCCGGTGGATCGGCACATAGAACAGCTGGCGCGAATGGTGGTTGCCCATGAAGGCCCAGTAGATGCGGCCGAAAAAGCCGACCGTCAGGATCATCGCGGCGGCGAAATGCGCGAACCGGATGTAGCCGAAGACGAACTGATGCGTCGCTTCGCCAATCTGCATCGAGGGCAGGGGCGAGCCGATGAGATAGCCCGTCACGATCAGCACCATGATGCACAGCGCGTTGGTCCAGTGCCACAGCCGCACCGGGGCCTCGTAGACATAGACGCTGGTGCGTTTGCGGATCGTTTCGATATCGGCGGCGGTGGCGTCTCCGGTCAGCCGCGACGAGGGCAGCGGATCGGAGACGGCGGGATTGGCGATATGGATCGTGTCCTCGGCCATCTCACTCCTCCTTGCGGGTGCGGACGACCTTGACCACGACCGCAATCGCAGTGGCGAGGCCGAGGCCGATCACCAGATGCGCGATGTCGTGACCCATCGGGCCGGGCATTTCGGCGTGACCTGGGTGGGCGAGGGCGGCGCCGGGAAGCCCGGCTGCCGCGAGGGTGATGAGGGTCTTCATGGTCCGTTCCTCCCTTAGCGAACCTTGACGGTGGCCAGCTCGTCGCCGTCGGGCGACATCACATGGGTCGAGCAGGCGAGGCAGGGGTCGAAGCTGTGCAGGGTGCGCAGGATTTCAACCGGCTCCTCGGGGCGCTCCATTTTGGTGTCCATGAGGGACGCCTCAAAGGCCCCGATGTTACCCGCCGTGTCGCGAGGCGAGCCGTTCCAGGTGGTCGGCACGACGCACTGATAGTTCTCGATGCGCCCGTCCTTGACCTTGATCCAGTGACCCAGCGCGCCGCGCGGCGCCTCGGTCATGCCCACGCCCTTGGCCTCCTTCGGCCATGTCGACGGGTCCCACTTGGCCACGTTCGCCGTCGTCTCGTCACCGTTCTTGATGTTGGTGACGAGCTTGTCGAAGAAGTGCTTTTGCAGACGTCCGCAATATTCCGACTCGAGCGCCCGTGCCGCCGTGCGGCCCAGCGTCGAGAACAGGGCCTCGAACGGCAGGTCCATGTCGCGCAGAAGCCCGTCGACCTGATCCTTGATCTCTTCGTGACCCTTGGCGTAGCCCACGACGTAGCGGGCGAGCGGGCCCACCTCCATCGCGTTGCCGCGCCAGCGCGGGGCCTTGATCCACGAATATTTCGCGGCCTCGTCGAGCTCCTGAATGTTGGTCTTGGTGCCTTTGGCGTTCGGCCCGAGTTCGTACTTGGGTTCGGTCACGCCGTCCCACGGATGCAGGCCCATGCCCGGCTCGCCGTAGTCGTACCACGAGTGGTCCACATACTCCTGCACCTGATCGGGGTCGCGCGGATCGACGTCCAGCACCTCGTTCAGGTTGCCGTTGATGATCGCGCCGCGCGGCAGGTGAAGCTGCTCGGGCGAGAAGTCGTTGGGGTTCTCGGGGATGTCGCCATAGGCGAGGCAGGCCTTGGACGACAGACCGCCACCATAGAGCCAGTTGCGATAGAAGCCGCCGATCGCCTTCACGTCGGGCAGATAGACGTTCTTGTTGAACTCGATGCACTTCTCGATGATCGACGAGACGTGGTTCAGACGCTCCATGTTGATCGCCCCGACCGCGCCCGTGGAATGGACGTTGATCGGGCAGGGCACGCCGCCCACGAGCCAGTTCGGATGCGGGTTCTTGCCGCCGAAGATGGTGTGGACCTTCACGATCTCCTTCTGAAGGTCGAGCGCTTCAAGGTAGTGGGTCGTGGCCATCAGGTCCGCTTCGGGCGGCAGAAGGTAGGCCGGGTTGTCCCAGTATCCGTTCTTGAACAGGCCAAGCTGGCCCGATTCCACGAACTTTTTCAGGCGGTTCTGCACGTCACGAAAATAGCCGGGCGACGAGAGCGGGTGGCTCGGGCTCACCATCTGCTGAAGCTCGGAGGTCGCCTTGGGGTCGGCCTTGAGCGCGTTCACCGGGTTTACCCAGTCGAGCGCGTGCAGGTGATAGAAATGCACGACGTGGTCGTGAATTTCGAGGTTCAGCTGCATGATGTTGCGGATCGAGTTGGCGTTGTCCGGGATCTCGATGCCCAGAGCGTCTTCCACGGCGCGGACCGAGGTCAGCGCATGGGTGCCGGTGCAGACGCCGCAGATGCGCTCGGTAAAGGCCCAGGCGTCGCGCGGGTCGCGACCCTTGAGGATCACTTCGAGGCCGCGCCACATGGTCCCCGTGGAAACCGCGTTGCGGATGAAGCCCTCGTCGTCCACGTTCACTTCGCAGCGCATGTGGCCTTCGATCCGGGTCACCGGGTCCACGACGATGCGCTGCCCGGAATTGTCGAGGTTGAAGCCGTTCGGCGTTTGCACGACCATGACTTACGCCTCCTCTTTCTTGGATTGTGTCTTGCGTTGCGCGGCCTTGAGCGCCGAGACGGCGGCATGCGCGGCAACCCCGGCCCCCACCACCCCGGCGGCGGCGAGGCCGACCTTGTCGGCGTTCGCCTCGACTCCGAACTGGGTCAGGTCGGTCACGCGGTCATAGAAACTGCCCTGATCCCAGAACCCGTCCTCGGAACAGCCGATGCAGCCGTGGCCCGACTGGATCGGAAAGCTGACGCCCTCGTTCCAGCGCACGGTCGAGCAGGCGTTGTAGGTGGTCGGGCCTTTGCAGCCCATCTTGTAAAGGCAATAGCCCTTGCGCGCGTTCTCGTCGTCCCAGGCTTCGACGAACTGACCGGCGTCGAAATGCGGACGGCGGTAGCATTTGTCGTGGATGCGCTGGCCGTAGAACATGGCCGGGCGGCCCTGACGGTCGAGCTCCGGCAGCCGGTCGAAGGTCAGCATATAGGTGATGACGCCGGTCATGACCTCGGCGATGGGCGGGCAGCCCGGCACCTTGATGATCGGCTTGTCGGTGATGACCTTGTGAACAGGCGTCGCGCGCGTCGGGTTCGGCTTGGCGGCCTGCACGCAGCCGTAGGACGCACAGGCACCCCAGCTGATGACGGCCTTGGCATGTTCGGCGGCATGGCGCAGCTGCTCCACAAAGGGCTTGCCGCCCACGATGCAGAACATCCCGTCTTCGTTCAGCGGCGGGTTGCCCTCGACCGCGAGGATGTAGTTGCCCTTGTATTTCTCGATGGTGTCCTGAAGCGCGGCCTCGGCCTGATGCCCCGCCGCCGCCATGAGCGTGTCGTCGTAATCGAGCGAGATCATCGACAGCACGACATCTTTGGCGAGCGGGTGCGCCGAGCGGATGAAGCTTTCCGAACAGCAGGTGCATTCCAGCCCGTGAACCCAGATGACGGGCGTGCGCGGCTTCGTCTCCATCGCATGGGCGATCTTCGGCACGAATGCGGGGCCAAGGCCCAGTGCCGCCGCCGTCAGCGAGCAGTATTTCATGAAGCTGCGCCGGGTGATCCCCTGCCGCCGCATCACGTCGTAAAAGGTTTCGATCTCGGCCAAAATGTCCCTCCTCCGATCCTTGGCGTCGCCGCGACAGGATGCGCGGCGTGCTACGGTATGCAGAATCGTCGGGAACGGTTCCGGGGGATACGTGTTTGGCGGGCGGCCGAGTGAAATTCGGAAAAGGACTTTAAGTCAGAGACTTGCCGCTTCGCACACCACGGTATGCTGCGGGCGCGAATGGTCAGGGAAAGACCACTGGCAAGGCCGGGTGGTCACCGACTGACCGGCAGCTTCACAGGGCCCGTGCGGCTGCGATGAGCGCCTGACCCAGCGCCAGCCCGCCGTCGTTCGCGGGCGTCTTGTGATGAAGAAGCACCGGCACGTCGCCAACATGGCGAAGGAGCGCGGCTTGCAACGTCGCATTCTGCAGGCACCCGCCCGACAGCGCCACGGCACGCGCCGCACCGCTCTCGACCAGCGTCCGCGCCCGGTCGGCAAAGACTTTGGCCAGCCCTTCGTGAAACCGAGCTGCCGCGACCTCCACCGACTCCGCCGCGCGCGCCCATTCGGCAAACATCGGTGCCGGGTCGATGACCGCGCCGTCTGTCTCGAACGGGTAGGGCGCGACCGCCCCGGCCCGCATCGCCGCCGCCTCCAGCGCCATCGCCGCCTCGCCCTCAAAACTCTGCGCCCGTGGCGCGAGCCCGAGCGCGGCGGCGAAGGCATCGAAAAGTCTCCCGGCAGAGGACGAGAGCGGCGCATTCACGCCCCGCGCGACGGCGATGCGCAGCGTGTCGCGCGGCAGGTCGGTCATCATCTCATCGGCGCGCGCGCCCAACCCCGCAGCATCGAGCCGGACCAGAAGGTTCCGCCAAGGCTCCCGGTTCGCGGCATCCCCACCCGGCAGCGGCGCGGGCTTCAGGCTCGCGATCCGTTCGTATCCGCGATAGTCGCCCAGAAGCAGCTCACCGCCCCAGATCGTGTCGTCATCCCCCAGTCCCAGACCATCCAGCACGATGCCCGCCACCAGGCCGTCGTTCAGCCCCCAGCCGTTCTCGCCCATAGCGGAGGCGAGATGGGCATGATGATGCTGCACCCGCTCCACCGGCAGCCCCAGCTCCTCGCCCGCCCGCGTCGCGCGGTATCCGGGGTGCAGATCGATGGCCACGACCTCCGGCGCATGGTCGAACAGGTCTCCATAATCGGCCAGCGCCTGCTGATACGCCTCCCACGTCAGCGCCTCGTCGAGTTCCCCCAGATGATGCCCGAGCAGCGCCTGCCCGTTCTTGGTCAGGCAAATCGCGGCCTTCATCTGCCCGCCCATCGCCAGAACCTGCGGGGCCTCCTCGAACCCTTCGGGCAAAGGCAGCGTCCCCGGCACCCGCCCGCGCGCGCGGCGCAGCACCATCGGCCCGGCGGGTGTCATCCGCTCGACGCTGTCGTCGAGCCGCCGGGCAATGGCGCGGTCATGCATCAGGCAACCGTCGACGAAGACCCCGAGCTTGTCCCGCGCCTCGTCGTTGCCAATGACCTGCGGCTCACCCGACATGTTGCCCGAGGTCATCACCAGAGGCCGTCCGACGGCTTCGATCAGCAGATGGTGGAGTGGCGTATAGGGCAGCATCCAGCCCAGGACCGGCTGGCCCGGCGCGACCGCGTCGGGCAACGGCCCGTCCCCCCGCGTCAGAAGCACGATGGGCGCGGCGGGGTCACGCAAGAGCGCCCAATCCTCATCCGACGCCACGGCGTGGGCCGCAACCATCGCCTCGGTCCCCATCAGCGCAAAGGGCTTGGCGGGCCGCCGTTTGCGCCGCCTGAGTTCGGCCAACGCTCGCGGGTCGGTCGCATCGCAGGCCAGATGAAAGCCACCCAGCCCCTTCACCGCGACAATCCCCCCGGCGCGCAGACGCTCGGCCGCCAGAGCAATCGGATCGCCCGTGACTGCGCCATCCTCCTCATACCAAAGCCGTGGCCCACAGACCGGGCAGGCGATGGGCTGCGCGTGAAACCGACGATCCGCCGGGTCGGCATAGTCCGCCGCGCAGTCCGCGCACATTTCGAACGGCGCCATCGTCGTGAGCGCCCGGTCATACGGCAGCCCCTCGATGATGGTGAACCGCGGGCCGCAATGGGTGCAGTTCGTAAAGGCGTATCCGCCGCGCCGCCCGCGTCCCGCGACTTCCTCCCGGCAGGCATCGCAGGTGGCCGCATCCGGCGTCACCCGGGTTTCCGCCCCCGGTCCGCCCGAGGCCGCGATCTCGAACCCCTCGGGCCACGCCTCGTCCCAGTCCACGCCCTCGACCGCATCCACGCGCGCAAGCGGCGGCGCGTCCGTTGCGATCCGTGCCTCGAACAGGTCAAGCCCCTCGCCACAGGCAAAGACCAACACCCCCTCGGCATCATTGAGCACCCGCCCCCTGAGGCCAAGCTCCCGCGCCAAGGTCCAGACGAAGGGCCGGAACCCGACCCCCTGAACCTGCCCGCGCACTCTTATCCGACGCCCCATCTTCA
>JAYZLL010000029.1:0-16482 GCA_036154315.1 Pseudomonadota bacterium
CTCTACGCGCAGATGTCGCGCGACGGCGTGCTGGAAGACGGACCCTATTGAGATGACGAAACCACCGGGAAAAAAGAATGCCTCCGGCCGGGGGCAGCGTGACCTTCGTGTGAAAGTGAAATCGGCGCGTGGGCGCAAGCTCAGTTCCACCCTCTGGCTCGAACGGCAACTCAACGATCCGTATGTGAAACGCGCGCGGGATGAGGGCTATCGGGGTCGCGCGGCTTTCAAGATCCTCGAGATCGACGACAAGTTCCGCTTTCTCGTCCCCGGCGCGCGTGTCGTCGATCTGGGCTGCGCCCCCGGCGGCTGGCTTCAGATCGCGGTCGAGCGGGTGAACGCGCTCGGCGAGAAGAAGGGCAAGAAGATCGGCACCGTTCTGGGCGTCGATCTACAGAAGGTCGAGCCTGTGGCGGGGGCCGAGGCGTATCAACTCGACTTCATGGAGGATGACGCGGACGAAAAGGTGAAGGATTGGTTGGGGGGCCGCGCCGATGTGGTCATGTCCGACATGGCCGCCGCCTCCTCGGGCCACAAGCAGACCGACCACCTGCGCATCATCGCACTGTGCGAAACCGCCGCCTATTTCGCCTTCGACGTGCTCGAAGAGGGGGGCACGTTCGTGGCCAAGGTTCTGGCTGGCGGGGCCGAGGGCGATCTGCAGAAACTGCTCAAGCAGAAGTTCACCAAGGTCGTGAACATCAAACCGCCGGCCTCCCGGTCCGACAGTTCGGAAAAATTCGTGGTCGCGACGGGATTCCGCGGCTAGTCTTCGCTCACATTTGGTGAGGGAGAGCATTCTTGAAAAGTATCGTATTGGCCGGGCTCATCGCCACGGCTGCGTCCGCGGCTTCGGCCGACGTCTTGCTGTTCGTCTGTGCGCCCGAAGAGGGGGACGTCTGGCAGGAGGTCACGATGGACACCGCCGCACCCGAGACCGTGACGCTGATGGTCAAAGGCGGCTACGACATGACGGACGAAGAGCGCACCCATGTCCTGAAACAGGGCGCGCGTAGCTACCAGTATTTCGATGGCGAATACGGTTTCGACGTCGACGACATCATCAACGCGCTGGTCTGGACCCACGAATATCCGAGTGAGACCGTGACCTGCGACCGTCCCGAAGAGATCGGGTGAGTCGCGAATCGCTAAGCGCGTGATCGTGGCGGCATCGGAAACAATGCCGCCCGATCCAAAAGACCTTCTCGCTCTGCGCGACGCTCGTTAGCCAAATCCCTGAAAAGTTTGAGCGATCTCGAAACCGTGAGGTAGTTTTGGGCAAAGGTATTTGCTTGGAACACTTTGCGAGGGGATGGGATGAAACAGGGGTATCTTGCGGGGCTGTTCTGCCTCATCGGAGGCGCGTCGCTGGCTGCGCCCGACACTCTGCCGGATCCGGCAACGGCGGACATGTTTCCGAAGATCGACATTCAGCAAGCGATGCTGGGCCAGTCGCTGTTCTTCGATCCGATCCTTGCGGGCAACCGCAACATCGCCTGTTCCACCTGCCACCACCCGACGCTCGGCACCTCCGACGGCATGTCGCTGTCGATCGGCGAGGGCGGCGTAGGGCTCGGCCCCGACCGGCGATTGGGTGAAGGCGAGCATGTCTATGCCCGCATCCCGCGCAATGCGCCCGCGCTGTGGAATCGCGGCTCGACACTGTTTCACACAATGTTCCACGACGGTCGGCTTCAGACCAATGCCGAGCGGCCCGAGGGCATGCTGATGCCCCCCGCGCGCGACCTCGAACGCCCGGTTTTGAGCCCCTTGGCCGCTCAAGCGCTCCTCCCGATCACGTCGCCCGACGAGATGGCAGGGCAGCACGACGAGAACGAGACTGCGGCGCTGGTCGAGAAGATGACCTTCATGGGCGACGGCGGCGCGTGGTCCAACATCGCGGCCAAGATCGAAAGCGTCCCAGCCTACCGCGAAGCCTTCGACTGGATCATCGGGCCGGACGAACCTGTCCACATCACCGACATCGCCAATGCGCTGGCCAGCTTCATGACGTTCGAGTTCCGCTCGACCGACAGCCCCTTCGACCGCTATCTGCGCGGCGAAGAAGACCAGATCGCGGGCCTCGCGATGGAGGGGATGGAGCTCTTTTACGGCGACGCGGGCTGCTCCGGCTGCCATGCGGGCACGTTCCAGACCGACAACAGCTTCCATGCCATCGGCATGCCGCAGATCGGGCCGGGCAAGTCCCACGTCGCCGACCGCATCTATGCCGATATCGGGCGCATGTCGGTGACGCAGGACCCGGATGATGCCTACAAGTTCCGCACGCCGTCCTTGCGCAACGTGACGCTCACCGCGCCCTACGGCCATGCCGGCGCCTATGCGACGCTGGAGGCCGTAATCCGCCACCACATGGACCCGCGCGAGGGGCTCATGTCCTACACCATCGATCAGGCGGTGCTGCACGATGTGAGCACAGATCACCCGGACACCGAGGCGCTGGACGATCCCGAGGAAATGGCGCGCATCGCGGCGGCGATCGAATTCGACGGGGTGAACGTCACCGAAGACCAGATCCCGGCGCTCATCGCGTTCCTCGAAACGCTCGAAGACCCGATCGCTCTGACCGGACGACTGGGCGTTCCGGCCCGCGTCCTCTCCGGTCTCGCGATGGATCAAGTGCTGCCGCCGGGGCTGGTCGAGGCGCCCCGACCGCAACCGATGACCCAGAGCCGCGCGCGTATTATCCGCGCCGCAAACCCGGTTCCCGGTGCAGGCCCCGTGCGCCCGGCCGACATCACGCCGCGTGAGCTGGTCCGCATCGACGACGAGATCACGGCGGCGCTCACAGACCACTGAAGCGCTTCATCGTTCCTGAAATACTTCGGGGGAGACGCGCCTTGGCGCGGCGGGGGCTGGCCCCCATACCGCTCGCGACGGCGGGCACCGCCGTCGTGAGCTTAACATGCGCGCCGGGCTTGCCCGGCGCTCCGCTCAACCGACCTGATCGGTGTAGGCGCCGTAACCTTCGGCTTCCATCTCGTCCAACGGCACGAACCGCAGCGCGGCGGAGTTGATGCAGTAGCGCAGGCCCCCACGATCCGGCGGGCCGTCGGGGAAGACGTGGCCCAGATGGCTGTCGCCGTGGGTCGAGCGCACTTCGGTGCGGATCATCCCGTGGGATTTGTCCTGAAGCTCCGACACATGCGCGGGCTCGATGGGCTTGGTGAAGCTCGGCCAGCCGCAGTGGGAATCATATTTGTCCGTCGAGGCGAACAGCGGTTCGCCCGACACGATGTCGACGTAGATGCCGCGCTCTTTGTTATCCAGATACTTGCCCGTACCGGGCCGTTCCGTGCCCGATTGCTGCGTGACGTAGAACGACATTTCGTCCAGCGCGGCCACCACATCGGGGTTCTTTTCGTATTTCGCCATAGGGCCCTCCGTCTTTGTGCTCAATCTGGCGCGAATACGCGGAATTTCCAGACCTGGATGGGTCAAAACCCCGTCACACGCAGGATTCATGACCGATGTACTGGCGATGTACTGGAAATGTGTTGCCCTCACCCGAAGGTAAAGTGGCGGAGAGACAGGGATTCGAACCCTGGGTGGGCTTGCACCCACAACGGTTTTCGAGACCGCCCCGTTCGACCACTCCGGCACCTCTCCGCGGGGGTCTGTGGCGGGCGATTTAGTGGATGGCGCGGACGGGCGCAACCCATAACTTCACGAAAAGGCGGGCAATCTGTCGCCGGTCTCGTCGTCTCACGGCGCCGTTCCTTGAGCGCGCGCTCCACAGCCCTTAGATTGAGGGACGTTGCCAGCAAGGAAAGGACAGCACAGCATGACCTTCCAACGTGTTATGACCGGGGCCGCCGTCGCCGTGGCTGCCATCTGTTTCGGCGCGGCACTCGTTGCCGCCGACCGCGAAACCTCGCGCGAATTTCTCGAAGTCACCGGGTTCGACGTGGCTATCACCTCGATGCAGGAGGGGGCGATGAACGGGCCGGGAATCGCCGGGGCCGACCCGGATGCCTTTGGGAGCGAATGGGTCCGCCTGTCACGGCAGGTGTTCGAGCCGGACGCGATGATCGAGGACACGCTCGATATGATGGAAGCGATCATGCCGCAAGAACTGGTGGACCACGGAATGGCGTTCTACGGCTCCGATCTGGGTCAGCGACTGGTGGCGGCCGAGAACGCTGCCCATGTCGTCTCGGACGAGCGCCAGATGGCCGAGGGCGAGATGATCGTGACCCATCTGGCCGACGACAACCCGGAGCGGATCGAAGAGTATCGCAAGATGACCACCGCCATCGGGGGCGTCGAACAATCGACCCGGGCGATCATCGAGATCCAGTTGCGCTATACGATGGCGGCGATGGCGGCCGGGGCCTCGGACTTTCAGTACTCCGAGGCCGAGTTGCGCGAGATGCTGAGCCGCCAGACCGACCAGCTCGAAGCTGCGATTTCGACGAGCGGTGTGTTCGGCTCGGCCTATGTCTATCAGGATTTCACCGATGACGAGGTCGTGGCCTACCGCGAGGCGCTCGAAGACCCGCAGATGCAGCAGGTCTACGAGATCCTGAATGGCATCCAGTACGAAATCATGGGCGACCGCTACGAAGAGCTGGCCGCCCGTCTCGCCGAGCTGACGCCGCAGACCGACATCTGATCGGCGCGCGCGATCAGCCGCCGATCCGCTGCGCGATCTCACCGCTCAGCAGCGGGCCACCGTCGGCCAGTTGCTCGGCGAGGGCATCCTCGATGACTTGCGCACTGATGTCGCGTTCCGGCAGATCCAACAGGCGGCTCAGTCGGATGTCGTCGAGATCGTTGACCTTGCGCCCCTTGCGGCGGGCCAGAAAGAACAACAAGGCCATGTTGGTCATCCGGTCCACGATCGGCGCCGGGACCTGCGAGGGGCTCGGGCCGGTGCGCACCAGCGTTTCGGTCCCATCCGGCGCCACGACGTGGTCGAAGGGCTGCATCGGGCTGTCGGCGTCCCACGCGGGCATCTGTTCGATGACAAAGCGATTGCGCCGGATCGTGAACCGCGGCCAGGACATGTAAAGCGCCCGCGTCGTATCCGCCGCGGGGGGCGCCACGCGGGTCGAGTCGTCGTGGGGCAGGTGGTGTACCGTCTCGGGGATCAGATCGATGCGCCGCCATCTGTGGCGCATGAACCGATTGTAGAGGTCGTCGTCCTCCCAGCCGTAGCCGATGGTGTATTCGTTCTGCCCGCCGCACCGGGCGAGGGCCGCGCGGTGCATGAGGACAGTACCGTTTATGTGGACCTGACTTTTTTCGACCATCGCGAAATTGCCCGCCACGAAGCTGTTCGGGGGCAGGCGGTTCCGGTGGAAGAAGTCGGGCTTCACGACGATGTCGCCGTCGATGCGGATGATCTTGTCATACCGCGCGAGCCGCATTGCGGTGTTGAAAGCCTGCGGACCGTGCCACACCTCGGCCTGCACCGCGCGCACGACGCGCAGGCGCGGGTCCGAAATGCCCTTGGCCGCCAGAACCTCGCTCAGAGGTTCGTCGCAATCCCAGTCGACGATGACGATCTCGTCGATTTCCGGGCGCGCGATCCACGATACGAGCGCCGGAAGCATGTTCTCGGTCCGGTTCTTGTTGGCCGTGACTAGGCTGATCCCCGGCACCTCCGGTTTGTCGAACCCGCCCAAAGGGCCGGATACGGGAGGGGGCGCAGCGCACCGGGCGCGCGACGGCAGGGTATTGAATAACTTGAGCATAAGGGCCGGTTTTGTATTTCCATCGATTCGATAATAGCGCAAAGCCTTTCGCTTAGTGATCAGAGGGTCAATGTCCGACTGTCCGGTCCCCGGTTCGCACCATTGTTTTCCTTGACTTGCAGGTGGAATGCCCCGATATACGCGGCTCTGGCGCACGGGGGATTCTCGCGGGCCGGAAAACCATATGTAACAACGCCCCTAGCAGGGCGCGCTGTTCGAGGCCGGGGGATCACCTCCGCCAACGCCGGAACGCCGGGGCCACAGAACGCGGGAAGAAAAGGAAGACCCCATGTTTGCAGTCGTTAAGACTGGCGGCAAGCAGTACAAGGTTCAGGCCGGCGATGTCGTCCGTGTCGAGAAACTTGCAGCCGAAGCCGGTGAAAAAGTTCAGTTCAACGAAGTTCTGATGGTCGGCACGACCCTTGGCACGCCCCTCGTGGCCGGTGCCGGTGTGCAGGCCGAAGTGATCGACCAGATCAAGGGTGAGAAGCTCATCCACTTCGTCAAGCGTCGCCGTAAGCACAGCTCGCAGCGCACCAAGGGCCACCGTCAGCAGCTGACCCTGCTCCGCATCACCGACATTCTGGAATCGGGCGCGGACAAGTCGGGCATCAAAGCCGCCATCGGCGCTGGCTCGGCACCCAAGACCGCGGCTGCTCCGGCCAAGAAAGCCGCAGCGCCCAAAGCTGAAACCAAAGCCGCCCCGAAAGCGGAAGCCAAAGCCGAAGCCCCGGCCGCCGGTGGGTCCGACGACCTGACCGCGATTAACGGGATCGGCCCGGCGATGCAGAAGAAACTGAACGAAGCCGGCGTGAACACCTACGCCGATCTGGCGAAAGTCGACATTGAAACCTTTGACGCGGTCAACGTGAAACCCGAGTGGGTTGCCGAAGCCGCCGATCTGGCGAAGTAAGGAGAGAGCGAAATGGCACATAAAAAAGCTGGTGGTAGCTCCCGCAACGGCCGCGACTCAGCCGGTCGCCGCCTTGGCGTCAAGAAATACGGCGGCGAAGCCGTGATCCCGGGCAACATCCTCGTGCGTCAGCGCGGCACCAAAGTGTGGCCGGGCCAGGGCGTCGGCATGGGCCGCGATCACACCATCTTCGCGACCGCCGAAGGCCGCGTGACCTTTGCGAAGGGCCTCAAGGGCCGCACCTTCGTATCGGTACTCCCGATGGCAGAGGCCGCAGAATAAGCCGACACCCGGCAAAGTGAGACAAGGGGGATCGGCGCAGACCGGTCCCCCTTCGTCGTTTTAGGCGTGACGGAGGGGAGGCCCGATCGCCAATATTCATTGTTTCGGTCTTGGGGCGCGACGACGTGCCCCCCATATCTGACCGAAGAGCGCTTTCGAGGAGGAGAGCGTATGAAAGTCGAGACAGTCATGGATCAGGATCAGGTTCTGATCGAAACCGAACGGTTCGTTCTGCGGCCGCCGAAAGCCTCGGACGTGGGGATGCTCGCGCATTACTCCGGCGACCGGCGCGTGGCCGAGGAAACCCGTTCGATCCCGCACCCGCTCGCCCCCGGCACGACCGACGCTTTCGTCAAACGTGCGATGTCGGGCGACCGGCTCGAGGATGTCTGGGTCATGGATGGCTCGTCCGTCGAGGGCGGCGATCGGGGCCATGAGGTTCTGGGCGTCATCAGCCTGACCCGCATGGACCGCAACCAAAGCCAGCTTGGCTATTGGGTCGCGCCGCCGTTCTGGAACACCGGGCTCGCCTCGGAAGCCGTGCAGGCGCTGGTCGCTGCGAACCCTCTGGGCAACGACACGCTGTTTGCCGAGGTGTTTCAGGACAATCCGGCAAGCGCGCGGGTGCTGACCAACGCAGGTTTCGCCTATGTCGGCGACAGCGAGGCGTTCTCGGTCGCCCGCGACGCCAACGTCCCAACCTGGACCTATAGCCGAAAGATGCGCTGACGCCATGAACCAAAGGCAGGGCGCAGGCGACGTGATCGTCACGCCCCGCCTGCGGATCACAAGACAGACATTGGACGACGCCACGGCGCTGCACGCGATCATGTCCGACTGGGACGTGGTGCGCATGACGGGGTCATGGCCTTATCCCGTGACGCTCGACTTCGTGCGCGACCGGATCGTGACGCGGGACGGCGAGGATGGGTTCTACGGGATCATCCGCGACGGCGACACGCCCATCGGCACCGGGCAGGTCGCAGGGGATGAGATCGGCTATCTGCTGAGCCTGTCCCACTGGGGGCGGGGTCTGGGCAGCGAAGTCGCGCGCGCTCTGGTCTCCTACGGGTTCGAGGCGAGCGACTGCGCCGAGCTCAGCGCACGGGTCTGGGCCGACAATCCGGCCTCGTCCCGCATCCTCACCAAGCTGGGCTTTCGCGAGGTCGAGCGCAGCCTTGACGAGAACCGCGCGCGCCAGACCCGGCTCGTCACCATCCACTACAGCCTCCCACGCCCGTAACGGCCCTTGAGCCATACGGCGTTTCCCTCTATCGCAGGGGCCAACAGAAAGGCCTGAAACCTATGAAATTCCTCGATCTCGCCAAGGTCTATATCCGTTCGGGAAGCGGCGGGAACGGCTGCGTGTCGTTCCGGCGCGAGAAATACATCGAGTACGGCGGCCCGGACGGCGGTGACGGCGGACGCGGCGGCGATGTGGTGATCGAAGTGGTCGAGGGGCTGAACACGCTCATCGACTTCCGCTATCAGCAGCACTTCTTCGCCAAGAACGGCCAGCCCGGCATGGGCAACCAGCGCACCGGCAAGTCGGGCGACGACATCGTGCTGCGCGTGCCTGTGGGCACCGAAATTCTGGAAGAGGACGAAGAAACCGTCATCGCCGACCTGACTGAGGTTGGCGAGCAACTGGTGATCGCCAAAGGCGGCAACGGCGGCTTCGGCAACCTGCACTTCAAGACCGCGACCAATCAGGCACCGCGCCGTGCGAACTCCGGCCAGCCGGGGATCGAGCGGGTGATCTGGCTGCGCCTGAAGCTGATCGCGGACGTGGGCCTGCTGGGCCTGCCGAACGCGGGCAAGTCGACCTTCCTCGCCGCAACCTCGAACGCGCGGCCCAAGATTGCCGACTATCCCTTCACCACGCTGGTCCCGAACCTTGGGGTCGTCGGCGTGGACAATGTGGAATTCGTCGTCGCGGACATTCCGGGCCTGATCGAGGGCGCGCATGAGGGGCGGGGGCTGGGCGATACGTTTCTGGGCCACGTCGAACGCTGCGCCGTGCTTTTGCACCTCGTGGACGGGACCGCCGAAGACCCGGTCGCGGATTACGAGACTATCGTGGGCGAGCTCGAAGCCTATGGCGGCGTGCTCGCGCACAAGCCGCGCATCACCGTGCTGAACAAGATCGACGCGCTTCTGGATGAAGAGCGCGAAGAAAAGCGTGCGGCACTGGAAGAGGCGAGCGGCACCACGGTTTACGAGATGTCCGGCGTCGCCAAGGACGGCGTGACGCAAGTTCTGCGGGCGTTGAAGGCCCAGATCGGCGCGGATCGCTATCGTCAGAAGGCCGCCGAGGGCGGGGACGAGGAGAACGAGCCTTGGCAACCCTGAGCCTCGGGGCGGCGCGGCGGCTGGTCGTCAAGATCGGCTCCGCGCTACTGGTCGACAGCAAAACCGGTGCGCTGAAATCCGACTGGCTCTTCGGGCTGGCCGAGGATGTGGCGCGGCTGAAGGCACGCGGCACGGACGTCGTGCTGGTGTCGTCGGGCTCCATCGCGCTGGGGCGCGGCGTGCTGGGCTTGCCTGCGGGCGGGCTGGCGCTGGAACAGTCGCAGGCCGCCGCCGCTGTGGGCCAGATCCGGCTTGCGCGCGCTTATGAAGAGGTGCTGGCGCCCAAGGGCATCACCACCGCGCAGGTGCTCGTGACGCTCGAAGACAGCGCGGATCGTCGGCGCTACCTGAATTCCCGCGCGACGCTCGAACAGCTTTTGAGCTTCGGCGTGGTGCCGATCGTGAACGAGAACGACACGGTTGCGACGGACGAAATCCGATATGGCGACAACGACCGCCTCGCCGCGCAGGTCGCGGTGACGATCGGCGCGGACCTGACGGTCCTGTTGTCGGACGTGGACGGGTTTTACTCCGGCAACCCCAAGACCGATCCCTCGGCCGTTCATTACCCCACGGTCGACGAGATTACGCCCGAGCTGATGGCGATGGCCGGTGACGCCGGGACGGGCCTGTCGAAGGGCGGGATGAAGACCAAACTGCTCGCGGCGCAGACCGCGATGGCAGCGGGCTGTTCGCTCATCATCACCGAGGGCAGCCCGGTTCAGCCGCTGACGGCGCTGGAGAACGGCGCGCGTTCGACGCTGTTCGTGGCCCGCGAAGACCCGAGTGCGGCGCGCAAGCACTGGATCGGTTCCATGAAGCCCAAAGGCACCGTCACGCTGGACGCGGGCGCGGTTACCGCGCTCGGTAAGGGCAAGTCGCTGCTTCCCGCCGGGGTCACGCTGGTCACGGGTCGGTTCGGGCGCGGCGATCCGGTGGAGATTCTCGGTCCAGCCGGGGCGCACATCGGCGCGGGGCTGTGTCGCTACACCTCGGACGAGGCGAAGCTGCTGGTGGGCAAACGGTCGGATCAGATCGAGGCGACGCTGGGTTATCCAGGGCGCGCGGCTTTGATCCACCGGGACGATATGGCGCTTTGATCTTCGCGGCCCCGGTGAGGGCTGAAAATACCGCTCATTAACACTTTGGGATGAAGGGGAGCGTGCAAGCCCCTGATTTCAAAACCTTGCTGCGGGCGCAAGATACTAGAATCCTAGTATTCTGGTTGTCAGGTGCCCGCCATCCCTCAACCACCACACACGAACTTACTTTGACCCATGCCCGGCTTGCGCCTATGTAAGCCGGACGACAACGGAGGCACCGATGAAAGACGCAGAAAACATCCCCGCGCTGATGCAGGATCTGGGCCGCAAGGCCAAGGCCGCCGCTGCGGAGCTGGCTTTCGCGCCATCGGCGGCCAAGCAAAAGGCGCTCGAAGCGGCCGCCGACGCCATGTGGGCGCGCCGGGCCGAGATCATCGAGGCCAATGCGAAGGACCTCGAATACGGTCGCGACAAGGGCCTGACGCCTGCCATGATGGACCGGCTGATGCTCGACGAAGCGCGCATTCAGGGCATGTGCGACGGCGTGCGTTCGGTGGCGGCGCAGGACGATCCTGTGGGCGCCGTCATGTCGGAATGGGACCGGCCCACCGGGCTGCACATCAAACGCGTGCGCACGCCCCTGGGTGTGATCGGCGTGATCTATGAAAGCCGCCCCAACGTGACGGCGGATGCCGGTGCGCTATGCCTCAAGGCGGGCAATGCAGTGATTCTGCGTGGCGGTTCGGAAAGCTTCCATTCCTCGGGCGCGATCCACGCCTGTCTGGTCGAGGGGCTAAAGGCTGCCGGTCTGCCGGAAGACGCCATTCAGCGCGTGCCGACCCGCGACCGCGAGGCGGTGCGCGAGCTTCTGACCATGACCGATTACGTCGACGTCATCGTGCCGCGCGGGGGCAAGGGGCTTGTGGGTCTCGTCCAACGCGAGGCGCGCGTGCCGGTCTTTGCGCATCTCGAAGGCATCGTACACATCTTCATCGACAAGGCGGCGGACCCGCAAAAGACAATGGACGTGGTCATCAACGCCAAGACCCGGCGCACGGGGATCTGCGGTGCGGCGGAATGTCTGCTCGTCCATAAGGATGCGCTGGATTTGGGCCAGACCGTGATCGACGCGCTGATGGAGGCGGGGGTCGAGGTGCGGGCCGGCGCGGGCCTCAAAGGCTCGGTCGTGGCGACGGATGACGATTGGGGCACCGAGTATCTCGACTCGATCATCGCGGCCAAGGTCGTCGACGATCTCGACGCGGCGATCGCGCATATCCGGACTTATTCCTCGTCCCACACCGATGCGATCCTGACCGAGGACGATGCGGCGGCGGCGAAGTTCTTCGAGCGGCTCGACAGTGCGATCCTGATGCGCAACGCCTCGACCCAGTTCGCGGATGGGGGCGAGTTCGGGATGGGGGCCGAGATCGGCATCGCCACCGGCAAGATGCATGCGCGCGGCCCGGTGGGCGCCGAGCAGTTGACCTCGTTCAAATACATCGTCGAGGGCAACGGGACGACCCGCGCCTGAGCGTGATCCGATTGTGCGCCTGACGGCGCGCCTCTTGAGCAGGGCCCCGCTTCGGCGTGGCCCTGCGGCATGAGGGGGCCAGCCCCCTCGGCCCCCTTCGCGGGGCGAAGGCGGCCTCACCCCCGGGATATTTCAGGACCGGAAAGCGTCAGACCGTCAGGGTAATCTGGCTCTCGGCGCGCTGTATCATGAGCGTTCGTCCCTGTGCGGCGGCTTCTTGCGGCAGGAGTGCGAAGTGGACCCGCGCGGGGCTGGGATATCCGGGTGTGCCGAGAAGGCGCCAGTCGTCCTCGTCGATCTTGAAGCGTTCGGCGCTGCCCGTTGCGACCAGTCCGGCCCCTTCGGACGTGATCGTGATCGCGCCGCCGTAGGGCATGGCGCTGGCCAGACAGTTCACGGCAAGAAGGGCCAGCTTGGCTTCACCGCGCGCCATATCGCCCACAATGCGCCAGTCAATCTCGGCTTTTGTTTCGATGGCCGACAGGGCCTCGGCTATTTCCGCTGCACGGACCACCGCGCCATCCGCTGCCGCCCCAAAGGCGATGCGGAAAAACCGGATGCGCTCGCGTGCATTCACGAGGCTTTCATTGACCAGCGTCATCTCGGGGGTTTCCTCGCCCCCGGTCAGCATCATAAGCTCGATCCCGTTGCCGATCGCCCCCAAAGGGCTGACGAGGTCGTGGCAGATCCGCGAGCCGACGAGGGCGACGAGATCCTGTGCGGGGCCGTGATCGTCCTTGCTCATCCTGCGACCTCCGCCGAAAGGACCGCTATGAACCCGCTCGCCTCCCTGCTCGAACCCGGACAGCTTGTCCGTTGCCCGACCCAGCCGGATTGGGGGCTGGGGCAGGTGCAGTCGAACATCGGCGGCAAGGTGACGGTGAATTTTGAGCATGTCGGCAAGCAGGTCATCGATATCTCCAGGGTCGATCTCATGCCGGTCTATGACCTAGACTGACACGCGCATCGCGGGTCGAACAGAGGCTATCACAACCGGAAATTGTGTCAAATCAACCCACCGAACGCTGGTGTTGCCAATCCTTTCCCCGGTCCCTAGAACCCCGTCAAACGAGGAGCCCGACACCCATATGTCAGACAGCAGTCCCGTCTACGAACTGCGTATCGCCGAGACCGAGTCTGACATTCGTGATGCGCAGCGTTTGCGCTATCAGGTCTTTGTGGAAGAGCTGGGCGGTGACGGGGTCGATGTCGACCATGAGAACCGGCTGGAGCGCGACGAGTTCGACGCCTGGTTCGATCATCTTATCCTTTACGACCGCGCGCGGCCTGACGGCGATCAGGCCATCGGCGCCTACCGCGTCATGCGCGACGATCAGGCGGCCGCGTTGGGGCGGTATTACACCGATGCCGAGTACGATCTGACGGCGCTAAAGACCTGTGGGCGCAAGCTGCTCGAGCTTGGGCGCTCCTGCGTTCACAAGGATTATCGCGGGGGATCGGCGCTGCCGCAGCTGTGGGTCGGGCTCATGAATTATTCCGATGCCCACGGGATCGACGTGATGTTCGGGGTGGCGAGTTTTCACGGCACCGACCTCGACGCGATCCGCGAGCCGCTGTCGCATCTGCACCACAGCCATCTGGCCCCGCCGGAGCTGCGCACTCGCGTGCTCGACGCCTATTATCACACTGCCGATCTGATGCCCGCCGATGAGATCGACGAGAAACAGGCGATGAAGGCGATGCCCGCGCTCATCAAGGCCTATCTGCGGCTGGGTGGCGTGATCGGGGACGGGGTCTATATCGACGAGCCGTTCAACACTTCGGACGTCTGCATCATCGTCGACATGGCGAAAGTGCCGCCCAAGCAACGCGCGATGTACGAAAAACTCGCCAGGCGCGAGGCCAAGGGGTGAGTGAGTCGTGGGATGACGGGTCGGCGCAGCCCGACCTGTCCGTCGGCCCCGTGGGCTGGATCGTGGCGGTGGTGCGTGGCGCGCCCCTGATCGCGGTGCTCATCCTCGGGCTGATCTTCACCTTTCTGCTGCGTCCGTTCGAAAAGCTTTTCGCGGGCGAGGGGCGGCCGGTGACCCCGACGATCACGCGGATCGTCTGCCTCTGCGCGCTTGTGCTGCTTGGGATCAGGCTTCGGGTGCGCGGCGCGCCGATGAAGGGCGCAGGCGCGGTGGTCGCCAACCATTCCTCATGGCTCGACATTTTCGTGCTGAACGCGCCCAAACGCATCTACTTCGTCTCCAAGGCCGAGGTCGCGGGCTGGCCGGGTATCTCGCTCCTCGCCAAGGCCACAGGCACCGTCTTTATCGTGCGCGACCGGCGCGAGGCGCGGGGGCAGGTGGAGGTGTTTCGCCGTCGCCTTGGCCTTGGCCATCGCCTGCTGTTCTTTCCTGAGGGCACCTCGACAGACAGCCGCCGGGTGATCCCGTTCAAGACCACGCTTTTTGCGGCGTTTTTCGACGAGGCGCTGCGCGACACTATGCGGGTGCAGCCGGTGAGCGTGGTCTATCATGCGCCCAAGGGGCGGGACGACAGGTTCTATGGCTGGTGGGGGGATATGGACCTCGGCCCGCACCTGCTGGCCGTGTTGGCCGCGCTCCCGAACGGGTCGGTCGACGTGGTCTACCACGAACCTGTCCGGGTCGCGGATTTCCCCAATCGCAAGTCTCTCGCCGCCCATTGCGAGGCGGCGGTGCGTGGCCCTGTGATTGCCAGTCTGACGGATTAACTGCGGGCAGCGGCGAGCGCTGCGAGGGTGGCGACGGGATCGTCCGAGGTCCAGATTTCTTCACCGAACGAGAAGAAATCGGTCACAGGCGTGAAATCACGCACCAGCGCCTCGGTCAGCCCGCCTTCGGCGACGATCGGCACTTCGATCATCTCGGTCCACCATTGAAACAGTTCTCGCTCGGCCATGTCGCCGGAGCCGAGGTTGGAGGCGCCGATGGGGCCGAACGAGACGTAATCGGCATCCTGTTCCCCCGCCGTCATCCCGTCATGGCGCGAGGTGCCGCAGAACGCGCCGACGATGGCATCCTTGCCCAGATCCTTGCGGGTCTTGCGGACCTGACGCGAGCCGTCGGTGAAATGCACACCGTCGAGCCCAAGGCGCTCCACCATCAGCACGTGATCGGCGATGACGATAGCGATGTCGCGCGCATGGGCCACTTCGCGGCAGGCGTCCGCGGCGCGCGAAATCGTGTCTTCGTCCCGCGTCGCCAGTTCCAGCCGCAGGCAGGCGATCTCGACCGTGTCGAGCGCACGCGCAAGCTGGTCGGGAAAGCTCGACAGCTCGAACTGCGGCGGCGTCACGAGATAAAGCTGGGGCAGGTCGGTATCGGCCATCACGCGTCCTCGGTTGGGATTCGCGGCTTTCTACAAGCGTTTGGGGGGAAACGCTACTTCGGCGGCAGGGTGGCGGTGAAGGTCAGCGCCATGTCGAGCAGTTTGAGCCGGATCATGTCGTCGGCCAGCGCCTCGCTGGTGACGGCGACATAGCCGCCCATCGTGCGCCCGCCCATCTCCATCGGCGTTACGCCGGGTTCTGCTACGGCGGCACGGACATTTTCCTTGCCGACGCGAAACAGCGCACCGCCTTCGCCGCCACCACGGGCGCCGCCGATCATGTTGCCATGTTGGAAAAAACACAGGCCGCCGAACATGCGTTTTTCGGTCAAGCCCTTCAGCCCGTGCAGGTCGGTGCGCAGGATTTCCGCCTCGCCTTCGTCAAACGCCATCCCCACCTCCTTGCCCGCCTGACCGCGCCAGAGTAACACGGCCGTCATGAGCGACGAAGATCAAACAGGGCCTCAGCCGGCTTTCGTGCTGGTGCGCCCGCAGATGGGTGAAAACATCGGCGCGGCGGCGCGTGCGATGCTGAATTTCGGGCTGGAGCGGATGCGGGTCGTCGGCCCGCGTGACGGCTGGCCGAACCCGAAAGCCGTGGCGATGGCCTCGGGCGCGGGGCGGGTGCTCGACGGGGCTGCGGTCTATGACGATCTGCCCTCCGCGCTGGCCGATTGCGATTACGTCTATGCCACCACCGCGCGCTCGCGCGAGTTGGCCAAGCCCGTGCG
The DNA here is from genome assembly GCA_036154315.1 of Pseudomonadota bacterium. Classification (GTDB taxonomy): domain Bacteria; phylum Pseudomonadota; class Alphaproteobacteria; order Rhodobacterales; family Rhodobacteraceae; genus Maritimibacter. The sequence continues at coordinate 15,894 of JAYZLL010000029.1, forward strand.
CACCCCGGAACGCGCGATGGCCGAGGCGCGCGCGATGCGGGCCGAGGGCAAACGCGTGGCGGTGCTTTTCGGTCCAGAACGGGCAGGGCTCGAGAACGACGACGTTGCGCGGGCCAATGCGATCATCACGGTCCCGGTGAACCCGGAATTCGCCTCGCTCAATCTCGGGCAGTCGGTGTTGCTCACGGCCTATGAATACGGCCGTCAGACCATCGACGCCGCGCCCGAGGTCATGAGCCTCGCCAAAACCGACTTCGCCACGCAGGTCGAGGTCGAGGCGCTGGCGGATCATTTCGAGCGACGGCTGGATGAGGTCGCGTTCTTCTTTCCCGAGACCAAGGCGGCGGGGATGAAGCTTGTACTGCGCAATGCCTGGACGCGCCTGTCACTCACCCGTGCGGACGTGCAGATGTTCCACGGCATGCTGCGCCAGATCTTCCGCAAGCTGGGCGACTGACCGCCCCTTCATCTTACTTCAAATACTCTAAACGAGCTGGAGGGGCTGGCCCCTCCAGCGAGTCGGGTCGGGCCCCACCCCGATCCGAAATCCGGTGTCAGGCGGCCAGAAGGCGGGCGGCCATGACCCCCA
>JAYZLL010000030.1:0-3465 GCA_036154315.1 Pseudomonadota bacterium
CCGGCGATCGAGTGGGGACCACCCCAGCAGTTCCAACTGATATGAAACCCGGGCCAGATGATTCTCAGCTTAAAGTGCCAAAAATCTTCAAATCGACCGCATTCTCACATTTAAGTGCTAAGTGACATCGGCGGCTGGGAACACATAAGACAAAGCTGGTCGCATTGCTCGGTAATCAGGAACGTGTTGTGCGGCGAGGCCGCCCGGATGAGTCGATGGGCGATCTGGCGCCGCGGGTCGACGAGCAGCACATCGCCCGCGACCTCTGCGGGCGCGACATCCGAAAGCCTGAACTTGATCTGTCCGGTCTGGTAGCCCAAGGTGCCCGCCTCCTCCGACCAAAGCGTGGCATCCTCCGCGCAACGCGGCTCCTCTTCGGCGATCCGGGTCACGAAAGGCGCGAGGGTGCGGTCGCACTCCGATTTGAGACGCAGCGGGATCATGGCGCGATCGGCCTCAAGGCGTCGGGAAGAGTCTCGAGCCCGAACCAGCGCGACAGGGTAAATTCGACCGCTGGGTCTTTGCTGTAAATCAGCTCCATTGCGAGGTCGAAGACAGCGAGGTGGCGCTGGCAGAACCAGCTGTCTTGGCGGGGCACATCAATCCGACCGCTGCGCGAGAGATCATCGATCGGATCGGTGCCGCAGAAGGGCTGATAGGGGCAGTGGATACAGTCGGGATCGAAGTTGTTGATGTGTCCCGGCGCGAGCAGGGCCAGCTTTTCCTGGTCCAGGCCATCGCTCACATTGCCGATGGCGAGATTGACCCGCCGGATGCGCGCCAACATGCGCGCCTCGTCGCTGGGATAGATCTGTCCGTCGAAATCGATGACCGCATTCGCGCCGGTCGGGATGTTGGGATTGCGCAGATCGGTGTGACCGTCCAGCCCGGGAGCGAGGATGCGTCGCAGGCAATGGGCAAGATAGAACTCCTCCATCACCCGGCCCGTCAGCGCGTTTCGCGCGATCAGCGTGTCGATGAAACCTCGATAGTAGGCGTTCCAGGCGGTCGAGGTCCGGGCCGCGGGATGGCTCTTGCGGGCGAAACCCTGGTAGTTGACGGGGCGCAGGTAGAGCGAGGTGAAGCCGAACGCCTCGTAGGCCGCGATCAGATCTTCCGGATCGGGCGGGTCGTCCATGTCGATGGTCGGCAGGGCGGAGACCCGTGCGGGACCGATCAGGCCGATCACCCGCTCGAGGTTGCTGAGGAAGTTCTTCGTTAGCGCGCTATCTGCGGTCCGGTTACGGGTATGGATCTGGTGCGGTCCGTCGAGCGAGGTGCTGATCAGCACGTCCTCGCTGTCGAGAAACGCGAGGATGTCCTCATCGAGAGTTTGAAGGTTGCTGCAGACCACGAAACGGACGCGCTGAAAGCGCCGGCGCGCGAAGGCGGCGACGGCCTGCAGGAGGTCGAGCCTGAGGAACGGCTCCCCGCCCTGGAACTCGATCTGGATCTCCTCGACCGGCAGGCCGTCGAGAAAGCCCAGCACCTTTTGAAGCGTCTCCGAATCCCAGTCGAAGCCCTGCGCCGCGAGCGGCGCGCGCGAGACCTGGCAATAGGAGCATTTCAGATTGCAACGCAGCGTCGGGATCAGGATCACATAGGCCGACCCGCCGCCCACATGCTGGCGCCGCGACCACCTCGTGAGAAACCCGGTATGGGCGAGATCGCCCGCCCACTCGAAGGCGTGGCCCTTTTCCCGCAGGAACCGTTCCTCCGGAGGCGTTATCGCGTCGCGCGCGTAGCGATCGACGAACCCGCTCTCGGCCAGGAAATAAGCGCCGGAGTCATCGGCGAGGATGGTTCTTTGATCGTCGAGATCGCGAAAACGGAGCGGCCAGATCTGCATCAGCCTGCCAACATCGCGTAGAGGCTCTGCCGCATGGACAAGGTCTGCCGGAAGACCTTCTCGCGATAGACTTGGTAGGTCACCTCGCGTTTGAGCCGCGCGAGATCGGACCCCGACGCGCCGTGCACCGCGACGCCCTTGTCCGACACGAGAAAGTCGAGCTCGGGATAGAGGTATCCAAGGCGCAAAAGTGCAGCGGGAATGCAGGGATGAAGTTCCGGGTCTATGGAAATATCGAGAACGGGGCTCAGGGACATATCTGCGGTCTCGGGGTCTGCTCAAAAATTGACATCCGGTGTGCTATAACATTCATTGGGCGTGGAATGTGGCAAAATTCATGCCCACGACGCCCAAGAAATGCACGTCAAGTGAACTTCCCGCAACGGGTGGCGCAAAGACACCACCCGTCTTCCGACCCTGAGGATCGGCCCCCCCAAAGCAGAACCATCGGCTGGCTCACGCAATGTTACCCCCGGACAACGTCGCAATTGCGTTGGAACGATTTCGATCCGCGTCAGGGAAACCGGGTCTTGCCAAGCCTTTCTCGCACCTGTCAACTGCGCGCGGAAATCAGACTTTCGGAGGAAGTGACAGAATGGCGGGTAAATTCGAACTCTACGAGGACAGGGCCGGGGAGTACCGGTTTCGTCTGAAGGCCGGAAATGGTGAGATTATCTTGACAGGCGAGGGCTATAAGCAGAAGGCCAGCGCCGAGAATGGTATAGCCTCGGTGCGCACCAACGCACCGTTGGACACACGCTACGAGCGGAAGACCAATGCGGCCGGAAAGCCTATGTTCAACCTCAAGGCCAGCAACGGCCAAGTCATTGGAACCAGCGAGGCCTATAGCAGCGAAGCCGCACGCGAAAATGGCATTGCCTCGGTAAAAGCCAATGCGCCCGATGCCAGGCTAAACGATCAGAGCTGATGACATACATGCGCGGCGCATCAGCTTGTGGCGAGGCGCCGCGCATGCCGTGGTAGGAATCGGCACGTTGTCGCGATCATGTTCGGCCGCATCACAAATTGGACACGTGTGGCTACTAGTTTCGACCCATGCCCAATGGTCTTCCTCTCTGCCAGCGCGCGTACCAATCTTCATCGAATGGCCGCTTTAGCGACCTATCGCGAACTTGGGGGTCCAGCTCTCAATCAATAAGGCTTCTTCTTCGTAGGCTTCGTCATCGGGATCGTCAGCAAGTTCTTCGCTGGAAAGGACGGTAAGGGTGAAGCCGTAAGCGCCGAGACCGATGACTTCTTCATCCAACGCAAGCCGTCGCCCACAAGAGAACCATTCAGCAAGACTGGTTTGTCCACATATCGAGCGCGCGGACCGGATGCTTTGCGTATCAGCGTTGAACCGCAGGGTATGGGTTCGTGGCAGCGGAGTACCCTTTTTGAGGAATGTGAGCTTGTCGAGCTTTTTGAAGCTGTCAGACAAGAACGCATATGCGACCTTGTCGCCGGAACTGACGACAACCGCCATCGGATAGTCGCAACATTCGGCGGCTCTGATGGCAGAGGCCGTGAGCGAGCACTCGGCCAGCTGACTTAGCGCAATGATCCCATCCAGACCGACACGGCTGCCCCCGATGACCTCGCCCACGAGTCTCGAC
>JAYZLL010000031.1:0-54311 GCA_036154315.1 Pseudomonadota bacterium
TCGGGACCGGGCCAAGGTCGCCCAGGCGAGGGGCGCCCTATACCTTCGTCACCACCGAGCAGTTCCTAGTTTCCTTCGGGCTGGAGAGCCTTCGCGATCTTCCCGATCGGGAACAGTTGGAGGATGCTGGGGTTGTGGGTGAAGCACCACAGGTCGATTTCGGGTAACGCGTTGCCGGTCTCCGTTGCCGAAGCCTGACGCAAACTCGGTTGTTCTGCTTCTCGTTTCATATGCAGTGTAAAGATTCATGCGGAAAGCCAGGAATACTCACAATTTCAATGTGATAATCGTTGCATCCCTTTGAAGACGTCCGCTTGCTCGATTCTGGTCGAAAAGATGCCGTCGCATACGCCCGCGAGCAGTCCTTCGTCTGTTTTGGGCTGGCAGGCCTTCGCGACCTTCCCGACCGGGAGCAACTGGAGAATGCTGTATTGGTCGTTTCGTCGTGAGTTCAATGCGGTGTTCGCATGCTGTAACCGTTCACACGACCTAAACGAATTTCGAATATTTCGAATGTTGCGATTGTTTTGAATGGAAGATAGCCTATATCTAACACGAGACGAGAGAACCGGAGAGAGAAGATGAACGCCCTCAGAAAAGAGGCGTTCTTTGATCGTTTGCCCGACGAGGTCGAGATCAAGAACGCCGAACAACTCAGAACGATTGTTGCCTCCCAGATCAAGGAAGGCGAACCGACAATGCTGTCACTCGCCCTGGAAGGCGGCGAAGTTCGCACCGTGACGCTTGCGCCTGCCCTGACGGCTTCGCTGCTCGAGGTGCTGAGGCTCGTGTCGAGCGGTCGCGGGTTTCGGATGATCCCTGTCGAGTCAGAGCTGACCACGCAGCAGGCCGCGGATCTTCTCAATGTGTCCCGCCCGTTCCTGGTGAAGCTTCTCGAGGAAGGCGAGATTCCCTTTGCGAAGACCGGCCGTCATCGCCGGGTTCGTGCCGACGACCTCTTTGCATACAAGGAGAAGCGTGATGCGTCTCGCTCGGACGCTTTGAGCGACCTTGCCGCGATGGATTCGGAAGAAGGTCTTTTATGAGCCGATACGCAGATCGGTTCACGGCTCTCCTTGATGCCTGCGTGCTTGGCGGCGCGCTTCGCAGAAACATGCTTCTGAGCTTGGCCGAGGCCGGTTTGTTCCGGCCTCGGTGGAGCAGTCGCATCCTTGACGAGACCCAGAAAGCGATCACCCAAATCACCAAGGGCGAAACCGATGGTTCCCGGCAGAGGGCGGCAATCGAAGCGGCCTTCCCCGAGGCTCTGGTGACAGGCTATGAGATCTTCGAAGACAAGCTCGCGTTGCCCGACCCCAACGACAACCACGTGCTTGCAGCGGCAATCGCGACGTCTGCTTCAGTCATCGTGACGGACAATCTTGCGGACTTTCCATCGGCGGCTTTGGACCCGCACGCCATCCAGGCGATTTCCGCCGACGACTTCATCGCCGATACAATCGAGCTGGATCCCTCGGAGGCCATTCTGGCCCTGCGTCTCATGCGGGAGCGCTTCAAGAACCCGGCGCTCGATGTTGCGGCTTTGATTCACAAGTCAGAAGCGCAGGGCCTATTGCAGGTTGCAACCTTCATGGACGAGTATCAGTCGTTCCTGTGAGGAGACGACCGGTGGATGCTATAGCAGAGGCACGAAGTACTATCGGCGATTGTGGCAGACTTTAGGCTCCGCCGGACGTGCTAAGCGGACCGTGGTAAAATGCGGTCGAAGCCCGAGGAGCATCAAAGAATGTCTCAAGGCGTTCGGCGTTCTCCTCGACAAGACGTTTTGCCTGCTGCGGAAGTTCGGCACTGGCTCGCGTGAAGTCATCAAGTGCAATGGGTTCGAGCGTCGGAGCGGATGTCAGACGAAGCATGCGGTCTCGCCCGACCAAAAGTCCGGCCTGTCCGAGGGCGTTCTGGCTTTGCAGGTGCATCGCGCTCTCGATGACTGTTCTCCAGTGGAACATGCCGCCGCGCTTGATTTGACCATCAGTCATGCGGAGGTCTTGATCACCACAGCCAAGGCTCAGGATTTCGATTTTGTGCCTATCGACGTTGAAACAGCTCATGGCATCCACCAGCGCCACCATGACGGGGTTGTTCGCCCAAACACCGCCATCGGCAAAGTGCCGGGTGCCGTTTCGGTAGGTCGAGAAGAATGTTGGCGCGGCTGACGTCGCCAATGCCACCGTGACCAGTTCTTCCTGCCAGTCGAGGCGGAAGTCAGGGTGGTGCGGGGTCTTGAGGACGTTGACTTCGTTGAACCCATCGAAGGCGGGAATGTTCAAACGCACATTGACGGAGCCCAGTGTCCTGTTGCCAAAGCGATCTCGAAGCGCTCGTTCCAAGGGTTCGCGGTTGTATCGATAAACGGCAAGATCGCGGGCAAACTGGTAAGCGGATCGCATCGCGCGACCAAATCGAGTTGGCGGAGTCCAAGGCCGGGGAAATATTTCCGACCCGTGGCGCATATAGATTTCGAGAACCTCCTCGGCGCGCATCCCTGCTGCCATGCCGAGCGCGATTATTCCTCCGGTTGAAGTGCCGGCGATCATGTCGAAGTAGCTGGCTGCCGAACCGCCCTTCAAGAAACGACGCTCGCATTCCGCCAGCACCGCCGCAGGCAGAATGCCTTTTATGCCGCCGCCATCAATGGACAGTATGCGAAGATCATCTGCGGGCCATTCGAGTTGATCTCGACGGTGAAAGATGGTGCCTTGCGAGCGGCGGGATTGAGGTTGTGCCATGAAATCTCTCCATAAGTGCCGCCAACCTGGATTGACCGCCTGACTGACTTCTGATGTGTTTGCCGGTCCCAAACCATCTTCCCGATGCGAGCCAGCTTTCGTAGCAGCTCAGCCAGTTGGACGCCCAGGGAATGGTCGTATTGCTGATTAGGTCATCTGGCGACCACTGATCCGCTTCGTCGTCGAAGAGGCAGAGGAATGGCCCCGTTCGCTCTGTTCGCGGATGTGAAACGTAAACATGCGGCAGGGACCCTTCTTGGTTGCCGAAACGCCTTTGCAATGTCGGTTCAAGAACCTCGACCAGTGGCTGCACGTACAGGTTTGATCTGCCTTAAAGCAGTAAGGGTTCCGTATATTCTACCCGCAGCCGGTACATCGTTCTGTGTGGCTGCAGATGCCCTTCCCAAACGCAAGTTCGCTGGCTCAGCCGGTCGCATGACCATTCAGGATAGACATCGGCCATGTCCGCAATCTGATCACCAACAGTTATCATCAGGTACAGTGCCCCCCATGTTCGTATTCGCGCGTGCAGGCTTCACGAGGCCTGGTGCGGATGCGATCCCAGCACCCAGAGCTGGAGCAGCCAAGGACGAAACAGGTGCCGCAGGTTTCAAATGCCCGCTCGGTGTCATGCCGAGCGCACCATGTTCGAGCTGGACAGTCTGTGCGCGATGATAGGCCTGCAGAGCGGTCTCGCCAGCCTTTTCGCCGAAAAAATCGTCGAACGTCGATTGGATAACCGCAGGATCGACGCCAACCCGCTGCAGGTTTTCGAGGCGTTCGATGAGGGTGAGCAAGTCCGCCGCCCAAAGCTGCTGGTCGCTCCTTTGAGCCGGCCAACGATCGGTAAAGAGGTCCGGGTAATGTGCCGGATTGCGAACTTCCAGCAACCGCAGGTTCTGTTCGGCATTGCGGATCTGCCAGCGCATCCGCTTGGCAATCGCAATCACTTCATCGACCAGGCTATCGTTTGCAGGGCCGGTATCGATTGCAATCGCTGCGATAATGACGGCCGGGGGTTTGCGTTTGCCACGGTGATCGTCGTGCTTGCGATAGCGTTTGTCGCGGAACCTCTTGATCAGTTGCAGGGCAACCACGCGAGGCGATTTCTGGTCGAGCGGGACATGCACCGGCATCGGTTGGGTATCTGCCTTTTGCAACGCCAGACCAGACGTCTCATTTGAAAGTCGCGTGGCCAGTTCGGTGTAGGTTTCGCCATCGACGAGGTAACGACGCGCATCGAAGCGCTTCTGAAACGCCTCGCTGATCTCGACGCGAGCATTGAAGTGATCGGCAAACCCCTTCGGATTGATCTCCTTGTGGTACCGCTCGTCCGTCTCAGGCTTGTAGTGAAACAGGGTCGCCACGCGTTCTGGTGCCCCATCGATGCGAACGACCGGCATCAGATCGACTGTTACGCCGTCCGGGTAGGTAACCGTGACACAGCGACTGTTTTTCTCAATCAGGTAGTCGTAGTACTTGCTGCCTTCTTCGCCTTTGATCGCTTTGTACAATTGTTCAAGCACCCATGCCGGGTCGGTGCCAGGAGCGATCGCGATCTCGAGCACGGCATCAACGTCGTGCTGGTCGGTCTTCAGGCGTGACCGAGTCGCGGCGTGGATTGCAAAGCTGCCGGAAGGGTAGATCTCAAGGACCAAATCTTCGAGAGGGCTGCCAGGGCGGTCGACATGCTGAGCGAGCCCGCGAAAATGGCGGTCGGCTTCGTCGTGCATAGTGCGGGTGATCTGGATGGCACGTGCAACGTCCATTAGCGCAGCTTCTACAGGGTCGATCTCCAGGCTGCGGGCGAAATCTTCGAGGTTCGTCCTGATATTCATCTTCTACTGCCCCCTCAGGCTTGACGGATTCGCTGAGCCGTCCTACAGTTTTGGACGTTTTCGTAGGATAGAAGGCGAAAAAGAAGCCGCGAGCAAGCGGCAATAATCCTACGATATCGTCATACTAACACATGCGGGAGCGTCATGTCAAATTCTACGAATTCCAATGGTGGGTTCGGTGACAGGTTACGTCAGGCCAGAGAAGCGCGAGGGATCAACCAAACGGAACTTGCGGCGAAGACTGGGTTACAACCATCAGCAATCGGCCATTTCGAGAAGGAGCGGCGCAAGCCTTCGTTTGCAAACATTAGGGCCCTCGCGAAGGCATTGAGCGTTACGTCAGACTACTTGCTAGGCAGGACCAACGACATGGCGGGAGCAACAACGGCATTTCGTGGTGAAGAGAACCTGTCATACGACGACCGAGAGCACATCCAAATGATGATCGACCTCATGAACCAGAGAAAGTCGGGTCGTTGAGCAAATTCCGAATTCTAATGGCGCGGCGCCAAGGTGAGCTCAAAGCGAAAGAAAATGGCTACGATGCCTTCCCTGTTGATCCGTTTGTGATCGCGGAGAGCGAAGACATCTTGGTCGAGCCAAAGGATCCGGGCCGGGTTGGCGTGAGCGGCGGGATCATCTTCCATGATGAGAGCGTTGGCATCTTCTATGCGACCGATATCAAGAGCGAGGGGTTTCGCAGGTTCACCGTGGCCCACGAACTTGGCCACTATTTTCTTGAGGGGCATCCCGAGGAAATTCTGAAGACCGCTCCGATCCACATGTCCAGGGCCGGGTTTTCACAAGGGATGAGTTCGATAGAGCTTGAGGCGGATCATTTTGCGTCTGGTCTGCTCATGCCGTCGAAACTCGTGGGCGAGGTAATCGGGGGAAGCCGTGTCGGTCTGGATGGGATCATTGCGCTAAGTCAGCTGGCAGAGTGCTCGCTCACGGCTTCTGCCATCAGAGCCGCAGAATGTTGCGACTATCCGATGGCGGTTGTCGTCAGTTCCGGCGACAAAGTCGCATATGCGTTCTTGTCTGAAAGCTTCAAAAAGCTCGACAAGTTCACGTTCCTCAAGAAGGGTACTCCGCTGCCCCGAACCCATACCCTGAGGTTCAACGCTGATACGCAAAACATCCGGTCCGCGCGCTCGATATGTGGACAGACCAGTCTTGCTGAATGGTTCTTTTGCGGGCGGCGACTTGCGTTGGATGAAGAAGTCATAGGTCTCGGCGCTTACGGCTTCACCCTTACCGTCCTTTCCAGCGAGGAACTTGCCGACGACCCTGATGACGAAGCCTACGAAGAAGAAGCCTCATTGATTGAGAGCTGGACCCCCAAATTCGCGCGAGGTCGCTAAAGCGGCTAGTCGATGGAGATTGGTACGCGCGTTGGCGAAGAGGAAGACCATTGGGCGTCGATCGAAACTAGTGGCCACACGTTTCCATTTATTGATGCGGCCGAACACGATCGCGACATGGTGCCTGCCACGGCATGCGCGGCGCCTCGCCATCTGCTGATGCGCCGCGCGTGTATGTCATCAGGTTTGATCGTCTAGCTTGGCATCGGGCGCGTTGGCTTTCACAGAGGCGATGCCGTTTTCGCATGCCGCTTCGCTGCTATAGGCCTCGCTGGTCCCAATGACTTGGCCGTTGCTGGCCCTGAGATTGAACATGGGTTTTCCAGCCGCGTTGGTCTTACGCTCGTAGCGTGCGTCCAGTGGAGCATTGGTGCGCACAGAGGCGATGCCATTCTCGGCACTGGCCTTCTTCTTGTAACCCTCGCTGGCCAGGATGATCTCACCATTTCCGGCCTTCAAACGAAACCGGTACTCCCCCGCCCTGTCCTCGTAGAGCTCGAACTTACCTGCCATTAAATCAATTCCTTCCAAAGTCTGATTTTCGCACGCAGTTGACAGGTGCGACACGGGCTTGGCAAGTCCCGGATTTCTCTATGCGCGCGGAAATCGTTCTAACGCAATTGCTCCGATATCGGCAGGGTCGGATTGCGTAAGCCAGTGGGGAGTTTTGTTTTGGGCGAACCGATCATCAGGGCCGGCAGAAGGATGGTGTCATTGCGTCAAGCGCCACGGGTAGCTATTCCGATGTCCATTTCTTGGGCGTCACGGGCTTGAGTTTTTGTCAGATTTCGCGCCCAATGAAGTCTATACGCCTTTGGACGCCAGTTTTATTACTAGATTCCGAGATTGCCAACATGTCCGCGAGCCCCGTTATTAATATATTGATCAACCCGGAATTTCATCCCTGCATCCCCGCGGCTCTTTTGCGCTTGGGATATCTCTATCCGGAGCTCGACTTTTCCGTGTCGGAGCAGGGCGTCGCGGTGCTCGGCGCATCCGAGGCCGATCCCGCGCAACTCAAGCGCGAGGTGAGCTACCAGGTCTATCGAGAGAAGATCTTCCAACAGACCTTGCCCATGAGGCAAAGCCTCTACGCGATGTTGGCAGGGTAATGCAGGTCTGGCCGCTCCGTTTTCGCGATCTCGACGAACGCCGGACGATCCTCGCGGATGACTCCGGCGCTTATTTCCTGGCCGATAGCGGATTCGTCAAGCGCTACGCGCGCGATCTGTTGACGCCTTCGGACAAAGAATTCCTGCGCGACAAGGGACATGCTTTCGGGGGGGAAGGCGATCTCGCGCATACGGGGTTCCTGACGCGGTGGTCGCGTCGCCACCATGTAGGGGACGGGACGGCGTATGTCATTCTAATCCCGACTCTGCGTTGCGATCTCAAATGTTCCTATTGCCAGGTCTCGCGCGCTCCGCTCGCTGCGCAGGGCTTCGACTGGGATGAAGAGACGCTTCAGAAGGTGCTGGGCTTTCTTGACGGCCTACCAGTCGAGGAGATCCAGATCGAGTTCCAGGGCGGCGAGCCGTTCCTGAGGCTAGATCTCCTGCAGGCCGTCGCAGCCTTCGCGCGGCGGCGCTTTCGGAGTGTCCGTTTCGTGGTCTGCAGTAACCTTCAATCCCTCAATGAGGATATCCTTGCGTTCCTAGAGAGCGGGGACGTGCTAATCAGCACCTCGCTCGACGGTCCGCACCAGGTTCATACCCGAAACGGGACCGCAGATAGCGCGCTGACAGAGGCCTTCCTCGGCAATCTCGAGCGGGTGATCGGTCTGATCGGTCCGGGACGGATCTCCGCCCTGCCGACTATCGACATGAAAGACCTGCCTGAGCCAGAGGAGCTCATCGCGACCTACGAGGGTTTTGGTTTCACCTCACTCTACCTGCGCCCGGTCAACTACCAGGGCTTTGCCCGCAAGAGCCATCCCAGTGCTCGGACCTCGGCTAGCTGGAACGCCTACTACCGAGACTTCATCGAGGCGCTGATTGCGCGGAACGCGCGCACAGGCCGCGTCATCGAGGAGTTCTATCTCGCTCATTGCCTGCGGCGCATTCTGGCCCCCGGGATGGACAGTCACACGGATCTCCGCAATCCCAACATCCCGACCGGCGCGAATGCGGTCATCGATTTCGACGGCCAGATCTTTCCCAGCGACGAGGCGCGTATGCTGGCGCGCATTCGCCAGGTTGATCTCGCCATCGGCAACGTGGTCGATGGAATGGACCAGGAAAAGCTGGCACTGCTGGCGCCGGGCCACATCAACAACTTCGATCCCGACTGCATCCACTGCCCTTATCAGCCCTTCTGCGGCACCGATCCCATCGATGATCTCGCGCGCAATGGCCGGATCGATGTGCCGCGCCATGAGAGCTGGTTCTGCCAGCGCCATCTCGCTATCTTCGATCTTGCGATGGAACTCCTTTACAGCGCTGACCCGGAGGTTGAATTCACCCTGTCGCGCTGGCTTGGGCTCGAGAGTCTTCCGCAATCCTTGCGGCCAGTCGCGCCATGATTCAGCTTCGTCTCAAATCGGAGTGCGACCGAGATCTCGCGCCCTTTGTGACCCGCATCGCGGAAGGGGAACCGCAAAGCGCGGAAGATGCCACCCTCTGGTCGTTGGAGGCGGGGGCCCTAGGCTACCGAACCGGTCAGACCGCGTTCCGGCTTAAGGGTGTTGCGCCCGCGGACATCGCGGGGGACGTTCTGCTCATCGACCCGCAACGCCAGATCGCCCATCGTCTCATCCGGGCGGCTTCGCCGCATAACACATTTCTTGTCACTGAGCAGTGCGACCAGCTCTGTCTGATGTGTTCCCAGCCGCCGAAGCAACACCATGAGGACATGTTTTGCCATTTCCTTGCCGCTGCGCGGCTCGCACCGCCGGGCGCACAGATCGGCCTTTCCGGCGGTGAGCCGCTCTTGCACAAGGATGCCCTTTTTGCCTTCATCGACGCGATCTTCAACACCCGTGCCGATCTAAGCTTTCACATCCTCACTAATGGCCAGCATTTCGAGCGGGGAGATCTGGCATGGTTGCGGAAGCACCGGGCGCGGCTGCTTTGGGGCGTGCCTATCTATTCCGACGATCCCGCGACTCATGACGAGATTGTTGGCAAGCCGGGTGCCTTTGCGCAATTGGCGCCGAACCTCTCGATTCTGGGCCTCGCCGGCGCCGCGCTTGAATTGAGGACTGTGGTCCTGGCGCAAAATGCGCCGGGGTTGCCGCGCCTCGCCGATTTCATCACGCGGCATCTGCCCTTCGCCGCGACATGGGCCATCATGCAGATGGAACGCATCGGCTATGGCCGGATGAACTGGTCCCGATGCTTCTTCGACAACAGCACCGACTTCGCCAGCCTCGGCGCGGCCATCGACCTGATGCGGGCGCGCCGCCAGAGCGTAACGCTCTACAATTTCCCGCTTTGCACGGTGCCGCCAGCCTATCGGGATCTCGCATCGCGATCGATCTCAGACTGGAAACTGAAATACCTCGCGGCCTGCGGCGCCTGCAACTTGCGCGACAACTGTGCCGGGTTCTTCGAGTGGTACCGCGAGGAAGACGGGTTCATGGAGATACGACCGCAATGAAGAAGATCGGGAAGTTTGCCATTACGCTCGCGGCCGCGGGTTACCTGCCGCAGGGGGCGCAGGCCGTAATTGCCCCCGCGCGGACGGATCGTCACGACGACCCATCGGCTTCGCTCTTTCAGCTTCTCCGGGGCGAGCACACCTACACGCTAGCCGGACACCGTTCGCATTCGAGCCATGGTTCGCACAGCTCACACGGCAGCCATCGTTCCTCCTCGGGCGGCAGCATTTCTCGACCTTCTAAGCCTTCGAGCAACAGCACGCCGCCCACTGCCGTATTGCCGCGCGCGCCTGAGGCTCCAAAGATACTGCCGGGCAACAGCGCTGCTTTTACCGAGATCGTGAAGCGCGTCCAAACCGCACTCTATACCTATGGCTATTACACCGGGGCCATCGACGGGATTGTCGGCACCGGCACCAAGACCGCGCTCAGCAAGTTCCAGAAGGACTGGAACCTAAAGATCACCGGCACCATAACCCCCGAGGTCCTAGATGCGCTCAATATCGTTGCGAAATAGCTGGCTCCGATATGCCCTGGTCCTGGCCAGTGGCGTGCTGATCGGCCAGATCATTCCGCCACTCTGGACCTGGGGTGTGATCCTCGTCGCCCAGCCAGCCTATCAGGAGGCGACCTATCGCTGCGACCGCTCGATGCGCGCGCATCTGCTAGCCAAGCAGAAGCTGGAGGCCGACCCCTCTGCTGAGACCGTGCGAGACCTCGAGGCGAGCGAGATCGCGCTGATCGACTGCCAAGATTACGATCTGCTGCGCAAGCGACTGATGCTTGTCGGGCTTGACGAGACGGCGCTTGGTTACATGGCACTCCGGACCATCGAGGCCAAGGCGACTGACCTGCAGGATGTGATCGAGATCCATGAAATTCGTTACTAGGTTCTTCCTACCGATCGCACTGATCTGTGCGGCTCCGGTCATGGCCGAGACTATGCGCGAGGTCGTCCTGCGAAAAGCCGCGCTCGAGAGCGGATTGCGGCCGGTCGAAGAGTCTTGGCCGGAGTTCGAACCGGAAAAGGCGGAGGTAGGAAAGCTGCTCTTCGAGAGCGAGCTTCTCTCGCTCACCCGCAACGTTTCCTGCCGCAACTGTCATCTTGACGAGTTCGGCTCCGCCGATGGTCTGCCGCTCGGTCATGGTGCCGGTGGCGTCGGCACCGGTATCGAGCGGATGAAGAGCCCGGCCGGCGTGCTATCGCGCAACGCCCTCGCCCTCTGGGGGCGTGGCGGAGTGGGCTTCGATGTCTTCTTCTGGGATGGACGGGTGGATGGCAGCTCGGGTGCGGTTCGAAGCCAGTTCGGTACGATGGTGCCGTCTGAGGATCCGCTGGTCGTGTCCGTCCATCTGCCGCCAGTGGAATTCCGCGAGATGATCGGGGAGAGCGATGCAACCGAACGGCTCCGCCAGGGCGATGTCGGCGCCGCGGCCCAAGTGCATCAGGAAATCGCCCGCCGTATCCGGGAGACGCCGACGATCGCCGCACCTCTGGCGGCGGCTTCCAGGCTTTCGGTCGAAGAGCTCACCTACCTGCAGATCGCCGAGGCTATCGCGGCCTTCATCCGCTCCGAGTTCCGCCTGCGCGAGACGAGGCTCCATCGCTTCGTCTTCGAAGCTGGGCATCTGACCGATCGGGAACTAGCTGGCGGTCTCCTCTTCTACGGGCGCGGGCAATGCGCTGCCTGTCATATGGGAGCCTATTTCTCGGACCTTCAGTTCCATGCGATTCCGTTTGCGCAGTTCGGTTTCGGGTTCAACGGCTTCGGCATCGACTACGGCCGATACAATTTCACTCAAGACCCACAGGACCGCTACGCCTTCCGCACACCGCCGCTCTACAATGTCACGAAGACCGCGCCCTTTTCCCATTCCGGGGGCGAGCCAAACCTCGCCGGCGCAATCCGGGCCCATGTCGATCCCTTGGCAGAGGTGGATACCAGCAGACTTTCCGCGCTGGATCGGGCCGAAGTCTACCAGAAGATTGCGCGCTGGTCACTGGAGCCGAGCTACGCGGTCGAGCTCAGCGACGCGGAGATCGCCGACCTCGTCGCCTTCCTGGCGGCGCTGGAGTTCGATCCGGAGCCCGTGCGGTGAAGCGGCTGCACCCGCGCGCCGTGCTTGACCTTATCACCCGAATCGCCGTCGTTGGCCTCGGATTCTCCCTGCCAGTCTAGCTTTACTTGGCGGAGCTGCATCCTCGGATTGTGCTTCAAAGGACAGAGAAGGACCTCCGAGCTTTGGCCGCCGCCTGCGACCAAGCTCTACGCAACGCGGAGGCGGCAAAGGAGACCCGCGCACAACTGGGTCCGGGGCAGGCCGCGCGCCTCGACCTGGCTCTCGAGATCGGTCGGTTGCCGTGCAAGAGCTACAGCGCGCTCACCGAACAGATGCTTTCAAAGGGCGTATCGCGGCATGCGCTCGCGGCCCTCAACCTGTCCGCAACCTCAGACCCCGCTTACCCGGACTTGCGGGCGGCGCTCGCGGATGCGGATCAGCTTGATGCCCAACTGCGCGTTACGTCACGGCTCTTCGACCTCGCGCCGCTGCCTCTGAAGGAATATCTGCGCGACGCGAAGTTTCGGCTCGGCGAACGGCTATTTTTCGAGCCGCTCCTGAGCGGGCAGGGGGATCGCACCTGCGCCACCTGCCACGTCTTGACCTCTGCGACCGCGGACGGGGCTGCATTGGAGACACATCTTGACGTTTCGCCGGAATGGTCGCCCGGCGTCCCTGCACGCAACGTGCCCGATCTTTGGAACCGCGACCACAACGACGTCTCGACGATGCTCTGGGACGGCCGCCTCCAGGCCGTGGCCGCCGCCAATGAGGGCGGGCTCGTACTGCCTGAGGCACTGCCGACCACGGGATTCGAGAACCTCATGGCGTTGCAATCGGTCCGGCCGATATTCATTCCAGCGGAGATGCTGGGTGAGCCTGGCGCGAACAACGTTCTTGCGCCCGAGGCACGCCGCGCGCCGGTCCCTGAGGCGGTGCTGTCCCGGCTCGCGTCGCGACTCTACGAGGTCGATGAGCGCAGTAAAGAAACGGAGACCTATCAGAGGCTGTTTCGGAAGAGCTACGGGGTCGGCACGGCCGACGAAGTGCGCCCAAGCCATCTTGGAAATGCGCTCGCGCATTACATCGAGATCGCCTTTCAGTCTCGGGAAACGCCTTGGGACCGTTATCTCGCCGGCGACCTTTCCGCCCTCTCGGCCGATCAAAAGAGTGGGGCGCTCATCTTTTATGGCGTCGGTAGGTGCGCGGTCTGCCATGCAGGCGATGTCTTCAGCGACTTCGGGTTCCATTCCGTCGGCGTGCCGGACATCCGTGTGGAGAAAGATATGGGCCGGTTTTACGCAACTGGCGCGGCCGAGGACCGGTTTCTGTTCCGGACGCCGCCCTTGCGGAACGCGACGCTTACGGCTCCCTACTTCCACAACGGCCAGACGAACACGCTCGAAGCGGCGATCCGGCAACATCTCAATCCATATCAATTTGCGCGGGCATATGCCGAAGGAGGAGAGCATCTGATGGGGCCGGAAGAGATTGATGCGATATCGCCGATCCTCGTGCCAAGGTCTATGATCAACGAGGCCCAAGTCGAGCTCTTGATAGCGTTTCTGAAATCCTTGCAGGATGGCCGTGCCGACGCATTGTCGCCCTGATCAGTTATGGCGCTTATATGAACTTAGAACCTGCAGCCGGGCTATCGAAGCAAGGCATTGGGCAGGTAACGATAATGGCCCCTCCTTATCCTGGCCGCTGCCTGGAGTTCAGCCGCAACTGGCTAATCGGATCCTGCGACTTCCATGTGCAAATGTTCGCTTCCTCGAGTGGACCTCTCTCCATAGGCGAACTGACGGCGGCGGTCGCATCTTCCAATGACATGCTGCGACACAGAACTACATGGCCGCTCTTCCAATCGGGCGGATAGCCATAAATGGCCTATACGCACTCGACGCGAGATATGAGGGCTCTACATATTGACAGTGTCGCGCATCGCGTGACTAAATAATGTAGTCTTGGTGCCTGCGATTCGTCGTGGGTGAAAAGGGAAGCCGGTGCGAAACCGGCGCTGCCCCCGCAACTGTGAGCGGTAAGCCGAGGCCCGATGTTCCACTGGCGTCCTGCGCCGGGAAGGAGGGCCGAAGCGTTTGAGCCGCGAGTCAGGAGACCTGCCAGGACGAAAGGAAACGAACCGGTCGGTGGGCCCGGAGGCGTTGTGCATCTACGGCCCTGCCCGTGCGTGTCCGCGTCCCTTTGCCTGCTGACCTAACAAAGGCAGAAAACCAGAGGGACACCTTATGAGCATCACCGTCTATTCCAAACCCGCCTGCGTGCAATGCACCGCCACCACCCGCGCGCTTGCCGCCAAGGGCATCGCGTTCGATCTGGTCGATCTGACCGAGGACGATGAGGCGATGGCCCGTGTCACCGAGCTGGGCTACCGGCAGGTGCCGGTGGTGACGGCCGGTGACGATCACTGGGCCGGCTTCCGCCCCGACAAGATCGGCGCGCTGAGCTGACGCGGACGGGGGGAGGGGGCCGATGGGCGGGCTCGTCTATTTCTCCTCGCGGTCGGGCAACACGGCGCGCTTCGTTACCCGTTTGGGGCGGGCGGCGAGCCGCATCCCAATCTCGCCGGACGAGACAATGCCCGCCCCGCGCGCGCCCTTCGTCCTCCTCACGCCGACCTATGCGGACGGGCAGGGGCGCGGGGCCGTTCCCAAACAGGTGATCCGGTTCCTCAACGACCCGGACACGAGGCACCATCTCCGCGGCGTCATCGCCTCGGGTAACCGCAATTTCGGGGCGACATTCGCCCTGGCGGGCGATGTGGTGGCGCAGAAATGCGCCGTCGCCGTTCTCTACCGGTTCGAGCTGGCCGGGACCGAGACAGATATCGCCCGGGTCAGCGAAGGACTGGACAGGTTTTGGAAGACGCAATTCTCGACCGCGATCTGAGCGACGCGGCACCCGCCAAGGCGGTGCCCGCCGAATGGCAGGGGCTGGATTATCACGCGCTGAACGCGATGCTGAACCTCTACGACGATGAGGGCCGCATCCGCTTCGACGCCGACAGGATGGCGGCGCGGCAGTACTTCCTGCAGCACGTCAACCAGAACACAGTGTTCTTCCATTCGCTGGAGGAAAAGCTGCGCTATCTGGTGGACGAGGGCTATTACGAGAGCGAGGCGCTAGCGCAATACGGCCCGGCCTTCATCGCCAAGATCTGGGATGCGGCCTACAAGGCCAAGTTCCGCTTCCCCACCTTTCTGGGCGCGTTCAAATACTACACCAGCTACACCCTGAAAACGCGGGACGGTAAGCGCTACCTCGAACGGTTCGAGGACCGCGTGGTGATGGTGGCCCTTACGCTGGCGCGCGGCGACAAGACCCTCGCCATGAAGCTGATGCAGGAAATCCTCGCCGGTAGGTTCCAGCCTGCCACGCCCACCTTTCTCAATGCCGGCAAGGCGCAGCGGGGCGAACTGATCTCCTGCTTCCTGCTCAGGCTCGAAGACAACATGGAAAGCATCGGGCGCGGCATCAATTCGGCCCTCCAGCTCTCCAAGCGCGGCGGCGGGGTGGCACTGATGCTGACCAATATCCGTGAATATGGCGCGGCGATCAAAGGTATCGAGAACCAGTCCTCCGGCGTCATCCCGGTGATGAAACTGCTGGAGGATTCCTTCAGCTACGCCAACCAGCTTGGCGCCCGTCAGGGGGCGGGGGCCGTCTATCTCAACGCCCATCACCCCGACATCCTGCGCTTTCTGGACACCAAGCGCGAGAACGCCGACGAGAAGATCAGAATCAAGACGCTCAGCCTTGGCGTGGTGATCCCCGATATCACCTTCGAACTGGCGAAGAAGAACGAGGATATGTATCTCTTCTCGCCGCACGATATCGAAAAGCGCTATGGCGTGCCCTTCTCGGAAATCTCCGTCACCGAGAAGTATCATGAGATGGTGGACGATCCGAAGATCCGGAAGAAGAAGATCAATGCCCGCGCCTTCTTCCAGACGCTGGCCGAAATCCAGTTCGAGAGCGGCTATCCCTACATCATGTTCGAGGACAGTGTGAACCGCGCCAACCCGGTCGCCGGGCGGATCACCATGTCGAACCTCTGTTCCGAGATTTTGCAGGTCAACGAGGCGTCGGAGTTCAACGACGATCTGAGCTACAAGCACCTCGGCACCGACATTTCCTGCAACCTCGGCTCGCTCAACATCGCCAAGGCGATGGATGGCGGCGATCTGGGCGCGACGGTCGAGACGGCGGTGCGGGCGCTGAACGCGGTCAGCGAAATGTCGGCGATCGACTCGGTGCCCTCGATCCGGCGCGGCAATGACGAGAGCCACGCGATCGGCCTCGGCCAGATGAACCTGCACGGCTTCCTCGCCCGCGAGCGCATCCATTACGGCAGCCCGGAGGGGATCGACTTCACCAACATCTACTTCGCCACGGTGCTCTATCACTGCCTGCGCGCCTCCAACGCGCTGGCGAAGGAGCGGGGCCGCAGCTTTGCCGGTTTCGAAGCCTCGAAATATGCCGATGGCGCTTTCTTCGACAAATATGTCGAGCGGGACTGGCTGCCCGAGACCGAGGTGGTGAAATCCCTGTTCGAGCGCTTCGCTGTGCCGGTGCCCCACCGCGAGGAATGGGGCGCGCTGAAAGAGGCGGTGATGACCCACGGGCTTTATAACCGTAACCTTCAGGCGGTGCCGCCCACCGGCTCGATCAGCTATATCAACAATGCCACCTCGTCGCTCCACCCGATCACGGCCAAGATCGAGATCCGCAAGGAGGGCAAGATCGGCCGCGTCTATTACCCGGCGGCCTATATGAGCAACGACAATCTGGAGTTCTACAAGGACGCTTACGAGATCGGCGCCGAGGCGATCATCGACACCTATGCCGCCGCCACCCAGCATGTGGATCAGGGCCTGTCGCTGACGCTGTTCTTCAAGGACACGGCGACGACGCGCGACATCAACCGCGCCCAGATCCACGCCTGGAAGGCCGGGATCAAGACGATCTATTACATTCGCCTGCGCCAGATGGCCCTTGAAGGGACCGAGGTTCAGGGCTGCGTTTCCTGCTCACTCTGAGGCCGCCGATGAAAGACATGACCCATACCCGCCCCGTCCCCCGCGCCATCAACTGGAATCGCTTGCAGGACGACAAGGATCTGGAAATCTGGAACCGCCTGACAGTCAACTTCTGGCTGCCGGAAAAGGTGCCGCTGTCGAACGATATCCAGAGCTGGTCGCAGCTCACCGAAGAGGAGCAGCGGCTCACCATTCGCGTCTTCACCGGCCTCACCCTGCTCGACACGATCCAGAACACCCTTGGCGCGCCCGCGCTGATGGGCGATGCGATCACCCCGCATGAGGAGGCGGTGCTGACCAATATCGCCTTCATGGAGGCGGTGCATGCCCGCAGCTATTCCTCGATCTTCTCGACCCTCTGCTCGACCGCGGAGGTGGACGAGGCCTTCCGCTGGTCGGAGGAGAACGCCCAGCTCCAGCAGAAATCCCGGCTGATCCTCGACGAATACGACGCGGCCGCCAATCCGCTGCGCAAGAAGGTGGCAAGCGTATTTCTGGAGAGCTTCCTGTTCTATTCCGGCTTCTACCTGCCGATGCACTGGTCGTCGCGCGCACGGCTCACCAACACCGCCGACCTGATCCGTCTCATCATCCGCGACGAGGCGGTGCATGGCTATTACATCGGCTACAAGTTCCAGCGGGGGTTGGAACGGCTGCCCGGGGCCGAGCGGCAGGAGATCAAGGATTTCGCCTTCGCCTTGATGTTCGACCTCTACGAGATCGAGACCCGCTATACCGAGACGCTCTACGATCCGCTTGGCCTCACCGAGGATGTGAAGGCCTTCCTCCATTACAACGCCAACAAGGCGCTACAGAATCTCGGCTTCGAAAGCCTTTTCCCCGATGAGCTGTGCAAAGTGAACCCGGCAATCATGGCCGCGCTCAGCCCCAATGCCGACGAGAACCACGATTTCTTCTCGGGTTCGGGTTCGTCCTATGTCATCGGCAAGGCGGTGGCGACCGAAGATGAGGATTGGGATTTCTGATGGCGGATGCTGTTGCAAGGGACACGCTTGCCATCGTGCGGGAATGGCATGAAGCTTTCGATGTGCCGGTGATCGAGGCACCGTCGATCCCTGAGGCGCGAGCGCAGATGCGGCTGGCGATCCTCGAGGAAGAGGTCGCCGAGTTGCGCGAAGCCGTGGAAGCGGGCGACATGGTCGAAGTGCTCGATGCGCTTTGCGATATCCAGTATGTGCTCGACGGCACCTTCCTGGAATTTGGCTTGCACAGGCTGAAGGCCGCAGCCATGGCGGAGGTGCACAATTCCAACATGTCCAAGCTCGGCGCCGATGGCCGCCCGGTGCTGCGCGAGGGCGGTAAGGTCTTGAAAAGGCAGGATTGATTCCCGCCAAATCGTTCCGTCTTGCTTGCCGACGGGTAGCATCGCGGCCGCCGGAAGCGGAGCATGGAGATGCAGATTGAACAGCCGGTCCCGGAATTGCCGGTCCGGGACGTGCGCGCCGCGCAGGTCTATTACCGCGATAGGCTGGGATTCGAGATCGCCTGGCACAATACCGAGGGACGGATCGGCGCGGTCTCGCAGGGGCCCTGCGCGATTTTCCTGCGCGAAACGGACGCGTCGATCTCTCCGGTGACGCTGTGGTTCTTCGCGCCGGATGTCGATGGCGATTATGCCAGGTTCACCGACTTGGGCGCCGATGTTGCCGACCCGCTGTCAGATAAGCCCTGGGGGCTGCGGCAATTCACCCTGCGCGATCCGAACGGGCATCTTCTGCATTTCCATCACGATCTCTGAAGCTCTGCCCGCGCCAGGCCAACGCATGCCCTGGCTACGGGGCTGTACCTTGACGGTGACCGAGATTGAATTTGGTCGCGACTGCGAAGAGAAAATCGTGAAGGCTCGGTAAGCCGCACCTGACATGCAAGCGCAAGGATAGTCGCTGCGCGATGATACTAGGCTGCGATTGTGCCACTGGTCGGCCCGAAACAGACTTCGGAGTTGCAGATGGAGCGCAGCGGTTTGAAGTCGGCGAGTTATCCGGCTGAGTAAGGCGTGAAACGCGAGCTGTTCGGATCTGGCCGTAGCGGGCGTCCGGCCATCGGAAAGGCCCGTTGCGGACATGCGGGGCGGTCGCAGATCTTGCAACCCGCGCCTATTTGCGTCGCGATTTGCGGATTCTTCAGATCGAGTCCGCGCGCATAGACCAGCCGTTCAGCATGGGCCAGATCGCAGCCGAGCGCCACGGCGAAGTGCTTGATCGGCGCACCATATCCGCCCGCGCTGTGGCTCACCGTACGGGCGACCCAGAGATAGCTGCGACCGTCCGGCATCTGGGCGACCTGCGTGAGCACCTCGCCCGGGCGGGCGAACGCCTCATAGACATTCCACAGCGGACAGGAGCCGCCGATCCGGCTGAAGTGGAAATCGGTGGCCGACTGCCGTTTCGAGATATTCCCGGCCCGGTCCACCCGGATGAAGAAGAACGGTACGCCCCGCGCCTGCGGTCGCTGCAGGGTGGAGAGCCGGTGACAGGTTGTCTCGAACCCCACACCGAAGCGGCGGGCGAGCAATTCGATGTCGTAGCGCTCGGTTTCCGCCGCCTCCAGAAAGGCGCCATAGGGCAGGATCAGGGCACCGGCGAAGTAATTGGCAAGCCCGATCCGCAGCAGATCGCGGGCTTCGTCGGTCTCCATGCCTGCCTCCGAAGTCAGGCGGTCGATCTCGTCTCCGGCTTCCAGCAGCGCGATCTGCGTCGCCATCTGGAAGGCGCGCTGACCGGGATTCAGTCGCGCCGACAGGTGCAACAGGGACGCGGCGGCATCGAAACGGCGCAGTGTGCCGGCACCGTTCTCCAATGCCACGCGAATGCCGTGGCGTCCGGCGAGGCGGTCGGTCAGACCTTCGGCTATCCGGCTCGGACGTAAGCCGCTCCCGATGCCCTCGGCCGCCTCGTCCAGGGCCGGCACATAGTTGCGCTGTTCATAGAACCAGTCGCGCACCGCCTCGAAAGGAGCAGGCCCGGCTCCAAGTTCGCCAGTTATGCGCCCGTTCACCAGGTCCATTCGCTCCGTGCTCTCACGCAGTCGCGCATGAGTGGCGATGATTGCGCGGGCGACACCGGGCATGTTGGCTGCAATCTCGCGTATCTCGGCCAGCGAAGCGCCCGCCCCCTGATCGGCCAGTGCCGCACGCAGATCCGGGATCAGCCGGGCTTCTTCGGCCTCGGAGAAGAGCTGCACATCCAGCCCGAAGACTGCGTTCAGTTTTAGCAGTACGGGCACAGTCAATGGCCGCTGGTTGCGCTCGAGCTGGTTGAGATAGCTCGGAGAAATCTCCAGGGCGCGGGCCAGTGCGGCCTGGGTCATGCCACGCTCTTCGCGCAGGCGGCGCAAGCGGACGCCCATGAATGGTTTTTTCATTCTCCAATCCTTCGCAACATTCGCAATTCGCAGAGCATCCATTCGCAATACTACGCTTTTTCAGTAGTTTATAGCAATGCATCTGTTGTGAAAAGCTCCCTTTGCCAAGTTTGCGAAGCCCGGTTCCGATGGGGCCGGCGGATGGAGCCCAGATGCCTCAGAAGCCAGATGATCAGACCCTGATGGTCGAAATGATCTTTCCCGAGCAGGCGAACCATTACGGGACGCTGTTCGGTGGCAATGCTCTGTCTCTGATGGCACGGGCCGCCTTTGTCGCCGCTACCCGGAGGGCGCAAGGGGCGGTGGTCATGGCCCGGTCGGAGCAGGTGGATTTCACCACGCCCGTCCGGGTGGGCGAGCTTCTGGAACTCCGGGCCGAGATCACCCGTATGGGCCGCAGCTCTCTGAGCGTGGCCGTCACCGGCATCGCCGAGGAGATGGGCACCGGCAATCGTCGCGAGGCCCTGAATGGCCGGTTCGAGATGGTGGCGGTGGATGCATCCGGGCGCCCGCACGCCCTCAATGAAAATACCTCAAGGAAGGAAGAGACTGCATGAAGACGCATGAGGTGCGGACGTATAAATCCGCCGAACATCTGGCCCGCGAAGACCAGCTTGCGTGGAAGATCGCCGACGTTGCCGCCGATCCGGTCGCGGTCGAGCCCGAAGTGGCAGAGATGATCATCAACCGGGTGATCGACAACGCCGCTGTCGCGGCCGCCTCGGTCGCGCGACGGCCGGTCGCTTCGGCCAGGGCGCAGGCGCTGTGCCACCCCTATACCCCCGGGGCCACCGTCTTCGGCATGGCCAAGGCCACTCGCGTCACCCCCGAATGGGCGGCCTGGGCCAATGGCACGGCGGTGCGGGAGCTGGATTTCCACGATACCTTCCTGGCCGCGGAGTATTCGCATCCGGGCGACAACATCCCGCCGATCCTCGCGGTCGCGCAGCATTGCGGGCTGTCGGGCGCCGAACTGATCCGCGGGCTGGCAACCGGCTATGAGATCCAGGTCGATCTGGTGAAGGGCATCTGTCTGCACGAGCACAAGATCGACCATATCGCCCATCTCGGGCCTTCGGCGGCCGCCGGGATCGGTACGGCGCTGAAGCTGCCGGTGGAGATGATCTATCAGGCCATCCAGCAGGCGCTGCATATCACCACCACCACGCGGCAAAGCCGCAAGGGCGAGATCTCATCCTGGAAGGCTTATGCCCCCGCGTTCGCCGGCAAAATGGCGATCGAGGCCGTTGACCGCGTGATGCGGGGCGAAGGCGCGCCCAGCCCCGCCTGGGAGGGGGAGGATGGCTTCATCGCCTGGCTGCTCTCGGGGCCGGAAGCGGTCTATCATGTGCCCCTGCCCGAACCGGGCGAGGCCAAGCGCGCGATCCTCGACACCTATACCAAGGAGCATTCGGCCGAGTACCAGAGTCAGGCGCTGATCGATCTCGCCCGCCGGATGGGGCCGAAGATCGGCGATCTGTCGAAGGTGAAGTCGATCCTGATCGAAACCTCGCACCACACCCATTACGTGATCGGCACCGGCGCGAACGACCCGCAGAAGATGGACCCGGGTGCCAGCCGCGAGACGCTGGATCATTCGATCATGTATATCTTTGCGGTCGCGCTTGAGGATGGCGGCTGGCATCACGAGAAGAGTTATGCGCCGGAGCGGGCAGGGCGGCCCTCGACCGTGGCGCTCTGGCACAAGATTTCCACCGCCGAGGACCCCGAATGGACGAGCCGGTATCACGCCCGCGATCCAAAGGAAAAGGCCTTTGGCGGGCGGGTGACGGTCACGCTCGATGACGGTTCGCAGATTATCGACGAACTGGCGCTTGCGGATGCCCATCCCGACGGGGCTCGCCCCTTCGTGCGCGCGAATTACGTGCGCAAGTTCCTGACCCTTTCGGAAGGCGTGCTGAGCGCATCCGAGCAGCAGCGTTTCCTCGATGTGGCCGAGGGTCTGGCCGATCTCAAGGCGGGTGATCTGGGGCAACTCAACTTCGCGGTCGATGCCGACAGGCTCGGTGCACCGCGTCTGAATGGCATTTTTGACTGGAGGGCAAGATGAGCGGTGACGTCAGAAAACCGAAGAAATCCGTGGCGCTTTCGGGCGTCACGGCCGGCAATACGGCTTTGTGCTCGGTCGGGCAGAGCGGCAACGACCTGCATTATCGCGGCTTTGACATCCTCGATCTGGCCGAGGCCTGCGACTACGAGGAAGTGGCGCATCTGCTGATCCACGGGCACCTGCCCAATGCGGCCGAGCTGACAGCCTATCGCGGCAAACTCAGGGGCCTGCGCGGCCTGCCCAAGGCGGTTCGTGAGACGCTGGAAGCGATCCCCGCTGCGGCGCATCCGATGGACGTGCTGCGCTCGGGAGTCTCGGCGATGGGCTGCGCGCTGCCTGAGGCGGCCGATCACAACACACCGGGCGCGCGCGACATCACCGACCGGCTCATCGCGGCGCAGGGCTCCATGCTGCTCTACTGGCATCACTACGCCCAGAATGGCCGCCGGATCGAGGTGGAAACCGAAGACGACAGCATCGCCGGGCATTTCCTGCATCTGCTGCACGGCAAGGTGGCCTCTGGCGAGCATGTGCGGGCGATGCAGACCACGCTGAACCTCTATGCCGAGCACGAGTTCAACGCATCGACCTTCACCGCACGCTCCATCGCCGGAACGGGATCGGATGTCTATTCGGCGGTGACGGGGGCGATTGGCGCATTGCGGGGGCCCAAGCACGGCGGGGCGAACGAGGTCGCTTTCGAGATCCAGAAGCGCTACGCCACGCCCGATGAGGCGGAAGCGGACATCCGGGCAAGGATAGAGCGCAAGGACGTCGTGATCGGTTTCGGACACCCTGTCTATACCGTCTCGGACCCCCGGAACGTGGTGATCAAGCGCGTCGCCCGCGCGCTGTCGGAGCAGGCACGCGCGACGAAGATGTTCGCCATCGCCGAACGGATCGAAGCGGTGATGATGGATGCCAAGAAGATGTTCCCGAACCTCGACTGGTATTCGGCGGTCTCCTACCACCTGCTCGGAGTTCCGAAAGCGATGTTCACGCCGATCTTCGTGATCTCACGCACTGCTGGATGGGGTGCCCATGTGATCGAGCAGCGCGAGGACAACAAGATCATCCGCCCCTCTGCCAATTATACCGGCCCCGACAACCGTACCTTCGTGCCGCTTGAGGCGCGCGGCCTGTCCCTGTCTGCCGCTGCGGAGTGATCCATGACCTATCTGATTGCCGATGACCTGCCGGTGGAAAGCGCCGGGAAGCGGTTCCGCCGGGCGCTGAACCAACCGGGAATCCTGCGACTCCCCGGCGCCCATAATGGTCAAGCCGCCTTGCAGGCGAAGGCCGCAGGTTTCGATGCGCTCTACCTGTCGGGGGCGGCGATGACTGCGTCCATGGGGCTGCCCGATCTGGGCATCATCACCATCGACGAGGTCTCGTTCTTTATCCGTCAGATCGCGCGGGCCTCGGGTCTACCGCTGCTGGTCGACGGCGATACCGGCTATGGCGAGGCGCTGAACGTCATGCACATGGTGCGCGCCTTCGAGGAGGCGGGGGCCGGCGCGGTGCATCTGGAGGACCAGCTGCTGCCGAAGAAATGCGGGCACCTGAACGACAAGAAGCTGGCTTCGGCGGCGGATATGGCGGCCAAGGTCGCGGCGGCCGCGAAAGCGGCGCGGGATCTGGTGGTGATCGCCCGCACCGATGCGGCGGCGTCCGAGGGGATCGAAGGGGCAGTGGCCCGCGCCAAGCTCTACATCGAGGCCGGGGCCGATGCGATCTTTCCCGAGGCGCTGACCGGCGTAGAGATGTTCAAGGAAGTCCGCGCCGCGCTGCCGGGCGTCAAACTTCTTGCCAATATGACCGAGTTCGGCCGCACCCCGGCGCTGACCGCGCGGGAGTTCGAGGAACTGGGCTATGACATGGTGATCTGGCCGGTCTCGTCGCTGCGCGTGGCCAACAAGGCGCAGGAGCGGCTCTATGCGGCGCTCGCCCGCGACGGGGCGACCACCGCGATGATTCCCGAGATGCAGACCCGAAAAGAGCTTTACGATACCATCGGGCTTAATGCGTTTGAGGCGCTGGACCAGAGTATCGCCGCATCGGTTGCGCCGGATTGGGTCGCCTGAGACGCGCTACTGCATCTTCTCCTCTTCATTCAAAAGGCAGGCCGCGACGTCCTCTGAAAATTGTCGCGGTCGCCCTTCGAGCAGCATCGTCGTCGGGTCACCAGGGGCTCGCCGAAGTCCGGGCATACCATGAGCGCGTAGGGCCTGGGCGCAGCCCACCCAGTCGCCGTCCGGTTCCGGGCGGTTCATGGATGCCCAGCCCAGCGTGCCCGACACATCGTCGCCGAACCCGTGCTGCGACCGCCAGGATGCCCCGTGTGTCAGTAGGAATGCCGTCATCGCACTATCTCCTCGGAAGACCGCATGGTTCAGTGCGCTCGCGTTCCAGTCGCCGCCGCATGTCTCGACGGGCCAGCCAAGGGATACCATGACCTGCAGGGCATCCGAGGCTCCGGCGGCGGCAAGTTCCGGCAATAGGCGCAGATCTGCCAGATCCAGCCGGGACAGGATGTCCGGCTCCGCCGCGAGGATGTGCCGGGCCGCCTCTGCATCTGCCCGCGCGCAGGCGGCGATGAATTGCTCTTCGCGCGAGGACGACACCTGCGCCCCATGTTCGCGCAGAAGGGTCGCAACGGCCGGCAGCCCGTAGCGCAGTGCCAGCTGCGCAGCCGAAAAACCTGCCTTTGTTCGCGCCGACGCCGGTACTCCGGCGTCGATCAGGGCCTAGATATGGGCGGGTGAGCGCCGCCGGCGTATCGCCCAGAACAGCAGCCGTCCGTCATCGAGTTCGGGCGCCTCCCTGGCATGATCGAGCAGCAACCGGAGGGTCGCAAGGTCGTCCGGGTCCAGAACCCGGAAAAGGGCGTTCGTCCCGGTGACCTTGGCGCCGGCATCGAGCAGCAGCCTCGTGCAGTTCGGCTCTTCAAGCGAATGATAAAGCGACTCGCCATCATCGGGATCGGCACCGGCCTTAAGAAGAAGCGCCGTCAGCTCTGCATCGTGGTTGCGCCCCGCAGCGCCGTAGAGCGCGGAGAGCGGCGTGCGCTCGTCTGGTGCGGCAAGTGAGGCTGGCGGCCAGCGGCTGCCGACGCTCTGGTTCGAATCGGCGCCGGAGGCGAGCAGGAGGTGGACGGTTTCCACGATCCGGGGGCGGAAGGCTTCGTTCCCCAAGAGGCTTGAATGGGTTGCCGCCAGAAGAGGCGGCAAGGTCAGCGGTCCGGCCGGGCGGTTTGTCCATGTGCTGTCCTCGGCAATTGCCTGCTGAACCTGCGAGATGTCTCCGGTGGCGCAGGCGGTGACCGCACAGCCCCGCGCGACATCCGGGTATGTTTCGAGAAGGCGGACAGCATAGGATGGGCGGGGGTTGTCCATGCCGCCGCATATGTCGCCCGCATAGAGGGCCCGCAAAAACGCAGTTCGGCGCGTGGTCGCATCCTCATCCTGCAGCCGGACGGCTTCGACGAAAGTCGCCATCGCGCTCCAGGAGGGGAAGCCGTACTCGCGGGCGAGGCAGGATTGCGCGTCGTGCAGCCGGAAGTCGGAGTTGCGAATTGGGTCATCCGGCTGGCTCGGAGCAGCCGGAAGCGATGTCCGAAACCGATCGATCGCGGCGGCATCGCCGGAACGGAAGGCCGCGAGAAGCTCCTTTGCCTGGCGCTTCAGTTGGTCCAGATTCGGTCTTTCGGGAAGGGTGTGCATGAAAACCTCCGTGCGATGGAACGCCGACGACCCGCAAACCGGCAGCACAAAGGTTTGAAAATCAGACTTCGATCAAGTGGGCTCTGCCCTTCCCGCGGGTCCGGAGGCGGCTTGAACCGCAAGACGAGATCTAGTGGTGGTCACGTCCTCTGTCATACGGGCTCGCCTCTTGCCGTTCAGAGCAGTTCACTGTTTCGAGCACGGCGTGGTTGATCGGCTCACGTCCACGCTGCGAGCAGCCTTCAGCAAGTCGCGAACGGAATAGGTTGGGTATTGGTAACGCTTGCCATTCCTGTAACCGATGCTTTGGATGAGGACGTGATCTGTCCATCACGCTTCATCTGGCGGAATTTCGCAGGAGTCAGGCCCAGAGCGCTGGCTGCGGACTTCTGACTTAGTGGCTGAAATATCTGCCTGCGCAGGCGCGGCTCGAGACGCTTTAGCGCGGGCGCAAGAGCCTGTTCTTCTGAGCGCGGCAGAAGGATCGCCCGCCGATCCCTGGAAACCTGCGGCGACCGGATACCTGCTGCAACGATTGCCTTCAGCAGCATTCTTTGAGCTGTCCTGAAGTGTTTTGACAAGAGCTGGCTCAGGCCTCCGGGGATGAGCAGTGAGACCTCGATCATCTGCGGAAATGTCTGTGTTCTGAGGACCGCCGGAAACTCGGCTGAACGGTTGTTTTGCGGATCGTGGTCAAAGGCGCTGTTCGCTGCCGGCCAGCGATGTGGTGAGAAATCTGCTTCGACGACAGGTGCCTTGCGGAGCGCCAGTCCTTGTTCGGCAGCGAGACGTCTTGTTGGGGCCGCGTCGTGCATCTCTGGTACGTTCTCCATTGGGGCGCATGACACGCCAGAACTTGGCGCAGCGGAATGCCGCGCGCGGTGTGTTCACCCCAACGGTGTGGCCGCTCCCGGAAACGCACCCCGCGTCCAGGAAAGGTGAATGTCTCCGGCAGGTCTCCTGACTCGCGGGTCGCAGCACCGACTTCCCTTCCCGGACCCTTCTTTATGACCCAGTGGTATCCCAGTCGCGCTCGCCGCATACAGTTGCGGGGGCAGTCGCGGTTTCCGGCCTGCAGGCCAAGCCGCCGTTCCCTATTCTCCGGCCTGACAGCCGGCACCGGAAACACAGCATTTTTTGCGGCTCGCTCTCGAATCGTCAACCTCGGATGATTGGGGCCATACCGCGTGCTCTCATCATCTCTGCAGAACACAGCACCGATCTCGATGGAGTCTCCGCCATGGCCATGACAGAGACGCCTGATTATATAGATGCGGCGTGACAGGGAGTCATATCCAATGATCGATATTCAACCTCTGACCATTCTGCGCGAGATCGACCGGACAGGTAGCCTGACCCTTGCCGCCGACCGCTTGAGTCTGACCCAATCGGCGGTCAGCCATGCGATCCGGCGGTTCGAAGAGCGTCATGGCGTGAAGCTCTGGGAGCGCGAGGGGCACAAACTTCGCCTCACACAGACGGGAGACTATCTTCTGGGGCTGGCGCTGCGGGTGCTGCCGCAGCTTGAACATGGCGCGACGGTGCTTGAAGACTATGCGCGCGGGCGGCGCGGCGCGATCCGCGTGGGAATGGAATGCCATCCCTGCCAGAACTGGCTGATGCGGGTGGTGGACCCGTTTCTGGCGGAATGGCCCGATGTTGACTTGGACGTGACCACGGCCTTCCAGTTCGGCGGGCTGGCTGCACTTCTGGGCCATGAGATTGACATTCTCGTCACCCCAGACCCAGTTGAGCGTCCGGGGCTCGAATACACGCCCGTCTTCGACTACGAGCTGGTTCTGGCGGTAGCCGAGACACATCCTCTGGCAGACAAGCAATGGGCCGCGCCCGAAGATCTGGCAAGCGAGACCCTGATTACCTATCCCGTTTCGCGCGAGCGGCTGGATATCTACACCCGCTTCCTCGTTCCCGCCCATGCCTTGCCGCGCCGCCATCGCACGGTGGAGACGACCGATCTGATGCTGCGACTGGTGGCTTCGGGCCGCGCCGTCAGTGCGACCCCCGACTGGCTTCTGCGCGGGGCCAAGGGGGTGACGGGTGTGCGGCTTGGCGAGGGCATCGCGAAATCCATTCACCTGGGTCGTCGCAAGGGGGATATTCCCTCGTATCTTGACGGCTTTATCGAGTTGGCCAAGGGCGCCCACATCTGAAACGCCGCCGCATTGTCGCTGATGGTCTTCGGCTTCGCCCCGGGCGCATATGCGGAGTAGGGCGGTTTTGCAAATTGAGCGGCTCTAGGCATGAGCTGCACTGCACATGTCAGCGTGTCATGTTTCTCTGAAATATCATCATTTTTCTTCATGTTCCTGCTCGAGCATACATCCGATGGCCAACCTGATGATACAGATCGACCACCGATTGAGCCCGCCTGAAACCAAACTCAGGCACCATCTGAACGAGAAAGAAACGGCCTCGGGCTTTGTCTCGGCAGCCAGGAGACCAGATCACCATGACCAGAGACTTCACCTTCACGATCAAAAGCATTCGTTTCGACGGAGATTACACGCCAGCCGACAGCACCCGGCTCACCACCAATTTCGCGAACCTCGCAAGAGGGGAGAGCCGGCAGCAGAACCTGCGGGGCGCGCTGCGGATGATCGACAACCGCTTCAACGCGCTCGCGCGGTGGGACAATCCCGAGGGCGACCGCTACGGCGTCGAACTGGACATCGTCTCGGTCGATCTTGATATTGACGGCAGCGGCAGCGCCTTTCCGGCCATCGAGGTCCTGAAGACGACGATCCTGGACCACAAGACAGGCGCGCGGATCGCAGGGCTGGTCGGGAACAACTTCTCGTCCTATGTGCGGGACTACGACTTCAGCGTCCGGCTGCCTGCATACAACAAGGATCGTGAAGGCCTCGTCATCCCGGACGACTTCGGCGACCTGCATGGCAAACTGTTCCAGAGCTTCGTATCTTCCGACACCTACAGCGCCAATTTCCGCAAACCGCCAGTGATCTGCCTGAGCGTCTCGCACAACAAGGTCTATCGGCGGACGGCCAATCACCACCCCGTTGTGGGCTTTGAATACCTGTCGAACGAAGCATCGCTCACCGAGCAGTACTTCCAGAAGATGGGGATGCAGGTCCGCTTCTTCATGCCCTCGGAGAGCGCGGCGCCGCTGGCCTTCTACTTCTTTGGGGATCTGCTCAACGATTACACCAATCTGGAGCTTATCGGCACAATCGCCACGATGGAGACCTTCCAGCGGATCTACCGGCCCGAGATCTACAACGCCAACTCTGCCGCCGGTGAGGTCTATCGGCCGAGCCTCGAGCAGCCGGATCATTCGCTGACCCGGATCGTCTACGACCGCGAGGAGCGCGGCCGGCTGGCCGTCGAGCAGGGCAAATTTGCCGAAGACCACTTCATCAAGCCACATCGGGCCGTTCTGGACGCGTGGTCCGCCCGGTTCGCCGCCTGAACGATCAAATAAACAAGGTTCTCCAAATGACCAAATTGCTCCCCACCTCCACCGCCGGCAGTCTCCCCAAACCCTCTTGGCTGGCTGAGCCTGAAAAGCTCTGGTCACCCTGGAAGCTGGAAGGCGCGGCGCTTGTCGAAGGCAAACAGGATGCCTTGCGTGTGACCCTCTCGGAGCAAGAACGCGCCGGCATCGACATCGTCTCTGACGGTGAACAGACGCGCCAGCATTTCGTCACGACCTTTATCGAGCATCTGAGCGGTATCGATTTCGAGAAACGCGAGACCGTGAAGATCCGCGACCGCTACGATGCGAGCGTTCCGACCGTCGTGGGGGCGGTATCCCGCGATAAGCCGGTCTTCGTCGAGGATGCGAAGTTCCTGCGCGCGCAGACAGATAGCCCGATCAAATGGGCGCTGCCGGGGCCGATGACCATGATCGACACGCTCTACGATGCCCATTACCGGAGCCGTGAGAAACTCGCATGGGAATTCGCGACAATTCTCAATCAGGAAGCCCGCGAGCTTGAAGCCGCCGGGGTCGATATCATCCAGTTTGACGAACCTGCGTTCAACGTGTTCTTCGACGAGGTGAACGACTGGGGCATCGCCACGCTCGAGCGGGCGATCGAAGGGCTGAATTGCGAGACGGCCGTCCATATCTGCTACGGCTATGGCATCAAGGCCAATACCGACTGGAAGAAGACCCTCGGATCGGAATGGCGCCAGTATGAGCAGACCTTCCCCAAGCTTCAGGCCTCCAACATCGATCTGGTATCGCTGGAATGCCACAACTCGCATGTTCCGATAGACCTGATCGAACTCCTGCGCGGCAAGAAGGTGATGGTCGGGGTTATCGACGTGGCAACCAATTCCGTCGAGACCCCGGAAGAGGTGGCCGCAACCCTGCGCAACGCGCTTGAGTTCGTGGAAGCGGACAAGCTCTATCCCTGCACCAATTGCGGCATGACACCGCTCTCCCGCGAGGTCGCGCGTGGCAAGCTCAGGGCACTCAGTGCGGGCGCGGCAATCGTTCGGCGGGAACTCGGGTCTTCCTTGGCAGCGGAGTAAGGATGCACAAGGACGATCTGTTTCATGCTCCGAGAATGGTTCGAGATTTTCCCCCGCAAGCCGAACCGTCCAGGTTCGCCGCAATGTGCGCCGGTTCGGATGGAGCATCTCGAAGGGGCATCTTAATCGCGGAGAGATACCGATCGCGGCGGCTTCGAAATGGTAGTCATCCGCAGAAATGTGTGGGCTTGACCAGAGAAACGCGCGTTCTCTGAGGCGTAGATTTTGGAGGATACGCGCCTACTTTACACTTATAAATCTGATATTGCCTCTCTGGAGACTATCGACACACGTGCGTTGCGCGAGATTGTTGCGGTCGTTTCGCTACGGGCGTCATCGTCATTACCACTCGGAGGTGCGAGGGCGATCACGGTATGAGGGTCAGCGCCTACATGTCAGTCTCGCTTGACCCGCTGCTGGTCTGCATCTGTCTCGATCGCAAGTCGAAGATGCCGGGTTAGCTCTGGAAATCGTGGCATTATGCGGTGAACATCCTGTCACAGCACATGTGCCGACACGCCTTCCATTTTGAGGGGCGGCCGGATGAGACATTGCCGGATATCTTCCTTGAGCGCCACGGTCCTCCGGTATTGAGCGGCGCTGCAGCCCTCAAAATGGCCGATGTTGTAAATGTGATCGAGGCGGGGGATCACGTGCTTTTCCTAGGGCGTGTGCGGCATATTGATTATGACCGGAAATCGCGCCGCGCCTGTTAAACGCAGGGCAGTTTGGCAGCTTTGTCACCCATCCTACCCGTTGAACACTCGGAAACGAGGCTTTTCCGGCCATTCTTGCTGATGATTGGAAGCCCGCTGGTCCATGTGGTGGCCGTAGGCAGATCTTGGCGTTTGGCTAATGCGGGGTGTCGCACCCGCGAATTCGAAGATCCGATCGGTCCAGCGGATGCTGGGACCAATAGATCGGGTATGCAACGGTCCTGCGCCGCGATCCCATTGTTCCGATTAAGTTGCCTCGACGACATCCAGGCCGAGATCTGCGGCAACGATTTATGGACCAGGGCCGTGGTCTGACGGGGGTCGAGCATGACAATGCGGATTCCGGTTGGCGACCTGCACAAGTGAGATCCGTTCTCTTCGTTTTACGCACGGAGATAACGCATTTTATCCTGTGGCCCAACCGACCGAGTATATTGCGCTTTACACTTTGTATCTACTAGATGTGCCTGGCTGCCTGTCGCAGCGATTTGCCGTTAATCATCGATCCACTCGCAAAACTTTCTGGGACAGATTCGGGTCGAAACCTGTGTTGCATGGCTGTGCGTCATCAACAGGCAGCACGCGACTGGATCGCTGCGCGATCTTGGCGTGAAGCTCCTTCATTTACCCTTCGTCTATCTCCGGCTACTTGCGGCTCCTGCGCTCGAATACGCCTGACCCGCCCTTGAGCAAGGCGTGTTTCCATTGATCGATGATCGCCGGATGCACCCCGACCAACTTGCCAGCTCAGCGCCGTTGTTCGGGCTTACACTGCGCCACTGGTGCGACGATCCCTTGAATCCTTGCTTTATATGGCTTTCAGCGCGACCTTCGCGTCGAACTCTGGCGCGTGCTTCTTCCGTTTCGACATCTCTGATCTCCTTCTCGTCGAAGATAAGCAGACCGCAGATCTTAGCTTATGTCAGCGTCCGACTTTCAGGGACTAGCTCTGGTTTCATCCACCCGGGCGACCGAGACGACGGAGAGCATACGCTTGGTGCCGTCGCGGGTCTCCCACGGGAAGGTCGCCTTTTCTGCTAGTCCAAGCAGTGCTATCCTGATCGGGGTTAGTACCGAGACATGGCCGCGTGCGATGTCGGCCTCTTCGGGATAGACCAACGTCACGGTCTTGTCCCGACCGGTGCTTTCGTCGCGATAGGTCACGGGCCGGTGCATGGCGACCACGTCGTCGGGTAGATTGGTATCTGGCACGATTTTTGCACGGCCCAGTTCTTCCAGCAGTAGGTCGGCCAGTTTGGGCTGACTCGCCATCGCGCCATCGGAAAGCCCTTCGAGGTGTTCGAGGCTTCCTGCGCCGATGGTCACGCGAGGTTTGCGCCCGCCGGTGTGGCGGGGCTTGGTTAGGGTCGACATTTGGTTTTCCTTGTCAAAGTCGGCGATCCGGCAGGTGTGTAATCTGTGCCAGTACGCGGTATGGAAAGGCGCTCAGGCGGTCAGCGGGCCGTCGTTCAGAAGTTCGATCTCAAGCAGAGTCACGGCGCCGATCTCGCCGTCTTCGTGATGCAGTGCGATTTTCTGTCCGCGCGAGGCGCCGATCAGGGTGGCTCCGAGCAGTGATCCGACCGGAATGGTGCCGTTCAGGGGCATGGTGCTCATTGACAAGACGCTCGAGCGCGCGCTTTCGCCTTCAACGATATAGGTCACGAGCCGACCCGACGCCGCAATGTCTTCAGGCAGGGGTGAGGTGAGTTTGCGGGCCATAAGAATTTTTCTGCGTATCAGCCCGTTCAGGAGCGGCGAGAGCCGTTCTCCGTGTGGTCCACGCCGACGCAACAGGTGTTCCATGCCCCGTAGATCTGCCCCAGACAGGCTGAAGCGGGTATCGGTGTAGTGTTCGTGCTGGACCGCGCCGAAAGGATTTGCGCCCGTCAGTCGCGAGGGTTTTTCGTAAATCATGATGTGTCTCCCGGGGCCTGATCAGACCCGCATTCTCAAATCGAAAATATCGAGATTACCCCGGGCGGACGCTGGCCTAGTTAAACACTCGCCGCCCGGGGAGGGAGGCGGTTCAGAAGCAGAAACCGGAACATGCTTTCGTTCGCAAACATGCAAATAATTTAGGCGCCCGCTCGATTCTGTCAATCGCTGCGTCAGACCCGTGGCAAAAGAGGCACAGTCCCTCTGCCGGTCTTTGCCGTTTCCGGACCTTTGGTGCTGTCTATATCCCTGACCCCGACACCTCTCCCGCTATTCTGCGCGAACCCCTTGCGCTGTCACGTCAGCATCAGGCAGATGTCATGGCGCTGCGGAAAGGTCGTGTCGAGCTTTGCCACCAAATATGCGACATTGAGGTTTGAGGGTCTTAGTGCACAGGCCGCCAACTTGCGATGGAAATTACCGTCGCCAGAGCCCAGCCAGTAACTTTCGGCGTCCCAGCATACCAACGGCGCAAGCCTCACGTCGGGTCGGATGATACGAGCCTCGACTGGCGGCATGTAAGTGTTCCAATCGCTCCGCATCATCCGTGTCTCCGGCGTCCATCGCCGATCGACGAGAGGTCGCGCCTTCTTTTCCGCGACCGGAAGCGCGATGTCTGCCCCGGCCGCCTGTAGCTACGTCGCGGGCTAGATGCATAGACGGTCCCTGACGCGCGAGGCCTCTCAGGAC
Organism: Pseudomonadota bacterium; assembly: GCA_036154315.1. GTDB lineage: Bacteria > Pseudomonadota > Alphaproteobacteria > Rhodobacterales > Rhodobacteraceae > Maritimibacter. The sequence goes on from JAYZLL010000031.1 coordinate 33,708, forward strand.
GCGGACAACATTGGGTTCGTCAGCTATAGCTCGACCTTTTGATCCGCGAATTGGGTCGGCGCGTGTCCTAGACTCGCCACGCGAAACCCGATCAGACAGTGGCGGCCTTTCGGTGCCGCTGAACCATTCAAGCGCCGTAGCCGTGACGGTGATGCCCGGAAAGGGGGCTGATTTGAAAGATTGGGCCCACGGTCTATGCGCCGAGCGCGGCATCCGTCATAGTCATATGTCGCTGGTGCCCGTGGAAGGCGTGTAGAAGGTCCATTAACATAGCGGGGCTCAACCACACAGGCACAGCCATCTCACAAATCGGGATGCTTTCTGAGCAGGTTCCTACGAGTCATTTGAGCGCAAAGGTGCCAGATCGTGGTTGGCCACCTGAAGACGAGCTGCAGTGATGATGTCACGACCTCATCGTTCTGAGTAGCCAGACGAAAAAGACGCCCCCAATCAGCCCCGTCACGACACCGATCGGGATGTCGTCTGGCGCCATGACCGTTCGCGCGAGGATATCGCACCAGACGAGGAAAATGGCACCGGTTACGATGCTGGCGGGCAGAACCCGGCGGTTCGCGCCGCCGACGACAATTCGGACGATATGCGGCACCATGAGGCCGACAAAACCGATGATACCGGAGAATGCCACCATGACCCCGGTAATGAGCGCACCAACGACGAAAGCGGCGTGCCGAAAGGCTGTCACGTTGATCCCCAGCGTCGATGCGGTTTCGTCGCCGATCGTCATCGCGTCGAGATCGCTGGTGTGCAGCAGAAACCAGAGCGAGCAACCAAACAGCACGACGAGCGGAAAGACCAGTTGCGACCATTGGGCTAGGCCAAGACCGCCGAGCATCCAGAAAACCACGGTATGCGTGGCCCGTGGATCGCCGAGAAAGATCATGACATTTGCAAGCGCCATAACGATGAACGACACGGCGACCCCGGCGAGAACCAGCCGGTCGGATGAGGTGGCATGCGCAACACGGCTCACGGTGAGGACAAGCGCCGTTGCGAAGAGGGCGCCGAGAAAGGCGAAGAGCGGGACCGTGGTGAGGCCAAAGATCAACCCGGTATGAAGGAGCGCGACAATCGCTCCGAACGCCCCGCCGGAAGATATGCCTAGCAAGTGCGGATCGGCGAGCGGATTTCGCGTGACGGCCTGAAGCGTCGCCCCCACTATAGCCAGCCCTGCACCAACCAAGGCGGCGAGCAGCGTGCGCGGCAAACGCAACTGCCAGACGATGGCTTCGTGCGACGTATCCCACCCGCCATGCGCAAAAAGGCCGGGCGCCACGTGATGGCCGATCACACCCCATACGGTGGTGAGCGGCACGCGCACGGCGCCGAGGCTAACGGCGAGCGAGATCGACAGGGTCAGCACCGCAAGACCGAGGGCGAGCCAGAAAGCAAAGGCGCGCGCAGCGCCTTCACCATTGGTATGCACAGGACTTTTCATCGCTCGGCAGAGGCGAAAGCGTCAGCCAGTTTGGCGATGGCCGCGATGTTGCGCGGGCCCGGCGTGGCCTCGACATATTCCAGGGTGACGAAGTTGTCGTTCTTCACGGCGGGAATGTCAGCGAAGGCATCGTTGGACAACATGAAGTCGCGTTTCTGCTCGGCTGTCACATCGCCGTAGTTGACGATTATGATCACCTCGGGCGCGGAGGCCACGACCTCTTCCCAACCGACGGTGGCCCAGCTTTTCTCGAAGCTGTCCATGACGTTCGTGCCGCCCGCCGCTTCGATCAGAGCGGTCGGTATGGCGTAGCGTCCGGCGGTAAAAGGCGTGTCCTCGCCGCTGTCGTAGACGAAAGCGCTGATCGGGTTGTCCATGTCGATCTCGGCAGTCATCTCGGCGACTTCGGCTTTCCAGCTGTCGATCAGATTCGCCGCGCGTTCGTCGACGCCGAAGATCGTGCCGAGATTGGCAATGTCGTTATACATATCGTCGAGCGAGGCTTTAGGTTTGTCCATGATGTGCGTGCAGGATTCGGTCAGTTCGTAGACCTTCATCCCGAAGGGCTCGAGGCTTTCGGGCGTCACTTCGCCGCCGACCTTCATGCCGTAGTTCCAACCGGCGAAAAAGAAATCGGCGCCTGCGCCCACCAACACTTCGCGCGTCGGATATTTGGCAGAGAGTTCAGGCAGCTCCTCGACCCCCTCGCGCATCTTTTCGTCCAGCGTCTTCCAGCCGGAAATGCCGGTGTAGCCGACCATGCGCTCGCGTAGACCGAGGACGAGCATCATCTCGGTCAGGTTTACATCGTTGGAAATCGCGGCTTTGGGGGCGGCTTCAAATGTCACTTCGCGGTCGCAGCTTTCCACAGTTACGGGGAAGGCAAGTGCAGGCGCGGCACAGAGAATGGTCGCTGTTGTCATAACGGCGTGTTTCATGAATCAATTCCTTTCAAGATCGGTCAGGTGGAAGGTGAAGTGGGGGGTTTCCGACGGCTGAATGCGCTCCAGCCGTGCGGTTACGGAAAAGGCACGGGAGACGTTCTCGGGCGTCAGGGCCTCGTCCGGCGGACCAAAGGCGATGGCGCGCCCGCGATGCAGCACGAGCACATCGTCACACAGGTCGACAGTGAGGTTCAGGTCATGGAGACTTGTCACCACTGTGATGCCGAGGCCGCGCACAAGGCCCAGCACTTCAAGCTGGTGGCGGATATCGAGGTGGTTGGTCGGCTCGTCAAGGATCAGAACTTCCGGCTCCTGCGCCAAAGCCCGCGCCACCATGACCCTTTGCTTTTCGCCGCCGGACAGAGTGCCAAAGGCACGCGGCGCAAAACGGTGCAAGTCGAGCCGATTGAGCACTTCGTCCACGATGCGGGCATCGCGCTCTCCACCGTTGGTGAACCCGCGCCGGTGAGGCGCACGGCCAAGCGCCACGATTTCCCGCACCGTCAGGGCGAAGTCCGTTGGCTGCTCTTGCAAAACGGCGGCGATGTGCCTTGCGACCCTGCGGGCAGGCATGTCGGATAGGGTTTCTCCGTCGAGCGTGACCGTCCCTGCGCTCGGGCGATAATAGCGGTAGAGCAACCGCAAGAGCGTCGACTTACCTGCGCCATTCGCACCGACCACGCCCATGGTGCGCCCTGCGGCAAGCGAAAAGCTGACATCTTCAAGGATGGGCTGACCGGGGGCTGCGGCCCAGCTCAGCCCAGTTGCTTCTACTTTACCACGTGCCGCGCCCGTCATAGGGGCAGCCCCGGCACGCGCGACAGGGTGTTGTCGCAAAGCTTCTTCGGGCAGTCGCGTCCGCAAAACCACGCGTCGTTCGATGCCGCATACATGCGTGCAAAGCCCAGCAGATCGGGAAGATCCGCTTGTTCGATATCGCCGAAGACCCACGTGGCCTTGCCTGCCCCCGAGTAGGCGACGACCGTGGTTCTACCGCATCCCGCCAGACAATCGGCGTGCTCGACCCGAAATCCTTTCGGGGCGGTATGCCGAAGCAGATGCGCAAGCGCTGCACCGGGTCGCGTTTTTTCAGACGCGTCGATACAGCGTGTGCAAACGGTGATTACGTTGTCTGTCGCGTCCATCTGCACCTCCGCCAGTGGCGGGGCAGATGTGCAGGATAACGATGTGTGACGGGTAAAGCCCCGTGGATCATATCGACCTCCTCCGGGACACCCCGCCCGGGTTCAAGTTAACGTCCGATGGCAGGTCTCCTGACTTCGCGGGTCTCGGTTCGCTGTCCCTTCCCGATCCCGCTGGATCAGTGGTTTGACAGGTCACTCGCCGCTTACAGTTGCGGGGGCAGTCACGGATTTGGCGCCTGATGGCTACACCGCACCGTGTTCCCTTTTCATCCCGGCAACCTCTCGGCGTTCGGGAACCATCGCGGCAGAAAAGAGGGGAAGCCGTGTTCGAAGTCAATGTTGTTTTTTGAATGCGAGATTTGGAGAGCGCCGATGCGACTGCGACGATTTGCTCTTTCCACAAGCAGAAGTGCTCGGATATGAGGCATCCATGGTTCGGGTCATTCTGTTCAAGGTTCAGATGCTGGTCGTCGTCGTGCTTCTCGCGGCATCGAGCCTGGTATCGACGTCGCAGATGGCCCCTAATCTTGATGAAACCGCACGGTTTGCAACGCTCAGCTTCATGGGCGCGACACTGGCTGATCTGTGCGGTGACGAAGAGATCACGCACGACCACGACTGCCCCTTCTGTCACAAGCTGCCGAGCCCGCCGACCTGCGATCACGTGCCGACGGTCTGGCCCGCACCGCTGCGGTCCGACGTGGCCAAAGGCGACCACTTGATCCAAGGGCATCAGTACATCGCGGGCGACCCACAGCCACGAGCCCCTCCACACACAGCCTGATTTCACCTTCAGACTGGCGCCAATGCGGCGCGATTTAGCGGCACATCTGCCGCGCCCTATCTTGTGGAGACACTTATGTCCAAAATCCTGAAAACCCTTGCACCGGTCATGGCGCTGGCCCTGACGACCTCTGTCGCTCAGGCGCATGTATCGATTGAACAGCAGAACGTTGTGGCCGGCAGCTCGACCAAACTGACCTTCCGCGTGCCGCATGGCTGCGACGGTTCGGCGACGCACACGGTGACCGTGACTTTGCCCGAGGGCATCTATGCCGCAAAGCCGATGCCGAAACCGGGCTGGGATCTGACCACCACCATCAGTGCCTATGAGACGCCTTACGACAACCACGGCACCGAGATGACCGAAGGCGTGCGCGAAATCAGTTGGTCTGGCGGGCATCTGGAAGACGCGTGGTATGACGAGTTCACGGTGCGTGGTTCCGTCGGCCCGAATGTCGAACCCGGCACCCTGATCCTTCCTATCACCCAGATCTGTGACGAAGGCCGCATCGACTGGTCGGCGGGCGAAGGTGAAGAGGGTGATCCCGCCCCGACGCTGACGATCGTTGCGGCCTCCGGCGATAGACATGGCCACGGACACGATCACGGTGGGGCAATGGCAACACCGGCGACCGGCGAGGCCGTCACATTTGGCGATCTGACCCTCGAAGGTGCGTTCTCCCGCGCCACCCTGCCCATTGCGCCGGTTGCAGGTGGCTTCATGACCATCACCAACACGGGCGACACCGACGACCGACTTATCGGCGCTGCGTCGGAGGTCGCAGATCGTATGGAAATCCATGAGATGGCGATGGACGGCGATGTGATGCGGATGCGCGAGCTGGCCGATGGTCTTGCCATACCGGCGGGCGAAACGGTCGAGCTGAAGCCCGGCGGCTACCACCTCATGTTCATGGATCTGTCGGAGCCACTGGTCGAGGGTGAAACCGTCGAGGTCACGCTGACTTTCGAGAACGCTGGCGAGGTCGTGTTTCCGCTTTCCATCGGTGCGCCGGACGCCGACGGCCGCGGTCACGGGCATCACTAATGCGGACGGCGAACATCATTCGCTGGGGTCTCACGGGGGCGGCGTTCGTCGCCCTCGTGGTCTGGGTCGCGTTCACCTATGTCATCCCCCAGTTCGAGACGACTGTGGCCGACCAAATGGGCCGCGGTGACTATGTGCTCACGACGACAGATGGCGTCGACTTCACTGAAGCGACGCTCGAAGGTGCGCCATCGGCGGTGTTTTTCGGCTTCACCCATTGCCCCGAAGTTTGCCCGACCACATTGGGCGACGTCTATGGCTGGAAGGAGGACCTTGCTGAAGAAGGCAAAGACATTCGCGTGTTCTTCGTGACTGTAGACCCCGAGCGGGATACGTCCGAGGTGCTGGGTGACTACGTCGGGTGGGTCCCCGGTGTGACTGGGGTGACCGGCGACCCCGCCGAGATCCAGAAAGCGATCAAGTCATTCTATGTCTATGCCGCCAAAGTCCCATTGGAGGATGGCGGATACACGATGGACCATTCCGCCAGCGTGCTCCTTTTCGACGAAGATGGCATCTACCGCGAAGCTATTTCCTATCGTGAGGATACAGAGTTTGCCCTCGCGAAGATAAATCGCGTCGCTTCACAGTAAGTCGTGAACATCCGGGTGATCTGACTTTGGTCGTCCGGATGCAACAGGTCACCCGCTTTGTCATGCGACGACTCGTTCAGAGTGCTCTGGCCCGGCAAAGCATTGCTTATGTCGCAACAACATTATTTGCTTCAGCTGCATCTATCGGGACCCGGATATGACCTGGCAACTGTATCTCTTAATCCGTGTGATTGGCTCCTCTCGGGTGGAATTTGCAGATCGCGTTCACACTTTTTATGAGCGTAAGTGTACCAGTTGTGCCGAGAACCTTGTGTGGCTTGCCCGCGTTTCGCAGGAGATAAGCGAGGGTCTAGAGGACCGGGATGTACCTTTCGCGAGAGGCCTGGGCTTGTCGCGAAAGAATTTACCTAAGAACCTAAAGGTTACTTTGGACTCAAACCGGACTCGTTGTGGCGCGGCGTGGTGCATGTTTCACGGGCTAGACTATCCGGCTCTTCGGGGCTTTAGAATTTTTCGGAGCGCTGGTGGTGGAAGAGGGGCCTCAGCCCCAAGGTAAGGGTTTCCAAGTTGCTGCGTCAGCCGAAGGTTGCGCTGCGGGACCGGCAGATGTTTGTAGTTGGCCTCTCGCACGGGTATGTTGGTCCATACTCGGTGCGCGGAGTGGAAACATGTTGATCCATGTCGGTGATGAGCGAAACGGGATTGCCGATCGTTATCTGGCCGGGGCACTGTCCGCGGTTGCTGGCGCATTGAACGCGGTTGGCTATCTCACCGCACACTCCTTCACGGCGAACATGACCGGTAATGTCTCTGCCTTCGCTGACGAGTTTGCACGCGGCTCATGGCGAACAAGCATTAGTTTCCTTCTGCTCTTGGCCTTGTTCATAGGGGGAGCGTCGCTGGCCGCGGCCATTATCGCAATCGGAGAACAACGAGGCTTCCGATCAATCTACGCTTTGACCATCGCGTCCGAGGGTCTGATCGTTTTGGGCTTAGGGCTAATTCTCTCGGCATCGGGGAGCATATCGAACATGCTCCTCATCAGCATTTTGAGCGCTGTAATGGGCTTTCAGAATGCTGTAACCAGCGTTATCTCCAATTCGCGGGTTCGCACCACGCATATTTCAGGAATGGCCACGGACATCGGTATCGGCTTGGTGGACCTCATTAAGCCGAGCCTGTCAAAAAAGACAGTGCTGTCGAAGCTCGGGCTGTATAGCCTGACGTTGTCCGCCTTCACGTTCGGAGGAGTTGGAGGTGTCCTAATCTATGGCTTGGTAGATACCTGGTTTTTTGCTCTGGCTGGCGGCTGTCTCTTCGTTGTCGCCCTACCGGAAATTTTGCGCGCACGCAGGCTCCCGCGTTCTTAGTCCTGACAGCGCAGCGAGTCTTCACAGGGCCTATAGTTGCAATTGAATGCTTGCGTGTCTAATGGCAGCGAAAGACCCATTCCGTAGAATAAGGACGCGTCCCTGTCAGGATTGCCGCCGTTTCACTTTAATGGCTCGACTTGAGGTAAGCGGTGATGATTGGTCTCGTCAGGTAGCGCAAGGTGGTCCTATCTAATAGTTCTCGATTAAAAGGGCCGTTTTTCGTGACGGCCGACCATGATCCATTGGTCGCTTCGTTGACTTGGCGAGCATTCGACCAGAATTGGCGCCTGTCTTAGCCTCGATCGAGCGGCACCCGGTTGATCCCTAGCTAGAGAACCGCATCCTTCGGGTCGATTGTGCCATCAGAATTGGATCAGGGCGCTGACTCTGCTATGAAGTTTGCCGCAATCTTACCGACCGCTGGCCTTGCCCACTCGTTCACACCAAACTGGCGCTGCAACTTTTGTCATTCTTCGAGGCTCGCCTCGGCAGCTTTTTGGGGCCAGTAGTCAAACTGCGCCGGGTTCTTGAACGTTAGTGGCGCAATATATCGCTTAGGCTCTAGCCACGGGCAATGCATTGCGAGGGCCGTCAGGCGGTCGCGGCTTGGGATCGATGCAACGCCAAGCCTGACAGAACGATCAGGGTGCCGCCGATGAGTGTTGCGGGGCCGGGAAGATCGCCGAATACCGCAGCACCGAATGCTATCGCGCCAACGAGCTCCAGATACACCAGCGGAGACAAAATGCTGGCCTCCGCAAAACGGAAGGCCTGAATGGTCAGGAAGTGGGCGAGGGCAGAGATAGCCCCCATGGACAGGATCAACCAAAGCAGGTCGACGGGGGGTACTTCGAATGTCAGGGCCGCTTGCGGGCTGAGCAAAAGCGTTCCCACGAGGCATTGAAAGCACAACGTTTGAAGTGAACCGCTGCGGGATGCGGATAGCTTGGTAAAGACTAGGTAGACGCCATGAAAGCAGCCGGCCAATAGAGCGATGCCTGCGCCCAGGCTGCCGCCCCCGAACGGTTGCAGCACGAACAAGGCGCCGGTGATCGCAAGGACGAGGCTTGTGCATTTCGCGATCGTCAGCCGCTCATTGAGGAACAGAACCGACAGCAGCATTGCGGCGATGGGCCCGGAAAAGTAGGCCGCAATGGCGGAGGTGAGGGTCGTCCATTGTAATGAGACGAAGAACAGGGTCATCGCAATGACCAGGCAGAGCGTTCGCAAGAACTGCATGGCAAGGCCCTGTCGTGGAAGGACTCTTCGGCCCCGCGCCGCGAGAGCGATCGGTAAGACGACAAGTGTTGCCGCCGCATATCTTGCCCAGGCGACAAACAAGGGCGACAGCGTTTCTCCTAGCAGCTTCGCGATGCCGTCCACAATCGGGACGATCAATGACGCCGATGCCATGAGAGCGAGGCCGATCGCTGCGCTGTTTACCTTGCGGGGAATTGTGTTGTGCATGTTGAAGGCCCGTTGTCGCAACGCTGGCGCCATCGCCGATCGTGAATTTCGGGATGTTGGGCTTGCATAAAAGCGTCTCAAGGCGCTTTTGTTTGGCTAGCACTTTAGAGTTGTTCTAAACGAGTGCAACCCGCCAGCATCGCGTGCCTTTGGTATCCTCGCGGATGGCGTTGACTACCACTGGCGGGATCTTATGCGCGCGGCCGGTCTGTCCACGCTGCTCGCGCTCGGCGTGGACCTTACCACCCATGACGAAGACCGCCTGGTCCAGGCGATCCGTGATGGCGCTGTGGACACGATCAACCAGGCTGATCAGCAGATCGTCCAGCGTCAGCTGCAGGTCGCGCCAACGCTGACCATCCGTCCGGGGTTCCCGATCAGGATCATCGTCACCCGCGATCTGGTATCCGAACCGACAGAAGGTTGATCATGTCGAAGTTGAAGCTTGGGCCCTTGCCTGAGGACAAGCCGGTGGAACTGTCGGCGTCTATACCGCGATCTTGTCGCCTATGCCGACGCCTCGGGCCGCGAGACAGGTCAGCCTGTCGGTGATCCTGTCCGGCTTATCGTGCCAATGTTAAAGCGGTTCATGGCGACGGACCGCGGGTTTGCGAAGGCGCGGCGGGAATACGCCGGTACCACTTGACCGACTCGTCCAGGATTGCTTGAGCAGGGCGGCAAGGAGTTCGTACCTTTTTCTTCTTCGTCCCCTCGACTGGCGAGACGTGAAGTGAGGTCTTGTCGTTCAACGCGCGAGGGAGCGTAGTTCTGTGCGCAGACCTTCTTGAGGGTCCCGGTCACGATTTTCTAACGCGGACAGTGCGGGTCTTCGACTGAAACTGAAGTGGGTCATTATGTGCATTAAGCTTTCACATCTTCCAGAATGTCGGACAGGTTTTTCCGACTATCCCAGACATAACCTGACCAGTTGGCCGCTATCGCAGCTTTGACATTTTCAAGCGTGTCGTCGATCAGAATATGCTCGTGTGCTGGTTGTTGCGTCTTTGTCATTGCCGCGGTGAAGAAAGTCGGATCGGGTTTTGCGACCCCTATATCCGCAGAATAGACGATACCGTCCACGTAGTCGGCGAGCTTCAGGGTGCTCATGATGTAATTTGCACGCTGGTGTTCCTGATTTGTTGCAAGAATAATCTTCAACCCTCGGTCTCTCAACGCCACGCAATCTGCTAGGATGCTTTCATCCAAACGTGCGTCATTCTTGAACCAGTACTGCAAAAACTGCTCTGTCGTGATCCTGTTGCCCAGTCTTGGAAGGCATTGTTCAAGTACGTCGCTTATATCTAGCTGACCGGTTAAGATCCGTTTCCAAAAAGGTTTAAAGAAATATTGCTGCAAGCCGATTGGGTCCACACCCAGATCGTCTTGTAGAGATGTGGCCCATGAGGCGCCATCCCTAGGGCGGCCGTTGATCAGGACGCCATCGACATCAAGCATTATGCAGCTAGGCATTCTTAGAGTCTCTTTGAGTGTCAGGCCAGTTCCGCCTTCAGCCATGAGATGAGGCAATCCACGGCGGTGTAATTCGAGCGCCGGGTGCCCCTGAAGACTGAAATCTCATTTGGCCTGTCGGCATACAGATCGCAAGCAAGTCGTAACTTGCCCTCCTCTATCAAGTCACTGACGGTTCTTTTCCATCCCAATGCAACCCCCTGGCCGGTAATCGCGGCCTGCAGCACGAGGGGGTAGCTGTCGAATGAAACCAGCCGCAACCGGGACGGACGGGCAATGCCCGTGGCGGCGAACCATTCAGGCCAGTCAAACCAGTCCTGGGGCGTGACGCGATGCGACAGGAGAGGGAGGCCACTCAGAATCTCAGGTGAGATCGGATCGGGGAGATCCGCAAGCAGGGCGGGCGCGCAGACCGGAAAGATACTGTCCGCCGCGGTAAACACCAACCGGGCCGAGCCCGAAGCGCGACCGGTGGTCTGCAGAGCAATGTCGAAGGGTTCGGTCGTCTCGGTGAGCGGGGCAAGCGCACTGACCAGTTGAAGTTGCACCTCGGGATGGCTGGCATGGAAATCTGCAAGACGCGGCATCAGCCAGTAGAAGGCCTCGCAGAGCTGGCAGCGAAGCACGACGGTGTCGGGGTCGCGGCTGCCGCGAAGGGCGGCGACCTCGGCCCGGATCGCTGCCAGCGCCTCGCCTGCAACCTGTCCCAGCCGCCGGCCTTCGTCGGTCAGGAACACCGCGCGGTTGCGGCGTTCGAACAGGCGCAGGCCCAGCTCTTGCTCGAGCTGGCCGATCTGGCGGCTGACAGCGGTTTGCGTCAACCCAAGTTCCTCCGCGGCACGGGTAAAGCTCTCAAGTCGTGCCGCGGCCTCGAATGGGCGCAGGCGGGCAAGTTGGATGTCGTCAGTTTGCATGACTTTGACTCATGTATTTTTGCCCTTTTATCATTTTATCTTAAGCCTTGTGAATGATTGCATGTAGTCATGGCATGTTTTCGATATGTTGGGCAGCAGTTGCCGGGCGCTGGTTCGGGCATCGCCGCGATCACTGCGGGTGTCTCGCTGCTTTCGCTGTCCGACGCGCTGGTGAAGCTCAACAGCGAAGGGCTTTCGCTCGGGCAGGTCCTGATGGTCCGATCCTGCTTCGCCGTGTTGTGCCTGGGGGCAGTGCTGCGGCTGACGACAGGGGCACAGAGGTCTCATGTCCGCGTCTCGGGGTGGGTGTGGCTACGCAGCCTGTGCCTCGCCCTGATGTGGGGCTGCTATTACGCCGGATTGCCCAAATTGTCGTTCTCCATCGCGGCTGCCTGCTATTATACCTCGCCGATGTGGATGGCATTTCTGTCGTCCGTCTTGCTAGGAACGCGCATCGGCGCGCTCGGGGGTCTTGCGATCATTTTGGGTCTTGCGGGCGTGGTGACGATCCTCCGGCCGGGGCCCGACGACGTTTCGCCGATGATCGCCCTGCCGCTGCTTGCCGGGTTCCTCTACGCGCTTGCCGCCGTTATTACACAGGGCCGCTGCAGAGCCGTGCCGGCGTTGGCGATGGCAATGAACCTCAACCTGGTTCTGCTTCTGAGCGGCCTTGGGCTGGTCGCCGGCTTGTGGTGGAGCGGGCATGGCAATGACGCAGGGTTTCTGAGGTCGGTCTGGCCGGCGCTGCAGGCTGCCGATCTGGCGCTGCTGGCCGGGCTGGGCGTGTTGCTTGCTGTCATCGCTGCCCTTGTCGCCTATGCGTATCAGAGGGCATCCGCACCGGTCATCGGCTTGTTCGATAATGCGTATCTTGTCTTTGCCCTGTTCTGGAGTGTCTTGATCTTTGGCGATCGAGCGGGCTCTATCGATCTTCTGGGCATCGTCCTGATTGCGAGCGGGGCGCTCCTTGCCACCATGGCGTCGGTCAATCGCCGCCCGGACCCAAGTGAAGAGGATTGATCATGTCGCTGGACACCTGGATTGCCTACAGCATCGCCTGCGTTGTCCTTACGGTGATCCCCGGACCCAGCGTATTGCTGGTGATCGCGCAATCGCTGACGCGGGGCAGGACGGCTGCAGCCATGTGCATTCTCGGAGACGTCGTGGGAAGCATCGTGCTTGTCGTACTGTCCTTTGCCGGGGTCGGGGCCATCCTTGCGGCCTCCGCCCTCCTGTTCCAGATCGTCAAATGGGTCGGGGTGCTCTACCTGGCATGGCTCGGCATCTATCAGATCAAGGAGTCGCGGCGCGATGCACCGGAGAAGGCCAGCCTGGACAAGGATGCGCAGTTCTGGAGCAGCTTCTGGGCCGGAACCGTGACCGCCGTGCTGAACCCCAAGGCGATCGTTTTCTACATGGCATTCCTTGCCCAGTTCATCGATCCGCAAGGCGATTTGCTCGTGCAGCTTGCGGTGCTCACCGCGACATCCAGCCTTGTTGTCGTGGTGCTGCTGGCCGGATATGCGCTGATCGCGGAGCGGGCGGGGCGGCTCTTTGACAGCCGGCGTGCGCGCCGCCGCATGGGCTATGCTGGCGGCGGCTTCATGATCGGCGGCAGCGCTGTCATGGCGGTAACGCGCTAGGCGTTCCGCGTCACTGCGGCTGCCTGGCACTGGCCTCAAGGGCGCGGATTACGGCGATCATGTCCTGCTCTTGGTATCCCATCTCCTCTGTTGCTTCGTACAGCCTGGCGCAAATTTCCATCAGGGGATGAGCTGTCCCGGCGGCCCTGGCAGCTTCGACAACGAGTCGGCTGTTCTTGAGCACGTCAGAGATGCCTGCCTGACGGCTGAAGTCGCCGCTGCGCAGCTTTTCGATCTTCATTCGGGAGACATCGCTGGCCATGGGACCGGCGTTCAGAATGTCTGCGAAGTGGTTCATGTCGAGCCCGTGGTGCTCGGCGAAATGCGCCGCTTCGGTAAGGCCGGTGACCATGGTGATCAGGAAGCTGTTGACCGCCAGCTTCATCCGGAGGGCGGCGGGCACGGTGCCGCAGTCAAAGAGCTGCTTGCAGACCGGCGAGAGCAGGGGGCGCAGGCGCTCGATCTCCTCGGGAGGCCCGGCCAGCATGCCGACGAGCTGCCCCGCCTCTGCCGGCTTGCGAGAGCCCGAAACCGGCGCCTCCACGTAGTGCCCGCCTACCGTAGCGATATCCCGCGACAGGCTCTGAGAGTATTCGGCCGAGGTTGTGCCCATCTACTCGATGCAATGTCCGGCAACACGGCGCGCGAAGGCCTGGGTGCCGCGGCCCAGCACAACATCTGTCGCGGCATCGTTCTCCAGCATCAGGAGCACCGTCCCGCAACGCTCGAAGAGGCTGCCCACGTCGGACGCGACCACGGCGCCAGCCTCTCTCAGGGGCGCGGTTCGCTCGGGCGTCCGGTTCCAGACCATCAGCGGCTGTCCCGCACGGCAGAGGTTGAGCGCCATCGGCGCACCCATGGTACCGAGGCCGATAAAGCCGATTTGGTTTTGCTCGTCCATGACTGTCTCCATCCGTTGCGGGAGGAAAGCTACCGGACTTAGATCAATCGGAGAAACGAAATGATCTGAACTTTGTCTTCTGATATCCAGGTAGATCAGAGCGCCACGAATGTTGACATCGGTGCGATTACCGCGCAGCCTGACGCCACTCACCCGGGGGGTCTCGACAAGAGGCTGAGATACTGCTGGCATCCGTGCAGCGCAGTGACCCGATGAACCTGATCCAGTTCACACTGGCGTAGGGATGGTGCACTGGCCGCGCGGGCCCCGACCACTTTCGTGGAGGGCTATTCCCGCACCGGCAATCCCATTCGACGCGGAACTGGGTCTCCAACGCTTTGAGCTATGGAGGCTCCGACCGATGAAAGACCTGACCCCAACCGTCACAACGGGCCCTTTGCCCGCCTCGCGCCGCGTCTGGCACGCGGGCACCCGTCATCCCGATATCCGCGTCCCCATGCGCGAGATCGACTTGCACCCCACGGCCGGGGAACTGCCCGTCACCGTCTATGATAGCTCGGGCCCCTATACGGACCCGGATGCGCAGATCGGCATCGACCGCGGTCTGCCGCGCCTGCGCGAGGGCTGGATCGCGGCCCGTGGCGATACCGAAACCTACGCGGGCCGGTACGTCACACCCGCCGACAACGGCTTTGCCGAGGGCGCGCGGCTGACGCCCGAGTTTCCCGTCCGCAACGCGCCGCGCCGTGCCAAGAATGGACGGGCCGTTACCCAGATGGCCTATGCCCGCGCGGGCATCGTCACGCCCGAGATGGAATTCGTGGCAATCCGCGAGAACCTAGGCCGCAAGGCCATGGCAGGGCAGCAGGCGCGCGACGGCGAGAGCTTCGGTGCCGAGATCCCGGATTTCATCACGCCGGAATTCGTGCGCGACGAGGTGGCGCGGGGGCGTGCCATCATTCCGGCCAACATCAACCACCCCGAGGCCGAGCCGATGGCGATCGGCCGCAACTTCCTTGTGAAGATCAACGCCAATATCGGCAATTCGGCGGTGACCTCCTCGATGGCCGAGGAAGTCGAGAAGATGGTCTGGGCCACGAGATGGGGTGCGGATACGGTCATGGACCTGTCGACGGGGCGCAACATCCACAACATCCGCGACTGGATCCTGCGCAATTCGCCGGTGCCCATCGGCACGGTGCCGCTCTACCAGGCCCTGGAGAAGGTTGGTGGCATTGCCGAGGACCTGACCTGGGAGGTTTTCCGCGACACGCTGATCGAACAGGCCGAGCAGGGGGTGGATTATTTCACCATCCATGCGGGCGTACGGCTGCGCATGATCCCGCTGACGGTCGACCGGGTCACGGGGATCGTCAGCCGGGGTGGCTCGATCATGGCCAAGTGGTGCCTGCACCATCACCGCGAAAGCTTTCTCTTCGAGCATTTCGACGAGATCTGCGACATCGCGCGGGCTTATGACGTCTCGTTCTCGCTGGGTGACGGGCTGCGCCCCGGCTCCATCGCCGACGCCAACGATGCCGCGCAATTCGCCGAACTGGAGACGCTTGGCGAGCTGACCCAGATCGCCTGGGCGAAAGACTGCCAAGTGATGATCGAAGGCCCGGGCCATGTGCCGATGCACAAGATCAAGGCCAATATGGACAAGCAGCTTGAGGTCTGTGGCGAGGCGCCGTTCTACACGCTCGGGCCACTCACGACCGACATCGCGCCGGGCTATGACCACATCACCAGCGGCATCGGCGCTGCGATGATCGGCTGGTTCGGCACCGCGATGCTTTGTTACGTGACGCCCAAGGAACACCTGGGCCTGCCTGACCGGGACGACGTGAAGGTGGGGGTGATCACCTACAAGATCGCCGCCCATGCTGCCGACCTTGCCAAGGGTCACCCGGCGGCGCGAATCCGCGACGATGCGCTAAGCCGCGCGCGGTTCGAATTCCGCTGGGAGGATCAGTTCAACCTCTCGCTCGATCCCGAAACCGCCCGGTCGATGCATGACGAGACCCTGCCGAAGGAGGCCCACAAGGTCGCGCATTTCTGTTCGATGTGCGGGCCCAAGTTCTGCTCGATGCGGATCAGCCACGACATCCGCGCCGAGGCGCAGAAGGAGGGTATGGAGAAGATGGCCGAGAAGTTCCGCGAGGGCGGAGACCTGTACATCCCGCTGGAGGACAAGGCATGAGCCAGGCACCAGACACCCTTCTGACCGCGCTGCGCGCCAAGCCACCGCTGGTGCAGTGCATCACCAACTATGTCGCCATGAACATCGCCGCAAACGTGATGCTGGCGGCGGGGGCCAGCCCCGCCATGGTTTCGGACGTCGAGGAGGCCGAGGAATTCGCCGGGATTGCCGGAGCCGTGACCGTAAACATCGGCACGCTGTCGCCGCCTTTCGTCGAGGGCATGAAAGCGGCGATCTGGGGGGCGCAGGGCGCGGGGCGGCCCTGGGTGCTGGACCCTGTGGCCTGTCAGGCGACCCGCTATCGCCGCAATGTGGTGCAGGCGCTGGTCGCCGAACGCCCCACGATCATCCGGGGCAATGCCTCGGAAATCCTGTCGCTGGCCGGAGAGGCGAGCATGGGGCAAGGCGTCGACGGGCGCGATCCGGTCGCGGCAGCAGAAGAGGGCGCGCGTCGGCTGGCGCGAAGCAGCGGTGCTGTGGTCGTCGTGACAGGCGAGGTGGATTACGTGATCGACGGAGAGCGGGCGGTGCGGATCGAGGGCGGATCGCCCTTCATGCCGATGAACACTGCTTTGGGGTGTTCGCTCACCTGTCTTTGCGGGGCCTATGCTGCGGTGGCGGAAGACGCCTTCGACGCCGCCGTCGCTGCGCTGGCGCATTTCGCCGTTGCAGGGGCGAAGGCGGATGAGGGCGTCTCGGGACCGGGCAGCTTTGCGCCACGGTTCCTCGACGCGCTGGCGGCGGTCACGCCCGAGGCGCTGTCGCGGGCGGCGATCCTCGACGCGGCGGTGCCCGCGTGAGCCCCGCGATGAGGCAATGCCCGAACCTGTCGCTTTATCTCGTGCTCGATCCCGGCCTTTGCGCCGGGGTCGGCATAGTTGAAACCGCTCGCGCCGCCGTGGCGGGCGGGGCGACGGTAGTGCAGCTGCGCGACAAGGCGGGAGACACTGCGCGAATGATTGAGACGGGCCGGGCGCTGAAGGCGGCGCTGGCCGGGACCGGCGCGGCGCTGATCGTGAACGATGACGTTGAGGCCGCCGTCGAGATCGGCGCCGAGGGCCTGCACATCGGGCAGGGCGACACGGCGGTGGCCGAGGCGCGCGCCAGGATCGGCGCGGCGATGGTGCTGGGCCTGTCGGTCGAAACCCCCGCGCTGGCCGCCGCCGTCGATCCGGCATTGGTCGATTACATCGGCGCCGGGCCGGTCTTTGCCACGCCTACCAAACAGGATCACAAATGCCCGGTGGGCTTTGATGGATTGGCGGCGCAGGTCGTGGCCAGCCGGGTCCCGGCGGTCGCCATCGGCGGGCTGAAGCGCCGGCATGTCGCACAGGCCTTTGCAGCCGGGGCGCAGGGAGTCGCTGTGGTTTCGGCCATCTGCGGCCAGCCCAATCCGGAAAAAGCGGCGCGGCTATTGCGATGCGCAACCGATGGGGCGCGGAGCTGAGGCCTCAGAAGATGGAGGTCTTCAATGGTAACCGCACGACGCTCTCAAACCCGCGCGTCCAGTCGTGCCAGAATCCCCCGCGCAGGACGGCGGGAAAAACATGGGCCTCGGGCAGGTCGTCCCGGGCGAACCATCCCGCGTCGCTGATGCTTTCCCGCCGGTCCGGGTTCCGGGACAGCGCCATGCTGCCGGATAGTAACCGCGCAGTGAACCAGAATTTCACCATCCTGCCCGAGCCATCAACCAACTCGTCGATATAGGCCATCTGGTGTGGCTCGATCCGCAGGCCGGTTTCTTCAAAGGTTTCCCGCCGGGCCGTCTCCTCAAGCTCTTCCCCGCCCTCGACGCCCCCGCCGGGCGGTGCCCAGAAGTCGTATTCGCCCTGGCGGAAATGGCGTACTAGCAGGAGCCTGCCCTGGTCGACGACAAGCGCTCCGGCCGAGATGCGGTGCGGCAAGGTCATTTTTGCGCTTTGGCCTCAGCGGGCCAGAGCGTGTGGAAATGATGCACCGGCCCGTGTCCGTGGCCTACGTCCAGCGCATCGCTTTGGGCCAGCGCGGCGTGCAGAAAGGCTTTGGCGTGGGTCACGGCCTCGGGCATGTCGTGATGGGGCAGAAAAGCGGCAATGGCCGAGGAGAGGGTGCAGCCGGTGCCATGATCGTTGGTCGTGGCGATGCGGGGAGCCTTTAGTGCCCGGGTGCCCTGGGGCCCGGCCAGGAGGTCGGTGCTAGTCTCGCCCTCCAGATGCCCGCCTTTGAGCAGAACGTAGCGGGAGCCGAGTGCCAGAAGGTCAGGCAGGGCGGCCTGCATCGTGTCGGCGGTCCATCTGTCTTCGCGGTCTAGCAGCACGGCGGCCTCGGGCAGGTTCGGGGTGATGACGCGGGCCAGGGGCACCAGCGCATCGCGCACCGCCGAAACCGCCTCGAGGTCGAGCAGGGCGTGGCCGCTTTTGGCCACCATCACCGGGTCGAGCACGATGTTGTCTGCACCGTGATGGCGCAGCCGGTCGGCAACGGTCTCGGCAATCCCGGCGTTGGCGATCATGCCGATCTTGACCGCATCGATCCGCACGTCGTCCAGAACTGCGTCGATCTGGGCCGCGACGAAGTCGGGTTCGAGCGCCTGAAATGACCGAACGCCGCAGGTGTTCTGTGCCACCACGGCCGTGACGACCGAACAGGCGTAGGCGCCAAGCGCCGACATGGTCTTGATATCCGCCTGGATCCCGGCGCCGCCTGAGGGGTCGGTACCCGCGATGGTCAGCACATTGGCGATCATGACGGCACCCCCGCCATCAGGGCTGCGGCCTCCTGCGCGACCTCGGGCACATCGAGGCTCAGGGCGAGACTGTTCTGGTTCAACGCGTCCAGATCGACCCACCGCGCCTCAAGCGCGTCATCTCCAGCGACCGGTTCTCCCTCCGTCCATCGGAACAACACGGCAATCAAGATGAAATGTCGGCGCAGGGTGCCGGCGGCATCACGGTCGAATACGTCAACAGCCGTGAACACGCGGAGCGGCTCGGCGGCAACGCCGGTTTCCTCCGCCAGTTCTCTGGTTGCGGCGTCGAACAGCGTCTCGCCCTGGTCGATCTTGCCGCCGGGAAATCCCCACCGTCCTGCATCAGGCGGGTTTGCGCGCCGGACAAGAAGCACCTGGTTGTCGCGTATGACGGCGGCGATGGTTGCCGAAATCGGGCGCGGGTCTGTCGATGGAAATGGCACGTCGGCCTCGTATTGCTGAGGCCGGCAAGGGCAAGAGAGCGCTGCGATCCTGTCCCTTCGCCGGCATGATCCGGATCAGGTTCAAAGGGTCACCGCGCTGCATCTGCCAGCGATATCTCAGCCCCTTGTCGGGACACCCCTAGGTGTTTTTGCATCCTATCAAGATGGTGTTCGAAATCAACGCTGCCTGTGCTGCGACCGTGCCGGATCCAGATACCTGAGGGTCTCTTCCCTCAGGATTTGCGCAAGTCTTTCGGCAAAACGCGACAGGTTCGGCGCCCGCAGCAGCCGCACTTCGATATTCGGCAATTCCGGCAGGCCAAGATCTGCTCCGATGCAGGCGATATCCTCGGGTCTGCCGTGATGCGTGCGCACGGCTATGCCCAGCCCGCTTCGCACACCAGCCCAGACGGCGGGCAGGCTCGGGGTGGTTAGTGCCGCGCGCCAGCGCGTTTGGCTGTTGTCCAGTGCGGCAAGCATGGCCTGCCGAAACAGGCAGGGATGATTGAACATGACGAGTGGTAAGGGATCTGCGACGACGGTATCCGGCAAGTCTCGGTGTGCAAGCCAGCGCATGGGAAGCTCGCACAGAGTTTCGCCTTCAATTGGGCTGTCCGGTCTGAAGAAGGCAATCGCGGCGTCGATACGCCCGGCGCGGACCTCTTCGGCGAGCCTGTGGTTCTCTCCGGCCTGCACGTCGACATGCACGTTTTCGATGTCCTGTCCGAACGTGTTTAGGGTCGCAGGCATCACATCATCGAAGAAATCCTGTGGCAGGCCGAGCCGTACAGAGGCCGAGCCTGCTGCCGCGCCAACCGAGAGCGCGGCTTCGTCATTCAGCG
Source organism: Pseudomonadota bacterium (assembly GCA_036154315.1). Classification (GTDB taxonomy): domain Bacteria; phylum Pseudomonadota; class Alphaproteobacteria; order Rhodobacterales; family Rhodobacteraceae; genus Maritimibacter. Next base: position 53,583 of record JAYZLL010000031.1, read on the forward strand.
CGACGATACGTCGGGCATAGGCAATGAAAGCCTCGCCCGCTTCTGTCGGCACAAGACCGCGCCCCTTGCGAACGAACAGCGTTGTGCCCGCCTGTTGCTCCAGCTTCTTGAGATGCATGCTGACGGCGGATTGGGAGCGGCCGAGCTGAACCGCGGCCCGCGCGAAGCTCCCCAGATCCGAGCCAACGACGACCGTGCGGAGGGCATCCATGTCAAAGCTTCGCATCGGTTGCGATTCTCGAATTTTTCAGTTTCGATGTATTTGATTTTTTCAAGTCATAGCTTTGCTTATTCTGCCATTCAAGAGGGCGCTCTCTTGCAAGACGCGTGTCCCGGCAATCAAAGGGAGCATAAGGTTCAGAACCCAAGATGATCGGAAACACCCTGTTAATCATCGCGGCTCCTCGCCGCCCATGGGCAGCCCGAGGCCGGCCACAATCAGCTTGGCGAGTCTTGGGGGCTGCATTCGGGTTTCGAAGCGCTCTGTTAAAGCTCGTGAGAAAAATACGTGAAAGCATCTTCGTGGGGGTACATTGCAACCGGGGTCACGTCTTAAGAGGCCCAGCTGCTGGCCGTTCACCGCACATCTGCGATCGCTCAAACTGAGCTACTCCCCGTCTCTTGGACAGGATCTGGCATAAATTAAGCTACTCGTTGCACCTGCTGATCGGGTTGGTTGATATCATTTCTCTGCCAATAGACCAGGGCCGGAGGCTGGCCGCCGAGGGC
>JAYZLL010000032.1:0-25602 GCA_036154315.1 Pseudomonadota bacterium
GCCTTTGCGGATCAGGTCGTTCTCATGCGCCGCATGTCCGTGGCCGCCACCGGCACGCCTTGGGAGGTCATGACCGAGGCACGCATCTCCGAGGTCTACCGGCAGGAGGTGTGCGTCCTGAAACACCCGAACCGGGGCTGCCCTGTCGTGCTGACCACCTGACGATGGAAGGAAATGCTATGAATGTAGAGGCGCCACGCGGCGGGAAACCCAATCTGCCCTAGCTTGAACGGACGGAAGAAGGCGGACGTGATCATGTTCGTCGCGATCCCCTCGCGCCGGCAGAGTTCGGCGATGCTGTCTTGGCCGCGCCGCCCTCCTATCAGGATCCGGATCTCTTCCTCAACCGAACGCTGTTTCCTAGTTCGCCGCCCTACCCGGCTTCAACCAGACTGCAAAGAGATGCGTGGCCCGGATGAGTGACACAATTCCCAAATAGCTAGAAGAATTGATTGCACTAGCGCCCAATTGCTGGCGCGATCATTGACCGCCGCCGCCGCCGAAAATTCCACGTTGGCACGAGTGGCAATCGTATCGCTGAAGTGAGGCTTTGCTACGGTTGACGTCGATCGAACTATCGAAGAACGATCGGCGGGCAGAGCTCCTGCGGCGCCGGACGTCGCTGTGCCACTTTTCCCTTCCGTCGCCCTGCCTGCATGGTAATCCCGGTGTATGGACATCGTCATTATCACCACGATCATTGCGTCGCTCTTTCTGCTGATCGGCGCCGCCGAGCCGCTCGCAGCGCGCCTCCGGCTGCCCTACAGCGTGATCCTCGCCGTACTCGGAATCCTGATCGGGGCGGGGGCGATCTTCTTCCTCCAGACCGATCTGACAGATGCCCTCAATCCGGCCGCCGAGGCAATTCTCGGCCTCCCAATTCGGTCCAACGTCTTCCTCTACGTCTTCCTGCCCATGCTGCTGTTCCAAGCGACGCTGGGGATGAACCTGCGGCGCATGTTGGACGATTGGGTGCCGATTTTGCTGCTGGCGGTGGTCGCTGTGGTGGTGGCCACCCTCAGCGTCGGCTATGCGCTCTCCTGGGCCAGTGCCTTGCCACTGATGGCCTGCCTGCTGGTCGGCGCCATCGTTTCCACGACCGATCCTTCGGCGGTGGTCTCGATCTTCCGATCAATCTCGGCGCCGCGTCGGCTGGCCCGGATCATCGAAGGCGAGAGCCTGTTGAACGACGCCGCCGCCATTTCGCTCTTCGGCCTCTTTATGGGCTTTGTGATGCTTGGCGTGCCGGACCCGGACCTCGGCGAAGCGCTCGCGCGGTTCCCTTGGCTGATCTTCGGCGGCGCCCTCACCGGCTGGCTGCTGTCGCGAGGTGCGGTCTGGATCATGGCATTCTTCGGCCGCTTCGAACTGGCCCAACTCTCGGTTTCGATCGCGCTGCCCTACCTCGCCTATATCGGGGCCGAGCAGGTCGCGGGCGCCTCCGGTGTGATCGCGGTCGTGGCAGCGGGCTTGACCCTGAATCTGACCGCGCCAGGGCGCCTACCTCCCCAGAACTGGACCAACCTGCGCGAGCTCTGGGAAGTGCTGGCACATTGGGCCGGGGCATTGATCTTCATTTTGGCGGCCCTGCTGATCCCCCGATTGCTTGAGGAGATCAGGATCACGGATTTCGTGCTTGTCGGTGTGGTGGTCGTCGCCGCCATCGCAGCGCGCGTGGTGATCCTTTTCGGGCTTCTGCCACTCCTGTCGGCAATCAAGCTTTCGCCGGTGGTGGAACGTCCTTACCGGGTGGCGATCCTCTGGGGCGGGCTACGGGGGGCGGTGACGCTCGCCTTGGCGCTCGCGGTGACCGAGAGCTTCCGCGTGCCGGATGGAATCCAGAGGGTGGTCGGCATCCTCGCCACTGGCTTCACGCTTTTCACGCTGGTGGTGCAGGGGACCACGCTCAGGTTGGTCATCTCATGCCTCGGGCTCACACGCCTGTCGCCGATAGACGAGGCGATGTCCCGCCAGGTCGTCGCCGTTGCGCTCCAGACGGTGCGCGAGGATGTGGCTCGGAACACCGACAATTACGACCTGAGTCACGTGATCGTCCGGTCCGAGGCGAAACGGTTCGGCGAGCGGCTGGATCAGGCGGTGAAGCAGGCCGAGGAAAGCGCCGATATCCTCGACCGCGACCGGATCACGCTGGGGCTGATCGCGTTGGCCGGTCACGAACGGGATGTGATCCTGTCCCGGGTGCGGGAGCGCACGATCTCGGCGCGGATGGCAGAACAGGTCCTGTCGACCGCGGAAAGCCTGATCGAGGGCGCCCGCACCCAGGGGCGCAACGGCTACCAGCGTGCGGCGCGCAGCAGCGTCGCCTATGGCCGACCGTTCCGAGTAGGACTGCGGCTGCATGGCTGGTTCGGCCTTGCCGGGTCGCTGGCGCGGATGACGGCGGACCGGTTCGAACTGCTGCTATCGCAGCGTCTTGTCCTTCGCGATCTGGGGCCGTTCATCGACGGGCGCATCCGCCGGATTCACGGCCGCCGGGTGGCCGACCTGCTGCACGAACTCCTTGCCCGCCGGACCGAGGCAGTGGAGTTGGCCTTGGAAGGTCTGCGCCTCCAATACCCCGGCTATGCGGAGGAACTGGAGCGCCGCTTCATCCGCCGCACCGCCCTGCGTCTCGAGGAACGCGAGTATATTGCGATGCGCGACGATGGGTTGATCGGGGCTGAGGTTCACACGGCCCTGATGCAGGATCTAGACGCGCGGCGCGCAGCGGTCGAAAGACGTCCGGACCTCGACGTCAGACTGCAACGCGTTGCGCTTGTCCGCCAGTTCCCTCTGTTCGCGGATCTCGACGAAGCTGCGCTGAAGCAACTCGGACGCGCGCTCACCACCCGGTATGTCGATGCGGGAGAGGTGATCATCCGCAAGGACAGCCCCGCCCGGAACGTCGCCTTCATCGCCTCGGGCGCGGTTGAGCTCACGCTTGCGGGCCAGACATGGCGCTTGGGCCGGGGCGAGATGTTCGGGCAGTTGGCGGTGCTGAGCAGCCGGTCGCGCCGTGCCGAAGTGCGGGCGATTGCCCCCACGACGCTGCTGGTGCTCGACGAAGAGAGGTTCCACCGCCTGCTCAAGCGCAGCGAAACGTTGCGCAAGGCGGTCCGCGAAAGTGCGAACGCGCGCGGAATAAACCCCACGGCTTTGCTACAGGACAACGGGTCCGCCTCGTGATCCAGCGTACGGACCGGTCGATTGCACCGGATGCCTCGGCCGCCGCGTGGCGCATCGGCGCTTGAATGAAGACCCTCCATTCTCGTAAGTGCGGGAAAGTGAACGGGGAGTTGGATGGAAGTATCATGGATATGGTTCCCGCCACCAAAGAGTTCATCACCTTCTTCGTGGTGATCAACCCGCTTGGAGCAATACCTGCGTTCGTGCTTGCCACCAGTGACATGCCACACGACAAGCGCAACCGCGACGCGCTCCGGACTGTCGCACTTTCCGGAGCCGTGCTTGTAGCTTGTTACGGCGTGGGGAAGTCGGTTCTGCAGCACATGGAGCTGAATGCGGGCGCGTTCCCGCTTGCCGGTGGTGTGATCCTCTTTCTCGTCTCGCTGAACATGATCTTCGACGGCGTGCAGATTCGGCGTTGGACCGCCACCATGAGATCGGACTGGCGGTTTCAGCAGGGCCGCCCGTTCTCCGCGGCGATGCTCGCGACCCCTGCGGCGATCATGGTGATCCTGATCTTGGCGGAAAACCACGATAGATCGCGGCTCGATGACGGTATCACGATGGTCATCATGGCGCTCGTTCTCTGCCTGACGTTCACGGCGCTGATTGCGGCTCACCCCATCCAGCGGTGTTTCGGACACACGGCGAGCAAGGTCGCAAGGATTGTCATGGGCATGTTGCTGGCGGCAATCGCATTGGACAGATTACTGGGCGGTTATGAAAGCATCGCTTTGTCCTGAGCAAATTTCGCAGCATGGAAATGCGGGAATTTATGGCGATCGCTTCAGTACGCCATCCTCAATTCCCGGAACCATCTGCAAACCTCGACTACCTATCCCGGTGACTGCAGCACGGAAGCCTGCCGTGGCATAGTGTTTTCAGCGCTCACGGCCCAAATGGTCCGGCTATTCCGACCAAGACGTGGGTTGCGAGGCAAAGCTCCGCTTTGGGCCATCGTGCCTGCAATCCCACTTTTCGTTCTTACGGCGCGTCGAACCGCCGCCAGTTGTTCAGAGCGTTCCCGGAACGAACTCTCGCCGGCGAAGGACGGGCGGGATCGGAATGCTGCGCCATGTCTCACCGTCCCACTCGTGGGGGTCGTGCAGGTTGTCGAAATAGGTCAACCGGTCCGGTGCGGCCCGCAGGCCGAACGGGCTGGGAGCGCCGCGATTGACAAACATCGGAAGGTCGAGTGACACGGTCGACAACGCGCTCGACCCTACGGTGTGAAGACCTGTATCCGACGTCACCCAGATGTGCCCGCCCCAACCGGCAACCGACCGCAGGCTTCGGAGGAAGCCGCCCAGATCGACCTGAGTGACACCCTCCCTCAGGGTCCCCGTCAACAGAAGCCCTGCAACACCACAGATCTGGATACTGCCGTCCGGCTCGGCCTGAAGGGCACTCACATTCGGCGCCGCATCCAAAGCAACGCGTGACCAGTCTCCCGGAAGCCCGGCAAAGACAGCGCCCAGTGGCCTGTTGGCCTCGGCTTCCTCGATCTGAACCTGCATCATTTCGAGGATCGCCTCGGGCGAGGTCATCGCTTCGTAATCGATCTGCGGGCGCCGCACACGAGTTTGCGCCAGCAACACCAGATGCTCCCCTACTGAGGCAAGGTCGACATGGGTGAACTCGGGCGCAACAGGTCCGTTTTCCGTCCAGGTGCCGCCCTTGTTGGACCAAAGCTGACCGCTTTCGCCGATTACCCAGCAGGTGCCGGCCCCCCAAACGATCCGCCAGACCGCTCCGCGACCATCTGCATCATCGGACAGCACCCCTGCGCCCGGGATTTTGTCTCGAACCGGAACGTCAACAAGGGTGTAGACATCACCCTCATTGCTGAGTGCTGCCGGCACATGCTCCCCCTGGCCGAATGGCCGATACGTCAGGTCGACGATCTCGCGCTCCACGTCGACGCGCGACCACGGCTGCGACAGGCGCGGATCATAAGACAGGATTGCTGAAAATGGGCTGTCATACTCAAGCTCCCCGAGGGCGAGGCTGAACCGTCCCTCGGAGGCGACAGCCGCCGCCCTGACCATCGGTGACCACATTTTCCGTTCCTCCGCTCAGTTGCAGGTGCCGGCACTCAGAACGCGCGCGGCCTCTCCTCTGGGCAAGGGCGCCTCACACGTTCGCCCGGGAGCAGGGCAGGCCCGTATGGCTTGCAACTTGCTCCGTTGTCCGGGTTGCAGCAAGCGTCTTGCACTCCGAAGAGAGGTCCGGAAACGCTGCGATCTCGGCCAGCGAAGCAGCGAGGATCTGTCCCCATGTGGGCCGTTCCCGGCACGGGCGACGCAGCCCCGAGTGCATTTAACTGTCCCCGCAGACGGCCCTTTGCGGACCTTGGCTGGCTGGATTCCGCTGCGCCGCAGCTTCATCAGACCGGCCATGAACGTTCCTCCAAAACAACGTTTGCCTCACGCGGCCCGCTCTTCCGGCGTCAGTGGATCACGCGCCAGTCCCCCTTCGCGTCTTGCCAGACATAGAGCAACAGCGTGGCCTGCTGGCCCGTCGACAGATTGTCGAACACCAGGGGCGACGGCATCAAGGCCGCGAGTCTGCCGTTTCCGAATTGCTGCACGGTGCCGGCATTTGGATCCAGTCCAAGGATCTCGAAACCGGTATCGGCTTGGAAAAGGGGTGCAAGGGAGGCGTCGAAGAACTGGTCGGGCGTGACGCCGATGGCAGCGGCTTGTCGAGCGATATAGGGGGCGAGGGCCCGACGGGCGGTATCGTCGCCACGCGCGAGGGCGGCGTGGAGGCGGGCAAAGGCGGCGCGGATGCCCGCCTCGGCCTCCGATGTCAGGACCAAGGGTTCAGCCGCTTGCCAAGCGAACGGCGGAAGGGCCAAGTCGATGTCGACAACAAAGTCGAAAGAAACCGTCTCATCCGCGTGGGTGGCGGTTTCAACCCCGGCGACGGTCACGTGCTTCTGCGAGCCGGGCGTGCTGACCAACCGCGGGCCGTCGGACGCAGCGGGGTCGAGCGTGACGGCGATCGCATGTTCCGTTTCGGCAAAGGGCAGCGTGGGCTGGCCTGCAGGCTTCCAAAGCAGGCGCGCGCGAAAGGCCGGTTCGAACCCGTCCACCGGATCTGCGCGGGGCGTGAGCGTGAGGGTGACAGTGTTCCTCCCCTGTCGGAAAGCCGGGTTCAGCGGTATGTGGGTGGTGATAGTCGCATCAGAGCCAAAGGGCGCGCCGGGTGTGAAAACCGGGACGTCGTTTACGCGCATGTCCAGGGTCGCGGCGGTGATGTCGATGTCGAGACCGATCGAGGTCTCTGCAGGATCGAGCGGCGCGGCGGTGACCTTGGCGCCGTCGAAAATCAAAAGCACCAGTGCCGCGCAAAGAGCTGTCAAAAAGGCTCGTCTGCGGCCGGTGCGGTGTCGCGGTGTCGCGTTGTAGCTTTGGATGGCGGACCTCATCTTTCGTCTATCGCACAGGATTGCGAGTCCGCGCGCGTGGGCGCGTCGGCTTGCGTCAGCCGGGGTTTGAGGGTGCTCCACCGGAGAGCACCCAATCGCGGATCCGCTTCTTGTCAGTGCGTTTGCGCCCGCAGGCAACATTCATGGCGTCGATGTCGGTATCGTAATCAAGGCCATGCTCTTCCGCCAAGGAACGGAGCCACGTCGGGAACGACGTAAGCTTGTCGATCGGTGGAATCCCGTCTTCGTGCAAGTCGGTCTTCCCGCCGAAATGGCTGTAGCTGACCTTGGTGGAATACTGGAAGGTGACAAGCCATTCAGGGCTGCGTGAGGGATTCATCCGAAGGTGCAGCCTGAGGGCGTTGTACCAGCGTTGCCCGCTGTCCTTTTCGGGGAGGGCCACCCGGATTTCCCAGTCGCTTGTTTCGGCGATGTCGAGCCCGAGATCACGGGCCAGTTTCGCGGCGATCGGCACGATGTGATGATGGTTCATCGTCCAGAATTTCGGCTTGGTGTCAGTGCCTTCGTCAGCAATGAAAGCACGCGCGAGGGTGGCAGGGTCGCGTGTCGACATGGTCAGGGCCTTCTATTTGGTCCGGATTGCAGAACTATGGGGCGGGCATCGGTGCAGTGTCCACCCAGCAACCCAAGGCAATGGGGAAGCCAGCCATTTTGTGCGCGCGTCAGACGGGCCGTTTGCCGGGGTCATGGTAGCCGTGGGGGGTCGTGATGAAACAAGCTGGTCCGATGTGAAACGGGATGACGCCGAACGCCTGCGCCAGTGCCGCATCGAGGTGCGATAAAAGGGACGAGCCTCGGGCTTGCATATCGCGTTGGTCCCGGCCCAGAGCTGCCGTCGGAGCCCGATGCCGAGAAGGTCCGGTGGAGCCATTCTCAGCGTATGCTGCACCACACCCCAAAAGCCGCTTTGCGGATAGCAGCCACCGCATGGTCCGATCGCCACTCAGAATCGCGCAACTCTTGGCGGGCGACAGGCGATCAGGCATAGTGCGCGGATATTCATAGTGACTTCCGCGAGATCAAAGTGAACGTCTCTGTTTGAGCTCAGCCAAGTTATTCAAACGATGCACATCAGACCGTCAGCTCTCGCCAGGCCAAAGCGTGGATAGCTCTTGCAGCGGCGTTGGCTGATACATCAAGTCTGTCAGTCTGGCTTGCATGATCTCCGGAAAATCTCCGTTCTGTCCGGCGGCCAGGACCTCCGGGCCGCGTTCGAACATCGATCCTTGCGCGGTGTCACAAAACGGCTTGTTCATATCGTCTGCTCTGCGGCAAAGCCCTTCGATCAGTCGCGCCGCGCGCAAGAGCGCCTTCTGACGCTCCGGCGGAACATCTGCAAATGTTCCACCGTCAAACGGCGCGCCGCCATCCATTGCCAGCGTGTTGAACCAAACCGTAAGCGTCATAATGCTGTGGTCCGAATACGCGATCTGGTTCGTTTGAAACGGACCCAGCGCTTCGGAATCGTAGATGCCGTGGGTCATGGCCACGATATTCCCTCCCTCGAGCCAGAAGTCCTGCGTGGCGTGCCCGAAAACCATCCGCCGTTCCCAAGCGTTTCGTGCCAAACTCAGATGCAGCGGATCCTTGGTGTAGAGGTAAAGGCCGCTATGCAACTGAATCTTTGCACTCAGAAGCTGCGTCGAGAACGGATCATCCTCAAGCCTTGCATCGACTGCCTTGAGCAGGTCGAGGCGAAACGTCTTGGCATAGTCTGGATTATCGGCGAGGTGTGCGATTTGGCTGCCAAACTGGGCAATCGTTGCCAAGTCCGTGTCCGACGTTTCCAACCCTTCGAGCATCGAGCGCAGTTCTAGAAACTCCGCATTCAACAGAGGTGCGCGGGTTGCCAAACGGGCCTTAATCCTCAGCCAATTGAGCCGTGGGTCCCCTTGCGCCGGCAGAGCTTGTTGCACGGCTTCTTTCAGGTCCTCTCCCAGATAGTGGGTGAATGCTCCCTCAATCATGCAGACATCGGGAGGATAGTTTTCAACGCGCCGGTGCGCCCAGTCGCAGAAGAAATAGACCGCATCGCGGGGCGTGTATGCGGCTTCGATGCCGGCTGCGATTGCAATGCGGACCGAGTCACGTTCAGGCGCAATTTTAATCAGTGAGGTCCCAATCTCGCCAACAAGGTCGATCATGTCCTCCTTCCCTACATCGTCCAAGAGCAGCGATCGAAGCGCCGCGTCCATCGCCGGAACGAAACGATGGCCAAGCTCATACGCGCGCGCGACTGCCTTCCGTGCCTCGGCGTGCGCCGCTTCAAAGGAGTCCATGTCGATATATCGCCCGGGAAACTGCTTGTACCTGTTGGAAGGGTTGCCAGTTTGTGCGCTGTACATCTGGACCGTTTTCAGCGCGGCCCAAGCGTAGGATGCCGCAGCGTATGTTGAGAGGGGCTTTTCTTGGACCCAGGCCGCGATCACTTGCTGCCTGTCCGGGTGACTGGTCTCCATCAGCCGTTCCGTGATCTCGCGCAGTTCTCGTGCAGAGCCGCCCTTCCTGATGGCTTTATCCATCGCAGCGAACTCGACTTCCAAGGTGTCGAAATCGCGGCTGTCCAGCGCGGATCTGACACGCTCCAAGGCCGTTTGCGCGCAAGCCGTAGAACCAAGGGTTACGGCGACGATCAAAATGATTGCTCGGAGCATTAGAAGGGCCCTCCAGCGCAAAGATCTGGCGTACACATCGGAAGCCGTCGGTCGGAGAAAAAGTTCAAAGCCTCAGCCTCCTGTCGAGTTGAGAGCATGATCGCGCCATCCTGTGGAATGACGCATTGAGGCAGGGGGTTCGCCCAGCCAAATGTCGGAAACGTCGAAACGACGACCGTAGCGGCGCGCAACACTGCTTTCATTGTTTCACCTTTCTCAGAAATTCGTTCGGCGACGCTGCCGTGTATCTCAGCTCCTCAATCGGCGCCGTGCGATGCCAGTCGCACCGGGTCGCCGACTTCATCATTCGCGCGGCGCGTTCGGGGTTCTCTGACCCCACCCCACCCGGTGTGCCGAGATCTGAAAACCAGGGCTTTCGTAAAAAATGCTCGCGCAATCTAGCCACGCGGTACAACTCGCACTCGACCTGTTCGTTGAGTTCGCCCGGATCGACTCCACGGCTTCTCCAGCCGTCCAGATGGTCCTCGGTCGACTGCAGCGTGTCGAACAACTCGTTCAGATAGGTATGCAGTCCCCACGGAGCGTGGTTTGAGTAGTAGAGTTGGCTCTGGATAATCGTGGACAGCTTCTTGAAATCGTAAGATGATGCGCGTTCACGCTCGATCGCCGCACCTTTGTTCCATGCGATCCAGTCGTAGGTGGCGAGAGACAGCATATCCAGCCAGAGCTCTTCGGCGCGCGCCAAGCCTGCGCCAGGGACGTCGGCCCGCACTTTGCGCAGTTCTTCATCGATCAACGCTGAAAGGTATCCGGGGTTCTCAGGATCATCGATAAGGCGACCTTCGATGTACCTGTAGAGAGCGTCCTGTGCGTCAACACCGTAGAACGGCATACCGAACACACTGATCGCGCCCTTCAGATCGTTCAGGTATGTTCGCACAAGCATGCCCGGCTCGAGCGCGGAGTCGAGAATACGCATGACTTCGTTTTCGGCTTCAGGTTTGGTTCGCCACTCACGCAGATACGTGTCCAGTCGCGCGTAATCGAGGAACTCTTCTTCGCGGTTTGCCAGTGCGTCGACGGCCATATCGTGGAGATCGCCGTCCAGATCGTAAGCCCAGACAAGTTCGATCATACACAGCTCCGGGTCGTACCCCGTCACCTGGTCAGACAATTCCACGCACAGGGCGATACCGTCACGAACAGAACTGCCGCCCCATTTCGGATCAAGCGCAGACATGGCGACCAGTAAGGTATGCCGATCAGGTGCCACTTGGAGGGATCTTTCGACAAGATCGACTATCGAGGCAGCCTTATCGTCAAGCAGACTTGTGGCGACCGAAGAGAGTATCGACTTCGCGTCATCATTGAGAGGCAAGGACTCCAAGAATCCATCGACTTTTTCACGAAGGTCTGGGTTCTCGATGTATGTTCGCTCCAGAACGATAGCTGCGTCGAGCGCGGGCATGAAATCCTGCGAGGCTTCGAGAGCCGAGCGCGTGTAGCTATGAGCCCGTTCCAGTTCTGCACGGAATGCGTTGAAGGCTTCTTTGGAGGTCAGTCGGCTCTCGGATTCTCCTCTCATGAAGTAGGCGCGTTGATAATGCGCCCACGCGAGGGCGGTCGAGGCATAGGGCGTGGCTGGAAACTCTTCGAACCATGCCTTCAATACTTGCAAGCGCTCGGTGTTGCCGGTTTGAAACAGCGCCAAATAGACCGCGCGGAGATCTGAGAAGTCTTGGCTCCCGAGCGCGGATTGGTGTGCATCCGCCAAGACAGCTTCGACGCCTTTGAAATCGCGCGCGTTAAGTCGTTCTCGAATGCCGTCAGGATCAACGGCAGCGTTCGCCGCTCCGCAGAAAATGAACAGGAAAAGGATTTGAAGATAACGCATGGCCGGTTCTAAGCCCAAATGAATCAATCAATTCGGCGAAGTTAAACGCAAAGTTAGGCTCCAATATGTCCCGTCATGTCCGAACGGACGTGGGTCATGCGGTAATTGTGGGGCGAATGATGCAAACAGCGTGTTTTCTGCCCTTGGCACCGACGGCTACAGTTGGCCCTGCGCTGCCATTCGTCTGCGCCGCAGCGAACGTCCGCTTGCCGCCAGCAGCCGCGGCGGCTCCCGGCCCAAAGTTGCCTTTAACCGGATGACGGAGTTGCTGCAATTCGGTCCGTCAGAGCCGGCTTTCGCGGCGCCTTCGAGATTTGAGGCGCAATGGCGATCCGTTCATCGTGCAAAGGCAACAATGACTACAGCGTCGCTATCCTCTTCAACACAAATTCATGCATATCGCTCTGCGACGACCAACCGACAACCGCGCCCAAGAGTTCGAAACACTCGATGTCATGCCATCTGGCCACGGCGACGCCGCCTTCTGTGGCGCGGAGGAGGTTGCGGCCTTCGAGGGCGGCGCTGCGTTCGATGTTGAGGTCGATGTTGCTCAATCTCGGGCGCGTCGAACTTCATGCTCTTCGGAGTGAAGTCCTCATGAAGCAGACTGGGGCCGATTGGATTGCGAGGATCCAACTCACCCTCGGGATGTCCAATGACGCGGCCACCCGAGGACCGGGTCCAACTCAGCGCGACTCGGTCGACTGGACCCGTCACGTTTTCGTGCCGCTCCAGGCGCTCGTTTAAGCCACGTTCCTTTCGAAGGCGACCGGGCTTTTCCAGCACAATGCTGAGTGCCGCCGTCGCGGATTGTAGAAGCCGTTGATGTATTGGAATATGGTCAACTCGGCGTCTCTGCACGTGTGCTACGACCTTCGCCAGATCAGCTCGGCCTTAATCGTCTTGAAGAACGTCTCGACGGCGGAGTTGTCTTAGCAGTTGCCCTTGCCGCTCATCGATACCTGGAAGCCGTGCTGTCGCAAGAGCTTCTGATAATCATGGGAGCAATATTGGCTGCCGCGATCCGTATGATGGATGCAGCCGTTGGGAGGCTGGCGGAGCGCCACGGCCATCTGTAACGCTCGGATTGCGAAGTCTCTTTTCATCCGATTGCTAACCGCCCAGCCAATCACACGGCGGGAATGCAAATCTAAGATCACAGCGAGACACAGCCATTCTTCCCGGGTCCACACATAGCTGATGTCGCCCGCCCATTTCCGGTTGGGCTCGTTCGCTATGAAATCCAGGTTCAACAGGTTTGGCGCGATGTTGAAGACGTGATTGCTGTCGGTCGTCAACTTGTATTTCTTCGATCTCTCGACACGTATGCCGGTCTCACGCATCAGCCTGCCAGCGCGGCGGTGGCCGACGCTCAGGCCAAGCTCCTTCAACTCCTCGGTCATCCTTGGACGACCGTAGCTGCCCAAGCTGAGGTGAGACTGTTCCTTGATGTGCACCAGAACAACCATGTCGGTCCGGTGTCTTTGACTGGCGGGTCGGCTGCGATAGGCCCGCAGGCCACGTTCGCTGACACCCAGAACCGTGCAGAGGCGGTTGGCCGGTAATTCACGTCCATGCTCTTCGATGAACCGGAACCTCGTAGCTTTTGACTCGCGAAGAAGGCTGTGGCCTTTTTTTAGGATGTCCCTCTCCTCCTTGAGAACCCGGTTCTCTCGCCGAAGTCGCTCGTTCTCACCGGCAAGGTCGAGATCTTTGTCCGAAACCACCTCAGTGTCATGATGGGCCGTCACCCATTTGTTCAGCGTCGAAAGGCCAACACCCAAATCAGATGCAACCTGTTTACGCGTTAGCCCACTTGTCAGCGCGATCCGCACTGCAACAGCTCGGAACTCGTCTGTCCGTTTGGTTCCCATAGCTCATCTCCTTTGCTGCAATAAATGCTATCAAAGGAGCGGCATCAAACCGCGACAGGTCCACTGCATCGCTGTGAGCTATGTAGCAAACAGCGAGGAGGCAATCGCTACCCGATTAACGTGACAACTCGTACGATTGTGATGGTGCGAGGATTGATAGGTTCAAGGATCTCTCAGATGGAAGCGTCTTTGCAATCACCGACTAGCGCATCCACACTGACGACAGCCATCGGGGAATGTGGAGCGGGAATGCCCCTGCTGACCGCTCGTGTCCGCCGACCCTCAGGTCTTTCAGACTGCGCCGCCGCTTCGTGATGCCACGCCGGGTCAGTTCCCATCGATCCTTGGCAACCCCACGCCCGCGAATGTGCCCATGTAATTAAAGTCTGACGACTCATCTGCGGGAAGCGCCGAAGAATTTTCGCGCGATTCCCGCTTGTACCAGCAGGCGTGGTCAGACCCGGTCAGTACCGTATTTTGCTTCCATAGTCCGGATCACGTCAAAACCAGTGAGCGTGTTGCAATCGTCCCAGGTCATCATGGCTTCTGGCGCATAGGCGCGGGTGTCACCATCCGTTTCACGCATGACCTGCAACGTCCTCTCCATCGCATGGGCCGCGCTAAGCGTAAGGGCCAGAGGCAACACGACGACCTTCACGCCGATCTGAGCCAGCTCATGCGCAGGCATCATAGGCATCGTGAAGGACTCGGAGTTCAGGTACAGAACCGGCTTTTGCGCTTTCCCGACAAAGTCATGCACTTCTTCGACCGTGTAGGGCCCTTGGCACAGGACCATGTCGGCCCCCGCTTCAGCGTAGGCCGCGAGACGGTCATTCGCGGCGTTTATCCCCTCGAACGCGCAGATGTCCGTGCGCGCGATCAGTTGGAAATTCTCATCCTCGCGCGTGTCGAGCACAGCCTTGATCTTGCCCACCATTTCGTCGGTAGAAATCACCGCTTTTCCGGGCATGGAACCACATTTTTTGGGCAGGGCCTGATCTTCCAGCTGGATCGCCGCCACGCCGGCGCGTTCGTATTCACGCACCATTCGCACCACGTTGATCGCGTTGCCGAAACCCGTGTCCGCATCCGCGATAAGGGGCAGGTTCGTCACCTCGCAGATCTGGGCTGCACGACCCGCCATTTCAGACAGGGTCAGCAGGCCGACATCCGGCGTGCCATGCGTCGCCTCGACGGCATAGCCCGACATGTAACACACATCAAAACCGGCCTTCTCGATCAGCCGCGCGCCAAGCGCATCCCCGCATCCCGGTGCAATCACGATCCCGTCGCCATTGACCAACGCGCGCAACCGTTGACGTTTCGTCTTTGCCGTTTTCATGTGTCTATTCCATCATTTACGTAAGTTTCCTCTAGTTTAGAGACGCGGCCAGTCATAAAGTAAAATTGAAATTAGACGCTGTTTCTTAGGATGACGCTGTGAATATCAAGTATCGCCAGCTCAAGGCTTTTTCGATCGCCGCGCGAACACTGTCCTTCACTCAGGCAGCTGATGAACTGGCAGTCACGCAAGCCTCTTTTTCCGCCATGATCCGGCAACTGGAAGCGGACCTGGGCGTGCCTCTCTTTGAACGAACGACACGGCGCTGTAGCTTGACCGATGCCGGTGTCGAGCTTGATGGAAAACTACGCGGGCCACTCGGACAGCTTGAACAAGCCTATAGGGACATTCAGGATGTTGGCTCAGGCAAACGCGGCAAGATCGTGCTTTGCGCCCTGCCCTCAATGGCCTCGACCTACGTGACCGAGGTTCTTGCTCGTTTTCGCGCAACCTACCCCGGTGTCGATCTCGTGCTCATGGAACGCAAGAACGAAGAAGTTTTTGCCTCGGTAAAGCGACGCGAGTGCGAGCTTGGCTTCGGGAGTTTCATCCGACCCGAACCTGAATTGGAGTGGACCCCGATCGTGAACGACCGGCTCAACCTTATCGTGCCGATCGGACACCCGCTTGATCAGGACAGCGTCACCTGGACAGATTTAGGACGCTTCCCGCAAATCAGGATCAGCACCGGATCGGCCGAGCGCGCCATGCTAGAAAGCAGGCTGCATCTCGAACCGGATTTCGAAGTCGAGTATGTGGCGACTGCCGTGTCGATGGTGCGACGCGGTCTGGGGGTCACGACCTTGCCCTCCAGCGTGCAGGCAACGCTTAACCTTGAGGGCGTATCAAGCGTGCCCATTGAAGGGGACCTGGCCGTGCGTCAGCTGGGCGTCGCCCGTCGCAACGATGTTGATCTTGGGCCGGCGGCTTCTACGTTCTACAAGCTGGTCCAACAGATTTTTGCCGATCGTGAACAGCAATTTGCCTCATGCTGAACCGGCCTCGGCTTTCACCCCTTCCCGGCTCCTGATTGCTGCGCCCAGAAATGCCGCCGAGACAATCAGGCCAACGAGATCCGTCCATAGCCCCGGCAGGATCAAGCAGATCGAAGCCCCGGCAAGCACGGCGCGAAGCGGCCAGCCAAGCACGCGGCCATAGGCGAAGCCGCTCACCGCACCTCCGAGAGCGTAAAGTCCCACCAACGCCGTCACAAGTTTGAGTGCAAGCCATGGAGTGGCCCCGATCAACAGGAACTCGGGATGCACCACGAACACAAACGGAATGATATAGGCGATCAAGCCGATTTTCACCGCCGCGAATGAGGTCTTCATCGGCGAGCCTCCCGACATCGTCGCCGCCGCGAAAGACGCGAGCGCCACCGGTGGCGTGATCGACGACAGGATACCGAAGTAAAGCACAAAGAAATGTGCGGCCAGCGGCGTCACCCCCATATCAACCAAGGCTGGCGCGACCAGCACCGCGAGCATGACGTAGGCCGCGGTGGTGGGAAGCCCCATACCAAGCACGATCGAGGCGATCATGGTCAGAAACAGTAGCAGGAGCAGGTTGTCCCCCGCGAGGTCGATCAGGATGGAACTCAGCCGCATTCCAAGTCCGGTCACACTCATAACGCCGATGATGATACCCGCCGCGGCCGTCGCCGCTGCAATGACCAGAGCGTCCTTGCCTGCACTACGGATCGCCGCAAAGAAGCCGGAAAATCCGATCCGGTTTTTTGGTACGACCACGGCGATCACAAGGATCGAGGCGGTTGCGAGTATAGCCGACAGGCTGGGCGACCACCCGAAATAGAGCAATCCCGCCAGCAGCACGCCGATCGGCAAAAGCAGATACCAGTCGGCTCTGAGCACGACCCGAAGTTTTGACTGAGAGGATTTGGGCACACCAGAGATGCCAAGCCGCGCGGCTTCGAGGTCAATGGTGATCAGAAGAGATACGTAGTACAGAAGCGCAGGGATAATCGCGGCGAGCACGATTTGCGAATAGGGGATGCCCATCATGTCCGCCATGACGAATGCCGCCGCGCCCATCACTGGCGGCATCAGCTGACCACCGGTCGAGGCGACCGCTTCGACCCCCCCTGCGAAACTGGTTGAATAGCCAGTGCGCTTCATCATGGGGATCGTGAACACCCCCGACGTGACGACATTGGCCACCGCCGAGCCGGAAACCGATCCAAGAAATCCGCTGCCAACCGCTGCGACCTTTGCCGCGCCACCCCGACGCGCACCGACCATGCCGTTGGCGAGCGAAATGTAGAAGTCCCCGATTTTGGTTTCCTGCAAGAAAGCGGCAAAGACGAGGAAGAAGAAAACAACCGAGGCTGCCGCTCCAAGCGGCGCACCGAACAGCCCGTCCATCGTCAGATATTGCATATAGACAAGCCGCGACAGGCTGATCCCCCGGTGATTGAACGGCTCAGGAAAGTAGCCACCGACGAGGGCATAGAGAATGAACACGATGGCGATAAGCGGCAGCGCCCAGCCCGTGGTCCGTCGCGCGGCCTCGATTGTGACCGCCAACGCAGCGATGCCGATGTATATGTCTAGGTCAGTGGCGCGACCGGCACGGCGGATCAGATCAAAGTAATTCAGGTAGATGTAGGCCATGCTGGCCACGGACGCGGCAATCAAGGCCACGTTCACAAGCCGACGCACATGCCCGCGCCAGCGCGGATCGTCTTCCTTCACCTCGAATGCCGCGTAGAGGAACACCAACGTCAGGGCGAAACCAAGGTGCACCGCACGCAGCTGATGGCCCGGGATCGGATAGATCAGAAGCACCCAAAGATGGAAAGCGACGAAGAGCGACGACACCAGTGTCAAAGCAATGGTGCGCGGCGAGAGCATTTTCAGGAAGCTTGTCATGGAACTGGCCTTTCACGCGGGCGATACAGATCTCGAGCCCGCGTCGTCTACCGGCCCCCATACAGGGGCCGGCGGTCATACGCTATCAGGGGAGAAGTGCTGCGGGCGGCTCTAGCCCTTGCGCTTCGTAATAGGCAATCGCCCCGGGATGCAGGGGGAGCGAAATGCCCGACATCGCGCCATCCAGCGTCCATTGGTTCGCCACGGAATGGACTGCGACGAGGTCGTCGTGATGTTCAAAGAACTGAGTGAGGAAGTCCGACACCACTGCATCTTCGACATCTGCGCGGGTCAAGACCACGGCACGGGCCGTGACAGTCGGCACGTCCATTTCCTGACCATAGGTTCCGGCGGCGATGTCACCTGCGGACCAGTAGGGGTGCTCGGAAAGAACCGCCTCCATCAAGCTGTCTTCGACCGGGACAAACCGCACGTCGTATGTCGTCGCAAGCTCCACGATGCCCGGCGATCCGGACCCCGCCGTATAGATCTGCCCATCGACCGTACCGTCACGCAGCGCAGCGCTGCCCTCGGAGTGCGACAGATAGAACGGGCGGAAATCGGTGCCGACGCCAGCCGCCTCGAGGATCGCATCCGCGACGAGCGCGGTGCCCCCACCCGGAGGCCCCATCGCGACGCGCTTGCCCCCCAGATCGGCATAGCTTGTAATGTCGGAATCTGCCGCGACGATCAGATGCGTGGGAAGCGTCTGACCAGACAGCACGGCGCGCAGGTCCGGGTAAGCTTCTTCAAACTCACGGCCGCCGTTGTAGGCGTAGTTGGCAATATCGGTGAGGGTGAAAGCGAACTCGTACTCTCCCTGCGCAACGAAGTGCGCGTTTTCGACCGAAGCACCGACCGAAGACGTGGCTTGAAGCAGATCTGAATTGCGGTTGAGCACTTCCGCAATCCCGGTCGACAAGGCGTACCAAGAGCCTCCCAAAGACGAGCCTGCAATGACAACGTCGGTCTCTGACTGAGCGGTGGCCATACCGGCGCCCAGTGTTAGGCCAGCCACGGCGAAGAGTCCGAAAGCATGACGGCGCGTCAAGGCCGCTGAAGCGAGTAGGTATTTCAAAGTCGGTCCTTCCTGTTGAAGTCGCTTCCCGCGGAAGCTGTTTTTTTGGTTCTTGTTTCGAGAGGATGAAACAATAGAACTGAGCGTATTGGGCCGGCTTCATAGAGACAAACTGGAAAGCGCACCACTTAATGAGTCAAAGGCTCACAATTACTCTGCCGTTGGCGAGCGGGCGCATATGAACGGTTTGACCGGCGCCATTCAATACCGGCACGATTCAACAGGAGCAATGACATGTCGAAAGTGGTGAACATACGGCATCTTCGAAGCTTCATCGCCGTCGCCGAGCATGAAAGCTTTACCGCAGCCGCCGAGACGCTTGCCATAACGCAGTCTGCCCTGACCGCAACGATCCGCCAGATCGAAACCGAAACCGGCACACGGCTGTTCGACCGGACGACGCGACGCGTGTCCCTGACAGCTGAAGGTCACCACCTTCTTCCAGAAGCCCGACGCGTCCTGCTTCGTTTTGACGGCGCGATCAGCGATCTTCGGGCTATGGCTCAGGGGCAGCGCGGCGAGCTCAAGATCGCCGCGGCGGCATCGTTGATCGAAGTTCTTCTCGCCGACACGATCCGAAGGTACAAGCAACGCAATCCCGAGATCAAAGTGGTTCTGAGCGACAGTAACGCCGAGCATCTGGAAGATATGGTTCTGTCCGGAGAGGTCGATTTTGCCCTCGCCGCCCGGTTCAGTCAGCGACCGGAACTCGATCATGAGCCGGTCGTGGCGGATGACTACATGTGTGTCTGCGACCCGCAACATCCGATGGCCAAGGACCCCTCGCCACTCGATTGGGCCGATCTCCCGAAAACGGGATTCGTGTCGTTTACACCCGACACCGGAGTCGGTGCATTTCTGTCGGAGCAGTTTGCGACCCTTTCAGGCGCATCGAGGACTGACGAAGTGTCCAGTACGACCACGCTCTTTGCCCTCTTGCCGATCATCGGCGGCTATTCGATCGTCCCGGCCCTTGTGGCTGCCCGCGCGCGCCGTGAAGGATTTGCCGTGCGCCAGCTGAACAACCCGCGTCAGTCGCGCCAGATTTACCTGATGTCGCGCCGCATGCGCGCGATCTCACCGGTGTCGAAACTCTTCTATGCCGAGTTCAAAGGCGGGCTCGACGCTCGACGCCTGCCGCGCGGCGTAAGACTGATTGGGCCAGAGGTCGATTAATCAGATTTTCTTCTTAATCAATAAAATCTTACAATTTCTACTTCAGAATAGCCGCTCGTAAGGTCGGGTCAGTTCTAAAATCGGCTCTTGTCCGAAGCGGTTGTCACTGCGCCGCATCGACCTCGGGCCAACTAAAGTGAGACCTGACATGACTCTGGAAATCCTCCCCCTCGCCGCGTCGCTTGGCGCCGAAATCCGCGGTGTCGACCTGAGCGCGCCCATCTCTGACGAGACGTTTGAAACGATCAAGGACGCTTGGAGTACCTATTCTGTGCTTCTGTTCCGCGAACAGACGCTCGACCACGCAAGCCACGTCGCCTTTTCCCGACGTTTCGGCGCACTTGACGATCACGCCTCGATCCCGAAATTCCGCGACCCCGACGTCCCTGAAATCCTGCGCGTCGCCAACGATGTCGTCGGCGGACGCAAGCAAACGGTCGGCCAACAATGGCATTCAGACCTGTCGATCACGCAACAGCCCGCAAAAGCATCGCTTCTGCGGAGCGAAACGCTGCCACCCAAGGGCGGCGATACGCTTTTTGCCAGCAGCTACCAAGCCTACGAAGATCTATCGCCGACGATGCGAAACTTTCTCGAAGGGCTGACTGCGATTCACGACATCGCGCAATCGAAGCAGAACCAGGGGCGTACCGATCTGGACGAGGCCCGCAAGCGGACGCCCCCGATCGTTCATCCTGTGGTGCGCACGCATTCAGTGACCGGCAAAAAAGCCATTTACGTCAACGAAATGTCCACGTCGCGGATCGTCGAACTTGCGCCGGATGAAAGCGAAGCGGTTCTGCAGTTCCTGTTCGCCCATACGACCCAGCACAAATACACATACCGCCACCGCTGGCAGGTAGGCGACCTTCTGATGTGGGACAACGAAAGCACGCAGCACCTCGCGCTTGCGGACTACGACATCAACGTGCCTCGCGTCCTGTATCGCACAACGCTTCTTGGCGTGCCTTCGGGTCGGCAGGCCACGGCGGACGAACTGCTGTGATGTCACAGATACGGGCACATCCCGACACGGACCGGCCAGGTGAGGGCCGGACCAGCATGCAATATTCAAAGGCGGAAGCGGGCCGGAATGCGATCCGCTGCACCGGGAATTGCACAGCTTGTCCGGCACGGGCCGTAAGCCATAGGTCGGAAGGACCGGAGACATGAAGATCGACCTGAATGCCGACCTTGGCGAAGGGTTCGGCCCCTGGACGATGGCGGACGATCTGGCCATGTTCGATATCGTGAGCAGCGCCAATATCGCCTGTGGCGGTCACGCGGGCGACTTCGATACCATGACCGACGTAACGGCCGAGGCAGCGCGGCGCGGCGTCGTGATCGGAGCTCATCCGGGATACGAGGACCGCGCCGGTTTCGGGCGTCGGGTCATTCCGATGCGCCCGGAGCAGATCACCCGCATGGTGGCCAGTCAGATCGGAGCTTTGATTGGCTCCGCATGTTTGTCAGGGGCAACAGTGGCCTACGTCAAGCCGCACGGTGCCTTGGCCAACTTCGCCGCAGCGGACGAGGTGACGGCCAGCGCCATTCTAAAAGCGGTGCGCGCCTTTGACCCCGCGCTTCCCTTGCTCGCCATATCGGGAACCGTCCTCGACCGCACGGCCCGCGCCGCAGGTCATCCGACCTGGGCCGAGATCTACGCGGACCGCGCCTATCTTGCGACTGGGCAACTTGCGCCGCGGGCGATGGACGGCGCCGTTCTACATGACCCCGATCTGATCGTGACCCGACTTCTTACAATGCTCGAAACCGGCGCGATGCCGACGATGGACGGCGCACCGATCCCCTTGGTGGCTCATTCGGTCTGCATCCACGGCGATACCCCCGGCGCAATAGCCGTCGCGCGCGCCCTGCGCAGCGCGCTTGAGCGAAACGGCGTCGACATCGAACCTTTTGTTTCCCCTTGAGACCACATGACTCAGAACGACACAGCCAAGCTGCCGGCGTTTCGGCCGGTCGGTGACCGCGCCCTGCTTCTCACCTACAGCGATACCACCTCACACGACGTCAGCGATGCAATCGTCGCAGCCGATCGCTGCATCTGCGCGGCAGCCCCCAAGGGGCTTTGCGAAGTCATCCCCGCGCTCGTCAATCTCCTCGTCGTGTTCGACCCGCTTGAAACGGACCACGACCAGATCGAGGCCGACCTGCGCACGCTCTTGTCAGGTATGACAGCCGTGACGAACAGCGGCACACTGCGCGCAGTAGACGTGTGTTTCGACCCTGCCGTTGCGCCGGATCTCGCTGCAGTCGCCGCAGCGCGCGGTATGACCGAGGAGGCTTTTCGCACCGCGTTTCTGGCTGGCACCTTCACCGTGCGCATGTACGGCTTTGCACCGGGGTACGCTTATATGTCCGGTGTGCCGGAGGCCATTCAGGTGCCGCGCAAGCCCGCAGCGGTGCGGGACGTACCGGCGGGAAGCGTGATCTTCGCGGGCAATCAGTGCCTTGTCACCACACTGACCATGCCCACGGGCTGGTCAATCATTGGGCATTCTCCGACGCAAATTCTGTCCAGCCGTTCCGAGCGGCCATTCCTCCTCGATGTGGGCGACCGCGTGGAATTTCACCAGATCGGCGCCGCGTCCCTTGCCGTGGCGAAGGAAGCCCGCCATGACTGACGCCGTACTGCGGGTGATCCATGCAGGTCCCCTTGTCACGATCCAGGATTTGGGGCGCGCAGGCCTGATGCGTTTTGGTGTGCCAGCGTCTGGCGCGATGGACCGTTTCAGCCACGGTGCGGCATTGGCGGCGCTTGGCCTCGACCGCGACGCTCCGGCGGTCGAGGTATCGATGGGCGGCCTGTCGCTTGAATGCCGCAGCGGAACGGTCAGTTTCGCACTCTGCGGCGGGGACTTTACCTTTGATCACGACGGAACGCGCCTGCCCTCGTGGACCGTGCGGACCCTGCATGCCGGCCAAACCCTGCGGGTACAGCCCGGACGATCAGGCAATTGGGCGACGCTCGCATTTGCAGGAGCCTTGGACACAGCGTGCTGGCTTGGCCATGCTGCCACGCATTCCACTTCGGGCCTGGGTGGCGGGCCGCTGACCGCAGGGCAAATCCTGCACGTCAAAGATGCCCATTCAACGCCGGAACGCGAGGGCGAGATTGCCACATCGGAAGCCCTGATCCATCCGCAGCAACGCCTCGACGTTCCGGTTGTGATCGGACCTCAGGAAGCACAGTTCACCGCAGCCGCCCGCCATACCTTTGAGACCGAAACATTTAGGGTATCGCCAGCTTTCGACAGAATGGGCCTGCGACTTGAGGGCCCTCTGCTCGATCTTGAGGATGCGCTGTCGATCCCGTCGGAACCTGCGATGCGCGGGTCGATTCAGGTGGCTGGCGATGGTGTCGCCACGGTGCTTATGGCCGACCATCAGACGACTGGAGGGTATCCGAAGATCGCGACCGTTCCGCTCGCCTGGACCGATCTTTTGGCGCAGGCGCGTCCCGGCACCCGGATCAAGTTCAAACCGGTCACACCCGCGGGCGCAATTGCCTCGACAAAACAGATTGAGAGCCAGCGGCGCGACGCCTTGGCGCAAATTTCAATCCCGCGCGGCACCTTCGCACAGCGACTGATGCGGGCGAACCTGATCAGTGGCGTGACCGCAGGCATCGACGAGCTGACGTGATCGTTGACCCATCCTGCGGTGGGTGTTGTCACATTAACCGAAGGGTTGGCTAGTAAGCCCGTAAATGACGGTCTTAGGCAATGCTGGCTGCTACTTTCCACGTGCGGAGAGCTTCCATCCGGTGGTAGCCAATGGTCAGGGCGGCGCGTCGGCGAGCTGGAACGGAGAAACAATTACGGACGGCTGAATGGATGGATACGAAGCGTTGCAGGCCGCCTGGCGAGCGATGACTCTGCATCACGCGCTCCCGCTTTCGGAAAGGTGAATGGCTGTTCTCGGCGCGATTGTTGAGCTTCTTATGCGACCAGTGACCCAGCCCGGGCACGACCTCGCGCTTGCCTCAACTGGTCCGTAGCAGCGACAATTCGTTATAATGAGTCTTTCAACAAGCACGTAGTTCAATCGTTTCCCTAAGGGAATCCTGATCGTCGTTCCGATATGACTGCGAAACAAGATCGGTGCTTCATGCCGTGAACTCTTAGCCCGACAATGCCCGCACGGTTTGTATCGGCATAAACAGGCGCAAAGCCTGATCTGGCAATGGAATGAAGCCGAAGGATTCGTAGTATGCTTTTCGGCGTGCAACTGTTTCGGGGTTTCCGCAGTCGAACACATCGAGAACGACAGCACAGGTTCCGATTTCGTCTGAGACGCGACCAATCCTGTTGAGCGCATCAGCAAGCAATGCGCTGCCGAAGCCCTTTCCCTGCATCGTTTGATCGACGCCTATCATGGAAATGAACGCGGCGGGGAGCACGCCGTGCCTCGGTGCTTTCTTGGCCAGCGTTTCCGGCATGTCCTCCGCGACGACGGCATGCATGTTAATTCCGTAGAACCCAAGGGTTTTGCGGTCCTCGTCGAGCACGACCCAGATCCGGACGACATCAGCCTTCGACCCCTTCTTTGCCGTCAGCTTCAGGTAATTGTCGATTTGAGGTACACCACAGGAAAAAGCCGTTCGATCCTGGCTCTTGGCATCGAACGGCTCGATTGTGAACTTGGTGTCTACGGCGGCGTCAGTCGGCATTCGCGATCAGTGTCTCGCGCAATGCAAAAGCCTGCTTAAGCCGATTGTTCGGCTTCGGAGGGTTCTCAAGAGCGCCAAAGAACGCAGCACGATCCGCCTCGCTCTCCAACGCCGTCAACTTGTGAGCCTCAATCGTCGTCTGCGCGGCCTTGTATGCAGCGCTCACAACAAAGGAGCTGACCTCTACACCACTCAAGGCTGCTGCGCGACTGATCGCATCCTTCACCGAGGGCTGTGTACGCGCTTCCAACCGAGCGCTCTTGGGCTCGTCGACAGCGACAGTGCAATCCTCAAACGCCAACATGGTTGCCTCCTTGGTTCGAAACGACGTCAAGCGGCAAGACGCCGCTCACATGCAGACATGTACGGCATATCGTCGTACATTTCAAGTGTACGGCGAATTTCCGTACATCAAAATGAAGCCCGGCTAACACGTTCTCTGGACGAGAGGCAAACTCACTTTTCTCGAACGGTCGTACCCGGGTTCGCCCTGCCATGCTTTGTCGTCACGAAGCGCCCCGATTTCGCGCTGCGATAGTTCCCGCCTTTGCCTTTGCCTGCCATCTGAATTCTCCTTCTGAAGTCTGGCGTGGTATTGGGTCCCTCCGAGGCGGAGGGCTGGTTGGGTTCCAAACAAACCGAAGAACCTCCGCTGGAGGTCTGCGGGTCTTCATTGCAAAATCCAGTAGCTCAGAACCGGAGGTGTTCTTCTGGTCAGATGACCGACAGCACTGGGCGTATTTCCCGAATGGATGTTTACACCGTCTCCGATGTTCACGGCCTTGGTGCCGAGTGCGCTAAGTTCTTGCTCGGAGCAGGCGGTCGCGAATGGTCAGCCATGAGCATTCCTCTCGACATTACAGAGGATAGGTGGGCAATCCTGCGGAACGACAGCCACACACCGGAACGTCAGAAAGTTACATATCTTGAAGAGTGTTGGCATATCCTCCTTGGTCACAAGCTGACCCGGATTGCAAAAGTCGCCAACGCGTTCGGTCGGACTTACGATAGTATTGAAGAGCACAATGCGTTCTACCTCGCTTCAGCAACTATGCTCCCGGAGGTCGAGGTCAGATCCCAGATCACCGCGGGAAAGTCTGCCGCTGAGATTGCGGCATGGTTTGGCACCTCCCCTGAACTTGTCGAGTATCGCATCAAGCGTCTGGGGCTTTGGCGCATCTACAAGAACAAGGGTGTTAAACTAAGCGACTAGAGTTCAGCCAACTCTTCATCCGAAACAGCATCAATCGCTACTTGCTCATGTGGGATAATCCCGCATCCTCCAACTGTTCCCGATCGGGAAGATCGCGAAGGCTCTCCAGCCCGAAGGAAACTAGGAACTGCTCGGTGGTGACGAAGGTATAGGGCGCCCCTCGCCTGGGCGACCTTGGCCCGGTCCCGA
>JAYZLL010000033.1:0-3295 GCA_036154315.1 Pseudomonadota bacterium
TATCATGGCACTCGTCATGGTCGGACTGATCGGCTTCGGCTCGGTCAACTTCGGCAGTTCCGGGCAGTCGATCGGCCGCGTCGGCGACACCGACATCGACGCCTCCGCCTATTTCCGTGAGCTGAACGCCGAGCTGCAATCGTGGCAGCAGCAGACCGGCCAGCGCCTCACCATCGCCGAGGCGCAGACCTTCGGTCTCGATCAGCGCGTGCTGTCGCGCGTCATCGCGATTACCGCGGTCGAGAACGAAGCCGACCGCCTCGGGCTGTCGGTGGGCGATCAGAATCTCGCCTCGCAGGTCACTGAAATCCCGGCCTTTCAGGGCCCGAACGGCCAGTTCGACCGCGACACCTATAATTTCGTTCTGGAGCAATCCGGCCTGACCGCCCGCGAATTCGAAGAGACCCTGCGCCTCGAAGTGGCGCGCACGATCCTCGCAGGCGCCGTCACGCAGGATCTGGGCATGCCCGCGACCTATACCGACACGCTCTATGGCTGGGCCCGTGAGACCCGCGACTTCGTCTGGGCGCCCGTGACCCGCGCCGCTCTCGAAGAGCCGCTGCCGGAGGCGACCGAGGCCGACCTTCAGGCCTATTACGACGAAAACCCCGATGCCTTCACCACGCCCGAGACCCGCCAGATCACCTATGGCTGGCTCAAGCCCGAGGATGTGCTGGACGAAATCCCGATGGACGACACCCAGCTTCAGGCGCTCTACGACCAGCGGATAGACGAGTTCCAGCAGCCCGAGCGGCGTCTGGTCGAACGGCTCGTCTACGGCTCGGCGGAAGAGGCGCAAGCCGCCGCCGACCGCATCGAAGCGGGCGAAACCACCTTCGATCAGGAAGTCGAAACGCGCGGCCTGTCGCTGTCCGACGTGGATCTGGGAGAAATGACCCAGCGCGCTCTGGGTGCGGCGGGCGAGCCGATCTTCGCACTCGACGCCCCCGGCGTCGTCGGACCGATCGACAGCAGCCTCGGCCCGGCGCTTTACCGGATGAACGCGATCCTCTCGGCGCAGGAAACCAGCTTCGAAGAGGTGCGCGATCAGTTGTTCGAGGAATACGCCGCTGACGCGGCGCGCCGTCTTGTGCGCACCCGCTCGTCCGAGATCGACGAGATGATGGCGGGCGGCGCGACGCTCGAGGAACTGGGCGATGACGGCCTGATGACCATCGACACCATCGGCTACTACGCTGGCCTCGAAGACGGCATCGCCGCCTATGCGCCGTTCCGCGAAGCAGCCGCCGAGGCGAGCCAGAACGACTTCCCACAGGTCACGGAACTGGAAGACGGCTCGATCTTTGCCCTTCGGCTCGACGAAGTCACGCCGCCCGCACTGCAGCCCCTCGAAGACGTCCGGGACGAGGTTCTTGCGGGCTGGGAATCCCAGACGCTGACCAACGCACTCGTCGCCCGTGCCGAGGCGCTGATCCCCGAATTCCAAAGCGGCGCCGAAGCCCCCTCCACCGTCGGGCTGACCGAAGTGCTGGAAGAGGACATCGCGCGCACCGCCTTCATTCAGGGCGCGCCTGCGACCATGATCGAAACCGTCTTCTCGATGGAAGACGGCGCGTGGCAGGTCGTCCCGGGTGACGGTCAGGTGGTGATCATCGGCCTCAACGCCATCAACGCGCCCGATCAGAACAGCGCCGAGGCCGGTCAGGTCAAAGGCAGCTTCTCGACCCAGATGTCGCAGCAGATCGCGGCGGACGTGCAGGATGCTTTTGCCGCCGCGCTGGAAAACGACGCGGGCGTCACGCTGGATCAGGCGATGATCAACGCCGTCCACGCCAACTTCCCGTGAGCTGAAACATGGCCCTGATCCCGTCCTTCGACGCCTTCGAGACCGGCTGGAATGCCGGTGCGAACCAGATCGTCTACACCCGGCTCGCCACCGACCTCGACACCCCCGTCTCGCTCATGCTCAAGCTGACCGAGGCGCGCACCGACAGCTTCATGCTGGAATCGGTGACGGGCGGCGAGGTGCGCGGGCGCTACTCGATCATCGGGATGAAACCGGACCTGATCTGGCAGTGCAACGGCACCAAGGCCCGGATCAACCGTCAGGCCCGGTTCGATCCCGACGCGTTCGAGGATGTGGCGGAAGACCCGCTGACCAGCCTGCGGGCGGTACTAGCGGAAAGCGAAATTGCCCTGCCCGACGATCTGCCCGCCGCCTCCGCCGGTCTTTACGGCTATCTCGGCTACGACATGATCCGCCTGGTCGAACATCTGCCGAACGTGAACCCGGACCCCATCGGTCTGCCCGATGCGGTGATGATCCGCCCGTCGGTCGTGGCGGTGCTGGACGGCGTGAAGGGCGAGGTGATCCTCGTCTCCCCCGTGTTCCAGTCTTCGGGCCTGTCGGCCAAGGCGGCTTACGCACAGGCCGCCGAACGGGTACAGGACGCGCTGCGCGATCTCGAGCGCCAGCCCGCCACCAGCCACGATCTGGGCGAGGCTGCCGATATCGGCGAGCCGGTGTCGAACTTCGCCCATGACGACTATCTGGCCGCCGTCGAGACGGCCAAGGAATACATCCGTGCAGGCGACATCTTTCAGGTCGTCCCCTCGCAGCGCTGGACGCAGGACTTCCCCCTGCCGCCCTTCGCGCTCTACCGTTCGCTGCGGCGCATGAACCCCTCGCCCTTCATGTTCTTCTTCAACTTCGGCGGCTTTCAGGTCATCGGCGCGAGCCCAGAAATCCTCGTGCGCGTCTTCGGGCGCGAGGTGACGATCCGTCCGATCGCAGGCACCCGCCCCCGTGGCGCGACACCGGAAGAGGACAAGGCGCTGGAAGAGGACCTTCTGGCCGACCAAAAGGAACTGGCCGAACACCTCATGCTGCTCGATCTGGGGCGCAACGACGTGGGCCGGGTCGCCAAGATCGGCACCGTGCGCCCGACCGAGGAATTCATCGTCGAACGCTACAGCCACGTCATGCACATCGTCTCGAACGTGATCGGCGAGCTGTCCGAAGACCACGACGCGCTCTCGGCCTTCCTTGCCGGCATGCCCGCAGGCACCGTCTCGGGCGCGCCCAAGGTGCGTGCGATGGAAATCATCGACGAGCTGGAGCCTGAGAAACGCGGCGTCTATGGCGGCGGCGTGGGCTATTTCTCGGCGATGGGCGACATGGATATGTGCATCGCTTTGCGCACCGCTGTCCTGAAGGACCGCAAGCTCTACATCCAATCCGGCGGCGGCGTCGTCTACGACAGCGACCCGGAGGCCGAGTTTCAGGAAACCGTGAACAAGTCCAAGGCCATCGCCCGCGCGGCGGCCGAGGCAG
>JAYZLL010000034.1:0-13302 GCA_036154315.1 Pseudomonadota bacterium
ACGGGGTGCCTCTCTATGCGCACATCGTGGGCGACGACGGGTGGGTGGAATACTGGGCTGGCTCTTCTACCCCGACCGCCGCGTGAAGAGCTACGCGGACGAGAAGCAAGAGATTGAACGACTATGCACTTTCGAAACGGAAACGCACAGGACGCTGCTGCTCAAGGCCTGCAAGGTCGGCTCGACCTGGTATGCCGCTGCCAAGTTCGTGAATGTCGACGGCTCGCCGGTCGAAGATGCGACCTATGTCACGGATGCTGATGGGTCGATCACCTTCGGGGCCGTCTTCCTGACGCGCTACGACGATGGCTGCTGGGGCTACAAGGAGATGGAGGAAGCTTCCGGCCCAGTGGAGTCGCGGGCGCCCGTCAGCCTTCTGGCCCTATTGTCCGAGTTAAAGGATCCCGACAGCTACGCCCATGCCTGGCGCAAGCGCTGCCGGGACTGGGCGGCGATCCCGGACTACGCGGAAGGCGACAAGATCCGGCTCGCCACGCCGGTCACGCTGAACGACGGCAGCACCTGCCAGATCGTGACCGCCACCCATTACCGGCGTGGAGGACAAAAACGCCGGTGCTACCGCATCGAGGAAACCGGCGGTCTCGTGCGTCTGTCGAAGGCCTCGCTGGCCGGATCGGAGCGTCTTAGCTCGGCGAAGAGTACGGCGAGCCCGGTCTTGGCGGAGTTTTTCAGCGGGGCGAGGTCGTGAGACCTGCCGGTCATACTGGGAACGGGCATGTCCGGCAGACAACCCCAAATTTGGAAGTGCAACGCCTATGAGATACGTCTATTCGAGCCCAAGGAGAGCGAACGATGCCCGCCAAGACACCCGATCCCGAAGCATGTGACACCCGGTGTGACCCCAATGTTCAGGACGCACTTGAGAATGTGCGCCCGGCGAGATCGCAGGCTCGAGCAACTGAAACCGCGCAAGTTGCTTGTGATGTGGCCGACATGCCCGAAGAGCTGGGCAACCTCTTGGACAAAGGTATCGATGAGCATTTGCGTAGCCAAACTGGCGGCCCACGCGATCTCTCCAAATCTTGACTTTTGGGTGGCGCCGTATATACATCTGTATAACACATGAGGTCTCCCATGATCGAAGCCAAAATTCGCAAAGTCGGAAATTCCGCTGTTATGACGCTCAGCTCCGAGATGCTCACGCTCCTTGATGCCAAGGAGGGCGATACGCTCTATGCGGTGCGCACGGATGATGGCGGATTGAAACTCATGACGGAAAATCCTGAGCTGCAAGCTGCATTGCATGCGGCGGAAGCTGTCATGGATGAGAACCGCGACCTGCTGCAGGCGCTTGCATGACCCAATGGGTCTGGGTGCCCTTGCCCGCCCTCTACGTCATTCATGATCGCCAGATCGCCCGGCACGGCGGAGCGCCCGGCACCCGCGATCCCGCCCTTCTCGAAAGCGCCGTAGCGCGCCCATTGAACAGGGCGGGCTACGGCACCCCTGATGCCTATTCGCTTGCCGCAGCTTATGCCTTCGGCATCGTCAAGGCTCATGCTTTTGTCGATGGGAACAAGCGCACGGCCTTTGTGGCCGCTTTCACGTTTTTGCGTCTCAACGGCATCGCCATCCGTCCCGAACCCGCGATCGGTGTTCGGATGATGGAAGATCTTGCGTCCACCCAGGTGAGCGAGGACGACTTCGCGGCCTGGCTGCGCAGGCTCGGATCTGGGTGATCCGTTCAATCTTGGTCTTTGCCGTTCGGGTCTTCTGATCCTCCTGAAAACATCTTGTCTTCAGTCGCCCTCCTGAAAGGAGAAAGGCGGCTTTTTGTCTTTTGGAGTTCAAACCCTGACCCAAAGGACAGAAGACATGACCCACCGTCGCCCAAGCCTTGCACCTCACACCCCACCGAAACCGCAGCTTCAGGATGCCCTAGCCCGGGTTGCCCGGGAGTTCGAAGACCGACCGCTCAGAAGTTCGTCTCTGGCTCGACACATGCGTGAGACCTTCGGCGGCAGCGATGCCGCCGGCGCCTGGTTCTGGCGCATGGCGTATGATGCGATGCAGGCCGCTGCGGTCACGCAGGTCGTACACGGGACTGGCCAAGACGCGCTGAGCTCTGCCGGACTACTGGCCTCGCGGCTCCTGACCGAGACGCGGCGCTCTGAGCAGCAGATCCGCCTGCAGCAATTCAGCACCCCTTTGCCCTATGCCGCGCTGGTTGCGCGCGCTGCGGCCATACGTTCTGGTGAGACCTTCCTCGAACCCTCGGCCGGCACCGGTGCGCTAGCCGGTTTCGCGCTGCGCGCGGGCGGCAAGCCGATGCTCAACGAGATCGATCCCTTCCGCCGCGTCCTTCTCGAGGCGGTCTTTGCGGTCGAGGTGACCGGCCACGACGCGGAGCATATCGACGACTTCCTGGCCACGCCTGATCTTCCGGGCGTCATCGTGATGAACCCGCCCTTCGCCTCCTCTGTCGATCGGTCGCGCGACAGGCATGTCGCGGCAAAGCATCTGATCGGCGCCGCCAAGCGGCTTGCCCCCGGCGGCAGGCTCGTGGCGATCATGCCGACGGGATTTTCGCCGGCGCGGGATGCGGCCCATTGGGCGCGGGCCTCGGCCATCGCGAAGCCGCGTCTCGCTCTCACGATCCCTGGCCAAGTCTATCGCAAGCTTGGCACCACGGTTGAGACCCAACTCATGGTGTTCGACAAGGTGCAGGAGGAGGCCGCGTTCGTCCGCGCGGTTGCGGCCGATCTGGAGGCAGCGCAGCACATCGTCGATGATATCGCCGCGACCCGATCTGACGCTCCGCTTCAGTCGCGTGCACAGGTCCGGGCCATCCCGCGTCAGGGCACGACTCCCGTCGTACGCAGCCGACGGGGTGTCGCAAGCTCTACCTCCAAACCCAAAGCCCGGGCCGCCGTACCGCTGGCCTTCACCGCCCTCGACACCCCCCGCGAAAACACCCCCGTCTCCGACATCTATGCTCGCTACCGTCCTCAGCGGATCGAGATTGCGGGCGCGCAGGAGCATCCCACGCCGCTGGTCGAGAGTATCGCCATGGCCTCGGTGGCCCCGCCGGTGCCTTCGAGCGACGCCGCTGCTGACCTGCAGCTGCCCGGTCGCCTGATCGAGGAGGGCCATCTCTCCGAGGCCCAGCTTGAGACCATCGTCATGGCGAACGACGCCCACGAACGCGACCTGCCGGGGCGCTTCACGATTGACGAGGACCAGACCCGGATGACACGTGCCGACGATGACAGGCAAGCCCGGGCCTATCGCCTCGGATATTTCCTTGGCGACGGGACGGGTTGCGGCAAGGGCCGGGAATGCGCCGGGCTCATCCTGGTCAACTGGCTCGCAGGGCGGCGCAAGGCGGTCTGGATCTCCAAATCCGCCACGCTCATTGAGGACGCGATCCGCGACTGGACCGATCTCGGCGGTTCGCCCGCAGATATCCAGCCGCTCTCGAAATGGAAGCCCGACCAGCCGATCTCCATGGGCGACGGCATCCTCTTCGTCACCTATGCGACGCTGCGCTCGGCGGGCAAATGTGGGACGACGCGCCTCGGCCAGATCCTCGACTGGATGGGCGAGGGGTTCGACGGCGTGCTGGCCTTCGACGAGGCACATGCCATGCAGAACGCCGCCGGATCTGAAGCGGGCAGGGGCGTCAAACCCTCCCAGCAGGGTCTCGCCGGGCTGCGCTTGCAGCTCGGCGTGCCCCGGGCACGGGTCTTCTACGTCTCGGCGACCGGGGCCACGAGCGTGCACAATCTGGCCTATGCCTCCCGCCTCGGTCTCTGGGGACAGGGACCGGAATATCCTTTCCCGAGCCGCGAGAGCTTTGTCTCCGCGATGGAGGCCGGCGGGGTGGCGGCGATGGAGGTGGTGGCGCGCGACCTCAAGACGCTCGGTTTCTACACGGCGCGGGCGCTCAGCTTCGACGGCGTGGAATATGACGTGCTCGAACACGCGCTCACGCCGTCCCAGATCGAGATCTACGACGCCTATGCGGGTGCCTTCCGGACGATCCATCACAATCTCGAGGCGGCTCTGACCGCGACTGGCGTCAACGATGCCTCCGGTCAGACGAACGCCTCTGCGGCCAGGTCTGCGGCGAAGTCACGGTTCGAGAGCACCAAGCAACGCTTCTTCAACCACCTGCTCCTCGGCATGAAGGCCCCGACCATCATCCGCGCCATCGGCGAGGATCTCGCGGACGGATATGCCTGCGTCATCCAGGTGGTCTCCACCGGCGAGAGCCTTCTGAAACGGCGTCTCGACGCGATGGTCCCCGAGGATGAGTTGACGCAAGGCGCGCTGACCCCGCGCGACTATGTCCTGGGTTACCTCGAACAGGCATTCCCGATCCACGCCCAGAAACTCGTCGAGATCGACGGGAACATGGTGGCGGAGCCGCTTCGCGACCCAGATGGCGCTTTGGTCGTCTCGCGCGAGGCCGAAGCCCTGCGCGATGCGGCGATGATGGAGTTGATGGCCCTGGCACCGATCCCCTCCGCGCTCGATCAGATCCTCTGGGCCTTTGGCGACGAGGCGGTGGCCGAGGTGACGGGGCGTTCGGTCCGGCCGCTGAAATCCCGGGACGGGTCTCTCTTCATCGAGAAGCGATCTGCCAGCAGCAATTCCTCGGAAACCCGCGCCTTCATGGAGGGCGAGAAGGACATCCTGATCTTCTCCGATGCTGGAGGCACGGGTCGGTCTTACCATGCCGCTCAGACGGCGAAGAACCAGAAACGGCGGCGGCACTATCTGCTGGAGCCCGGCTGGCGGGCCGATGCGGCGATCCAGGGGCTCGGCCGCACGCATCGCTCCGCCCAGGTCAGCGCACCCTTCTTCCGGGTGTGCACCTCTGATGTCCATGGCGAGAAGCGCTTCACCTCGACGATCGCCCGGCGGCTCGACCAATTGGGGGCTCTCACCAAGGGCCAGCGCGAGACCGGCTCGCAGGGCATGTTCCGCGAGGAGGACAATCTCGAAAGCCCGATCGCGCGGGCCGCACTGCGCGGCTACTACGCCGATCTGGCTGCCGGGCGCGCCGGGGCGATGAGCTACGAGCGTTTCGCGGACTGGACCGCGCTTCGGCTGATAGATCAGGAAGGGGTGCTGCTGGAAGAACTGCCGCCCATCCAACGTTTCCTGAACCGGGTGCTGGCGCTGCCGATCCATATGCAGAACGCGCTTTTCGCCGAATTCATGACCCGGATTGCCGATCAGACGGAACGGGCGCGGGCCGCGGGCACGCTCGATCTCGGGGTCGAGACCCTGCGCGGCGAAAGGATCGAGCAGGTCTCTGCAGAAGACCTCTGGACCTGCCCGCGCTCTGGGGCAGTGACGCGGATCATCGGGCTCGAGGTGACGGACCCCGTCCATGTCCTCGCGGGGGAAGACGCGATGGACCGAAACCACGACAAGCTGCCGATGGTCAATCGCGCCTCGGGGCGTGTGGCGCTGATCTCGTCGCGGCCCATGCAGATCTATGACGAGGAGATCGTCACGCTGATGCGCAAGGTCATGCGGCCGACTGGATCGACCTATGTCGAGGAGGGGAAGTACCAGGCTTCGGCCTGGGAGGAGGTCGCGCGCCCGGAGTTCCTGTGTTTCTGGGACGCGGAGGCCGACAGCCTGCCGAAAACCACCACGACGAAGCTCTATCTCCTCACCGGGCTCCTGCTGCCGATCTGGAAAGACATCCCCTCGGGCAACGAGCGCATCTATCGGGTCACGCCGGAAGGGCAGGGCAGCATGATCGGCCGGACCGTCAGCGAAGACGGCGCGGCCGCGCTGCGTGCCCGGTTCATGGTGGGCACACCGAAGACCCCGCAGGAGATGCTGACGGCGGCGCTCGGTTCCACCGCGCCGGTCGACCTGGGCCGGGGCCTCACGCTCACCCGCCGCCGGGTCGCGGGCGCGGCCCGTCTCGAGATTGACGGGACCGACCGGGGCATGATCGATGGGCTGAAGGCGGTCGGATGCTTCACCGAGTTCATCGCCTTCCAGCTCCGGGTGTTCGTCCCGCATGGGGATGGGGTCGAGACCGCCGAGATCCTTGGCCGGATTGTGGGCAATGGATCAAGCCGTGCATCAGATCAGGCCGCCTGAACCATTACACGTCTCGGCGCTATGTTTCGAGAGGACTGACTTCGTCATCTCGGCGTCTACCAGACCGCAGGATTGGTCAGGCCATACGATACCTCCACGCGACCAGGTCGTTCTGAGGGATCACCTGCGTTTACGGAACAACACATCAGGAAGAAGAGAGAAATGACACTCGCAGAAATCAAGGCGGCCGTGGATGGCGGAGCGACGGTCCACTGGGCGAACGAGGGTTACCGCGTCGTCAAGGACAGTCTGGGATAGTATCTCGTCATTTTTAGACCGAATGGCAGCACAATCGGCCTCACCGATCAGGCCGGCCAGAGGCTGAACGGAAAGGAAGAGGACTTCTTCACATGCCGATCAAGGGGCAGAACCTGCTGACGGTCAAGGGGGCGGCGCGTGTGTTGCGAACGTGCGCCATCGCCCAGCCGGGGCGGAATGACGGGCAGGAGTGAAAGGAAAAGCGGGCTTTTGTTTTTGCGATCCCATGAGGGGTCGGAAAGCAAACCGGGGCACTGGCGCAAGGTCAGGCCCCGCAAACTCAAGGAAGGTAAGACCCATGTTCGCAGGAACCCTGACCAAAAACGTTAACACCGCTGTTGCAACCTATTCCGGCACGATCCACTCCTCGCGGTTCGACATCGCGATCCAGCTCGAGGCCCGCAATAAAATGTCCCAGCGCAGCCCGGACTATGACGTCACGGCCGTGAACACATC
The DNA here is from genome assembly GCA_036154315.1 of Pseudomonadota bacterium. Lineage (GTDB taxonomy): Bacteria > Pseudomonadota > Alphaproteobacteria > Rhodobacterales > Rhodobacteraceae > Maritimibacter. Next base: position 6,808 of record JAYZLL010000034.1, read on the forward strand.
GGGCCGCAAGGTTCGCATCGGTGCGGCTTGGAACGAGACCGGCAATACGACCGGGAACCCCTACGTCTCGATGCAGATCGATGTCGGCACCGGACCTTTCCGCGTGAATGCGGTGCAGACGAAAGAGGCTCGGGAGGCGCAAAGTGGTGACTATGAGATCATCCCGCTGGTCTCGACGGGTACGATGAAGTCAGGCTCGATCTCGGGCGAGCTGACGGCGATGGATGCTGACAACGCCTTCGCCGGCTACATCGCCAACATGATGTTCGATCTCGAATTCATCCTCGTCGAAAACACGTTCAAGACCGAGGAGACCCATCCGGACTACCAGATCGAGGTCAGCTCGCCGCGCGGCACTCCGATCCGTGTGGCCTCGGCCTGGATGGCGCGGAGCAGTCGGACCGAGAACGAGTACATCTCACTCCTGATCAACACGCCCGACGGGGAGCTGCGCGTCAACGCCGTGCAGAACGAGGATCAACGCGGCGGTCAGACCTTCTCGATCATTCCCTTCGTTGAGAGCGCCAACCAAGAACGCACTGAGAGCACCGGACTCGCTCTGGTGGGCTGAACTCTGCGCCTGCGCAGCAAGAGCGCGGCCGGGAGACTTGAGGGGCCGTAGCGCTTCCAGCCGCGCGCGATCCACATCTTCTGAAAACATGAACCACGAGGGGGGCCGCTGTGACGCGGCTTCCCTCTATTTGTTTCACCCAAACTTAAGGACACGACACATGTTCAATCTCTCCCATTCCAAGCTGATCTCGCTGGCTGCTGCTGAAGGCTACGCTGAGGTCTCGGCGTTCCTTGAAGATCATGCCTTCGATGGCACCGTGCCCGCAATCTGTATGGCGCAAGATTGCGACCACACCACCGACTTGGAACCAGACCAGCGCCGGGGCCTCTGCGACGTCAGCGGCCGGCGTTCTATGCAGTCGGCTCTCGTCATCGCGGGCGTGATTTGAGCACTGGCATCCTCGCCTTCCTCGAATAAACGGAGAAGACATGACACGATACGATCCCATTGAAATCACCGATCCGCCGCAGCTAGGGTTCTCGGAGGCCGAAATCGCGACAATCGACGCCGCGCGGGATATCCTGCGCAGGCATGCCCGGGCCACCACCGTTCTCCAATCCTGGACAATGCTGACCGACTACCTGGCGCTCAACGCCGTCCTTGAGCGAGTTGAGGTGTTTCGGGTGCTTCTGCTGGACCGGAAGAACAAATTGATCCGAGACAAGGTCATGTCCCGCGGCAGCATCGATCACGTCCCTGTTTACATCACCGAAGTCCTTCGCTCAGCCCTCGTGCTCGATGCCTCCGCTCTCATCCTCTGTCACAACCACCCGTCCGGCGATCCACAGCCGAGCCAAGCCGACATCGACATGACCCGCAAGATCGTTGCCGCTTGCAAGGTGATGGAGATCACCGTGCATGATCACATCATCGTCGGATACGGCAAGGAGCAGGCCGCTTTCAGCATGCGGGCCGAGGGGTTGTTGGATGACTAGGTGAGTGGTCAGTACCTGCTTGGACGCCCAGCTGTGCCGTGTTTGGAACTGCAATAGGAAGTTTCCGGAAGCGGGTGCGCGACATAGAGGCCGGCCTCGAAGATGCGCTTCATGTCCAATTGTTCGTTTCGCGCTGGCCAGCTGCACTAGAGCTGCGTCCCAATGAATTTGAAGCCCGAAACCGGCGACGTGTGCCAAGGGGCACAGACAGATCTTTTGGTGATGGTGCCGAGGGTTCAAAAATCATGTCGCTTGGCCGAGGAACTATCGAAAGACAGCGAAAGAGCGGACGCTCGTCTCTTCGCCGAAATTGCTTGTCTCTTCAGAACGGGCCGCTTCTGGCTAATGACGAAGGCGCAGCGTTGCGCACGTGCAAAAGTCTGGTTACGGCCCAGAGCTGCCACTTGTTGGGGAATTGTCGCGCAGTGCAGCTTCACCGAAGCGGACTTAGAAATAGTTCGCCCTTTAATCGAGCAAAGTCATGCATATCTCTCATCCATAGGGAGAGGACAGACATGACACTCACAATGGACATGGACGCAAGGAAGGCCGAGTTGTTGTTGCGGGCCGCATTGCTGGATGATGCAAGCAACGTTGGAGAAAGGCTGGCTGCTTTGATCGCTGACATCAAGGTCGATGATGACGGCGACGCGTGGATAACTTTGGACATGGACCTCTGGCCCGAAGACAAAGTGTCACCTGAGGCTGAGGCTATTGCGAAAATGCTATGGTTAGAAATTGATTGGTCGGTGACCGATGGAACCTTTCCGTTCGCTTGGCCCGGTATTGGCGCGCACTCTGACAAGACAACGACCTACCTCAAGACGGTGCTGGAGGCATATGGCGGGCAGAGTCTCGACAAGGGCGCCGAGTAGTGACGGCACACAGCGATCGTTCGGCGGGGCGCCTACCAAGCCTGCTCCCGGTCCGATGAAGCCGTTGACTTATCAGCGAGGCGCTGCACCGCGGTCAGAGCACATCCCCTCATCTGAACTCCAAGGCAATCTTGACCTTTGCAACGAATCGAATGTTAGCAACAACGGGCAGCGGATGGACTACATAATCAACCAAAACACACGCTACGCGCGATTTTGGAAGGAGCGCAATATCTTCTTCGAAAGCCTTTGTGCCTCAGAACAGCACTGGTTTTTCGTGCAAGGCCATGATGCCTACGTCCAGGAGCTATACGTTCCAGCTTTATCTTCGCTTCTCAACGGAATTGAAGCCTCTCTACGGATTACCATTCATCAATTAGATCGCAGCACGGAGAACGACCCGAGCGAACTTTCTCCATATCGCGTGCTGAGCAACAAACTCATCTCGCAGGCGAGCGAACTTGGAATGGACGTGAGATACCTGGCTTTCAATGATGAAGTCGACTTCTTCGAAAAATTGAAATCGAGCAAGCCGCATCGGAGAGATGTGGAAATCGTAAGGCTTCGGAATAATATCTGTCACGGGAACATCACGGAGTTCATAAATAGGGAGCTTGGGGCCGAAAATAGCTACTTCTCCCCCGAGCTACTCAAAGACACTACCGAAAGGATATTGGCAATCAGCGCTGATTGGTGTGAAGTGCTTGGTGGATTCCGGCGCAAAAGGGGCTTGCTTCATTACGAAAACCCCAGCGCCGATCAGATCCAGAGAGATTTATCTCTGTATGATAAGATGGAGCGAGATTTAGAGTAGGTAGAACGACCCTTTGCGGCAATTCACACAACACTCCGGATGCAACCACGCGGTGCGCCGAAGCAGTAATTCGGTGCGCGCGCAGAGTTTGCAGGTTTCTGAAGGTCAAGCAGTCGCGAAATCAGTCATCAATCACGTCGTCAACTTGTTGATGGCCCCAATGCATCTGATAATTCGGACCATGGCTTTCTGGTTGCTGACCTTTTTCGGGTTTGCTCATTAGGATCGGCAAAGGTGCAGGCAGGTCGGGCCCAACAATGATCGCTTCGCCTTGTGACAGCGACGGGATGAAAGCTGCGGCACTGCGATCCAGATCTCCACAAGCTCTTTCGATGGTCTCCCGGTCTCTGTCATTCGTGAGCCTGTGGACAAACAAAGTTCCAAGCTGACTGAGAACATCCTGCGGCACATCTCTCGGACGCTGAGTCGCTATAACGGTGGTGAGGCCGTATTTCCTGCCTTCCTTGGCTATGAGGCCGAAGGCGTCGAGCGTAACGCTATTCTGCTCGTCGCCGATTGACCGCCCAATGAACTGATGAGCTTCGTCCAAGACACACACCAGCGGCTTTTTCACAAAACGATTTCTCCGCGCCTTTTCAAGCAAGTGCCTGCCAAGCGCGTTCAGAAGCAGCTCACGTGCATTGTATTTGAAAGACACATCTCGGAAGGAAACCACTAAGGCCCTTTGAGTATTATCGGCAATAAAGTCTTCTACAACACTTGCGATGTCTTGGCCGCCGGACTTGAAGATACATCCAAGTTCGGGGGCACCCAGATACGTCTCTATGCGCACATTTAGGTGATTGCAGGCGCCAAGCGCGAAGTCATCTGGCTTTCCGAAATTTCCCAAGACGCTATGGTCGCTGTTGCTACCTTGCTTAACACATTCATATCGGATTTGTTCTGCAAGCATCGACAGGTCAAAGTCACAGAGGTCGCTGTTGATCTGATCTGCCAAGGCAATCTGCGCAATCGAAAGGGCATGACGGCTATTGCCTGCTTTTCTAATTGTGCCATTTTCCAAAACTTCGACATGTCCTTTTCCATCGATATCGAACTTTTTTCGCCCCTTGTCTTCCTCGCAGGCGTATTCGCCATGCCCAGCCAAGAGCGCCTTTGCCAAGCGTAGGCTTTTAATCGCGCTTCTCAGAGTCGGGCCCTGAACTTGTGGCGAAGGCGTTAACAACGAATAAAGGTCAATCTCTGACAGGTTCTTGTAGGGAAAGTGGACTTCTTCCGCTTCGGTTATTTCGACTGGGCCAAAAGCGAGTTGCCGGGCTGTCGCAACTTTTCCTGCGAACTCTCCGGTGGGATCAAACAGGATACACTTCCCACCTATACGCACGATCTCGTTGACGAGGCGAGAAACTGTCCAGCTCTTCCCCCCACCTGTCGCACCGAATACTCCGCAATGGCGACCGAACAGTTTCTCCGGCGGGATACTGAGGGCAGCATCGTTCAGCCCGGAAAGGTGCCCCAACTCGACGAGTAGCGGCCCACTGCCTCCCTTCGCGGCTCCTTCCAAGGCATCTTTGATGGAACTGGACAGTGCTCCACCCTCTGCGAGGTAAACCCCATCACCCACCCTCGGCTGCGTGTTGATACCGCGCGTTACTTTCCGAGTTGTCTTGCTGACGGTTGCCAGCAACTGGACACGTCCCTGAGGTTCAACCGTAGGATCGGTTTCGATCTGGTGCTCAAGGGAATTTCGCTGCCTGTCTGGAATGCCAACTTCCGTCACGCGCCCCAAGATCGCTGAGCGGTCGCAATCGACAAATACGAAATCACCGACGGAGCCTTTGGCCAGTCCACGCCGACCCAGGGCCGCAAGAGCATTTGGCAAGGTGAGTTCCACGGCACTTGCCGTCACCCTTGTAACCGTCCCGATGCGCTTGGACGAGTCGATCAGGGAGGCAAGATCGCTCATGCGCCGTCGCCCTCGCGCAGCCTTTCAAGCCGATCCCACAGGAGCTGGCGATCCGTTTTGCCTGATATCATCGGCAAGGCGTCGGCAAGGTCTTCGAAGCGGCCATTCAGCATCGTGATGCGTGTATCGCCCTGCTGCACAAGTCGTGCAATCTTCTTCTGATAGAGACGCTGTGCAGCGAGATCGAGATCGATTTCCTGAGCGTCTTCATCGAAGAGCTTTTGATGCTCCACGAACCCGCGATCACAAAGCACGAGGTGCAGTGAGAGGTTTGTTTCGATAGCTGACCAGATTGGGGCGCTGATGTGATCATCTGCGAAACCGAAGCCGGAGACGATCAACGTTGTATCGGGTTCTCGCAACGCTGCCTGCAATGCTGCGAACATGTCGAGATAGGGGCTTTCAAATGCTTCCTGATACTTCGAAGACCGAGGATAGATCAGGACGGGCCTACGATCCTCGGTTGGGTCATCGACGCTTCGAATGACGACATCATCTGAGCGTCGCCGCCAATCTACTGAACCGTGCAGTTTGTAGAGCTGGAACACACCGTCGAGGTAGTCGGCCTTCGTGCTGGAAGCGGCACGCCGCACGATATCGTGGTCGAAGTGATCGCGGTTGAACCGCTGTTCTGCGCTGTGAGAAAACCCATCGATAAGTACCACACCCAAGCGTAGAGCTGCTGTCTCGATACACAGATCATAATTCGTGGTGAACAGCTTCACCCTGGGCTTTTCTGGTGATCGGCGGGCGAATTTCTTCAAGAACGCCCAGTGTGCTGGCAAATCAGTTTTCGCACCAACGAAACCCACTTTGCCCAAGATCGTCTTCTCAGCTGCGCGAACGAATTCGATTAACTCCTCCAGCCAAAGCTGATCAGTGAAATTCGGATCGTTTTTTGATCGAATGCTGAGTAACTCGATTTGCATCTTGCTGAGACTTAAAAGACTTTCGATATCTCCGGCTTCCTGCTTCCCCTCACTGTCGTTGTGCGGCAAGCCGCCCGTGACTTTCTTCGCCAGATCGTCAAACTCTTTGTAGTCATCCAAATTATCTTCTGAAACCGCAGCACGCACTGCATGCCAAAGGTCGCCCATCCCCGGCGCATTCGGCCCACCATCGTTCTTGGCGGAGAAGGATGCCCCAGACCCCAGAAGCACTACGACGTTGGTTGAATGTAGCGCCTCATGCAGGGCTTCCTCGACCCGATCCTTGCATCCGGCCTTGGGCTTCTTGGAAGGGTCTGAGCTACTCCCCGTCTCTTGGACAGGATCTGGCATAAATTAAGCTACTCGTTGCACCTGCTGATCGGGTTGGTTGATATCATTTCTCTGCCAATAGACCAGGGCCGGAGGCTGGCCGCCGAGGGC
>JAYZLL010000035.1:0-73577 GCA_036154315.1 Pseudomonadota bacterium
GACCTTCGCCTTGAACTCGGGCGCGTGCTGTTTCCGTTTCGACATCTCTGATCTCCTTCTCGTCGAAGATCAGCAGACTGCAAATCGTAGCTTATGTCAGTGTCCGAATTTCGGGGGGTAGCTCAAATACCATGTGGTACGCGCGATATCCGGAGTCGTCTCTTCCCCAATCGCGGTAGTCGGTTTCACGCAGTATTTTGTAGTCTGGGTCGGAACCAATGCTGTCGTGCACAAGGCCTATGAGTGTGTCGACGTCTTCGTTTTTATCAACGACGATGCGGCAGCCTCCAATATCTTGAAGTTGTGTCAGCCTGACGCTAAATCTGCGGAGCTTGCGAAGGATTTGTGGTTTCCGTTTCAACCGTTGTGCAACGTAGTATGGGTGGCCGAACGTCTCCAGTCGGTTTTGAAGCAGCAGAGTTAGTCGCGTCAGCGGTTCCAGGTGGTCGCCGCGAAACTCTTCGAAAACAATGTCAAACTCTAGAGACTCCTCATCATAGGGACGGTTCTGGTCGCTTAAAACCCTTCCAGCTTTATCTATTTTTGTTTTTGAAGTCATTTAGGGCTGCGCTCAAAGAATAGCGCCGAGTGTACCCCTATTGGAATAGCCTATGCAACAGATATGCCCCATCAAAGGTCTATCGTTCTAGTTCGGTGTGTTGCTCTACGGATTCCGCTACCTCGAAAACTTCTTATACTTCAACCGCTTCGGCTCAAGCGCATCCGGTCCCAGCCGGCGCTTCTTGTCTTCTTCGTAGTCCTCGAAGTTCCCCTCGAACCACTCAACATGCGCCTCGCCCTCGAACGCCAGAATGTGCGTGCAGATGCGGTCGAGGAAGAAGCGGTCGTGCGAGATCACCACGGCGCAGCCTGCGAAATCGACCAGCGCGTCTTCGAGTGCGCGCAGCGTCTCGACGTCCAGATCGTTGGTCGGTTCGTCGAGGAGGATGACGTTGCCGCCCGCCTTCAGAAGCTTCGCCATGTGAACCCGGTTGCGTTCACCGCCTGAGAGCAGCCCGACCTTCTTCTGTTGGTCGCCGCCCTTGAAGTTGAAGGCCCCGCAATAGGCGCGGGAGTTCATCTGGGCGTCGCCAAGGTCGATCACCTCGGCCCCGCCGGAAATCTCTTCCCACACCGTCTTGTTCGCATCCAGCGCGTCACGCGACTGGTCGACGTAAGCCAGATCCACGGTGTCGCCGAGTTCGATCTTGCCCTCATCGGGCTGTTCCTGCCCGGTGAGCATCTTGAACAGCGTCGATTTACCGGCGCCGTTCGGGCCGATCACGCCGACGATGCCGCCGGGGGGGAGCGAGAAGTCGAGGCTTTCGATCAGGAGCTTGTCGCCCATCGCCTTTTTCAGCCCCTCGACCTCGATCACCTTGGCGCCAAGGCGGGGGCCGCGCGGGATGACGATCTGCGCGTTCGTGATCTTTTCGCGTTCGGACTGGTCGGCCAGTTCGTTATAGCGGTCGATCCGCGCCTTCTGCTTGGACTGGCGGGCCTTCGCACCCTGCCGCATCCACTCGAGTTCGCGCTGCAGGGTCTTCTGGCGCGACTTGTCCTCACGCGCTTCCTGCTCCAGCCGTTTGGCTTTCTGCTCGAGCCATGCGGAATAATTGCCCTCGTAAGGAATGCCGCGGCCCCGGTCCAGTTCGAGGATCCAGCCGGTGATATCGTCGAGGAAATAACGGTCGTGGGTCACGATCAGGATCGTGCCTTTGTATTCGATCAGGTGCTGCTGAAGCCACGCGATCGTCTCGGCGTCGAGGTGGTTGGTCGGTTCGTCGAGGAGCAGCATGTCGGGCGCTTCGAGCAGCAGTTTGCACAGCGCGACACGGCGGCGTTCACCACCCGAAAGCGACGAAACATCGGCATCGTCCGGCGGGCAGCGCAGCGCCTCCATCGACACGTCGACCTGCGCGTCGAGGTCCCACAGGTTCTGGGCGTCGATGGTATCCTGAAGCTCGGCCATCTCCTCGGCGGTCTCGTCCGAGTAGTTCATCGCCAGTTCGTTGTAGCGGTCGAGGATGTCTTTCTTGGCCTTCACGCCCAGCATGACGTTCTCACGCACGGTGAGGCCCTCGTCCAGCTCCGGCTCCTGGCTGAGGTAGCCGACCTTGGCGCCCTCGGCGGCCCAGGCCTCGCCGGTGAAATCCTTGTCTTGGCCTGCCATGATCCGCATCAGCGTCGACTTACCCGCGCCGTTCACGCCCACGACGCCGATCTTGACGCCCGGCAGGAACGAAAGGCGGATGTTCTCGAAACACTTCTTGCCGCCCGGGTAGGTCTTGGAGACGCCGTCCATGTGGTAGACGTATTGATAGCTGGCCATGATGCCCTCGTGGAATTGGGTTTGGGCCTAGATAAGCCTCGGGGCGGGCAGGGGCAACAGCCTGCATCCGAGTTGTCGATGGGCAACATCGCGAGAAGTCATGGCGCGGGCGCCGGTTTTCCTTTGCGGATCGGGCGGGGCGGGCTATGGCTTACCCACGCACCGGATGGTCCGGTGCGGATAGGAGACGATCATGTCGAAGTTTTGCCGAGCATATCTCCAGTGGGGTCTCACCCTCTAGCGCGGCTTTCGTCTGAACGTCTGACACCCGAAGGCCGCTCGCAGACGCGGCCTTTTTGTTTTTCTGAATAACGGGTTACGTGTGCGAGCGGTCCTTCCGACACAGGAGAGACCGATGGTCTACGTCACCAACACCACCCTGCGCCCGGGCCCCCGGCGCGTGCTCCGGCTCGGCCGGTTCGTCCTTGCCATCCTGCCCGCGCGGCAACGCCCGCCGGAACGGCTCGCACAGTCGGTGCCGCCGTATCTGCACCGCGACGTCGGCTTGCCGCCGGCCGCCAAAGCCAGCCGGATGCCACCCGACATGGTCGGGAGAACGCTGATGTGAACGGGCGCGCCCGGTGGTCTTGTTGGCTGCCGGGCGCATCAATCACAGACGGGGTTCACCCCCCGCCCATGTCCACATGCACCCGGTCCTGTCCTGCGCGAAAGTCTTCTCGCACGCAGATGACATTCTCACGCACCGCGCCCATCCATGCCGAGGACGAGCAGACGCGGAAGCCCGCCACTTCGCTGAGCGCGATCCTCGAGGTGCCACGGTCGCGGCAGGTGCCCGCAAAGCGCACGGCGTCTGCGTGGCCAAGATCGCCGGGGCCGAAGCAGCCTTCGATCACCCGGCCGTTTTTCAGCATCACGTCGAGCGAAAAGTCCTCATTGCGGCGCCCGGTTTCCGTCCACGTCACCGACACTGCATCGCGGGCGGGCGGGCCGAGGTAAAGGTAGTCTCCGCCTTGATAGCTCACCTTTCGCGCGCTTTCGCCCACGCCGTCGCCCCAGACCCCGTCCGAAGACATCACCAGTTTGACCTCGGCGATCTGGGATTTGTGAACCCGGCGGTTCTTGCCGCTCGCAGTCGGGCAGGCACCGGTGAAACGGTAGGAGGGCGTCTGGCCCAGCACGCTCGCGCCTACGCAGGGCGCGATCCACTGGCCGTTCTTCAGCCGCACATCCAGCGAGTATTGATGACCCTGTTGGCGCGGCCAGACGAGGAACAGGTCGGTCAGGCTTTCAAGCGTGCCGTCGGGCTTGAAGGTCAGGGCCTGCCGATAGGTGGTGCGCTTGAAGCCCTCACAGTTCTCACCGGTCCATTCGCCGACGTGGTAAAAGATGTAATACCGCCCGCCCATCTCGACCGCCGCGCTATGGCCGAGGTTTTCGACCAGCGGTTCGCGGCGGTAATTCCAGCGACGCCCCTTGTTGGTGCAACCGGGGCCGCTCTCGGCGAACACCGGCGTCGACAGGCTGCGCACCCCGCGCGCCTTGGAAAAATTGCCGGGGCCGTTGGCGACAAGATAGCTCAGGCCATAGGCGAAATGCGCGTTGCCCCGGCTGTAGATCAGATAGTCGAGCCCGCCGTGCGAGATCACGTCCGGGGCTTCGTTGATCGTCTCTTCGTAATCCACGCTGGAGAACGGATTGTCGTAATTCGAGAACGGCGTGAGGATGTTGTAGACCGCGTCCGGGCGGCTCATCGGAAAGGCCGCTATGTTATTGCCGCGCGTGAACCACGTGTAAAAGAACCAGTCGCCGCCCATGTGGTTATAGACCGAGGCGTCGATGCGGATCGCGCGGTTGCAACCCTCGGGCGGGCAACTGCTCGCCATATGTGTGCGGGGCAGGGTGGTGCCCGCGTTGATCGGCTGCGGCGCCCCGAATTTCACATTGGTGCGCGACGACCGCGCCACGAAGGTCGTCACCTGCTGGTTCGACGGGGGCGTCGCGATCGGGGGGCATTTGCCGCCTTGATTGAAGCGCATGGCCGAAAAGGCGAGCACCAGCGTATCGCCATCCACCGACAGGTCCGGCGCCCAGATGCGGCAATAGCCGTGCTTCGGGTCGGTCTTGGACGGGTCGTAATGGGTAAGCTCGCGGAAGTTGGTGAGGTTGGGCGATTGCCAGACCTTGATCGACCTGTTTTTCCCGGTCTCCCACGTGCCCGTCAGCAGATAGCGGTTGCCGTCGCGCACGATCTCGGGGTCGGCCAGACCGTCCATGATATGCACACGACCGGGGTCGACCTGCTGGGCGTGCAGGGGTGGGGCGGTGACCGCGACGGCCACCAAGGCCGCGAAAACCGTGGCCAAGGTCTTTGGGAAATTCATGCTCTCACGCCTGTGTTTTTTGGGAGAAAGCATGACCGGAGCGCCCAAACCGGTCAAGCGTGGCGCGATTGGCGTAGGGTCAATCTTTCGTCAGGCGGGCGCGCTACAGGCGCTTTTCAAAGAAAACGTCCGGATAGGGATCGTCGTTGAAGCGCTCGATCTCGGTCCAGCCCAGACGGCGATACATCGCCACCGCTTCGGGCAACTGGCTGTTGGTGTCGAGCCTGAGGACGCTCATCCCCAGATCGCGCGCCGTCGCCTCGATCACCTCCATCAGCCGGGTGGCGAGCTTGAGACCGCGCGCGGAGGGCGACACCCAAAGCCGCTTGACCTCGCCCCACGTGCCGTCATGCCCCTTCAGCCCGCCACACCCGATGGGCAGCCCATCGGACATGGCGACGAAGAATGCGCCCTTGGGGCGGATCATATCGGTCGCTTCGGGGTCGCGCGACAGATGCACCTCGAACCCGCGCTCGAAGCGGCGCGCAAGCTCGCCGAAATACTCCCCCAGACACCAGACGGCATCGGGCGCGCGCGGATCGCATTCGACGAACTCGACCGCATGCTGCCCGAGCGCCGAGGCAATCAGGTCCATCGCGGCCAGCAGATCGGCGCGGTTCGGGTGATGGTCGAGCAGCCGCTGCGCACGCGTGTTGGACAGATTCTCATAGGCCTCGAACTCCGCACGGCCCCTGTCGGTCAGGCCCGCGACCCGGCGCCGGGCATCATCGGGCGAGGGGGTGGTCTCGACCAGCCCCTCATCCTCCAGCCCGCGCAACAGGCGGCTCATCAGACCGCTGTCGAGCCCGAGATAGTCGCGGATCGCCGCAACCTCACCCATCCCGCGCCCGATCGCGTTCAGCACGCGTGCCGACCCCAAAGGACGGCCCCGACCCAGAAAGCTCTGATCCATCACCCCGGTCTCGCGGGTGACGGTGCGGTGAAAGCGGCGGATACGGTCGATGTCGGTAGGTTGCATGGTCTCGGACTCGGGTCAGGTAATTTATCGGACAGAAGTCAGATAAATTGCGCCCCGTCAAGCGATACACGCAATCGCCGTTGACACCCGGTGCCGCTGCAGGCCAATCAGTCGCGATGCGCTACGACTTGCCACATGGACGGCCCGGGCGTGTGATCGGGCTTTTGGGCGGATCCTTCGATCCCGCCCACGAAGGGCATGTGCATATCACCCGCGAAGCGATCAAACGCCTAGGGCTCGACGAGGTCTGGTGGCTGGTCAGCCCCGGCAACCCGTTGAAAGCCAAAGGCCCACGCGCGATGGAGGCGCGGCTCGAACGCGCCCGCGAGGTCATGCAGCACCCGCGTGTCACGATCACGGATATCGAAACCAAGCTCGGCACGCGCTACACCGCCGAAACGCTCGGGCGGCTCTTCGACATCTATCCCAACGTGCGCTTCGTCTGGCTGATGGGGGCAGATAACCTCGCCCAGTTCCATCGGTGGGAGGATTGGCGCTGGATCATGAGCGCGCTGCCCGTCGCCGTGATCGCCCGGCCCGGCCAGCGTGTCGCGGCCCGGATGTCGCCCGCGGCCCAGACGTTTCGCGAACACCGCGTGCCGGGGCGCCATGCCCGCCGGATCGTCCATATGGACCCGCCGGCTTGGTCGCTGATCAACGTGCCGATGCGCCCGCATTCCTCGTCCGAGATTCGCGCACGGGGCGAATGGTCCGACTGAGGGCACACACGCGGTTTTCCCGGAAACGTGACCGCCCGAACCCCGCAATTAACTAAGACTCTGCATCCATTGTTTCCGGAATCGGGCTTGTCGGCGCGCGACGGTTTGGTTTTACTCGCACACATGTCAGGGGGTTACACACGGCGCGCATTCGTATCGGGCGCTATGGCAGCGGTTGGGTCCGCGGCCATGGCCGAGGCCCCTTTGACCTCGATCCGACCGATGCCACGCGCCGATGCCGGGGTGGTGGTCCCGCCGCCACGTCCGACGATCACCGTTCCGGCGGTCGACGATCTGGTCAAACAGGCCAACCTCAACGGCAAGATCGGCTTCGTCGTCGCAGATGCCCAGACCGGGCTGATCCTCGAACAACGCAACGCCGCGGTCGCGATGCCGCCCGCGAGCGTCGCGAAATCCGTGACCGCACTCTATGCCTTCGACTCACTCGGCCTCGACCATGTGTTCGAAACCCGCCTGTTCGCCACAGGCGGCATCACCGATGGCAAGATTCAGGGCGACCTCATCCTCGCAGGTTCCGGCGATCCGACGCTCGACACCGATGCGCTCGCTGGAATGGCGCAGAAGCTCAAGGATCTGGGCGTCACGGGGATCACGGGCGCCTATCAGGTCTACGGTGGTGCGCTGCCCTATGTGCGGTCGATCGACCCGGGCCAGCCCGATCATCTGGGCTACAACCCGGCGGTCTCGGGCCTGAACCTCAATTTCAACCGCGTGCATTTCGAGTGGACCCGGTCGGGCGAGGGCTATTCGGTCGAGATGGACGCCCGCTCCGACCGCTACCGGCCCCGGGTGACGACCGCGCGGATGCAGGTCGTGGACAGGGACATTCCGGTCTACACCTATGCCAGCGACGCGGAGGCGGTCGATCAATGGACGGTGGCACGCGGCGCGCTGGGCAATGGCGGTTCGCGCTGGCTGCCGGTTCGTCGCCCCGACCTATATGCGGGCGAGGTGTTTCAGGCGCTCGCGCGGGTACACGGGATCACCCTGCCGAAAGCAGCAGCGCGCGCAGAGGCGCCCACCGGCACCGCCATCGTCAGCCACCGGTCGCAGGACCTGTCGACCATCGTGCGCGACATGCTGCTATATTCCACGAACATCACTGCCGAAGCGGTGGGGCTTGCCGCCAGTCGCGCGCGCGGGATCGAGGTGACCAACCTCGAGCAGTCCGGCGCTGCGATGAGCGACTGGATGCGCGAGGCGATGGGGGCGACCGCCGCGGCCTTCACCGACCATTCCGGCCTGTCCGACACCGGCGTCGTCTCGACGCAGGATATGGTCAGGATGTTGCAGGTCTCCAAACCGGGCGGGGTTCTGCACCAGCACCTCAAACAGGTTCCGGTGCGTGACGACGAGGGGCAGTACAACGAACATGCCGCCCACACGATCATGGCCAAGACCGGCACGCTGAACTTCGTCTCTACGCTTTCTGGCTATGTCACGGCGGCCGATGGAAACGTGCTGTGTTTCGCGATCTTCACCAACGACATGGAGCGCCGGGCCGCCCTGACCAGAGCCGAACGCGAGCGTCCCGATGGCGGGCGTGGTTGGGCCAGCCGGTCGCGCTGGCTCCAGCAACAGCTCATCAGCCGGTGGATGACCGTCTACGGCGTCTGATCTTCTTCGTTTCAGGAAACCTCGGGGGTGGGGGGCATTTGCCTGCAAATGCCCCCAAGGGGGCTGGCCCCCTTTCACCGCGCGGACCCGGCATCGCCGGGGCCGTGCAAAAGCTGTTGCGGGCGGCCCCGCCGCCCGCTCCGTTTGGCGAGGGTCATTCGCGCGACGGGATGTTCACGGCCTTTTCGCTTGCCGGGCGGGCCATACAGGCCGCGCGCCAACGCAGGACGTTCTCGAACTGCGCCATCTCCAGCACGTCGTCGGCCTTGTAGGCGGACGAGATGCCGCGCACCCAGGGCCAGCTTGCGATGTCGGCGATGGTATAGTCGTCACCCATGATGAACGACCGGCCCTCCAGCCGCTTGTCCAGAACGCCCAGCAGGCGCTTGGATTCGTTGATGTAACGCTCGCGCGGGCGCGGGTCTTCGATGTCCTTGCCGCCGAAGGCGAAGAAGAAGCCGAACTGGCCGAGCATCGGGCCGAGCCCGCCCATCTGCCACATGACCCACTGGATCGTCTCGTATTTCGCGGCCGGGTCCTGCGACAGGAACAGCCCGGTCTTTTCGGCCAGATAGATCAGGATCGCCCCGGTTTCGAACAGCCCCAGCGGTTTGCCGCCCGGCCCATCCGGGTCGATGATCGCGGGGATCTTGTTGTTGGGGTTGAGCGACAGGAACTCCGGCGTGAACTGGTCGTCTTCCATGATGTTCACGAGGTGCGCCTCATAGGGCAGGCCGGTCTCTTCGAGCATGGCCGAGACTTTGATCCCGTTCGGCGTGGGCAGCGAGTAAAGCTGGATCTGCGACGGGTTGGCGGCGGGCCAGCGTTTGGTGATCTGAAAGTCTTCGAGCATGGCGATATCCTTGTGACGTGGCGCTCAAATGCGCCTTTGGGTACACCGTTTCAGCTTTGCCGGGCCAGCGCCACCGGCATTTGCGCACAAGTCCCGTTCACCGTCCGACTTCCACGGGCGACTTAACCGGGAGACTTTATCGGGCGACTTTACTGGGCGACGCGCAGGTAGTCGGCGTGGGTGGTTTGCTCGAAGGCGGGCATGCGCTGGGTGCCGCCGTCCTCCAGCGGCCAGTCCTGCGGGTCCCACAGGATGCGCGCGACCGAGGGCGTGCCGTTCACGGGTGAGGGGACGTGACCCAGGATCGTGCCCGTGCGACCTGCGCCGACGACGACGCGGTATGTGGCGCCGTCCGCCTCGACCGTGTCGATCCCTGCGTGTTTGTAGACTTCGACGGGGGTGCCGGGGCAAAAGACCTTGCCCTCGAACCGGACCTGCTCCGCCTCGGGGCAATCGCGGGCTGCGGCGTAGGGGTCGACCTCCGGCACTGGGCCTTCGCCTGTCAGCCAAAGTTCAGCCGCGCCGCCCGCGACGGCCAACACCAAGACCACCGCAGGCAGAACCCAGCCGCGCATGGTCCTAGAGCGTCATGTGCCGCGCCCGCGCGCCGCGTTCGATGGCGGCGGCGTGGAGCCGGTCGATGTTGAGCTCGTAGCGGATTTCTTCGAGCAGGCGCAGTTCGCTTTCGCGCATTACCGCATCCGCCGCGGCCACGTCGCAGGAGATGGCATAGGCGGTTTCCCACAGCCGTTCGGGCAGGTTCTCCCGCACGAGGCCGAAGAGTGCGTCCAGCCCGTCCTCTTCGCTCATCAGATCGAACACCGTCTGGCTGACCTGCTTGATGCGGTCGGCGTCGTAATTGGCGAAGACGGGCAGGTGATCCACGATCTCTTCGATACGCAGAAGTTCCGAGGTGCGGATCTGGCCGTCGGACAGCGATACCGTCATCATTACGGCGATCAGGCAGTCCTCGGCGGTCAGGGAATGGGGCAGGTCGGGCACGCGGGCCTCCTCGTGTCTTTATTGTTGCTCTACAGATTATTGACCCGGATCATCCCGTTCAATAGGTAGGCGCTTTCACGGGCGCATGGGTGCGCCTGTCGTTAGCTACCGGAACTGAACCATGTCTGATCTGCGTGACGTCGCGATGAACTCGAAAGCCTGGCCCTTCGAAGAGGCGCGCCGGCTGGCGAAACGCTATGAAAAACAGCCCCCCGAAAAGGGTTACGTGCTGTTCGAGACGGGCTATGGCCCCTCCGGTCTGCCCCATATCGGCACCTTCGGCGAGGTGGCGCGCACCACGATGATCCGCCATGCGTTCGAGGTCATCAGCGACATCCCGACGCGGCTTTTCTGCTTCTCCGACGACATGGACGGCATGCGCAAGGTGCCCGAGAACGTCCCGAACCAAGAGATGCTGCGCGAACACCTGCAGCAGCCGCTCACCGTCGTGCCGGACCCGTTCGAGGAATTCGAAAGCTTCGGCCACCACAACAACGCCATGCTGCGCCGGTTCCTCGACACATTCGGGTTCGAGTATGAGTTCTATTCCGCGACCGAATTCTACAAGTCGGGCGCCTTCGACGAGACGCTTCTCGCGGCCGCGAAGAATTACGACAAGCTGATGGAAATCATGCTGAAATCCCTGCGGGAGGAGCGTCAGCAGACCTATTCGATCTTCCTGCCGATCCACCCTGAGACGGGGCGGGTGCTTTATGTCCCGCTGAAAGAGGTGAACGCCGAAGACGGTACGATCACCTTCGACGACGAGGACGGCAAGGAATGGACGCTGCCCGTGACGGGCGGCAACGTGAAACTTCAGTGGAAACCCGACTTTGGCGCCCGCTGGGCCGCGCTCGACGTTGATTTCGAGATGTATGGCAAGGACCACTCGTCCAACACGCCGATCTACGACGGCATCTGCCGTGCGCTGGGTGGGAAAGCGCCGGAGCACTTCGTCTATGAACTGTTCCTCGACGACAAGGGCGAGAAGATTTCCAAGTCCAAGGGCAACGGGCTGTCGATCGACGAATGGCTGACCTATGCCTCGACCGAGTCGCTGTCCTATTTCATGTATCAAAAGCCCAAGACCGCGAAGCGCATGTTCTTCGACGTGATCCCGCGCGCAATGGACGAATATCACCAGCAGCTTGCGGCCTATCCGAACCAGACGCCCGAACAGCAGCTGGCGAACCCGGTCTACCACATCCATTCCGGCAACGTGCCGGAGAGCAAGATGGTGGTGAACTACTCGATGCTCCTGAACCTCGCGTCGGTGGCTTCGGCCCAGGACAAATCGGTGCTCTGGGGCTTCATCAGGAACTACGCACCGGACGCGACGCCCGAGACGCACCCGGACCTCGACGCCGCTGCGGGCTATGCGATCAAGTATTACGAGGATTTCGTGGCCCCCACCAAATCCTACCGCCTGCCCACCGATCTGGAGCGTGAGGCGCTGACCGATTTGCGCGGCCGTCTGGCGGCGTGGGACGGCGGCAACGATGCCGAGGGTCTGCAGGGCGAGGTTTTTGCCTGTGGTCGCGACCGGTTCGAGCAGATGCGCGATTGGTTCAAGGCGCTCTATCAGGTGTTGCTCGGCGCCGATCAGGGCCCGCGCTTCGGCTCGTTCGTGGCGCTCTACGGCGTGGACGAAACGGTTGCGCTGATCGACAAGGCGCTGGCGGGCGATCTCGTCGCCTGAACCAAACCGGATTGACGAAACGACCCTCTCCGACCCACGGTCGGGGAGGGTTTGTTTTTGGAGGCTCACATGAAACGCGTTCTGTCCGGGCTGGCGCTTGCCGCGACCCTCGCCATGCCGTCTTTCGCGCAAGAGGTTCAGGTGGGCCGCTTCGGTGTGCAGGTGAACCTGCCGGTGGGTCTGAACGACCGCGATCTGCATTGGATCATGGGCGAGGCCCCGACCAATGACGATGGCCGCGCCTTTACGCTCGACGGTGCGCCGGTGATGGTCGCCGTCTACGGCTCCTACCTCTGGCAGGACGATTTCGCGCAGGCGGTCGCGATGGCCGAAGACTATGCCGAAGAGGGCGAGAGCGAGATCACCTATCGCGCAGGCGGCGCACGCTGGGCGGTGCTGTCAGGCTACCGCGCGGATGGCACGGTGTTCTATCACCGCATGGAACTGGCCGCCGATTGCGACGACGATGGCGACGTGCTCATCAATGTGATGATCGAGCGCGGGCCGGACGCGACGTGGTTCGACGCGCTCACGGGTGCGATTGCCGAAAGCCTGCGGGGCTGTCGGGAGTAATCAGGCTTCGGCCCCCTGCGGCTCCCACAACTGGATCGGATTGCCCTCGGGGTCTTTCAACGTGGCGAAAAGCCCGTTGGGATAGGTGGTCGGGTCGACCTCGACCTCGATCCCGGCGCTGATGAGGTCGTCGACGGCAGCGGCAAGGTCGGCGACGCGGAAATTCAGCATGAACTGCTGCTCGGGCCTGCCGAACATGCCCGTGTCCTTGGGGAAGGGGGCAAAGACGGTCGTGCCCGCCGCCTGCTGCCACGCGGGCTTGTCGTAATCGTCCGGCACCTGAAGGATGCCGAAATGCGTCTCATACCACTGGGCGAGTGCCGCGGGGTCTTCCGCGCGAAAGAAGAAGCCGCCAATTCCCGTAACCTGAACCATCGCATCCTCCTGTTGTGCGGCAAGGATACCGCGTTGCAGGCGGGGCGGGTCAAGTCATGCGATCCACAGCCTAATGAACCACGCCACCGTGCCGATGGCGGCCACGCTCAGCCCGTAAATCGCCACGAACCACAACAGCTGCTTGCCCTTGCGGCGCGGTTTTTCCGGCACGTCCGACATCAGTGATACCCGGTGTCCACGTCGATTTTGCCGCGAAACACGTAATAGGCATAAGCGGTGTAGGCGAGGATGATCGGGATCAGAACACCTGCGCCCACCAGCATGAAGATCTGGCTCGCGCGCGGGGCGGCGGCCTCGTAGATCGTGACCTCGGTGGGGATGATGTAGGGATACATCGTCAGGCCCAGCCCGATGAAGCTGACGATGAACAGCCCGAGCGCGGACAGGAACGGCCAGTGGTCATGACGGTGAACGTGGAGCGCGCGGAACATGAACCACGCAAGGCCCAGCACCAAGGCGGCGACCGCGACGGCCCAGAGCACGTGCCAGCCCTCGAACCAGCGGGCGAAATAGCCGTCCTGTAGCATCGGCGACCAGATCGACACGGACCCGATAAAGATCACCGTCGCGATCCCCAGAGGCCATGCGCGGGTGCGCATCCGCTCCTGCAGCGGGCCCGAGGTCTTCATGACCAGCCATGTGGCACCCAAGAGCATGTAGCCGACGACCACCGCGATCCCGACGAAGATCGAGAACGGGGTGAGCCAGTCCCACCAGCCGCCCGCATAGGCACGCTGCGCTTCGTTGACTTCGACACCCTGCAAGAGCGCGCCGAGCGCCACGCCCTGCGCGAAAGCGGCAAGCGTCGAGCCAGCGATGAAGGCATAGTCCCAGATCCAGCGGCCGGTCTTGGCCTTCCACCGAAACTCGAATGCCACACCTCGGAATACCAGCGCCAGAAGCATGGCGATGAGCGGTGCGTAAAGCGCGGGCAGGGCGATGGAATAGGCCAGCGGGAAAGCTGCGAACAGCCCGCCGCCGCCCATCACCAGCCAAGTCTCGTTGCCGTCCCAAACGGGCGCGACCGAGTTCATCATGACGTCGCGGTCTTCCTTTTCGCGTTCGGCCGCGAACAGGATGCCGATGCCGAGGTCGAAGCCGTCCAGCACCACGTAGACCAGCACCGCGAAGGCGATGATGAAGGCCCAGATCGTCGTCAGGTCGAGGGAGATGTCGGATACGATGGGCATGTTATTTTCCTGCCTTCGGGTCTTCGGGGCCGGGCGTGATGCCCGCCGTCCGGGTGGGGCCTTCGACCGTTTCCTTATAGGACGGTTCGTGATCGGCGGGCGGGCGCGACATCAGCCGCAGGATATAGAACGTGCCTGCACCGAACACCGCGAAATAGACAACGATAAACGCGACGAGCGATGCGCCCACGGCGGCGGCGTCAAGCGGGGCGGCAGAGTCGTAGGTGCGCAACAGGCCGTAGACCGTATAGGGCTGGCGCCCGACCTCGGTCGTGATCCAGCCCGCGAGCACCGCGATCAGACCGGACGGCGCCATGAGAACGGCGGCCCGGTGCAGCCACGGCGTGGTGAAAAGCCGCCCTTTCCAGCGCGCCCAGAGCGACCATAGCCCGATGCCGAGCATCGCAAAGCCGAGCGCCACCATGATCCGGAAGGCCCAGAACACGATGCCCACCGGGGGCTGTTCGTCATCGGGAATGGTGTCCAGCCCGGCGAGCGGGGCGTTCAGGTCATGCTTGAGGATGAGCGAAGACAGTTTCGGGATGCCGATGGCGTAATCCAGCCGCTGCTCTTTGTCGTTCGGTATGCCGAACAGATAAAGCGGCGCGCCGTCCGGGTGGCTCTCATAATGCCCCTCCATCGCCATGACCTTGGCGGGCTGGTGTTCGAGCGTGTTGAGCCCGTGCATGTCGCCCAAGAAAATCTGAATGGGCGCGACGATCGCGGCCATCCACATCGCCATCGAAAACATCTGCTTGGTCGCCGCACTCGACTTTTCGCCCCGGCGACGCCGCCGGAGCAGGTGCCACGCGCCGACCCCGCCCACGATGAAGGCGGTCGTGAGATAGGCGGCCGTCACCGTATGGGCGAGGCGATAGGGGAAGGACGGGTTGAAGATGATCTGCCAGAAATCCTCCGGCACGAATTGCTGCGTGTCCGGGTCGATGGAAAAGCCCGCAGGCGTGTGCATCCACGAGTTCACCGACAGGATCCAGAAGGCCGACAGGAAGGTGCCGAACGCCACCATCGCGGTCGCCGACATATGCAGGCCGGGGCCGACCCGTTCGCGACCGAAGAGCATGATGCCGAGAAAGCCCGCTTCGAGGAAGAAAGCCGACAGAACCTCATAGGCCATCGGCGCGCCGATGACCGGGCCCGCCTTGTCCGAGAAGACCGACCAGTTGGTCCCGAACTGGTACGACATCACGATCCCCGACACGACGCCCATCGCGAAAGCGAGCGCGAAGATCTTGACCCAGTAGCGGAACAGATCGAGGTACTTCTGCTTCTTCGTGTAAAGCCACAGCGCGTTTACCACGGCGAGGAAGGACGCAAGCCCGATGGTGAAAGCCGGAAACAGGAAGTGGAAGGACACCGTGAAAGCGAATTGTATCCGGGCCAGCAAGACGGCGTCGAATGATCCCAGCATATCGGGCTCCTCGTTTCCTGCGTCACGATCGGTCGCGACGCACAAATATTAATCTGAAACAGAGGTTAATCACAGGGCAAGCCGCGCGCGACCGGACAATTCGTCGCCACCGATCACGTCCCTGTAATCGCGCTGTAATTCCAACCGACACAGCTCGCTGGCGTTCTGAATGGCCTGCAGCGACCGCGAAAAGCGTCTCTGCGATGAAACCATTGACCGAAGGTCACCGTACCTTCTGTATCAGGGAGTACATCAGATGAAACAGATATTACTCGTCCTAGCGATCACCCTTGCCACCCTTCTGCCGCGCGTCATGACGGCGCAGACTTCGGACGAAGGCGCCATTCAGGGGGTCATCTCAAGCCAGCTTGATGCCTTCATCGCCGAAGATGTGGACGCGGCCTGGACCTATGCCTCGCCGATGATCCAAGGCATGTTTCGCACGCCCCAGATGTTCGGACGCATGGTCGAAAACGGCTACCCGATGGTGTGGAAACCGACCGCAACCCAGTTTCTCGAACTGCGCGATGTGGACGGCGCGCTCTGGCAAAAGGTGATCCTGCGTGACGGCGCCGGGGTCTACCACGTGGTCGAATACAAGATGCTCGCGACGGACGACGGCTGGCTGATCGACGGCGTGCAATTGATCCGCGAAGCGGGTGTCGGGGCCTGAAAGCTTAAAAAAGTGTTAACAAAAGGTTAACACGCGCCCGCTGCGCCCCCATACTCGTCTCAGGAGGCGGTGATGGGCGAAGTGGAACTGGCAGCGATTCTGTGCAGCCTCATCCTTGGGGGCGAGGCCGAGGTGCGCCATCCGTATAGCGCCGCCTATGATCTCCATTATATCATCGTCGATTGCGAGACCGAGGATACGGTCTATGAGGTCGGGCTCGACAAACGCTCCTCCACCGACAGTCTGCATCAGGCGCTCTTCGCCGCGCAGCTCACCGGCAAGACGCCGGGCATCGTCATGATCGACACCAACGGGCGCGAAGATCAGTATGAATATCAGGTGCGCAGTACCGCACAGAGCGCCGGGGTCGAGTACCGCGTCTACGATCGCGACTTCCTGATCCGTTGGCAGATGACCGATTATCTGCGCAACTACCCCGTGCCGCAGGCCTCCGGCGAAGACCTGACGCTCCTCATCCTCGACTGATCTCACCTCTTCTCTGTTTGAGAAAACCTCAGGGGGAGCGGGTGTTTTCCCCGAAAACATCCGCCGGGGGACTGGTCCCCCGACCGCGCCGACCCGCCACAGGCGGGGCGGTGCTCACCCTGTGCGCGGGGCTTGCCCCGCGCGCCGCTTTCAAACCTTGCCGCCCGGAGCAGCGCACGGTGCCCTCAGCCCCATTTAACGCCTGAGGCTTACCCCTGACCGCCAAAGTTGCGCCTTGCGGAAAGGGATACTCATGAGCACCCCCCTCGATCTGATGCCGTCGCCCTTCGTCGACGGGCTGGACCAGTGGTCCAGCGAGAACGGAACCTCCGGCTCCGCGACCTATAACGGCGCGGCCAATGCGGCCTTCGTGCCGTCGGATCAGGATTTCGGGGGGTGTCTGGAGCTTCTCAAGACCGAGAGCACGCAGAAATTGCGCTGGACCGGGCAGACCCCGATTCTGCCGGGCACCTATCTGCGCGTCAGCGCCAAGGTGAAAGCGATGAGCGGCAGTTTCCCTTCCGTGCGCGTCGCGGGCTACGCGATGGACGGGTCGGACAGCCACGTTACGGGGCTCGATGAAACCGCGCCCTCGGTCGCGCTCGACACCTATGGTGAGGTCGTGACCGTGACGGGCATCGTGGCGGCGGGCAACCGCGACGGGGTCGACATGATCTGGGGCGCGGCGCCGGAGTATGGCCATTTCGGCATCGACCTGATCGGCGCGTCCGGGGGCATCGTGCGTGTCGACGACATCGAGATCAAGGATGTGACCGGCAGCTTCCTGCGCGACATCCTCGATGTGGTCGATGTGCGCGACTACGGCGCGGTGGGCAACGGCTCGACCGACGACCGTGCGGCCTTCGCCGCTGCCGATGCCGATGCCGACGGGCGCACGGTGGTGATCCCGGACGGGAATTATCACATCGGCTCCTCGCTCACGATCCAGAGCAAAGTGCGCTTCGACGGCACGGTGAACATGCCTGCCGCCGCCCATCTGGCGCTCCTCAGAAACTTCGACCTCGAGACCTATATCGACGCGTTCGGGGACGAGGTGACGGGATTCAAGAAGGGGTTTCAGGCCCTCATGAACTACTCCGATCATGACGGCTTCGACCTTGCCGGGCGCACGATCAACCTCTGGGGGCCGATCGACATGCAGACGCCCTCAACACCACCGACACCTTCCTGATCCGCCGCGTCATCCGCAACGGCCAGTTCTACGCGCAGGACGATCCGGCGTGGGATCCCGACGTTGTCTCGTCGCAGGGCAGCTACAACCCGAACAACCCGCTCATGCTGACCGGGCTCACCAATGCGAGCCAGATCCAGCCGGGCAGCCAGATCACCGGCAACGGTGTCGGGCGCGAGGTCTATGTGAAATCGGTGAATGTGGGGGCGGCCAGCTGCGAGATCAGCCAACCGCTTTATGGCCCCAACTCGACCCAGAGCTACACCTTCACGCGCTACAAATACATCCTCGACTTCATGGGGTTCGAGAACCTGCGGCGCCTGACCTTCTCGGAAGTCGAGTTCCAGATGAACGGCTATTGCAACGGGGTTCTGTTGTCGAAAGAGGGCGAGAACTACCAGTTCAAGGACTGCTTCTTCGTCAAACCCAAACACAAGGGCATCACCTCGGCGGGCCGGGCGTGTCAGGATCTGCACCTCGAACAGTGCCAGTGGATTTCCAACGAGCAAAGCACCGATGCAGACCAGCGCGTGAGCGTCGGGTTCAACGTCAACGCCAACGATACCAAGATCCGCGATTGCCGGTTTCAGCGCATGGGGCTTTCGGCGATCATCAACGGCACCGGGCACATGGTCACCGGCAACCACTTCTTTCAGGGCGACGACAGCTCGAACGCGCCGCGTGTCGCGGGCCTCATCTTCACGCGGGAGGCCTGCGTGGCCACCGTCACCGGCAACTACATCGACAACTGTTCGATCGAATGGACCAACGAGCACGACTCCAAGCCCGATTTCTCGAACGAGTTCGGGTTCGGCGGCCTGACGATCACGGGCAACATCTTCTATTGCTCGAACGCGATCACCAGCTTCCGGTTCCTGCGGGTGAAACCCTATGGCGACGACCATTTTCTGTCCGGCCTGCAGGTGAACGAGAACACGTTCTACTGCGCCACCAGCACGATCGAACGGGTCGAGGAATGGGACACGACCCATGCGGCCCCCGATTACTGGCGCTTCCGCAACATCAACTTCGAGCGCAACAACTTCAACGGCATCACCCAGCGCACGATCAGCCCGGTGTGTCTGGAGTTCAATCAGGCGTCGAACGCGACCACATGGACGCTCGACCCCTCCGACTATCTGCCGTTCGGTGGCAACGCGCGCACGGTGAGCGCGGTGGTGGCCGAGGGCGAGATTAAGAACGCCTCCAACGCCCGCGTCGACTCGCTGCCTTATGTGAACGTGAACGCGGGATCGGGGAACAAATACGTCCAACTGGTCTGGCCGCAGGCCTGTCGCGGGACGGTCCACACCACGATCCGGGTCGACAAGCCGCTCTGATCCGTCCGCCCTCCGACTTCAGCGCCCCGGCCCCACGCCGGGGCGTTTTTCTTGACCCCGATCAAGGCGCGCGGGGCCCGACAGGCATAGACTCGAGCCGAGTTGGACAGGAGAGATCACGATGCGTGACACCACGCCAGACCCCGCCAAGACCGCCCCCGAGACCGCCCTCGAAACCGCCGAGATCGCCCATTTCCCGACTGTGACGGCGGACCTCATCCGCCAGACGTTTGAGAACGGCGAATATCCTTACGACGGCAAAATGGACCGCAAGGATTACGAGAGCCAGAAGGCCCAGCTTCAGGCCGAACTGCTCAAGGTCCAGAAATGGGCGGGCGAGACCGGGCAGAAATTTGTGCTGCTGTTCGAGGGGCGCGATGCAGCTGGCAAGGGCGGCACGATCAAAAGGTTCATGGAGCATCTCAACCCGCGCGAGGCGCGTGTGGTCGCGCTGAACAAACCCTCCGACCGGGAACGCGGGCAGTGGTTCTTTCAGCGCTACGTCGAACACCTGCCCACCGCGGGCGAAATGGTGTTCTACGACCGCTCCTGGTACAACCGCGCGGGCGTCGAGCGGGTGATGGGGTTCTGCACGCCGAACGAGTACCTCGAATTCATGCGGCAGGTGCCCGAGCTCGAACGCATGCTCGTGCGCTCCGGTATCCGGCTCTACAAGTACTGGTATTCCGTCACGCAGGACGAACAGGCCCGCCGCTTCAAGGCGCGCGAGACCGACCCCCTGAAACGCTGGAAGCTTTCGCCGGTCGACAAGGCATCGCTGTCCAAATGGGACGACTACACCGAAGCCAAGGAAGCGATGTTCTTCTACACCGACACGGCCGATGCGCCGTGGACCATCGTGAAGTCGAACGACAAGAAACGCGCGCGGCTCGAAGCGATGCGCCATTTCCTCTCGACGCTCGATTACCCGGACAAGAACCGCCACGTCGCCGTCGCCCCCGATCCGCTGATCGTGGGCCATGCCAGTCAGGTGATCCACGGGGCCGATCACATCCTCGGCGCCAGCCTGCACCCGGACCATCGCCGCGCCGCCAAGTAGGCGCATCCGTCAGCCAAGGCGCGAGCAGCCGACCCCGGCGAAGCCCCGCCCATGCCTTTCACACCGCCAAAGGCGCGCCTTTCGCGATGGCCCCGTTCGCGCTATGGTTTCGCAAAACGAAACCCGAAAAAATGACGGGGGGCAGGCATGAAAGACTTCAACATGACGCGGCGCACGGCGGTGCTCGGCCTGACGGCGTTCGGCGGTCTCACGGCCTGCGGGCGCGCGCCACGCGGAGGGGCGGTGCAGAGCACATCGAACGCCTCGGGTGCGGCGATGCCGACACAGGCGAACGCGGGCTTTGACGATTGGGTCGTGAGCTTCAAGAACCAGGCCGAGGGCCGGGGCATCTCGCGCTCGGTGCTGGACACGGCGTTTCGCGGCGCGGGCTACATGCCCGGCGTGATCGAGCGCGACCAGAACCAGACCGAGTTCACCCGGACGCTGGAAGATTACCTCGCCATCGCGGCGAGCGACGAGCGTGTCACCAACGGACGCGCCAAATACCGCAGCTTTTCCTCGACGCTCAATTCGGTCGAAAATACCTATGGCGTCGAAGGCAAGGTCGTCGCAGCGGTCTGGGGGATGGAAAGCAGCTACGGCACCCGTCGCGGCAGCACCCCGATCGTCAGCGCCATGGCGACCCTCTCTTACGCCGGGCGGCGGCGCGAATTCTTCACCGAACAGCTTTACGCCGTGCTCAGGATCCTCGCCAACGGCGACACCACGCCGGACCAGATGGTCGGCTCCTGGGCGGGGGCGATGGGGCACACGCAGTTCATGCCGACCTCTTACCTCAGCTACGCGGTCGACCACACCGGCGACGGGCGGCGCGATATCTGGTCGGACGATCCGACCGACGCGCTGGCCTCGGCCGCCAACTACCTCAAGCGTCACGGCTGGCAGAAGGGCCAGCCCTGGGGCGTCGAGGTGCGGCTGCCGCAGGGCTTCGACCGGGCGCAGGCGGGCTTTTCCAACAGCCGCACCGTGGACAGCTGGACCTCGATGGGCGTGCGCGACATGAACGGGAACGCGGTCGGCAACTACGGCGCGGCGCGGGTGATCGAACCTGCGGGCGGCGGCGGCCCGGCCTTCATGGTCTTCAAGAATTTCGACGTCATCAAACGCTATAACAACGCGACCTCCTATGCGATCGGCGTCGGCCATCTGGGCGACCGGATCGCGGGCGGCGGCCCGATCCGGGGCAGCTTCGGCCCCGATCCGCAGGGCCTGACGCTCGATGATCGCAAGGACATCCAGCGCCGCCTGACATCGCGCGGTTTCGACACCGACGGCACCGACGGCGTCATCGGCGCGAAATCCGAGGCCGCGATCCGCGCCTTCGAGGCTGCGAACGGCATGCCCTCGACCGGGCAGGCGACAAAGGAGCTCCTCCGCCGTCTCGGCGGCTCACCCCGCGCCTGACGCCCGCACCCTTTCCGGTCTCAAATATCCCGGGGGTGCGGGGGCTGGCCCCCGCGCGGATCGGATGGCGCCACGCGCCATTCGATCCCTCACAGCAGCGCCGACACCAATGCCCGGCGAAACCCGTTCGCCTTTGCAAACCGGGCAGGCAGGATCGTCGTCAACGACTGCGCCTCGCCGTCCGAAAGGTCCCGCCACGCAATCAACCCCTTGCGCTTGAGGTGTGTGGCCTGCGGGTGGTCCTGCGCGTAAGGCGCGGGGACGCGCTTCAACTCGGGCTCGGACAGCACCCACCCCGCAGCCTCCAACGCGGCAGCTTCGCCGACCACGGCGTCCCCCGCATCGACCCTCTCGCGCCACGCTGCAAGTGTCTCTTTCGGGAACACCATCGCACCGACGCCCAGCTTGCAATACTCCGCCGCCGCACCGAACAGAAAGCAGACCGGCGCGTCCTGCAGCGACCACTGCATGTGCAGATGCGTGTTGTAGGGCGTCTTGTCCTTGGAAAAGCGCACGTCGCGGTGGACACGGTAAAGCTTGGGTTTCACCGGCTGGCCAAGGTCGCGGGTGAGCGCCACGGACACCTCGTCCAGCAACAGCTCCGCGGGCCGCTTCACGGCCGCCTCGTACTCCGCTTTGTGGGCTGCGAACCAGTCGCGGTCGTTATGCGCCGCCAGTTGCGCGAAAAATCCGCGCGATCCCGACACCAGATCGTGAAACGCATCCATCGCCAATCCTCCCGTTTGCTGTCAGTCTGACGCGGCGCGGGCGATCCGCCAAGCGCGCAAACGCGGGGATGCTGACAACGGGGTGTCAGGGGCGAAGACTGCGCATGGCGCATGTCGGGTCCGCCGGATGTTCTAGTGTGAGCAGACCTTCGGCCGCGACCAGTCCACCGGCTTGAACGTCAGGAATTTCCGCGCCGCAACGCCGTGGGCGAGATAGGTGTTGGTCCAGCCTGACGCGGTTGAGACCGGTCCGCTGGCCGTTTCGACCGTAACCACGAGCCCCGGCGTGAGCGCCAGCATCCGGTCCAGTTCATAGCGCACGAGGTCATAGCCCGGCGCGATGTAGCGGTCGTCGAACTGCGGGCTGTTCGACGCGATCGGCGTCACGAGGTCCGATTGATAGCCTGCGCCGAAAGGCAGAACGCCGTGGAACAGGTGGTTCGTCTCGCCACCCTCGGTGTGGAGGTTCGAGAACATCGCGACCGAGCTTTCGGTCTTGAGGCCCAGATAAGGGCTCCACCCGTTTGCGAAGTAAAGAAGCGGGATCAGCACCAGCCAACCCGCGCGGTAGCCCTGCTTGCGCCCGCCGTCGCGCGGCATGAACAGGATCAGGAAAGCGTAGAACCCCAGCGCGTAGACCGCGAAGAACGGCATGAACGCCCGGTCCTCGGGGATCAGGCGGTCGGGGGCAAAGAGCGCGCCCATCGCTGCCACATAGGCCAGCACGAAGAGCACCAGCGCGCCGCGACCGATCTTGAGCGCGCTCTCGCGGCTCCCGGTCCAGCGGATCACGGTGTCATAGGCGTTGGTGAACACCTCTTTCGGCAGAAAGAGCGCGTAGAGCACCAGAACGATGGTCGAGAAGTCCTTGTAATAGGCGTATCCCGTAAAGCCGATGATGATGTGGAACGGCACGCCGATCAGAATGCCGATGGTTTTCAGCCGTGGGATGAACAGCGCCACCATCGCAATCGCCTCGATGACGAAGGTGGCATAGATCGCGCCGTATTGGCCCAAGCCCCAGTCGCCCAGCCCCACGCCGGTCGTCAGCGCCTTGTAAAGCACCACCGCGCAGCTCACCGCCGGGTCGAGGAAGTCGATGTTGATCTTGTGGTAGATGCCGAAGAAATACATCGCGGGCAGGATCAGTCGACCGGCTGACGCGATGCGGTGAAAGAACGCCTCGCGCCCGTCCGGCCCAGTGGGGCGCAGGTAGAAGAGCGCGCCCAGCACGACGAGCGAAAAGGCAAAGGACGTTGTCTGGTTGTTCGACGCGACGGGGGCGTTGAGGATGTAGGTCACGCTCCACGCAAAGGCGTTGAGCGCGAGGATGCCCCAGAGGCGCGGCATGACGATGCCCGCGACGCTCAGCCCCATGAACACCGCGTGGATGCCGGCGGGCAGGGGCGTGCCGCCCATCGTCAGGCCCCAGATCTGGAAGAAGTAGATCGAGGACAGCAGGGTGACGAGGCCGAGCCGATCCATCGGCTGCGCGGCGATACGCGGAAGCGTGAACGGTTGGGCCCGTTGCGTGTCGACTTGTTCCATTTCAGCCCTAATCGAGAGTGTGCGGATCACTGTTTCTTTGTGGGCATAAATGGAAAATGCGGTGAAATATGGGCGGCTCTGTCCGGGTTTTGCGGCGAATCCGCTGGTTTATCTGGACTCAGACCCGCGCCAGCCGTCCGGGTGTGCCGGGGGCGAGGGGGACGCCCGCGAGCCGCGCCATGTGCCATGCGAGGACGAGGTTCGAGGACAGGACCGGCATGTCGAGCTCCGCCTCCAGCGCGTCGATGATGCCGAGCGCGCGCAGGTTGGTGCAGGACAGAAACAACGCGTCGACCCCGCCGGGTTCGACCAGTTGCCGCGCGGCTGCCATGATCGAGGCGGGCGAGATGCGGGCGACCCGGGCCTCGGTCGCGACGTTGAAGCTGCCGAACAGGGGTGTCTCGACGCCGTCTTGGGCCAGCACCTCGCAGATGCGGTCGGACACTTCGGCGAGGTAGGGCGAGAGGAACGCGATGCGCCGGATGCCGAGGGCCTCGCAGGCGGCGAGGAGGGCCGACACGGGCTCGGTCACCGCCCCCGTCTGCGCCGCGCCGGACACGAGCTCGGCCACCCGCGCGCGCCCGATCTGGGCGGTGCCGGAGGTGCAGCCGTAGCCGATCGCGCCGAACCGAGTCCAAGGGCAGAGCAGTTCCGCGCTGGCCCCCAGATCGCCTTCCATCGCCGCAAGCGTCTCGGGCGTCACGTCGGCGCCCGAGGCGATGCGGCTGAATTGAAGATCCACCTCCGGGCCGAAAAGCCGCCGAAAATCCTGTTCGATGGTCTCGTCCGATTGCAGGACAATGAGGCCCAGTTGCGTCGGAAACGTCTCGACCGGATCGAAGGGGAAAGTGCGGAAACTCACGGGTCCACCTGCGCGATCTCATGCGGCGTGGGTGTGGACAGCCAGTCCGCGCCTGTCTCGGTCACGACGATGTTTTCCTCATGCACCATGATCCCGCCCGGCGTGTCGATCACCGGCTCGAGCGTCAGCACCATGCCGGGGGCGAGCGGCGTGTGATCGGCAGGGATGAGCGAGGGCCATTCCGTCAACTGCATGCCCAGCCCATGACCCAGCCGCCCTTTGACCTGCGTGTCGCCCCCGGTGAGCACCATGTTCATCGCCGCGTAGAGTTCCGCAGGCGTCGCGCCGGGCTTGGCGGCGTCTTTTGCGGCGTGGGTCGCGTCGATCAGGCGGGCATGGGCGCGCGTGACGGCGGGCGAGGGCGCGCCGATCGCGAAATTCCGGTCGAAGTCGCAAAAATACCCGTCCCACACCGCGCCGGTGTCGAGCATCAGCACATCTCCCGTGGTGAGGGGCGCTTCGGTCGCGGGCGAGATCACGTCGCCGTAGCCCTCGGGCGCGCTTGCTCCGGCGAGATAGGGCACCCAGTCGGCGCCTTCGTCCAGCAGAAGCGACTGGAACGACCGAAAGACGGCGGCGAGCGGAATGCCCGCGCCCGCAATCTCGTTCACGCGGGAAAATGCGGCGTCGGCGATCCCACAGGTCCAGCGGATCTTGGCGATCTCGGCCTTGGATTTCACGGTCCTCACCGCGCGCATGATCCCCGCGTCGTCGCTGAACCTGCGCGGGGCGAGGCGGTCTTGCAAAGCCGTCCAGCTGTGCAGCGGCATCCTCAGGTGGGTCTCGCTGCCGGAGGGCACGCCGATGATCCCGGCCTCTGGCGTCACTTCGGCAAGGGTCTGGGCGAGAAGGGACACACCGTCGTCGACATAGTCAGGCGAGACCCAAGTGCGGATGTCCGTGACCCAGGTCTGGCCCATCAGATGCGCGCCGATCTCGGGGATGACCGCGATGGGTTTGCCTGCGGCGGGCACCACGACGAACCAAGGCCGGGTCGGGCTTTCCCAGAACCGGGTGAGAAATCCGGTGACGTATCGGACCTCGGGTTCCGTGGTCAGAAGCAGGGCAGAGAGGCCGTGTTCGGCCATATGCGCCTGTATCGCGGCGAGCCGGTCGATGTATTCGGTTTCGGCAAAGCCACGCGGTTGGGTCATGCGGTTTCCGACAGGATGGTAAGTATACGTGCTTCCGCGCCGATGGCGACCTCGTCCGGCAGCCCTGCGAGCAGCGCGGCCAGACCGGCAGCACCGGAGGGTGTCGAAGGCAGTCCGCTCACGCCGACGCGGTCGCAGCCGGCCTGCGCCTCGTCCTCGGTGATGGTCACGAACCAGTCGGCGTCGCGGGCCAGCCCCTTCAGCGCGATGAGCGAGGGCATCTTGCAGTCGAGCCGCCCCATGATCGACACTGGCCCCGTGCTTTCCGTCGGCGCACCGGCTTCGATCGATGCGATGAGCGCAGGCGCAGCGTCGGGTTCCACCACAACGATCACCGGATGGTCGCCCCAGATCCGCCGGGCATGCGCCGCTGCCGCGCCTGCCAGCCCGCCGACGCCGGCCTGCAACAGGATGTGGCTGGGCGGTTCCGGCATCTGGCTCGCGGCTTCGGCCATCAGGATCAGATAGCCCTCCATCAAGGTGCGCGGCATCTCGGTGTATCCGGCCCACGAACTGTCGGAGAGGAGCGTCAGGCCCTCGGCCTGCGCCTCGGCCTCGGCCGTGTGCATGCTGGCTTCATATGTCGCGCCCGCGCGCCGCACCTCGGCCCCTTCCGCGATCAGGCGTTTCGCGAAACTTTCGGGCACGGTGTCGGACAGGTAGATGCGCGACTTCGCTCCGAACGCCGCTGCGCCCGCCGCGACGGACAGGCCGTGATTGCCCGCGCTCGCCGCGACATAGGTGCGGCCCTTGGCGATCCCGTCGGCCGCGTGGCAGGCGATGACGTGGGCCGCGCCTAGCGCCTTGAAGCTGCCCAGACCCATCCGGTCGCGCTCGTCTTTGATCAGAACCTGTCCGGCCCCCACCGCATCGGCAAGCGCGGCGCTGGGCACGAGCGGTGTGATCCGGTGACGCGGGCAGCGCGACACACGGGCGAGGGGCGGGTCGGCATCGTCGCGCGGCATTGGAATGTCGGCGAGGGCCGAATGATCCAGCCCTGCGCCACGATATGGATTGCGGAGTGCCCGCACTAGCCAAAGACCGCGTCGAGCGCGCCATCGACCGCAGCGGTGATCGCGTCGATATCCGCAGGTGTCGCGATCAGCGCGGGCGAGAAACACAGCACGTTGTTCAGCCCCGGCACCGAACGGTTCGAGGCGCCGATGATGACACCGCGTTCGGCACAGCCCGCCACGACCTTGGCGATATCCGCTTCGCTCACCGGCTCTTTCGTCGTGCGGTCCTTTACCAGTTCGAGCCCCTGAAACAGCCCGATCCCGCGCACGTCGCCGATGACCTCGTGCTTTTCCTCAAGCGCCTTGAGGTTCGCGGTCAGCCGCTCGCCCATCTTGGCGGTGTTCTCGACCAGCCCTTCGTCTTCGATGATGCGCATGTTTTCGAGCGCCGCCGCATGGCCGCCCGCACAACCGCCAAAGGTCGAAATGTCGCGGAAATGGTCCATCGGGTCCGAGGGGTCGGACTTGAACAGGTCGAACACCTTTTCTGTGGTCACGCAGCAGGCGATGGCGGCGTAACCACTTGCGACACCCTTGGCCATGGTCACGAAATCCGGCTCGATCCCGTAGTGCTGGTAACCGAACCATTTGCCGGTCCGGCCCATGCCGCAGACGACCTCGTCGATGTGCAGGAGGATGTCGTACTTGCGGCAGATCTCCTGCACCCGATCCCAGTAGCCCGGCGGAGGCGTGATGACGCCGCCGCCTGCGGTGATGGGTTCAAGGCAGAGCGCGCCGACGGTTTCGGGGCCTTCGGCGAGGATTACCTCTTCGATCGCATCCGCAGCGCGGCGCCCGTATGCCTCACCCGACAGATCCCACTGGGCGCGGTATTCCATGCAATGCGGGACGCGCACGAAATCGGGGGCCATCGGACCGTATTGCATGACGCGTTCATCCTGACCGCCCGCGCTCATCGTGGCGTAGGTGCCGCCGTGATAGTCGCGGTCGCGGTAGAGGATCTTGGTCTTCTTGCCGCCGTATCGCTTGTGCGCAATCTGGCGCACCATCTTGAACGCCTTCTCGTTCGCCTCGGAGCCGGAGTTGCAGTAATAGACGCGGCTCATCCCCGGCATTTTCTCGATGAGCTTCTCGGCAAAGATCGCACCGGGGACGGTCCCGGCGGCGCCGGCGAAATAGTTCATCTTCACAAGCTGGTCGCGCACGGCATCGGCGATGGATTCGCGCCCGTAGCCCACGTTCACCGTCCAGACCGCGCCCGACACGGCGTCGATGAACTCGCGCCCGTGCTGGTCCCAGACCCGCATACCCTTGCCCTCGACCACGATCCGCGGCTCTCCGGTCTCGAACGGTTTATGCTGAATCAGGTGGTGCCAGACATGGGCCTTGTCGGCCTCGACCACATGGGAAATGTCGTTGTCGGTATAGCCGTCCACTGGGGCCTCCTGTTGGGTTTGTCTATTTGATCAAAAAAAACCCTAGGAGTGGCATCGGGCGATGTAAATGCACGACTTGCCGCGCCAGCCCCCGTCGCTAGGGTAGCGCGAAAAAGGAGATACCTATGTCCGATGCGATGCCCGAGGGTCACGCCGTCCTGCGCACGGTCGCCATGCCCGCCGATGTGAACAGCGCGGGCGATATTTTCGGCGGCTGGGTGCTGAGCCAGATGGATATCGCAGGCGGCATCGTGGCGGGGGAGCGGGCCGGGGGCCGTGTCGCCACCGTTGCCGTCGAAGCGATGAAGTTCATCCGACCGGTGAAAGTGGGCGACATCCTGTGCATCTATGGCGATGTGGTCCGGGTCGGCACGACGTCTGTCGCGGTGCGGCTTGACGCCTGGGTGGTGCGCGGGCAGGGCGCGACGAACGAGAAGGTGACCGAGGGGATTTTCACCTTCGTCGGACTGGACGAGGCCGGAAACAAGCGACCCATTAACAACAGTTGAGATCGGTTTTTGACGGAACGCGCGCAGTCAATTGCATGCGGAATGCGGGTTCCACAGGATGGGCTCAGGATTGTTACAGGACTCGCTATGATTTTGCGCCCGCTTCGCCTTTTCGGTTTCTGCGTTCCGAGGCTGCTATTTGCGCTGGTCTTTGCTGCGCTCTGGGCGGTTCAACCTGTCCGCGCCCAAAGCATATTTACCTTCGGGGACGCGATCCCGAGCTCGAGCGGGGGTTACTATATCAACGGCTTTCCGGCGTCTGCCTTCATAGACACCGGCGAGAACCGGTTTCAAAAAGCCGGGCGCACGTTCAGCCAGACGATGGGCGGATTCGAAGGCATCGCGGACGATCTGGTCGATATCGGCTTCTTTCCGTTCCGCGAGCCGATCCTGTTCGGCACGGCGGCCTTGGGCGTCGCGGCGCTCGCGGCGAACGACTATGCGGTGACGTCCTACTATAAAGATACGGTGGAGCCGCTCTTTGCGGGGTTCCAATTGCCGTCCATCCTGCCGCGTGGGCCCAACAGTCCGCTTCGCTATATCGCGGTCGAGGACCAGTATCTGCTCTTGGGTATCGGGGCGACCTATGCCTACGGCTTCGCCGCCAATGACGAGCGGGCGCAGGTCGCCGCGCTTCTGTCGGCCAAGGCGGTCGCCTATTCCTATCTGGTCTCGCAAGTGATCCTGAAGCCGGTCTTCGGGCGCGTGCGACCCTCGCGCGATCTGTCCTCCTACGGCGGGCCGGTGGACGTGATCGACCGCAGCGGTCGGTCTCCGAACCCCTATAACTGGGGCAATTCGATTCCGCTCGCGCTGACGCCGTCGACCTTCGGCACGTCCTTCCCGAGCTTTCACTACACGCTCTATTTTTCGGTCGCGCGGGTCTATTCCGGCGTCTACGACAATTCGTGGGTGCCGTACCTCGTGATCGGTGCGCTGTCCGCGTCGCGCATTCAGGCGCACAATCACTGGGGCAGCGATATGGCGGCCGGGGCCCTGATCGGCACGGTGATCGGGCAGTCGATCCTCGACAACTATTCCGAGCGGCGCGGGGGCATCAGCACGACCTTCACGCCCATCGTGTCGACCTCAGGCGTCGGCGCTCAGTTTTCGATGACCTTCTAACCGCGCAGGCGGGCAGAACATACCCTGAACACCTTTTCCTTGGGCTTAGGCTCAGGTAGGCTTGGGGGATGAGCAGCAATGACGACTCCCAAGCCCTGTCCGGTCCCCGTCCGCGCCTGAGCGAGATGGCGATGGCCGCGCGCCCGATGCCCTATCTCGACGAGTTGAACCCGGCCCAGCGTGAGGCGGTCGAGGCGCTCGACGGGCCGGTTCTGATGCTGGCGGGCGCGGGCACCGGCAAGACCAAAGCGCTGACCGCCCGGATCGCGCATTTGCTGAACACCTATACCGCGCGCCCGAATGAAATCCTTGCCGTGACCTTCACCAACAAGGCCGCGCGCGAGATGAAGGACCGCGTCGGCCGTCATCTGGGCGAGGCGGTCGAGGGCATGCCGTGGCTCGGCACGTTCCACGCGATCTGCGTGAAGCTTCTGCGCCGCCATGCCGAGCTCGTGGGGCTCAAGACCAACTTCACGATTCTCGATACGGACGATCAGATCCGGCTGATGAAGCAACTGATCGCGGCGGAGAACATCGACGAAAAACGCTGGCCCGCGCGGATGCTCGCCGGGATCATCGACGACTGGAAGAACCGGGCGCTGACGCCGGAGCAGGTGCCGGTCGCCGATCATGCGCTGTTCAACAACCGGGGGACCGAGCTTTACGCGGCCTATCAGGCCCGGCTCAAGACGCTGAACGCGGTCGATTTCGGTGATCTGCTGCTGCACATGGTCACGATCTTCCGCACCCATGACGACGTGTTGACGCAGTATCAGCGTTGGTTCCGCTATATCCTCGTCGACGAGTATCAGGATACCAACGTCGCGCAGTATCTGTGGCTGCGCCTGCTCGCCCAAGCGCACAAGAACATCTGTTGCGTCGGTGACGACGACCAGTCGATCTATGGCTGGCGCGGGGCCGAGGTGGGCAACATTCTGCGGTTCGAAAAGGACTTTCCGGGCGCCAAGGTGATCCGGCTGGAGCAGAACTACCGCTCAACCGAGCATATCCTCGAAGCGGCCAACGCCGTGATCGCGGGCAATGCCGAGCGGTTGGGCAAGGAGCTGTTCACCGAGGCCGGGCCGGGCGACAAGGTGCGTCTGATCGGCCATTGGGACGGCGAGGAAGAGGCGCGCTGGATCGGGGACGAGATCGAGGCGATGCAGCAGGGCACGCGCGGGCGCGATTCGGTGTCGCTCGATGACATGGCGATCCTCGTGCGCGCCTCGCACCAGATGCGCGCCTTCGAGGATCGGTTCCTCACCATCGGTCTGCCCTACCGCGTGATCGGCGGCCCGCGCTTTTACGAGCGGATGGAGATTCGCGATGCGATGGCCTATTTCCGGCTCGCCGTGTCGCCCGACGACGATCTGGCGTTCGAGCGGATCGTGAACACCCCACGCCGGGGCTTGGGCGACAAGGCGGTGCAGACGATCCAGCGCATTGCCCGTAACCGGAATATCCCGCTTGTCGATGCGGCAGGCGTCTGCGTCGAGCAGGGCGAGATCAAGGGGAAGGGCGGCAAGGGTCTGGGCGACCTCGTTTCCGGCATCTTCCGTTGGCACAGCTACGTTCGTGAAGAAGTCGATTACACTCCTATCGATCAGGATGGATTGATCGATGACCTCGACACCGGCGTTCCTTCTGGCGGCTATCGCTCGAACTCAAAGCAAACTGGGCACGTTGAACTGGCCGAAATGATCCTCGAGGAATCCGGCTACACCGAGATGTGGCAGAACGACAAAACGCCGGAAGCGCCGGGTCGTCTGGAAAACCTCAAGGAATTGGTGAAGGCGCTCGAAGAGTTCGACAACCTTCAGGGGTTCCTCGAACACGTCGCGCTGATCATGGACAATGCCTCGGGCGAAGAGGAAGAGAAGGTCACGATCATGACCCTGCACGCGGCCAAGGGGCTTGAATACCCCGCCGTGTTCCTGCCGGGGTGGGAGGATGGCCTGTTCCCCTCGCAGCGCTCTATGGACGAAAGCGGGCTCAAGGGGCTCGAGGAGGAGCGCAGGCTCGCCTATGTCGGCATCACGCGGGCCGAGGAACTTTGCACCATCTCATTCGCGGCCAACCGGCGCGTGTTCGGCCAGTGGCAAAGTCAGATGCCGTCGCGGTTCATCGACGAACTGCCCGAGGATCATGTCGACATCCTCACGCCCCCTGGCCTTTACGGTGGCGGCTACGGTGCGACAGCCAGCTTCGGCATGGGATCGCGGCTGGAAGAGAAAGCCGCGCGGGCGGATGCCTATAACTCGCCGGGCTGGAAACGCATGCAATCGCGTGGGGGCGAGCGGCAGATGCATTCGCCCAACGAATCCCGCAACCTGACGATCAACGCGACCGCCGTGTCATCCTTCACCCAAGGCGACCGGGTGTTTCACCAGAAATTCGGCTACGGCTACGTCATGGGGATCGAGGGCGACAAGCTGGATATCGAGTTCGAGCATGCCGGGTCGAAAAAGGTCGTGTCGAAGTTCATCGTGCCGGCGGATCGCGCAGGGGATGACGTACCGTTCTGACGTTCTCCAATAGGTTGATTCGCCGTAGTCGCGATTTCCACCATTAACCTTTGTGACAAATTGTCGGGAATGCGGCGCTTCGGCCGCAATTCGAGGGTTGGGGTACGGTTTTCGTCACCCTTCGCGGATTTATGTGACGAGTTCGTCGCATATGGTCAGGTTTGCCTTACCAAAACGCCGAGCGTGACCTTTTTGGGTCCCAGATTCTCCCAAACCTACCGGTAAACCTTACCCTCACACGGCATCGGGGGATGCGTCGTGTGAGATCGAAAACGATTTATTTGAAGGGGCGCCAGAAGGCGTCAAGCTGCCATGGCCACCATTCGGGCTAACGACCGCGAATTCGCGAAAGCTACGGGATCGAACATCAACTCGTCGGGGGACGAGTCGGATTTCGATCTGCCGCTCGACGACATGACCGATCTGGTCATCTACACGCCGCTTCTGGATTTCGACCCCTATCTGTTCGAGCTGGGCGAAACCCACACGCTGACGTGGAACGACAGCGACGGTTCGCACACGATGTATAACGCCGAAGTCGTGCGCTCGGACCTTAAGTGGAACACCGCGAACCAAGGTGCCGTGGTCTTCGAAGGCACGGACACGGACGGCAACGCCACACAGGTGCTCTGGACCCCCGACCTCGACGTGCATCAGTGGTATGCGAACACGCAGGCCAGCGGCCGTCACCCGATGTTTTACAACACGGACCAGCATCCCTCGACCTATGGTTACGTCTGCTTTGCGGGCGAGACGCGGATCGAAACCGATCGCGGTCTCGTCCGGATCGACGAGATTCAGCCCGGCGACCGGGTCGCGACGCTGGATCATGGCTATCAGACGGTGCGCTGGGTCGGTCACTCGCGTGCCCGCGCCACGGGCGATGCGGCGCCGATCCGGTTCGAGGCGGGCGCGATGGGCCAGCACGGCAGCCTGCGGCTGTCACCCAATCACCGCGTCGTTCTGCGCGATGCCAAGATGAAACAGGCGCTGGGTCAGGCTCAGGTCATGGTCGC
Organism: Pseudomonadota bacterium; assembly: GCA_036154315.1. Classification (GTDB taxonomy): domain Bacteria; phylum Pseudomonadota; class Alphaproteobacteria; order Rhodobacterales; family Rhodobacteraceae; genus Maritimibacter. The sequence goes on from JAYZLL010000035.1 coordinate 33,209, forward strand.
GGCCAAGGCGCTTGCCGGTCGTCCGGGCATTTCGCGCGAAGAGGGTGGGTTCGTCGAGTATTACAACATCCTCTTCGACAAGCATGAGGTGATCTTTGCCGAAGGTCTGGCCTGCGAGTCGCTGTATCTCGGGGAGCAGACCCGCAAGGTGCTGGGCGCGGCCGACAGCGATCCGCGTGCGCAGTACCCGGATCTCGAGACCGTCAACGGCATCGAACACAAGCGTACCGCACGTCCGTTCTTGGATGTGGGCCATGCCCGCGCCTATTTCGACGCGCGTGACCTGTGCGAAGCCGCCTGAACTTTCCGGAACCCCCAAAAAAGAAACGGTGACGCTCGGGAGGAGGTGAGCGCCACCGTTCTTTAGGCAATCGGCCTCAGGGAGGAGGAAGAGGCCTTTTGCTTCGTCCGGGGTTGCCCCCGTATGGATGCCCGTCAGCCTCAGGGAGGAGGAAGAGGCGTTCAGGCTACGGTCACCCCAGGGAGGAGGAGAGGGGCTTCCGATCTTTTGGCCGGTGGCGCTCGGGAGGAGGTGAGCGCCACCGACTATGCAGAACTTCCCGGGAGGAGGTGGGAAGATCCGTATTGGGGACCCGGGGTCACGTCTGGGAGGAGGTAGACGCTGTCCGGGTCATCGAGGAAACCTCAGGGAGGAGGTAGAGGTTCCCCGAAACGCTTATTTCGTGCCGTAGGCCGCTTCGCGGGCCAGGAACGGGATTTCTGCGCGGCTGATGCCGAGGTCAGCGAGGTCGCGACCGTCGAGTGCCTGCAGTTCTTTGATCGTCGTGCGGTAGACCTTGCGCTGGGCGCGGGCTTCGCCGAATGCTTTGAACAGGTTGGACACGCGGTCGAGCAGGCCGTGGTCTGCGGAGCGGATATCGGTTGCGTATGCCATGTCGTCGTCTCTTTCTTCTCGTCTGCGCCGCTTGGCGCCGTCTGGCTTGCGAAGCTCAGTGCCTCGCTGCGTTGAAATGAATTTGGTCCATTTGCTGCACCTGCACAATCCGGGGAATGGTCATTGCCGCTATGCAGCAAGTGCATACGTAATGCTGACCTTGTTTGTTAACCCTAGGTAAACGTTCCAAAGTTCCGGCGCAGATCGCGCTCGGCCCCTTGAGAAACAGGGCGGAATGGGCATGTATGCCCCGACTGGAAAAGGAGAAAATGATGGCGCTCACACGCGATCAGGTGATGTCGACCCTCGCCACCGTGGCGTTGCCGGACCAAGGCGACCTCGCATCACGAGACATGATCCGGGCTTTGACCATCGACGGCGGGCGCGTGAGCTTCATCATCGAAGCCCCGAATCCCGAGGCAGCAGGGGCGCTGGAGCCTCAGCGCAAGGCCGCGGAAGCCGCCGTTGCGGCGCTGGACGGGGTCGAAAAGGTCACGGCGATTCTGACAGCCCACGGCGGCACCAAGCCGGCCCCTAAACAGGAAGCTCCGAATCTCCGTGTCGGCGGGCATCCGAAACCGCAGGCGGGTCCGCAGGCGATTCCGGGTGTAAAGCGTGTGGTCGCCATCGCGTCGGGCAAGGGCGGGGTCGGCAAATCCACGGTGTCCTCGAACCTCGCGGTCGCTCTTGCAGCGGCCGGGCGCAAGGTCGGTCTGCTCGACGCTGACATTCTCGGCCCGTCGCAGGCGCTTATGATGGGTGTCACCGAAAAGCCGACCTCGTCGGACGGCAAGCAGCTCGACCCGATCATGGCGCATGGGGTCAAGGTCATGTCGGTCGGGGCCATCGTGGACCCGGACCAGGCCGTGGTCTGGCGCGGGCCGATGCTGATGGGCACGCTTCAGCAATTCGCGTTTCAGGTGAACTGGGGCGAGCTCGATGTTCTCCTCGTCGATTTGCCGCCCGGCACCGGGGACGTGCAGCTGACCCTTGCGCAGAAAGTGGTGATGACCGGCGCGCTCGTCGTGTCGACCCCGCAGGACGTGGCGCTGCTCGACGCGCACAAGGCGATCGACATGTTCAGCAAGGTCAGCGTGCCCGTGCTCGGCATGATCGAGAACATGTCCTCTTATATATGTCCCAACTGCGGGCATGAGGCGCATCTCTTCGGGGAAGGGGGCGTGGCCGCCGAAGCGCAGAAGATCGGCGCGCCGCTTCTGTCACAGCTTCCCCTGTCGCTGGACGTGCGTCTGGCCGGGGATGCGGGCAAACCGGTTGCCCTGAGCGAAGGCGCGGTGGGCGAGGCCTACCGGGCGCTGGCCGCCGACCTCGTCGCGCGCGGCATCGGCTGAGGCATTTCTGACAGAGTTGGTCGAGGGCGCGTTCCATGTGGAGCGCGCCCTTTCCTTTGGCGCCCGGACATAAGCGCTCCGGCCACAGACCCGGAAAAGGCGCGGCGCACCGCTCGCGCGCGGCACCGATGCGTGGCAGGGTGCAGAGGGCCAGATGATCCCAGCGCCCGACAGATGGGCCGGTCATGGGATTTCATGGTCCCGACCCCGAAATCGGGCAGGGGCACGGGATTTCATGGTACTCACCGCAAATCACCGATGAGAGATGTTCGATTTGTGCAACTTTTGGCCGATTCACCCTTGATTCGAGGCTGATTTCTCGGCATGAGGGCGCCGGTTCCCGGGAATTCGTGGTTCTCGACCGGAAAAACCCAAAAAAATCTCAAAAAAATCGTCCCGACTACATTTGGTGTTCGCGCTTCCGTGATCTCGCTAAATCCGGGGTTTTGTTCTCGCTTTGATCCGCAAAATCTTGCGTTTCAGGGCCGCTCGAAACAACATCTGGTGGCTGAGTTCCATAAAAAGGGGTTGTTTCCCACGATTTCCCATGGCATCCCTAACTCATCGAAGAGACGGGAACATAACGGGGCGACAAAGAACCCCTGAAACATCTCCCAAGTCAGGTTTCATACAGGCACCCCGCCTCTTCGGAATTGAGAGATCCGACGCACTGCGCGAGCAGACATCCCCCCAGGTGGCGCGTGTGATCGGGCGAACCCAGAGATGGGACGAGGGCGGCGGATTGGGCAGTGGCAGCAGCTCAATCCGTCGTGTTCGTTTTTCTGGCGGACGATGGCGAAGGCAAGGGACAGATAGGAGCCGCGAACAGTGGCCGAAGTGTTTCTGAACGGTGGGCGTCACAAGGTTGACGCGAAAGGGCGGGTCTCGATCCCGTCCGGCTTCCGTTCGGTCATGGCCGACTGCGACCCGAACTGGACCGAAGGTCTTCCCCCGCAATTCTACATCGTTTTCGGCGACACCCGCCGCGAATACCTCGAATGCTTCACGGTCGAAGCGATGGACGAGGTCATCACCAAGATCAAAGCCATGCCGCGCGGCTCGAAGAACCGCAAAATCCTCGAATTCGTGTACTTTCAGGGCTCGCAGAAAATGTCGGTCGACGACACGGGCCGGATCGTTCTGTCGCAGAAGCTGCGCGACCGGATCGGTCTGACGGGCGAGGCGGAGTTCGTGGCCGCGGGCGACACCTTTCAGATCTGGCATCCCGACAAGTTCGCCGAGTTCGCCGATGATCAGACCTCGGCGCTCGAAGAGCTGCCGCCCGATATGGATGTGGCCGAATTGCTCGACGGGGCCGATCTATGATGGTCGCTGCCGCCGCCAAACCTTCCCCGCATATCCCGGTCCTCCTGAGACCATTGCTCGAAAACGTCGCGCCGGTGTCGGGCGTCTGGATCGACGGAACTTTCGGGGCGGGGAGCTATGCGCGCGGGCTGGTCGAAGCGGGTGCAGAGACCGTGATCGGCATCGACCGCGACCCTCTGGCGCACGAAATGGCGGCAGGGTGGCTGGGCGACTTTGACGGGCGCATCCGTCTCGAACGCGGCACCTTTTCGGATATGGACGAGATTGCGGGCGACCCGGTCGACGGCGTCGTGCTCGACCTCGGCGTGTCCTCGATGCAGCTCGATCTGGCCGAACGCGGCTTTTCCTTCATGCGCGACGGTCCGCTCGACATGCGGATGTCGCAGGACGGCCCCTCGGCCGCCGACCTCGTGAACGGGGCGGCGGAAGAGGAACTGGCGGACATTCTCTATCACTATGGCGAGGAACGTGCGGCGCGCCGCATTGCCCGCCAGATCGTCAAGGCGCGCGAGGCTGAGAGCTTTAAGACCACCGCGCAACTCGCAGAAACCGTTGAGAAATGCCTGCCACGTCCCAAGCCGGGGCAGAGCCACCCGGCGACCCGCAGTTTTCAGGCGATCCGCATCGCGGTGAACGACGAATTCGGTCAACTGGCCGAAGGGCTGGAGGCCGCCGAGCGCGCATTGAAGCCCGGCGGCAAGCTGGCCGTCGTCACCTTTCACTCGCTCGAAGACCGCGTGGTGAAGCGCTTTTTGCAACTCGCCGCCTCGACGGGCGGGGGTGGCTCGCGCTACGCGCCCGCCGCTGACGAACACACGCCGCGCTTTGACCTCACGCCGCGCCGCGCCATTGCGCCGGATGACCAAGAGCTGGCCGAAAACCCCCGCGCGCGCTCGTCGCGCCTGCGCGTCGCGACCCGGACCGACGCGCCCGCCGAGCGCACCGACCGTTCCAAACTGGGCCTGCCTGCGCCCGCGTTCCGAGGCTGAGACATGATGCGTTCCGCTTTCTACGTCCTTGCCACACTGGCCGTCATGGGTCTGGGCTACTGGGCCTATGTCGAGAACTACAAGACCCAGCACGCGCTGGATCAGGTCGAGGATCTGCAACGTGAGATCGGCACCATGCGCGAAAAGCTGGTCGTGCTGAAGGCCGAATGGGCCTATCTCAACCGCCCCGACCGGCTGCGCGATCTTGCCGAGATGAATTACGACCGCCTCGGGCTTCTGCCGCTGGCACCGGAGCAATTCGGCAAAGTCGACCAGATCGCCTATCCGCAGGAAGAAGACGATCTTCCGTTCCTCGCCTCTGACGACTCCATCGACGTGCAGGGCAATCTGGTGGGCACCATCGATCCCTCGCCCGAGGGGGAGGATTTCCCATGACCCGTGTGCCTCTGCGCCCGCTGGCGCGTATCCTCGAAGCGCGTGAACAGGGTGGCGACCCGGACGCGATCGAGCGCGAGAACAAGCATCGCCGTCACGAAGAGATGCGCGACCGGGCCCGTCTGCGGGCCGAAGGGCGGCTGTTGGTTCTGGCCGCCATGTTCTTTTGTGCCTTCGTGACCGTGGGCGTGCGCATGGGGATGATGTCATCCTCGGTGCCGTCCGAGCCGCGCGCCTATGCGCCCGGTGCCCAGATTTCCCAGACCCGTGCCGATATCGTCGACCGGCAGGGCAGGCTGATGGCCACGAACTTTGTCACCCACGCGCTTTATGCCGAGCCCCCCAACATGGTGGACCCGAAATACGCGGCGGCGGAGTTGGCCAAGATCTTCCCCGATCTCGAAGAAGACAAGCTGCTCGCCCAGTTCACCGGCACCCGCAAGTTCCTGTGGATCAAGCCGCAGATCAGCCCGGAGCAGAAGCAGGCGGTGCATGATATCGGCGAGCCGGGGCTGCTGTTCGGTCCGCGCGAGATGCGGCTTTACCCCAATGGCCCCGTCGCGGCCCATATCATGGGCGGCGCGCGATACGGCGAACAGGCGGTGCAGGCGGCGGAACTCATCGGCGTCGCAGGCATCGAAAGCGCGTTCAACGAACGTCTGTCCGACCCGGCACGCGCGGGCGATCCGTTGATGCTGACCATCGACCTGACCATTCAGGCGGCGGTGGAACGCGTACTGGCAGGCGGCATGACCGTGATGAACGCCAAGGGGGCTGCGGCGATCCTGATGGATGTTCATACGGGCGAGGTCGTCTCGCTCGCCTCACTCCCCGATTTCGACCCGAACGACCGGCCCAGCCCGCTCACCACCGGGTTCGATCCGTCGGAAAGCCCGCTGTTCAACCGGGCGGTGCAGGGCGTTTATGAACTGGGGTCCACCTTCAAGATCTTCGCCTCGGCGCAAGCGCTCGAAATGGGGATCGTGAACCCCGACACCATGATCGACACCCGTGGTCCGATCCGCTGGGGCAAGCATCGGATCAACGATTTCCACGACTACGGCGCGCAGCTTTCCGTGACCGACATCATCGTGCGCAGTTCGAACATCGGGACCGCGCGGCTCGCCCAGCAGATCGGGGCGGCCAACCAGCGCGCATTCCTCGACCAGCTTGGGTTCACCAAACCGACGGCGATCCAGCTGACCGAAGCCTCCGGGGCCAAGCCGCTCCTCCCGTCGAACTGGTCGGAACTGTCGACCATGACGATCTCCTACGGTCACGGCATGTCGGCTTCGCCGTTGCATCTTGCGACCGCCTATGCCTCGCTCCTCAATGGCGGCACCCGCGTCACGCCGACACTCGTGCGCACCGGGCCGGTCGCGCCGGGGCCGCGTGTGGTGAGCGAGCGCACCTCGGCCATCTCGCGCGACATGCTGCGTCAGGTGGTGTCCGCCGATCACGGCACCGCGTCCTTTGCCGAGGTCGAGGGCTACCGTGTGGGCGGCAAGACCGGCACCGCCGACAAGCCCAAGCCGCGCGGCGGGTATTACGACGACAAGGTCATCGCGACCTTTGCCAGCGTCTTTCCGGCGGACGACCCGAAATACGTGCTGATCGTCACGCTGGACGAGCCGGTCGTGACCATCCTGAACGAAGCGCGCCGCACCGCCGGTTTCACCGCCGTCCCGGTCGCCGCCGAGATCATTCGCCGGGTCGCGCCGCTTCTGGGTCTGAAGCCCGAGATTGAACAGCCGGGGCCGTTGGGTGTAACACTCACCTCGAACTGACGCCGCATCCGGGGGGACTATGGCACCGCAGAAAACGCTACCACTCTCCGCACTCGGCCTACGGGCGAAGGGTGGGCATGACGTTGAAATCACAGGGCTTTCGGTCGACAGCCGGCAAGTGAAGCCGGGGCATCTGTTCGCGGCCCTGCCGGGGTCCAAGGTCCACGGTGGCGAATTCATCCAATATGCGCTGCGGATGGAGGCCGGTGCGATCCTCACCGACCGCGAAGGCGCGCGGATTGCCGCCGACGAACTCGCCGCCTCGGAAGCCGCCCTCATCGTGACCGAAGACCCGCGCGCGGCGCTGTCCTTTGCCGCAGCTCTCTGGTTCGGCGCGCAGCCCGAGGTGATGGTCGCCGTCACCGGCACCAACGGCAAAACCTCGGTCGCGAGCTTCACGCGCCAGATCTGGACCGAACTTGGCCTCATGGCCGCGAACATCGGCACCACCGGGGTCGAAGGTGCGTTTTCCGCGCCATCGCCGCACACGACGCCCGAGCCGATCACGCTGCATCGCCTGCTGGCCGAAATGTCCGGTGCCGGTGTGACCCATGCGGCGATGGAAGCATCGTCCCACGGGCTCGACCAACGCCGCCTGGAAGGCGTGCATCTGGCCGCCGCCGGGTTCACGAACTTCACGCAGGATCACCTCGACTACCACGAGACGTTCGAAGACTACTTCTGCGCCAAGGCCCGGCTTTTCAACCGCGTGCTGCCCGATGACGGGGTCGCGGTGCTGAACGTGGACGATCCGCGCGGGCGCGAGTTGGAAGAGATCGCGCTGGAGCGGGGGCAGGAGGTCATCTCGATCGGGCGGACCGAGGACTGCACCCTGCAACTGACTTCGCAGCGCTATCACACCACCGGCCAGCAGATCAGGTTCCTCTACAACGGGCGGCCGCAGACCGTGCAGCTTGACCTCATCGGCGGGTTTCAGGCGGAAAACGTGCTCGTCGCCGCCGGGCTCGCCATCGGGTCGGGCAGCGACCCGGATGAGGTCTTCGCGACATTCCCGTCGCTCACCACGGTCAGGGGGCGGATGCAACTGGCCGCCAAGCGCGTTAACGGTGCGGCGATCTTCGTCGACTACGCCCATACTCCAGATGCGCTCTCCACCGCGCTCGAGGCGCTGCGCCCGCATGTGATGGGCAAGCTCGTCGTGGTGTTCGGCGCGGGCGGCGACCGGGATACGACCAAACGCAAGCTGATGGGCAAGGCGGCGGCGGATTATGCCGACGTGGTCATCGTGACCGACGACAACCCGCGCACCGAAAACCCCGCAAAGATCCGCGCGATGGTGCTTGAGGGTTGTCCCGACGCCAACGAATACGGCGACCGGGCCGAGGCGATCCTGCGTGGCGTCGATATGCTCGACCCCGGTGACGCGCTGCTCATCGCGGGCAAGGGGCACGAGACCGGGCAGATCGTGGGTGACGACGTGCTGCCCTTCGACGACGCCGAACAGGCGAGCGTGGCCGTGGCCGCACTGGAAGGACGCCTCGCATGACCCTGTGGACCGCCGCCGAGGCGGCAGCCGCCACCGGGGGCAATGCGACCAGTGACTGGACCGTGTCCGGCGTGTCCATCGACACCCGCACCTTGCAGCCCGGCGATCTGTTCGTGGCACTTACGGATGTGCGCGATGGCCATGACTTCGTGAAAGACGCGCTCGCCAAAGGGGCAGGGGCCGCAATGGTCTCACGCCTCCCCGAAGGCGTGCGCAAGACCGATCCGCTCCTCGTCGTGGACGACGTGCTGCCCGCGCTCGAAAGGTTGGGCGTGGCGGGGCGTGCACGCACGCAGGCGCGAGTGGTCGCGATCACCGGGTCGGTCGGCAAAACCTCGACCAAGGAGATGATGGCGACGGTTCTCGACCGTCAGGCGCGCTGTCACGCCGCCGAAGCGAGTTACAACAACCATTGGGGCGTGCCGCTGACGCTGGCGCGCATGCCGCGCGAGACGGATTTCGCGGTGATCGAGATCGGGATGAACCATCCGGGCGAGATCGCGCCGCTCACACGGCTCGCCCGCCCCCATGTCGCAGTCATCACCACCGTTGCCGCCGTGCATCTGGAAGCTTTCGACGATGTCGCGGGCATTGCACGGGAGAAGGCCGCGATCTTTGAGGGGTTGGAACCTGCGGGCGTCGCGATCCTGCCCGGTGAGATCGACACGACGACGATCCTGCTGGCCGAGGCCGACAAACGCGCGGGCCGCGTGGAAACCTTCGGGCTGGGCGAGGCGAACACGCTGCGGCTGAGCCATCTCGACCTCACCGACACATCCACGGTGGCGCAAATCGAAGTGGGGGAGGTGACGCATCTCGTCCGTCTCGCCACGCCCGGTCGGCATTTCGCGATGAACGCGGTCGCCGTGTTGGGGGCCGTGCGCGCGCTCGGCGGTGATGTGACGCTGGCCGCGCGGGATCTGACATTCTGGGCCCCGCCCGCAGGTCGCGGCACGCGGGAGTTCATTCAACTCGACCCCGTCGAGCACGAAGGCGTGACGCTGATCGACGATGCCTTCAACGCGAACCCGACCTCGATGGCCGCCGCGCTCGAAGTGCTGGCGGCCACGACGCCGAACCACGGACACGGACGGATTTCGCGCGGCCGACGGATCGCTGTGCTGGGTGATATGCTGGAACTCGGGCCCGAGGAAGAGGCGCTGCACGAAGGTCTCGCCACGCTGTCCCATCTGGATGCCGTCGATCAGGTGCATTGCGCCGGGCCGTTGATGCGCCACCTCTGGGCCGCGCTTCCGGCGCAGAAACAGGGCCGATGGGCCGAGACGGCGGACGAACTGGCCGCACAGGCGCACAACATCATAGACGCTGGCGATGTTCTGCTGGTGAAGGGCTCCAAGGGCAGCCGCGTGTCGCGCGTGGTTGACGCGGTCCGAAAACTGGGCCATCCGCAGAGCGCTTAGGAATAAGGGACGCGAAAGATGCTTTACTGGTTGGCCGAACTGTCGGACGGCGGCGACTTCTTCAACCTGTTTCGCTACATCACCTTCCGCGCCGGTGCGGCGTTCTTTACGGCGCTGATCTTCGGCTTCCTCTTCGGACGGCCGCTGATCAACCTGTTGAAACGGCGTCAGAAAAACGGACAACCAATCCGTGCGGACGGGCCTGAGAGCCATGTGGTGACCAAGGCCGGTACACCGACGATGGGCGGCGCGCTGATCCTCGGTGCGATCACCGTCTCGACGCTTCTGTGGGCGCGGCTCGACAACGGCTTTGTCCTAGTCGTGCTGGGCGTGACGCTGAGTTACGGGCTGATCGGATTCGCCGACGACTATTCCAAGATCGCCAAGAACGACAACTATTCCGGTCTGTCGGGCAGGCTTCGGCTGACGCTCGAGGGGATCATCGCGGTCGCGGCGTCCTATGTCATCATGACGCTGCATCCGGCCGACCTGACCGGCCAGCTTGCCTTCCCGGTGTTCAAGGATCTGCTGCTGAACCTCGGCTTGTTCTTCGTGCCATTCGCGGCCTTCGTCATGGTCGGGGCGGCCAATGCGGTGAACCTGACCGACGGGCTGGACGGTCTGGCCATCATGCCGGTGATGATCGCGGCGGGTACGCTGGGCGCCATCGCTTATGCGGTCGGCCGTGTCGACTTCACCGAATACCTCGACGTTCACTACGTGCCGGGCACCGGGGAGCTGTTGGTCTTTGCCGCCGGGCTGATCGGCGGTGGCCTTGGGTTCCTGTGGTACAACGCCCCGCCCGCCGCCGTATTCATGGGCGACACCGGGTCGCTCGCGCTCGGCGGCGCGCTGGGTGCCATCGCCGTGTCGATGAAGCACGAGCTGGTGTTGGGCATCGTCGGCGGTCTCTTCGTGGTCGAGGCGCTGTCGGTCATCATTCAGGTGCTCTACTTCAAACGCACCGGCAAACGCGTGTTCCTGATGGCGCCGATCCACCACCATTTCGAGAAACGCGGCTGGGCCGAACCTCAGATCGTGATCCGGTTCTGGATCATCTCGCTGATCCTCGCGCTCGTGGGTCTGGCGACGCTGAAACTGCGTTAAGACACGAGGCGCAGTGCCGGGGCGTTCCGGCTCTGCCGCGCCCCGGTGTGCATCCCGCATTCCGTAGCGACGGGCTGTGCATCTCGGCCTATGGTCAATCCCTGCGCCGGGCGATACCACTCTGAGTAAAGTGAGGTGCTCGCATGATCCCGGTTCGCGGATACGAAGGTGAAAAGGTCGCCGTTCTCGGCCTTGGCCGCTCGGGCCTCGCCACGGCGCGCGCGCTGGAGGCGGGCGGGGCCACGGCGCTGTGCTGGGATGATGGGGCAGAGGCGCGGGCGCGGGCCGAAGAGGCGGGGCTGACGCTCCACGATCTGACCCGGCGCGAGGCGTTCGAGGGCGTTGCGGCGCTCATCACCAGCCCCGGCATTCCGCATCTTTACCCTGAGACCAACAAGCACATCGCGCGGGCCTACAAGGCGGGCATCCCGGTCGACAACGACATCGGGCTGTTCTTTCGCTCGCTCGGCTCCGGCGAATGGGATGAGATGGACCAGCCGCCGCGTGTGGTCGCGGTGACCGGGTCGAACGGGAAATCCACGACCTCGGCGCTTATCCATCACATCCTCGAAGTGGCCGGGAAGCCCACGCAGCTTGCCGGCAACATCGGTCGGGGCGTGTTGGATATAGAGCCGCCGATCGACGGCGAGGTGATCGTGCTTGAGCTTTCGAGCTACCAGACCGATCTGGCCCGCGCGCTGACGCCCGACGTGGCCGTGTTCACCAACCTGTCGCCCGATCACCTCGACCGTCACGGCGGTCTCGGCGGGTATTTCGCGGCCAAACGTCGGCTCTTTGCCGAAGGCGGGCCGGACCGGGCGGTGATCGGTGTGGACGAACCCGAGGGCCTGTTCCTTGCCGGACAGATGCAGATGGGGCCGGGCGACGACCGGGTGATCCGTGTGTCGGTGGACGAGAAACTCACCGGGCCGGGCTGGCTGGTCTATGCGCGTAAAGGGTTTCTGTCCGAGACACGCAAGGGGCGGCAGGTCGGCTCCATCGACTTACGGGACGTGGCGAGCCTGCCGGGCACGCACAATCATCAGAACGCCTGCTGCGCCTATGCGGTCTGCCGCACGCTGGGGCTGTCGCCCAAGGTCATCGAACAGGCGTTCCAATCCTTCGCGGGTCTGCCGCACCGGTCGCAACTGGTCGCCGAGGCGGGCGGGGTGCGGTACGTGAACGACTCCAAGGCCACGAACGTGGATGCGGCCCTCATGGCGCTGCTGGCCTTCAAGAACATCCGGTGGATCGTCGGCGGGTTGCAGAAAGAGGGCGGGCTTGCCGGGCTTGCCGAGGGTCTGCCCAACGTGACCAAGGCCTATGTCATCGGGCGCGAGGCCGAGGCGTTTGCCCGCGACCTCGGCGATGTCGAGGCGCAGGTCTGTACGACGATGGAGGCCGCGATTGCGGCGGCGATGGCGGAGGCGCAGCCGGGCGACACCGTGCTCCTCGCCCCGGCTGCGGCGAGTTTCGACCAGTACGACAGTTTCGAGAAAAGGGGCGAAGACTTCATCGCCCGTCTGAAGGCCGCACTTGACTGACCAACCGCAAAGACTGGGTGTCGGGATCGCGCTCAAGATCGGGGCCGTCCTGTGTTTCACGGCGATGGGCGCGCTTATCAAAGGCACCGAAGGTCGCGTGCCGACCGGCGAAGTCGTGTTCTTCCGCTCATTTTTCGCGGTGCCCATCCTGATCGGTTGGCTCGCCTATATCGGGCAGTTGTCCGAAGGTGTGCGCACCTCGCGACCCCTTGGCCACATGTGGCGTGGGTTCATCGGGACGACCGCGATGGGTCTGTTGTTCGTCTCGCTCACGCTCCTGCCGCTGCCCGAGGTGACGGCGCTGCAATACGCGACGCCCTTGTTCATCACGATCCTCGCGGCGATCCTGCTGGGCGAGCGCATCCGGCTGTTTCGCATCTCGGCGGTTCTGATCGGGCTCGTCGGTGTGCTCGTTGTGCTCTTTCCGCGCCTCAGCGGTCTGGGCGACGCAGGCCAGACCGAAGCCATCGGCGCGCTCATCATGATGGTCTCGGCGCTGGCCGCCGCGCTGGCGCAGGTGCAGGTGCGCAAGCTCGTCGCGACCGAACGCCCGGCGACCGTCGCGCTCTATTTCTCGTTCTCCTCTACCTTTTACGCGCTCCTGACGCTCCCTTTCGGTTGGGTGCTGCCGAGCCTGACCGACACCCTTCTGCTCGTCGTCTGCGGGCTGATCGGCGGGGTCGGGCAGGGAATGCTCTCGACCGCGTACCGATACGCGCCTGCCGGTGTGCTCGCCCCGTTCGACTATGTGTCGATGTTCTTCGCCACGGCGCTCGGCATGATGTTCTTTGACGAAGTGCCGACCAGCACGACGCTCTTGGGTGCCGCTATCGTGATCGCGGCCGGGATCCTCATCATCTACCGCGAACGCCAACTGGGCATGAACCGCGATGCCTCAAAGCGTGTAAAACAGCCGCCATATTGACCGCTCGGGCAGGCGCGCCAGACCTATGCAGCGCGCCCGTTTCGCGCTAAGCTGTTCGCAGACCCGGAAAACCGGGCATCTTGAGGCAGTTTCAGGCGGTATCTCATGACCGAAATGGTTTATGGCGTCGCTCCGCGTCAGGTGAAGGACCCGATCCTTCCCCGTTGGTGGCGTACGATCGACAAATGGTCGGTCTCCTGCATCCTTTTGCTTTTCGCGATCGGTATCCTGCTGGGGCTCGCAGCCTCGCCACCGCTCGCGCAGCGCAACGGGCTCGACCCGTTCTATTACGTCGAGCGACAGCTGATGTTCGGCTTCCTCGCCTTCATCGCCATGTTCTCAATGACGATGATGTCGCCGCAGATGGTCCGACGTCTTGGCGTGCTGGGCTTTCTCGCGGCCTTCGTGGCCATCGTCGCGCTGCCGTTCCTCGGCACCGACTTCGGCAAGGGCGCCGTGCGCTGGTATTCGCTGGGCTTCGCCTCGTTCCAGCCATCGGAGTTCATGAAGCCGGTTTACGTGGTGGTCATCGCGTGGCTCATGTCGGCCAGTCAGGAAATTCAGGGCCCGCCGGGCAAAACCATGTCGCTGGTGCTCACGCTCATCATCGTGGGGTTCCTCGCCATGCAGCCGGATTTCGGCCAGTCGGCGCTGATCCTGTTTGGCTGGGGCGTGATGTATTTCCTCGCAGGCGCGCCCTATATCCTGATCGTCGGCGCCGCGGCGCTGGTGGTGGCGTCCGGCTTTATCTTCTACGAGAACTCCGAGCACTTTGCGCGCCGGATCGACGGGTTCCTCAACCCTGAGGTCGATCCGACCACGCAGCTGGGCTATGCGACCAACGCGATCCGCGAGGGCGGGTTCTTCGGTGTCGGTGTGGGCGAGGGGCAGGTGAAATGGTCGCTCCCCGATGCGCATACCGATTTCATCATCGCTGTCGCGGCCGAGGAATACGGCCTCGTGCTCGTCATGCTCATCATCGCGCTTTACGCCACCGTCGTGGTGCGCTCGTTCCTGCGGCTCATCAACGAACGCGACCCGTTCATTCGGCTGGCGGGCACCGGTCTCGCGGCCATGTTCGGCGTTCAGGCGCTCATTAACATGGGTGTGGCCGTGCGCCTCTTGCCCGCCAAGGGCATGACGCTACCTTTCGTCAGCTACGGGGGCTCGTCGCTTATCGCGACCGGGATCGCCGCCGGGATGCTGATCGCATTCACGCGGACCCGGCCCCAGGGCAAGATCGAGGACTTCCTCAGGCAAAGAGGCCACGGATGACGGACAAGACACCGCTGCTTGTGATCGCAGCGGGCGGGACGGGCGGACACATGTTCCCAGCGCAGGCACTGGCAGAGACCATGCTGGCGCGCGGGTGGCGTGTGAAACTTTCAACCGATGCACGGGGCGCGCGTTACGCGGGCGGTTTCCCCGATGCGGTCATGATCGAAGAGCGGGCTTCGGCCACATTTGCGCGTGGTGGGCCACTGGCGAAGCTCGCCGTGCCGTTCCGCGTCGCAGGTGGCATTCTGGGCGCTTTGGTACGTACGCTTACGGATCGGCCCGATGTGGTCGTCGGTTTCGGCGGATACCCCAGTATTCCTGCACTGACGGCTGCGACGGTTCTGCGCGTGCCGCGTATGATCCACGAGCAGAATGGCGTTATGGGCAAGGTCAATTCGATCTTCTCGAAACGTGTGAACGTGCTCGCCTGCGGCACCTGGCCCACGCGCCCGATCCCCGAAGGCGTCGAAGCGGTGCACGTCGGCAACCCGGTGCGCGGAGCGGTGCTCGAACGCGCGGGCGCGGGTTACATTCCGCCCGGCGATTACCCCATGTCGGTGCTCGTCATTGGCGGATCGCAGGGCGCGCGCGCACTGTCGGACAACGTGCCGGCCGCTCTGGCCGCGCTCCCCGATCATATCCGCGAACAGCTCTCCGTCTCGCATCAGGCGCGGGACGAGGATGAGGCACGGGTGCGTGACTTCTACGCAGCACAAGGCATTCGTGCGGATGTGCAGCCGTTCTTTGCCGACGTGCCGCGCCGGATCGCTGAAAGCCAGATGGTCATCAGCCGGTCGGGCGCCTCATCCGTAGCCGATATTTCGGTCATCGGGCGTCCGGCGATCCTGATCCCCTATCCCTTCGCCACGGGCGATCACCAGACCGCCAACGCGCAGGGTCTGGTCGATGCGGGCGGGGCGATCCGCATACCCGAGAGCAAGCTGGAACCCGCCATGCTGTCGGAGCAAATCGCGAGCGTGCTGGACAATCCCGAGGCCGCCATGCAGATGGCGCGGGCAAGTCTGAGCACCGGAAAGCCTGAAGCTGCGGAAAGTCTTGCATGGCTGGTCGAGAGGCTGGCGGACGGACAAGGGGCCGGGGCAGGACAAGCGGCCTGAGGCCGGGCCTAGAACGATAAGAAAGGGACAGGCGATGAACGCATCTGCGACGAAACTCCCCACCGAGATGGGCGCGATTCACTTCGTGGGGATCGGCGGCATCGGCATGTCGGGCATCGCCGAGGTGCTGTTGAACCACGGCTATCGGGTGCAGGGGTCGGACCTCAAGACCTCGCCGATCACCGAACGCCTCGCCTCGCTCGGGGCCGAGATTTTCATCGGTCAGCGCGCCGAGAACCTCGAGAACGCCGAGGTTGTCGTGATCTCGTCGGCGATCAAACCGGGCAACCCGGAACTCGACACTGCGCGTGTGCGCGGCCTGCCGGTCGTGCGCCGGGCCGAAATGCTGGCCGAGCTCATGCGGCTCAAGTCGAACATCGCGGTCGCAGGCACGCACGGCAAGACGACGACCACCACGCTCGTCGCCGAACTCCTCGTCGCCGGTGGCATCGACCCGACCGTCATCAACGGCGGGATCATTCACGCCTATGGCTCGAACGCCCGGATGGGGCAGGGCGAGTGGATGGTGGTCGAGGCGGACGAAAGCGACGGCACCTTCAACCGCCTGCCCGCGACCATCGCCATCGTGACCAATATCGACCCCGAGCACATGGATCACTGGGGCACCGAAGAGGCGCTGCACAAAGGCTTCTACGACTTCGTGTCGAACATCCCGTTCTACGGTCTCGCCGTGTGCTGCACCGACGATGCGGACGTGCAGACGCTGGTGGGCAAGATCACCGACCGCCGGGTCGTGACATTCGGCTTCAACGCGCAGGCCGACGTGCGCGCGGTGAACCTGACCTATGACGCGGGCATCGCGCATTTCGACATCGTTCTGCCGGACGGTCGGATCGACGGCTGCACGCTGCCCATGCCCGGCGACCACAACGTGTCCAACGCTCTGGCGGCCGTGGCCGTGTCGCGCCATCTGGGCATGAAATTCGCCGAAATCCGCGATGCGCTCGCCAAGTTCGGGGGCGTGAACCGCCGCTTTACCCGCGTGGGCATGTGGAACGACGTGCCGATCATCGACGATTACGGCCACCATCCGGTCGAGATCGCAGCGGTCCTGAAAGCCGCGCGTCAGGCGGTTAACGGCCGGGTGATCGCCGTGCACCAGCCGCACCGGTACTCCCGCCTGCACAGCCTGTTTGAGGACTTCTGCACCTGCTTCAACGAGGCAGACGTGGTCGGCATCTCCGAGGTTTATGCCGCTGGCGAAGACCCGATCCCGGGCGCGAGTCGTGACGACCTCGTCAACGGTCTTACCGCCCACGGCCACCGCCACGCCTTTGCGGTCGATACCGAAGACGACCTTGCCGCGCTGGTGCGGGCCGAAGCCGAGCCGGGCGACATCGTGGTCTGCCTTGGCGCGGGGACGATCAGCACCTGGGCGCGGGGGCTGGAGGCCAAGCTCACGAAAGTTCCCGCATAGCCTATGTGCGATGCGGCGGGTTTCCTCTGCCGTATGGCATGGTAGGTCTTCGGCGTAACGCCAACTGCCGTCCCGGAGGCCTTCATGCCCGCTCTTACCCCAGCCCCGACCGTCGAACTTGCCAACGGCGTGAACATGCCGCGTCTTGGTCTTGGCACGTGGCCGATGACCGATGACGAGGCCGCCAAGGCGGTCGCCACGGCGCTTGGCACTGGCTACCGGCTGATCGACACGGCCGAAAACTACGGCAACGAAACCGGCGTGGGGCAGGGCATCCGCGATGCGGGCGTGGCCCGCGACGACGTGTTCCTCACCACCAAGATGAACAAGAAATGGCACAGCGTAGACGGCGCGCGTCAGGCCTGCGAGGCGAGCCTCGGGCGGCTCGGCCTTGACTACATCGACCTGTTCCTGATCCATTGGCCGAACCCGGACCAAGGCACTTACGTCGAGGCGTTCGAAGGGCTGACCAAGCTGGTCGACGCAGGGCTGGTCAGGGCCATCGGCACCTCGAATTTCCTGCCCGAGCATCTGAAAGACCTGTTCGCCGCAGGTTTCGTGCCGCATGTGAATCAGATCCAGCTCGACCCGTATCACCTGCGCTCGGACATCACGGCCATCCATGCCGACAAGGGCATCGTCACCGAAAGCTGGTCGCCCATCGGCCGTGCGGGCGAAATGCTGGCAGACCCCGCGATCACCGGGATTGCCGAGGCGCATGGCAAGACCCCAGCCCAGACGGTGCTGCGTTGGCAGGTTCAGTCGGGCTATGTCCCGGCCCCGAAATCGTCGGACCCGGCACGGCAGGCGCAGAACCTCGACGTATTCGACTTCGCGCTGACCGAGGCCGAGATGACGGTTCTGAACGGTCTCGACCGCCCCGATCCCGGTATGCTCGACGCCAACAGCTTCGGGCACTGACCGCCAGACCTTGACCCCGGCTTGGCTTCGGCAGACCCTATGCGCCACATCAGGGAGGATGCCATGACGATCGAAGCAAAGCCGCGTGTGCGGGAACTTTCGCGCTACGACTTCCCTGATCTGCACGAGCTTCTAACCCATTATAGTGGCGGCAAACCCGTGCCGGATGGGAGCGCGGGCGAGGCGATCCTCTATGAAATCCTCGCCATGCCGGGCACCTCGCTGTTCGGGGCGGAATGCGAGGGCAAGATCGTCTCGACCGCGATGCTGTCGATCCTGCCCAACCTGACCTTCGGGGGCCGCCCGCTGGCGCGGATCGAAAACGTGGTGACGCATCCCGACTATCGTGGCCGTGGCTTTGCGGCGGCGGTGATGGAAAAGGCCATCGAAAGGGCCAAGACCAAAGACTGCGCCGATATATCGCTGCTGTCGCCCAAGTCCCTGAAAGCCGAAGGGTTTTACCGCAAGCTCGGGTTCAAGGACGACACCGTGGGCCTGCACCTGTCCATCGGCTGACTTGCCGCCGCCCGCGCCCGCAGGCATCTTGCGGGTGGAGGGATAGTGATGGGCGAAACACTCCTCAAACGGTTGGGCACGGGACTGCTCACGGCCTATGGCGTCGGCATCATGGTCGGGGCCGGGATTTACGTGCTCGTCGGGCATGCGGCGGGCGAGGCGGGCGTCTGGGCGCCGCTCGCGTTCCTTTTGGCCGGCGTGGTTGCCGTGCCTTCGGCACTGTCCTTTGCCGAACTGTCCTCACGCATTCCCGAAGCGGCGGGGGATAGCGCCTATGTCGAACATGGGCTGCGCGCGCATTGGCTTGCGGTGCTCGTCGGTCTCATCAACATCTCGGCGGGGATCATCGGCGGGGCGGCGGTTCTGCGCGGCGGGGTCGGCTATCTTACCGCGCTCATGCCCATCGACCCGGTGGCCGCCATCGTGGCGCTTGGCGGGCTTCTGACCCTGATCGCGGTTCTGGGCGTGGTCGAGAGCCTGTCCTTCGCGGCGGTCCTGACGGCGGTGGAGGTCAGTGGCCTCGCGCTCGTCATCTGGGCCGGGTTCACGGCGGCACCCACAGCCGACTGGGCCGCGCCGGGCGCGATCCATCTGCCGGGCGTGCTGGCTGCGTCGATCTTTGCCTTCTTCGCCTTCCTCGGCTTCGACGACCTCGTGAACATGGCCGAAGAGGCGCGCAATCCGGCCCGCCAGATGCCGCGCGCGATCCTGTGGTCGCTGGCGATCACCTCGGTGCTCTATGCGCTGGTCACGCTGGCTGCGGTGCGTGCCGTTCCGTTGGAGGCGCTGTCCGGGTCCGAGCGCCCCCTCGCGCTGGTCTGGACCGCATCGACCGGGCAGCAGGCGGCATTTCTGTCGTCCATCGCGGTCGCCGCCGCGCTCAACGGTGTGCTGGCGCAGATCGTCATGGCGTCCCGCGTGCTCTTTGGTCTGGGCCGCCGGTCCAAGGGGCTTGCGATCTTTCACCGGGCCAACCCGCGTTTCGGGACTCCCGTGCTGGCGACCATCCTGATCGGAGCGGCCACAGTCGCGGCGGCGGGCGTTCTGCCGGTCGCGCTCTTGGCCGAATACACGACGCTCGCGCTGCTCATCGTCTTCACCATCGTGAACGCGGCCCTCATCGGGGTGAAACGACAGGGGACACCGTCACCCTTTTCCGTGCCCGGGTTCGTTCCGTGGCTCGGCATCGTCGGCGCGCTCGGCCTGTTCGTGGCGAACCTTCAGGCTTTTCTTCCCTAAGGGCAGGGGCCGAAACATTGGCCCACCCGCGCCCCAGTTTCGCCCGGTTCCCCCCGCAGGCTGCGTCCAAAGCTTGCATTTGACAGGAGCCCCACCATGAGCCTTTCCCTGATCGCCGGTTGCCTCTGGGTGCTCGCCGCATCGCTGATCGCCTTTCTGCCGATCCGCCATCAGATCATTCCCGGCACGATCCTTGGCCTGTCCGCCTTCGCGCTCTTGGGCTGGATCGGCTACCAGAACGGCTGGATCTGGACTGCGGTCGGCATCTTCGCCTTCGTTTCGCTGTTTCGAAACGGGTTCAAGGCGATCCCGGCCATGATGCGGGGCGAGAAGTTGGAAATCCCCGAGCACTGATCCGCGCGCCCCTCGCGTAATCTTGCCTCTCCCGGCGCGCCGCGCTACGCCGGGTCCATGACGATGACGCTCCCCGAGACCCGTGGCACCCTGACTGAAAACCGTGACCTGTCGTCGCTGACATGGATGCGCGTGGGTGGTCCTGCGGACTGGCTGTTCCAGCCTGCGGACGAGGAGGATCTGGCCAGTTTCCTGCGCGATCTCGACCCCTCCGTCCCGGTGTTCCCGATGGGGGTCGGGTCGAACCTGATCGTGCGTGACGGCGGCATTCGCGGCGTGGTGATCCGGCTCGGGCGCGGGTTCAACGGGATCGAGATCGACGGGACGACCGTGACCGCAGGCACCGCAGCCCTCGACGCGCATGTGGCGCGCAAGGCGGCGGAGGCGGGCGTGAACCTCACCTTTCTGCGCACCATTCCCGGCACCATAGGCGGGGCGGTGCGGATGAACGCGGGATGCTACGGCAGCTACACGGCGGACGTGTTCCAGTCCGCGCGCGCCGTGACCCGGTCGGGCGAGATCGTGACGCTCACGCCAGACGACCTCAACTTCCGTTACCGTCAATCCGACGTTCCCGAAGGGATGGTCGTGATCTCGGCCACGCTCAAAGGCGAGGCGGGCGACCCCGAGGCCCTGAACGCCATCATGGACGCGCAGCTCGCCAAGCGGGACGAAACTCAGCCGTCAAAGGACCGGACCGCAGGCTCGACCTTCCGCAATCCGGCCGGTTTTTCCTCGACCGGCCGCGCTGATGACACCCACGACCTCAAGGCGTGGAAGGTGATCGACGATGCGGGGATGCGCGGGGCCACCATCGGCGGCGCGCAAATGAACATGAAACACTCGAATTTCCTCACCAACGCCGGTGGGGCCACCGCGCATGACCTTGAATCTCTTGGCGAAGAGGTTCGGAAAAAGGTTTACGAAACCAGTGGCCTGACGCTAGAGTGGGAAATCATGCGGGTCGGAGAACCCGCTTCTAAATAAAAGCAGATCAGAACGGTCGCAAAAGACCGTCACGAGAGGCAGACCTTGGGCAATGCGAGCAGGCAAAGCCCCAAAGTCGTGGTATTGAAGGGTGGGCCTTCCGCTGAGCGGGAGGTGTCGCTCAGTTCAGGGCGTGAATGTGCCGCCGCGCTGCGGGGTGAAGGATATCAGGTGGTCGAGCTGGATGCCGGCCCCGACCTTTGCGCGCGCCTTGCCGAGATCGCGCCCGACGTCGTGTTCAACGCGCTGCATGGCCCCTACGGCGAAGATGGCTGCGTTCAGGGCCTGCTCGAATGGCTCAAAATTCCCTATACCCATTCCGGCGTCCTCGCGTCGGCTCTGGCGATGGACAAGGAGCGTTCGAAAGACGTGTTCCGTCAGGCGGGCCTGCCCATCGCGGAAAGCAGACTGGCGCAGAAGGACGAGATCGAAGCGGCCCACGTCATGGCGCCGCCCTATGTGGTGAAGCCCTATAACGAGGGCTCGTCGGTCGGTGTCTATATCGTAGCCGAAGGGGCGAACACACCGCCGAAGCTTTCGACCGACATGCCCGAGACCTTGATGGTCGAGAAATACGTGCCGGGCCGCGAATTGACCGTGACCGTCATGGGTGAGCGCGCGCTCGCCGTGACCGAGATCATAACCGACGGCTGGTACGATTACGACGCGAAGTACAAGCCCGGCGGGTCGCGCCATGAGGTGCCCGCCAAACTGCCGGAAGAGATCACCGCCGCCTGCCTCGACTATGCCGCGCGCGCGCATGCCGCGCTGGGCTGTCGCGGCGTGTCGCGTTCGGATTTCCGCTGGGACGAAGACAAGGGCCTCGACGGTCTGATCCTGCTCGAACAGAACACCCAGCCGGGGATGACGCCCACCTCGCTCACGCCCGAGCAGGGCGCGACCGTGGGGATCACCTTCGGGGCGTTCGTGCGCTGGATGGTGGAGGACGCGTCATGCAATCGCTGATCGCGAGCCGTTCGGCGCCCCACGCGGCCCCGGTCAAACGGGACCCGGCGCCGTCGCGCTGGGCCTATCGCATCCACCGCATCTGGCTGACCCCGGTCTATCGCGCGCTGCTGCGGGTGGGCTTGCCCACCTTTATCCTGCTCTTCGCGGCGGGTTGGTACATTTCGAACCCGACGAACCGCTTCACCATCGTCGAGAAGGTCAGCGAAATCCGGCGTTCGGTCGAGACCCGTCCCGAATTCGCGGTCAAGCTGATGGCGATCGAAGGGGCCTCGCCGGTTCTCGATCTTGCGATCCGCGATATCGTCGCGGTCGAATTCCCCGTGTCTTCGTTCGATCTCAACCTCGAAACGCTGCAGGCCAGCATCGCCGCTTTCGACGTGGTGCAGAGCGTTGCCTTGCGCATTCGCCCCGGTGGGGTGCTCGAGATCGCCGTCACCGAGCGTCAGCCAGTGCTCATCTGGCGCCATAAGGGCGGGATCGACATGCTGGATGCCACCGGCCATCGCGTGGCGTCGCTCAAGGAACGCGGCGCGCGGCCCGATCTGCCGCTGATCGTGGGGCAGGGCGCGGGGGCCGAAGTTGAGCAGGCGCTCGCCCTTCTGGACGCCGCCGGTCCCATCGCGCCGCGTCTGCGCGGGCTCGTGCGCGTCGGCGAACGGCGCTGGGACCTCGTCCTCGATCAGGACCAGCGCATCATGCTGCCCGACGTCGCCCCGATTGCCGCCCTCGAACAGGTGCTGGCGCTCGACGAGGCGCAGGACGTTCTGGCCCGAGACCTGACCCACATCGACATGCGCAACCCCGCGCGTCCGACGCTTCGTATGACCCAGCCTGCGGTCGAAGAGCTTCGGCGCATCCGGAGCCTCGACAACGGAGAACGATAAATGACGGAGCTCTACGAACAGCAGCGTGCCATGCGCGCCATGCGAAAGACCGCGATGCAGCGCGGCGTGATCGCGATCCTCGACATCGGGACGTCCAAGATCGGCTGTCTCGTGCTCAGGTTCGACGGCAACGACCGCGTGGCGGCGAACGATGGCGTCGGTTCGCTGGCTGGCCAGTCGGGCTTCCGCGTCATCGGCGCGGCCACCACCCGCTCGCGCGGCGTCCGCTTCGGCGAGATCGACGCGATGCAGGAAACCGAACGCGCGATCCGCACCGCCATTCAGGCCGCGCAGAAGATGGCCAACATGCGTGTCGACCACGTGATCGTCACCTTCTCGGGCGCCAACCCCCGCAGCTACGGCGTGGCGGGCGAGGTCGACGTGGCAGGCACCGCCGTGACCGAGGACGACATCGCGCGCGTCATGGCATCCTGCGATGTGCCGGACTTCGGCGAGGGGCGTGAGGTGATCCACGCCCAGCCCGTGAACTTTGCGCTCGACCACCGCTCGGGCCTCTCCGACCCGCGTGAACAGGTCGGCAAGATGCTCGCCGTGGACATGCACCTTCTGACCATCGACGCGGCCACCGTGCGCAACGTGGCCTACTGCATCAAGCGCTGCGATCTGGAACTCGCCGGGATCGCCTCGTCGAGCTACACCGCCGGCCTTGCCTCGCTGGTCGAGGACGAGCAGGAGTTGGGGGCGGCCTGTATCGACATGGGTGGCGGGTCGACCGGCGTGTCGATCTTCATGAAAAAGCACATGATCTATGCCGACAGCGTCCGTCTGGGCGGCGATCACGTGACCTCGGACATCTCCAAAGGGCTTCAGATCCCGATGGCGACGGCCGAGCGGATCAAGACCTTTTACGGCGGCGTCTTCGCCACCGGCATGGACGACCGTGAGATGATCGAGATCGGCGGCGACACCGGCGACTGGGAACACGACCGCCGCACCGTGAGCCGTTCGGAACTGATCGGGATCATGAAGCCGCGGGTCGAGGAGATCCTCGAAGAGGTCCGCGCGCGTCTGGATGCCGCCGGGTTCGATCACCTGCCGAGCCAGCAGATCGTGCTGACGGGCGGGGCGAGCCAGATCCCGGGTCTCGACACGCTCGCACCGCGCATCTTGGGCCAGCAGGTCCGTATCGGTCGCCCGCTCAGGGTGCAGGGGCTGCCGCAGGCCGCGACCGGCGCGGCCTTCGCCAGCGCCGTGGGCCTGTGCCTCTTCGCGGCCTCGCCGCAGGACGAATGGTGGGATTTCGACATCCCGGCCGAAAGCTATCCGGCCCGTTCGCTGCGTTGGGCGGTGAAGTGGTTCAAGGACAACTGGTGATCCGGTGCGGCTGCGCACCGTCATACTTGGTGGTGCGGGCGCCCTGATCCTGATCGCCCTCGGCGTGACCGGCGCACTCATGTTCATGGGGCGCACCCTGTGCACCGTGAGCGCCGAAGTCGCGCGCATCGCCTCGCCCGACGGGCGCGTCGATGCGGTGCTTTATGAGTACAACTGCGGGCCCAGCACGCCCTTTGCCACGCATGTCTCGCTCCTGAAACCCGGCCAACCGGCGACCAAGGCAGGCAACGTCTTTGCCGCCACGATGGGGACGAGCGACGGGGTCTCGGCCCCCTGGGGCGGGCCCTGGGCCGAACTGCGGTGGGAGGGGGCCCGGCAGCTCGTCGTGCTCTACGATCGCGGGGCGCAGGTGGTCCGCAACGAGACCTCGCGAAGACGGGTTGCGGTGGAGTACGACCCCATCGAACGCTGAAGACCCGGCGCTTTACCGCCGTCCCGGCGGGAATCCACTTGATCGCCGCCCCGCGTGATGGTGCAGTCGCCCGAGCGGTGGGAGTGCGGACCGGGGGTGAGTCCGTCGATGCGACACCAGATATGCCCCGAGACGCGAAATCTCGCCGCTAAAGCCCGGTAATCCACCGGATTTAGGGGCTTTTTCGTGTTTTTTGCGTGACCTGTGTCATGGATGTGGTTAAGCTGATGGGAAATAGGCAGATAACCGGCACAGATCGGGGCGCACCCGGCACAAACCGGGACTGAACTGGACAGGCCAACGGACAAGACGGTCTCAGGACGACAAGTCGAAAAGGACAGGCGGAAAGATCATGACATTGAACCTCACCATGCCGGGTCACGATGACCTCAAACCCCGCATCACCGTATTTGGCGTCGGTGGCGCTGGCGGCAATGCGGTCAACAACATGATCGACAAGGCGCTGGAAGGGGTCGAGTTCGTCGTGGCGAACACCGATGCACAGGCGCTGGCACAGTCGAAGGCACAGGCCCGCATCCAGATGGGTGTGAAAGTGACCGAAGGTCTCGGCGCAGGTGCGCGGGCCACGGTCGGCGCTGCGGCAGCCGAAGAGTCGATCGAACAGATCGTGGATCACCGTGCTGGCGCGCACATGTGCTTCATCACCGCCGGTATGGGCGGTGGCACCGGCACCGGTGCGGCACCGATCATCGCGCAGGCTGCGCGTGAGCTGGGCGTCCTGACCGTCGGTGTCGTGACCAAGCCGTTCCAGTTCGAAGGCGCCAAACGGATGCGTCAGGCCGAAGACGGCGTCGACGCGCTGCAAAAGATGGTCGACACGCTGATCATCATTCCGAACCAGAACCTGTTCCGCCTCGCAAACGAAAAGACCACCTTCACCGACGCCTTCTCGATGGCCGACGACGTGCTGTATCAGGGCGTCAAAGGTGTGACCGACCTTATGGTCCGTCCGGGTCTCATCAACCTCGACTTCGCCGACGTGCGCGCGGTGATGGACGAGATGGGCAAAGCCATGATGGGAACGGGCGAGGCCGATGGCGACGATCGCGCCATTCAAGCGGCCGAGAAAGCCATCGCGAACCCGCTGCTCGACGAGATCAGCCTCAAGGGTGCGCGCGGTGTGCTCATCAACATCACCGGCGGCTACGACCTCACGCTCTTCGAACTCGACGAAGCCGCGAACCGCATCCGCGAAGAGGTCGATCCGGACGCCAACATCATCGTCGGTTCGACGCTGGACACGGACATGGAAGGGCAGATGCGCGTTTCCGTGGTCGCCACCGGCATCGACGCGACCGAATCCCACGCAGATATCCCGCTGCCGCGCCGCTCGCTCGCCGAGCCGCTGCATTCGCCGCAGGAAGTCGAGCACTCGTTCGGCCACGATGCGCCGAGCTTCTCGCACGGCCAGCAGGAAACCTCGATGGATCAGGGATACGAGCAGGAATACACCAGCGAGTATTCGACCGAGAGCCATGAGCCGCAGCAGTCGTTCTTTGACGAAGAGATCGACCCGACCGCCGCTGCCGCGGAAGAGCAGCTCGAGAACATCTTCCCGGCCGAAGAGGCTGGCGACGATGTGCCCGCCCCGGTGTTCCAATCCTCGCAGCGTCACGAACCGGCGCCGCAACCCGCACCGCAGCCGCGCCAGCAGGCTCGTCCGCAAGAGGGCGTCGCCCAGTTCGTGGCGCCCAAGTCGCCGCAGCCCGGCCAGCCGTCGCCCGATACGCTCGCCCGCCTCGAAGCGGCTGTGAGCCGCTCGCGCTCCGGCGAAGCCAAGGCCGCGCCGCAGCAACCGCAGGGCGGTGGAGCCGAGCGTCCGCGCTTTGGGATCAACTCGCTCATCAACCGCATGACGGGGCAGGGCGCCGAACAGGCCGCGCAACCCGAACAGCGCTATGAGCCGCAGCCGCGCCCCGCGCGTGAGCCCGAGCAGCAGGCCGACCCGGATCAGGAACGCGTGGAAATCCCCGCCTTCCTGCGCCGTCAAGCCAACTGATCGCAGCATTACCTCGCAAAAGGGCCGGCCTTCGGGTCGGCCTTTTTCGTTTAGATAGATGGGGTTGGCAGAAACGGCTCACGCGGCCCGTCAACGGCGCTACAATATCTGGCGACCCTGTGGATAACTTTGACCACATCGGGTGTTTTTCGCAGCCAAACCATTTTGCCCGGAAAATTTATGTGCTAGGACAAATGCCAACGCTAGACCGGCACAGGCAAGTCGGTGAATCAACTGCGATGGGGTAGGCGGGGGATATGCACGAACAGCGACAGAGCGGAACCGCTGCACGGCTCCTGAAAGGCGCCGCAACGCTTGCGCTCGTTGGCATGCTGGCCGGTTGCTCCGGCGGCGGCGGTCTGGGCTCTTGGTTTGGGAATGCCTTCGGCGATGACCGGGAAACCAAGCCGATCGAAGATTTCACGGCCGAGCAGATCTTTGCCCGGGCCGAGTACGATCTCGAGAATCGGGATTTCGACGACGCCGCGAAGTGGTTCGGCGAGGTCGAGCGGGTCTATCCGTACACCCAACTTGCCAAACGTGCGCTCATCATGCAGGCCTTTGCCTATCACAGCGACGGCGAGTACGAGCTCGCCCGTGCCGCTGCGCAACGGTTCGTCGACTTCTATCCTGGCGACGAGGACGCAGGCTATGCGACCTATCTGCTGGCGCTGAGCTATTACGACCAGATCGAAGACGTGGGCCGCGATCAGGGCCTGACCTATCAGGCGCTGCAGGCGCTGCGCGACGTCATCGAGCTGTACCCCGACACCGAATACGCCCGTTCGGCGATCCTCAAGTTCGACCTTGCCTACGATCACCTCGCCGCCAAGGAGATGGAGATCGGGCGCTATTACCTCAAGCGCAAGCATTACGCTGCCGCCGTGAACCGGTTCCGTGTGGTGGTCGAGCAGTTCCAGACCACGACGCAGACGCCCGAAGCGCTGCACCGTCTGGTGGAAAGCTATGTCTCGCTCGGCCTGTCCGACGAGGCCGAGACCGCAGGCGCGATCCTCGGGTACAACTACCAGTCGACGGAATGGTACGAGGACAGCTATGCGCTGTTGACCCGCAACGGCCTGAAACCGCAGGCCAAGGGCAACAGCTGGCTCGCCGCGATCTACCGCCAGATGGTCAAGGGTGAGTGGCTCTAGCCTCAACCGCTCATGCTCGTCAGCCTCGACATCCGGGACATGCTTATCATCGACCGGCTGGAGCTTGAGTTCCGGCCGGGCCTGAACGTATTGACCGGCGAGACCGGGGCCGGCAAATCCATCCTTCTCGACAGTCTCGGCTTCGTTCTGGGCTGGCGCGGCCGTGCCGATCTGGTGCGGCAGGGCGCTGACGAGGGCGAAGTTACCGCCGTGTTCGCTTTGCCCGACGACCATGCGGCCCATGCCGTGCTGGACGAGGCCGGTATCCCCAAATCGGATGAGCTGATCCTGCGTCGTGTGAACCGGTCAGGCGGCACCAAGAGCGCGTGGATCAACGACCGCCGCGCCTCGGGCGAGGTGCTGAGGGCGCTGTCGGATACGCTGGTGGAGCTTCACGGTCAGCAGGACGACAAGGGTCTGTTGAACCCGCGCACGCACCGGCTGCTTCTCGACCAGTTCGGCGGGCTCGAAGGGCAGGTGGCGGATGTGCGGGCGGCGTGGCGGGCGCTGTCCGAGGCGGGCAAGGCGCTGGCGGCGGCCGAGGCGCGTCTGGCGGCGGCCCGGGACGAAGAAGAGTTTCTGCGCCATGCGGCGGGCGAGTTGGAAAAGCTCGATCCGCAGCCGGGCGAGGACGGCGAACTCGATGCCCGCCGCCGGATGATGCAGGCCGGGCAGCGCATCGGCGAGGATGTGACGCGGGCGGGCGAGGCGCTTGGCCCCGGCGAGGGCGCCGAGGGCCGGATGGGTGATGCTCTGCGCTGGCTCGAAGGCGTGGCCGACAAGGCGGGCGACTCGCTCGACCCGGCCATCGAGGCGCTGAACCGCGCGCTCGTCGAATTGGGCGAGGCGACGCAGGGGGTCGAACAGGCGCTGGACGCGCTAGCCTTTGATCCGGGCGAGTTGGAGCGGGTCGAGGAACGGCTGTTCGCGATCCGGGCACTGGCGCGCAAACATGGTGTGGCGCCCGACGATCTGGGCACGTTTGCCGAAGAGATGCGCGAAAAGCTCATGGCTTTGGACAAAGGCGAGGGCGACCTTGCCGATCTGCGCAAGGCCGAGGCTTCGGCGCGTGCGGCCTATGACGCTGCCGCCGCCGATCTGAGCGCGGCTCGGAGCGCGGCGGCGACCCGGCTGGATGCTGAAATGTCCGCAGAACTCGCACCGCTCAAGATGGAGCGCGCGGTGTTCACCACTGAGATGACCGAGGCGGATGGCGGGCCGGAGGGGCGCGATGCGGTGACCTTCACCGTCGCGACGAACCCCGGTGCGCCGTCCGGTCCGCTGAACAAAATCGCCTCGGGCGGTGAGTTGAGCCGGTTCCTTCTGGCGCTCAAGGTCTGTCTGACGCGCGAGGCCGAGGGGCTCACGATGATCTTCGACGAGATCGACCGGGGTGTCGGCGGGGCGACGGCGGATGCGGTCGGTCGGCGGCTCAAACGGCTGGCGGACGAGGGAGGGCAGGTGCTGGTCGTCACCCATTCGCCGCAGGTGGCAGCCTTGGGGGCACATCACTGGCGCGTGTCCAAGGCCGTCGAGGATGATGTGACGCTGTCGCGGGTCACGCCGCTGGGTTCAGGCGAGCGGGTCGACGAGATTGCGCGGATGATTTCCGGCGATACCGTCACGACCGAGGCGCGGGCTGCGGCCAAGGCGCTTCTGGATGCGCCGACAGGCTGAATGTTCGAAAAGTGAAACTTTTGGGCATCAGCGCCGTTTGGATCGTCCGAAAATATCGGTTAATTGATAGCGCTCCAGCCGCCCGGCAATGCCTCGCCACGCCGGTTTGAGGTCGATCAGCGCCACGGCGGCCCCCAGTGGGATCATCCAGAAGCCGAGAACGGGCAGGAAGCCGAACACACCACCGATCATCAGCAGAATGCCCACGGGCAGGCGCGCGCCGGGGGGCAGTTTGACCTTCGCAAAGGTCATCGTGCCGTCCCACAACTGGTTGATGCGGGCGGTCAGCCTTGCCTGACGACTTTGCCGGGGTTCAGGATGCCCTTCGGGTCCAGCGCCGTCTTGATGTCGGTCATCACGTCCCATGCGTCGCCGTGCTGCGCCTCCATATACGCGAGCTTGCCCATGCCGATCCCGTGCTCGCCGGTCACGGTGCCGCCCAGCCGAAGCGCGCGTTCGTTCATCCGCGCGGCCACGGCTTTGGCAGCCTCCAACTCGGCGGGCTGGGACGGATCAACGAGCAGGATGGCATGGAAGTTCCCGTCACCGACATGACCGAGGATCGGCCCCTCGAGGATCGAAGCGGCGATATCAGCCTGCGTTTCCTCGACCGCTTGGGCAAGGTTCGAGATCGGCACGCAGACATCCGTCACCACCGCCGTGGTGCCGGGGCGCAGGCCCAGGCAGGCCCAATAGGCATGGTGTCGCATGGTCCAGAGCGCGGTGCGATCCTCGGGTCGCGTCGCGACCTCGACACCGGAGGCCCCGAAATCCGCGACGATTTCGCCGAACCGTTCGGCGTCTTCTGCCACGCTGGATTGCGAGCCGTGGAATTCGACGAAAAGATGCGGTGTCTCGGCCACGTCGGAGCCGGAATAGGCGTTCACGGCGCGCACGGCGTCGGCGTCGAGAAATTCGATCCGCGCCATCGGCAGACCCATCTGGATCACGGCAACGACCGCCTCGACCGCGTCTCCCATCCGCGCGAAAGCGCAGATGCCAGCCGATACCGCTTCGGGCTGGCCGTTGAGGCGCAGGGTCAGCTCGGTGATGATGCCCAGCGTCCCCTCGGAGCCCAGAAACATGCCCGTCAGGTCATAGCCGGACGAAGACTTGCGCGCCCGTGTCCCGGTTCGGATCACGCGGCCATCGGCGAGCACCACTTCGAGCGCCAGCACGTTGTCGCGCATCGTCCCGTAGCGCACGGTGGTCGTGCCCGAGGCGCGGGTGGCCGCCATGCCCCCGATGCTCGCATTCGCGCCGGGATCGACCGAAAAGAACAGGCCGGTGGCGCGCAGCTCGCGGTTCAGATCCTCACGCGTCAGGCCGGGTTGCACCACGACGTCCATATCGCCCTGATTGATCTTCAGGATCGACGCCATGCGGGAAAAATCGATGGTCACGCCGCCCAGGATCGCGCTCGTATGCCCCTCGAGCGAAGTGCCCGCGCCATAGGCGACGACCGGCACGTTATGGGCGTGACAGATCGCCATGATGCGGGAGACGTCATCGGTGCTGGCCGGATAGGCGACCGCATCGGGCGGCGCCAGCGCGAAATGCGTCTCGGACCCGCCATGCGCGTCCAGATCGGACTTGGACCGGCTGAACCGATCCCCTAGAACCGACGCAAGCTCGGAAAATGCTGCATCGAAGGCCATGCCCTTACCCCCCAGAATGGTCCGGTCTTTTTTATAGAAGCGCCCATACGAAAAAAAGGCAGGGGCGAGAATGGAAACACTGTGTCGCTGAGAAACGCGATAAAGCGGCAATTCTCCGCCGCCAATGCCTATCGTGCCCGCTCGCTCGCGCTGATCCGCGAAAAGGGGCCGGGACAGGTGCAGTTCTGGGTGATCGCTCTGATCATCGGGATCGCCGCCGGTTTCGCTGCGCTTCTGTTCCGGCTCGGGATCGAGCGGTTTCAGGCGTTTCTCTATGGTACCGACGATGTGGCGCATCTGCACAGCTTTGCCGAAACGCTGCCGTGGTTCTGGATTCTCATGCTCCCCGCCGGGGGCGGTCTGGTCGTGGGCATCATCCTGAACTGGACCACGAATGATGGGCGCGTGCGCTCGGTCGCGGACGTGATCGAAGGTGCCGCGATGTGGGAGGGGCGGGTGGAAAAGCGCGCAGGGATCGGCTCGGCGCTGGCCTCGTTCATCACCCTGTCGGCGGGCGGCTCGTCAGGCCGTGAGGGGCCGGTCGTTCACATGGCCGCCGTCATGGCGACTTGGGTGTCGACGCGGATCGAGGCATCCGGCATCACCGCACGCGAAATTCTAGGCTGCGCGGTGGCCGCTGCCGTGTCCGCGAGCTTCAACGCGCCCATCGCAGGCGCGCTTTTCGCGCTCGAGGTGGTGCTGCGTCACTTCGCCGTCCACGCCTTTGCCCCCATCGCCATCGCGTCGGTGGCGGGCACTGTCATCAACCGGATCGAGTTCGGCGGCGTCACCGAGTTCGCGCTGCCGGACAAGGGCGGTCTTGCGTTCTATGTCGAACTGCCCGCTTTTTTGCTGCTTGGGGTCATCTCCGGCGTGGTCGCCGTGGCCCTGATGCGGGCGATCTTTCTGTCCGACGACTTCGGCAACTGGCTGCAGAAGCGCATCAACCTGCCGCGCGTCCTGCGCCCGGCGATCTCGGGCCTGATGCTGGGCGCCATCGCCATCGCGTTTCCGCATATCATCGGGGTCGGATACGAGACGACCTCGCGCGCGCTGACGGGGGAGTTGGTGCTGCACGAGGCGGTGGTGTTCGCCGTGCTCAAGGTCATCGCCGTGTCGATCACGATGGCGGGGCGGATGGGGGGAGGCGTGTTTTCCCCGGCGCTCATGGTCGGTGCGCTGACAGGCCTCGCCTACGGCCTGATCGCGACGGCTGTTTTCCCGGAAGTGTCGGGGAGCCAGTCGCTTTATGCGCTTGCGGGCATGGGCGCCGTGGCGGCTGCCGTTCTGGGCGCGCCGATCTCGACCACGCTCATCGTCTTTGAACTGACAGGCGACTGGCAGACGGGGCTGGCTGTGCTTGTGGCCGTGTCGATTTCGACCGCGATCTCGACGCGTATGGTGGATATGTCGTTCTTCCTCACCCAACTCGCGCGGCGTGGCGTGCGGCTCGCGGCCGGGCCCGAGGCGTGGCTTTTGGCGACGCTGCGCGTGGCGAGCGTCATGCGCAGAAAGGAAGATCCGCGTGCCGCGTCCGAAGACGCCTGTTGGGAGCTGATCGAGGACGGGGTCTATATCGACGCGAACGGCACGCTGGATGCCGCCATGCCGATTTTCGAGAAGACGGGCACGCATTTCATCCCGGTCGTGACCATCACGGGCGAGGGCGAGGGGCCGGAGCTGTGGGGTGCGCTGCACCACGTCGACGCCCTCAAGGCGTTCAACAAGAAGCTGTCGGAAGCCGCGATCGAAGAACACTCCTGATCGCGGGGCGTGGACCGCTCAAAGTTCCTCGACCGTGACCTTGTTCGGGTAGAAGGCGAGGTAGCCTTTGATCTCGGCCATGTCGTCCTTGGGGTCCTCATAAGACCATGCCGCATCGACGATCACCGTCGATTTCGTCGGGATCGAGTAATAAGAGGCGTCGCCTTTCCACGGGCAATGCGACGTGGTCTCGGACGGGTCCAGAAACGACATTGCGATGTCTTCGCGCGGGAAATAGATCACCGCCGGATAATCGCCCTCGGTCAGTTCCAGCGCGTTCTGCGTTTCACCGAGCACGGCGCCGCCAGCGCGCACCACCCATTTACCGGGTGCCTTGCGGATTGTGATGTGATCGGCCATGCGCGTCTCCCCTGAACCCTGCCGGGCGGACCCTAACAGGTTTTCCATGAATGTTCTGTGTCAAAGTGGCGCACAGGCTTTGGTGAGCCACAGGTGCGCCGGGGCCGAGATGCGGCCCGAGAGTTTTTCAAGACAGGTCTTGTGATAGGCGTCGAGCCACGCCCGTTCGCCCGCATCCAGCATGTCGGTCAGGATCAGTCGGCGGTCGATGGGCACATATGTCAGCGTCTCGAAGGCGAGGAAATCGCGGTCGTCGCCACCGGGCAGGGCTTTTACCTCGGTCACGGCGATCAGGTTTTCGATCCGGATGCCGAAGGCTCCGTCGCGATAATACCCGGGCTCGTTCGACAGGATCATGCCCGGCTCGAACGGAATATCGGACACGCGCGACAGGCGCTGGGGCCCCTCATGCACCGACAGATACGAGCCGACGCCGTGGCCGGTGCCGTGGTTGAAATCCTGATGCGCGAGCCAGAGCGGATACCGCGCCAGCGCGTCGAGATGCGCGCCTGCGACGCCGCGCGGGAAACGCGCGCGGGAGATGGCGATCATGCCCTTGAGCACGCGGGTGAACGCCGCACGTTCCTCATCCCCCACATCGCCCACGGGCAGGGTGCGCGTGATGTCGGTGGTGCCGTCCATGTACTGCGCGCCGCTGTCGAGGACGACGAGGTCGCCGGTTTCGAGCGAACGGTTCGTGTCGCGCGTCACGCGGTAGTGCATGATCGCGCCGTTCGGACCCGAGCCACAGATCGTGTCGAAGGAAATGTCGCGCAGCTCGTTGGTGGCGCGGCGCTGGGTTTCCAACTCGGTGACGAGGTCGATCTCGGTCAGCCCACCAAGCGGCGCGGTCGCGTCATACCACGTCAGAAACTCGACCAGCGCGGCGGCGTCGCGCAGATGCGCGGTGCGCGCGCCTTCGAGTTCGGCAGAGTTCTTGCGGGCCTTGGGCAGGGCGCAGGGGTCCTGTCCCCAGTCCACATCGATGCCCTCGGCGGTGAGGATACGCGACACGGCGATGGGGGCGGTGGACTTGTCCACGCGCACCGGGCCGGTCAATTCGCTCAGCGCCTCGGCAAAATCCGCGATATCGGCGAATGCGACCTCGTCGCCGAACGGCGCGATGCCGTCGAGCGGGCGGGTGGGTTCGGTAAAGACGAGGCAGCGGCCCTCATCCGTCACGATGGCGAAGCCCTGCATCACGGGCACACGCGGAATATCGGCGCCGCGAATGTTCAAGAGCCAGCAGATCGAATCCGGGGCGCTCAGAACCGCAGCCTGCTGGCCTTCGGCTTTCAGCGTCTCGACCAGAGCCGCCAGTTTTTCGACCGTGGTCTTGCCCGCGTATTCAATCGGTTGGTCGAAGATCGGGGTTGCGGGCGGGGCCGGGCGATCCGCCCAGATCCGGTCGACGAGGTTGTCGGTCTGGACCATCTCGACGCCCTTGCCGCGCAAGGCCTTTTCGATCGCTTCGATCTCACCCGCCGTATGGAGCCACGGATCGAACCCGACCTTGGCACCGCCGCTCAGACGCTCGCCCAGCCAGACGCCCGGCTTCACCTCAGGCCAGTCCACGGGGGTGTAGGCGGAAAGGTCGACCTGACCGCGCACCTGATTGCGGTAGCGCCCGTCGACGAAGACCCCGGCCTGATCGCCAAGCGCGATGCAGAAGCCCGCCGAGCCGGTGAACCCAGTCAGCCATGCAAGCCGCGCATCGCAATCGGCCACGTATTCGCCCTGATAGGCATCGGCGCGGGGGATGAAGAACCCGTCCAGCCCGTCCGCCGTCATTTCGGCGCGCAGCCGCTCCAATCGGGCCGCGCCTTTGGACGGGTCGGCTGTCGTCTCGAACGTCTGAAACATCACGAGGCCTTTCGCATGCCCATGATCCGCGCGCGGGCGCGGGGGTCGCTGTCGAAGAGGGCGGCGAGCTGTTCGGTCATCGCACCCGCGAGTTGTTCGACATCGGTGATGGTCACGGCGCGGTCGTAGTAGCGCGTCACATCATGGCCGATGCCGATGGCGAGCAGTTCGACGATCTTCTTCTTCTCGACCATCGCGATCACATCACGCAGGTGCTTTTCGAGGTAGTTCGCGGGATTGACCGAAAGCGTCGAGTCGTCGACCGGCGCACCGTCCGAGATCACCATGAGGATCTTGCGCGCTTCCTGCCGCCCCATCAGCCGCCGGTGCGCCCATTCCAGCGCTTCGCCGTCGATGTTTTCCTTGAGCAGCCCCTCTTTCATCATGAGGCCAAGGTTCGTGCGGGTCCGGCGCATCGGGGCGTCGGCGGATTTATAGATGATGTGGCGCAGGTCGTTCAGACGTCCGGGGGCTTGCGGGCGACCGTCGGCCAGCCATTTCTCACGGCTCTGGCCGCCTTTCCACGCGCGGGTTGTGAAGCCAAGGATTTCGACCTTCACATCGCAGCGTTCCAGCGTGCGCGCGAGCACGTCGGCGCAGATCGCGGCGATCGAGATCGGGCGACCGCGCATCGAGCCGGAGTTGTCCAGCAGGAGCGTCACGACCGTGTCGCGGAACTCCATATCCTTTTCGACCTTGAACGACAGCGGCGTCGTCGGGTTCGCGACCACACGGGCCAGACGGCCAGCGTCGAGCACGCCCTCTTCCTTGTCGAACTCCCACGACCGGTTCTGCTGCGCCTGAAGCCGCCGCTGGAGCTTGTTCGCAAGCCGCCCGACCGCGCCTTTGAGCGGTTCGAGTTGCTGGTCGAGATATGCGCGCAGGCGCTCCAACTCGGCAGGTTCGGCGAGGTCCTCGGCAGCGATCTCTTCGTCGTTGTCGGCGAGGTACACCTTGTAGTTCGGATCGGCCTCAGACGCCGGGGGCGGGGGCGGCGGATCGAGGGGGGCGTCGGCCTCGGGCATTTCGGCCTCGTCGCCCATTTCCTCGTCGGACAGCTCGTCCATCGACACCTGCGCCTGACTTTCGTCCTGCTGCTGTTCCTGTTCCTGCTCAGGGGTGGCACCGGAATCGTCCTCTTCCGAGTTTTCCTCCTGACCCTCTTCCTGCTCCTGCTGGTCGTCGTCCTGCTCTTCGGCTTCGTCCTCGGAGTCGTCGTCCATGTTGTCGTCTGGGTCGTCGCCCAGCTGGTCGCCGTAACCCAGGTCGTCGATCACCTGTCGGGTGAACTTGGCGAACGTGGACTGATCGGACAGTTTGTCCTGCAGGTTCTCGAACGTGTCGCCCGCCTGACCCTCGATAAAGTCGCGCCACAGGTCGAGCACGTTGGAGGCGCCCGCGGGCAGGTCGCGGCCCGTGGCGGCGTTGCGCACGAAATATCCGGCGGCATCCGCGAGCGGCGCGTCGGTCTGTTGCGTGATGCCGGGAAAGCCCCGCTTCATCGCATCGTCGGCGATCTTGTGGTCGATGTTCGACGCGGTGCCGGGCATGACGCGCGCGCCCATCGCTTCGCACCGGGCGGTTTCCATCGCCTCATAGATCGCGCGGGCCATGTCGCCCGTCGGCGCGTAGCGGGCGTGGGTTTTCACGTCGTGGAACTTGTGGCGCATGGCGAGCGCATCTGCCGTTCCGCGCGCCAGCAGCACCTCGTCGCGCGACATGCGGCGCGTGACCTGCGGCAGGCGCATCGTGTCACCCGACGTGCCCGACGGATCGACGGAATAAGTCACCTGCAGATCATGGTCGTCCGCCATGACCTTGGTCGCCTCGGCGAGGGCCTTTTTGAACGGATCGGCGGGGTTGTCAGAGCTTTTTGCCATGCCAGAGTTAAATCACCGGGCCCGGGCGGGGGCAAGCCGTGTCGGTGCGTTCCGACGCGATGCTGCGACTGCACAGAGTCTGCGCAAATGCGCACTGAACGCCCCGTTGTCTTGGGGCCGTTGTGCGTTCATCTCTAGCCCAGACGAACACCACATGCTCTGGAGAGAGACAATGACCAAACCCCGTATCGCAATCATCGTGGGCTCGACCCGCGCCGCCCGTTTTGCCGACAAACCGGCTGCCTGGCTGCTCGAGAAAGCCAAAGAACGCACCGACATGGACGTCGAACTCGTCGATCTGCGCGACTTCGACCTGCCGCTCTTCGACGAAGTCGCGTCGAACGCCTGGGCCCCGTCGCAGGACGCGAACGTCGTGAAATGGCAGCAGAAAGTGGCCGAATTCGACGGCTACATCTTCCTCGTCGCCGAATACAACCACTCGATCACTGGCGCGCTGAAGAACGCGCTCGATCAGGCTTACGTCGAGTGGATCCACAAGCCCGCCGCTGCCGTGGGTTACGGCGGTGTGGGCGCAGCCCGCGCGGTCGAGCACCTGCGCTCCATCGCGGTCGAGCTTCAGATGGCGCCGACCCGTCACGCCGTTCACATCGGTGGCGGTGAGTTCATGAAGGTCAGCCCGATGGGCGAGAACGCCGAGATGTCGGCGATTGACCCGGTCCTCGCCCCGTCGCTGGGTGCGATGTTCGACGATGTGGCCTGGTGGGCGAAAGCCACGATGGTAGCCCGCGCCGAAGATCAGGCGAAAGCTGCCTGATCCGGCCAGGTTCCGTTAACGCGTGACCGGTTACGAGTGACACGAAAGACCCGCCCACCGTGGCGGGTCTTTTGCCTTGGGGCAGGCGATCCTAGGACAGGATCAGGGCCCGACAGCTTCCGATCTCGACCTCGGCACGCGCGGCAGCCCATGCCGCATCATCCTCATCCGCATTGAATGTCGCACGGGTGAGAAGGACGTTCTGGGCATGTTTCGCCTGAATGCGCGTGGCCAGTGCCGAGCGCCGCTCATCCGGGTGCGTCACGGCATCGAGGAGCGCGATCATCGCCGCACGTTCCCGCCGTGTCTGGTCCGCCGCATCGTCACCGAGGAGCCACTGAAACTCCATCTGTGCCGAAAGACGACCCGAACAGGTTGCGAATTGCCGGACCAGATCAGCGGTGCCGGCAGTGAGAGCCGATGGGATCAGAAGGGTTGCGAGACCCGCCTGCAAGATTGTTTTCATTCTGCTCATGTTTTGAGCTTTCCAGAAAATTTACGCCAATCAAGCACGCGTTTCTGAAATTTCGGTAAAGCTGCCGTGCGCGCTTTCAGCTTTAATAGAAACGCGATCCCTAAAGATTTGGTTTCACGCGGGAAATTTTGATCAAACCCGAAGGGCGCTGTTGCTTGCGCGACACGCAGAAAATCAGGGGCCCTAGGGGGCTGCGCCGTCGGTGATGACGTATTTGATCAGTTCAGACGGGTCGTGCGGCAGCATCGCGGGCGGAAAGAGCCGCCTTTTGCGACACCGAACCTAGTTCGCGGCGTCCTGCTTTTGCTTTTCCAGCACTTCGCGCATCCGTTCGCGATATTTCTGCATGATCGGCGCATAGACGAAGGTGCTGGGCATGTCCGGAGCGGCGCACAGCACGTAGTTCGACACATTCGAATTGCCGTGCACGAAATGCGCGGCGCGCGACAGAAGCATGGCTTCGACCAGCACATCGAGACCCAGTTTGAACGGCGAATAGGCCGCGCCGCCATTCTCGGGATGGTTCTCGTGCATCTCGCCGTAGCTCGACCGTGTGGACGGGTAGGTGACGACCCGTTTCCCGAATTTGCGGCGCACCTTTTCGATGACGTCCTGCGAATCCGAACAGGCAAAGATCAGCGCGCGGGGATTGC
This sequence comes from Pseudomonadota bacterium, assembly GCA_036154315.1. Classification (GTDB taxonomy): domain Bacteria; phylum Pseudomonadota; class Alphaproteobacteria; order Rhodobacterales; family Rhodobacteraceae; genus Maritimibacter. Next base: position 72,209 of record JAYZLL010000035.1, read on the forward strand.
GGCGCAGGGCGCGTTTCACGGCCTTGAAGTAATGGCGGTAGGGGATCGGTTCACCGGGTTCGAGCAGGTCGCGCATCACGTCTGCACCGCCGTGGAGACGCCCGGGGCCGCGCAGGTGCAGGCCGATGAAGGGGCGGTTCAGGGAATTGGCCTGAAAATCATCGACCATCGCGCGCACATAGGCTTTTGGCCGGATGAACTTGGTCAGGATGCTGTGGCCAAGGTGGCGATCCGCTGGCAGGTCCTGCGATTCCGCGACACCGCGAAAGACGCGGGGCGAGAAGATGTGCTTCGTGGAGGTAACCGTGCCGGGATACAGCGAGTTGATCCCGGTCAGCTTGCCGATCGGACCGGTGTAGTCGACGCTGGGCGGTTCGAAGAAATACTCCCACGGGTCGCCCCGCATCTCGGGGTCCTTGTAGACGCTTTCAGGCCAGCGCAGCACGACGTCGTAGCCATCCTGATCCGCCAGATACAGTAGATGCCCGGCCGTCGACACGGCCCGGAACATGCCACCCTTGGTCAGGATCAGCCGGATCAGCTTGTCGTCAGCCGGTGCGGCGGCCTCGGGCGCGGGCGGTTCCGTCTGAGCCTCCACTTGTGGTGTCGTGTCGGTCATCTGCTCGGTCCCCTGATGTCCCGCGTCCCGCTGTCTGGCCGAACCGATTTAGGCGAGCGACACGTTCGCGGCGCTTTCCGGCAGTTCCTCGTCGAAGCAACGCTGATAGAATTCGGCCACCGTCTGGCGCTCGAGTTCGTCGCATTTGTTGAGGAACGTGAGGCGGAAGGCATAGCCGATGTCGCGGAAAATCTCGGCGTTCTGCGCCCAGTTGATGACCGTACGCGGCGACATGACCGTCGACAGATCGCCGTTCATGAACGCCGTGCGGGTCAGGTCGGCGACCGTCACCATCTGGCCGATCTGCTTGCGGCCCTTCTCGGTGTTGTAATGCGGCGACTTGGCCAGAACGATCGCGGTCTCGGCATCGTGGCGCAGGTAGTTCAGCGTCGCAACGAGCGACCAGCGGTCCATCTGCGCTTGGTTGATCTGCTGCACACCGTGATAAAGCCCGGTCGTGTCGCCCAGACCCACGGTGTTCGAGGTGGCGAACAGGCGGAAGTGCTTGTTGGGCGTAATGATCTCGTTCTGGTCGAGCAGCGTAAGCTTACCATCATGCTCGAGAACACGCTGGATCACGAACATAACGTCGGCGCGGCCCGCATCGTATTCGTCGAACACGATGGCGACGGGGTTGCGCAGCGCCCAGGGCAGGATGCCCTCATGGAATTCGGTGACCTGCTTGCCGTCCTTGAGCTTGATCGCGTCCTTACCGATCAGGTCGATCCGGCTGATGTGGCTGTCGAGGTT
>JAYZLL010000036.1:0-41311 GCA_036154315.1 Pseudomonadota bacterium
AGCCCTCGGCGGCCAGCCTCCGGCCCTGGTCTATTGGCAGAGAAATGATATCAACCAACCCGATCAGCAGGTGCAACGAGTAGCTTAATTTATGCCAGATCCTGTCCAAGAGACGGGGAGTAGCTCATCGACCTTGTCCTTTTCGGATTGATGCTGGCCAAGGTGCTGGAAGTCGGCATGATCACGCCACCCGTCGGCTTGAACGTCTTCGTCGTACAAAGCGTTTCCAAGGGGCTGACGACACTGGAGCAGCTTTTCATCGGGGTCCTTCCCTTCATCGTGATGGACCTGCTGTTGATTGTCCTTCTGATCATATTTGTGTCCTGATCACGGACTACCATAGGTCCCCAAGCTCGGGGACCTGCGCGCAGCCCTGCCGGTCGTAACCGGACAACGCGCTGGATCCTCTCGGTGTGGTGCCAGCCAACGGACCCGCTCGTTACGGGCCCCGGCCGCCATATCTATCCTCACCGCATCAAGTTCTTGGGAATGCCGAAGGACCCCTGCCCGCCAGGCAGCCGGGTCGCGAGCGGCGTGGGCGCCTAAAGAAGTCTCGCTTTGATGCAATGATTGGACCAATGCCCGGCTCATGAGCCTTACACCGATCAATTCCAAGGGCATCTTCGAGTCGATTGCCGCTCAGATTCGCGACCTCATCGAGACCGAAGAAATGGTCCCGGGCGACAAACTTCCGAACGAAAGGGACCTGGCGGCACAGCTTGGCGTCAGTCGCCATGCCGTCCGCGAAGCGCTGCGCACAATGGAAGTCACTGGCTGGGTGACGATGCGAAAAGGCGCGACCGGCGGCGCCTTTGTCTCCAGCGGGCGACCCGAGGTGCTGACCGAAATCGTCGAGCGCCTGATGCAATCGCGGGAACTGACGGTCGATCAACTGACCGAAGCACGACTAATCGTCGAGCTGGCGATCATCGACGCGCTCAAAGGCCGTATTTCGGACGCCCTGCTTGAGACGCTCGAAAACAATGTGCACGAGGCCGAACGCCTGACCAACGAGGGCCGGGACGCGGAGAAGACCGCGATGAACATCCGGTTCCACGCCCTGCTCGCCGAGGGAAGCGGCAACCTGATCCTGGTCATCGTGACGGATGCGCTGATGTCGGTACTGCGCCGGTTGGTCGAAGAACTCGGCTCCGTCATGGGCCACGAAGTGATCCGGACGCGGTGGATCTTCCTCGAGCACCTGCGCGAGAACGAACTGCCTGGCGCGCGGTCCGAGATGGAACGGCACCTGAAATCGTTGCACCGCTACTACGTTGAAGCTGCGGCGAAGAAAGAAAAAACTCAGAAGAGAAGGGCCAATCGTGCTTGATACGTCATTGTCAGGTTGTTTTGTCTACACACAAGACTAGGCGGGATACGGATTTCAAACGGTCGGCTCGGCTGCATACTCGTTCCAACGTCCCGATTGCGATGTAATATCTGGATGGCGTCACCAGCCCGTCAGCGTGAGACGGCCGGAAAAATTCCAGTTTGCGGAGGTCGAACGTTGGGGAGCAGAGCAGTAGTCAGAAAACTTTCGCCAAGAGCGGTAGATGGTGTAGGGTCGGACCACGACTGCTATCAGTCGTAAATTGTGCGCGCGAACATCTTGGTACATGATAGAACGTACTATTTCCACGCCAGATTAGCTGCTTGGCGGAAGTGTCGCGTTGGTGTTTGCCGAGATAGCAACGAATTCTATGAGTGTTTGAACAACATCATATTGAAACTGGGTCCTTGCAAACCCCAGTTTCCCCTTCATTTCTTGTCACAGCATTATGTTGAGTGTCTTGGTTTCCGTGTAACTATAAAGTTCCTCCCGGCCTTCCTCGCGGCCGATCCCGCTGGTCTTCATGCCACCGAACGGCACCCCCAGGAAATGCAGGCTGGAGCCGTTGATCCAGATATGGCCAGACCGCACCCGCCGCGCCATACGCATCGCGTTGGTGATGTCATTGGTCCAGATCGCGCCGGTCAGCCCGTATTCGGTCGAATTGGCCATGTCGGCCACTTCATCAAAGCCGGACCATTTCCCGATGGCGAGCACGGGGCCAAACACCTCCTGCTGCCACAGCCGCAGATCGGGCGTGACATCGGCAAAGACGGTGGGCTCGATCCAGAACCCTTTCTCAAAATCCGGGCCGGTGGGACGGCCGCCCCCGGCCAGGCAGCGCGCGCCATCGGCCTTGGCGTTCTCGATATGCTGGAGGACCCGGTCATAGTGGACCTTGGAATTCATCGGGCCAACATCCGAGGTTTCGCTCAGCGGATCGCCGATCTTCATGGCTTTCACTTTTTCGACCAGCGCCGCGACCACCCGGTCATGGATGTCTTCGTGCAAGAGAAGACGGCTGAGCGAGCCGCAGGATTGCCCCTGCCACGCAAAGTTCATGCCCATGATTGCCGCCTCGGCGACCTTGTCCGGATCGCAATCCGGGAAGACGATCATCGGGTTCTTGCCGCCCAGCTCAAGCGAGATGTGCTTGACCGTGACCTCCGCCGCCGCGCGCTGAATCGCGCGCCCGGTTTCGGGCGAGCCGATGAAGGCGATGCGCTTGATGCGCGGATGACGCACGATGGCGTCCCCTGCCCCGGCCCCGTCGCCGGTGACGATATTGAAGACGCCGGGCGGCAGCGTCTCGCGCGCGATCTCGGCAAGGATCATCGACGACAGCGGCGAGGTTTCCGGCGGCTTCACGATGATAGCATTGCCAGCCGCCAGCGACGCGGCCGTGCGCGCAACGGCAAACATCATCGGATGGTTAAAGGGCGCGATCCGGGCAACGACGCCGTAGGGTTCATGCAAGGTCAGGTGCAGGTTCTCGCGGCTTGCCGGGATGGTCTCGCCGCGCAGATCCGCGCCAAGACCCGCATAGTACCGCAGCGAGTCGATTGCGGTCGGCGCATCGACCAGGCGCATCGGCCTGATCGTGTTGCCGGTATCGGCCACCTCGACGCGTAGGATCTCGTCGGCGCGGCCCGCAATCGCATCGGCGAAATCGTTCATCGCCTTGGCGCGCTCAAGCGCGGTCAGCCCGGCCCAGTCCGGCCAAGCGGCCTCCGCCGCGATCACCGCGCGCTCTACATCCTCGGCAGTGCCATGGGGGACGCGGCCGATCACGCTTTCATCCGCCGGGCTGATGGAGTCCATCCACTGGCCGTCCACACTCTCGACCAGTTCGCCGCCAATCAGCATCCGCTCGGCATTCGTCACTCTGTTCATCGCGTTTCTCCCTGTCGCGCTGTGCGGTCCGGCCAGCACCGGCGCGTGTCTGTTCGTTGCCATGGCATGGCCAGGCGGGTTGCCCCGGCGGTCCCGCAGGCCGACGGGTAGTGAGGGACCCGCCCCGGGTCAAAGCGCCCTGGACGCAGGTTCACCCTGCGCACCTTGCGGCGCGAAGCGTCCGTGGCCCGGACCCAGTTGGTAAAGGATGCGCCGCAACTGAAGCCGGGCCGACCGGCAGACCCCTGCCCGAAAGGATGCGTCCCATGCCCCGCCCGCTTGAAACCTCCATCGCGACCTTCGATGAAACCACGATCACCTGGCGTGGTCTCGATCTGGTCATGGATATTCTCGGCAAGCACAGCTTCACCGAGATGATCTATTTTCTGATGCGCGGGCATTTGCCGGACCAGACCCAGACGCGGGTGCTGGATCTTTGCCTGATCACGCTGATGGAACACGGGATGACACCCCATGCCATCGTCGCGCGCCTGACCCGGATGTGTAATCCCGAGCAGGTTCAGGTCGCCATGGCTGCGGGGCTGGCCTGTGTTGGGGATCAGTTCGCGGGCACCATGGACGGCTGCGGCAGGCTGATCGCCGCCGGGCTGGCCGCCGAGGATCAGGCCGCGTTCTGCACTGAAACCGTCGGCGTCCATCGGACCGCGAAACGCCCTGTGCCGGGCTTTGGGCACAACTTGCACAAACCGGACGACCCGCGTTCGCCCCGGCTGTTCGAGCTGGCGCGCGAGGCTGGCGTGAAGGGCGACGCCATCGCGTTTCTTCAGCGCCTCTCTGCCGAAATCGACCGGCAGGCAGGCCGACACCTGACGATCAACGCGACAGGCGCAATCGCGGCCCTGATGCTTGAGATCGACATACCCGTCCCCGCAATGCGCAGCCTTGCGGTCTTGTCGCGCGCCGGGGGGCTGGCCGCCCACCTGGCCGAAGACAGCGAAACCCGGTCGTCCACATCGATATGGCTGAATGTCGAAAATGATTTCACCTATCGCGGCGATGCCTAGCTGCGGACCTGCATCCGCAACAGCGGCAGCGTCGCCATGCCAAGCTCGATCTTGCGCGCCGCCTCCTGCAACGTGCCCACCTGCCCGATCAGGTCATCGCGGGTGAGCCGCCCTGATTGCGAGCTGAGGTTGATTGCCGCCAGCACGTTCCCCTCGGAATCCAGCACCGGAACCGCGATCGACATGATGCCCACGGCCAGTTCGTCCTCGACCAGCGCATAGCCATCGCCGCGCGCCGCTTCGAGAATACCGCGCAGCTCGCCGGGATCGGTGCGGGTGTATTGCGTCAGTGGCTTCAGCTCGGTCGTGGCGAGGTAATCGGACAGTTCGCTTTCGCCCAGCCGAGCCAGCATCACGCGCCCCATCGAAGTGGCATAGGCGGGCAACCAGTCGCCGGTATGCAGCATCACATGGGTCGGGCGATACGCCACCGAGCGGACCAGATAGACGACCTTCCCCTCCTTCAGGACCGCAAGGTTCGTGGTCTCCCCGGTCTGTTTCGTCACCTCACCCAGAATCGGCATGACGAACTGATCGAGCCCCAGCGACAGCATGTAGGTGTAGCCAAGCTCAAGCACGTTCGCACTGAGAACATAACTCTGCTTTTCGTCGCTCGCGAGGAAGCCAAGCGCCTCCAGCGTCATCAGGAACCGGCGGGCCGCCGCCCGCGACATCCCTGTTTTTTCTGCCACTTGCGAGGTCGTCATCAGCGGCGTTTCGGCGTCGAAGGCCGACAGAACGCTCAGCCCGCGGGCCAGCGAGCCGACGAACCAGCGCTCTTCGCTGGGGTCTTTGCGTGTTGACTCGTCCAAAATCATCTCCCAATGTGTGCGCAAATAGACCTTATCGTGCGCATTGCGCACAATCAAGAGGTGTGGAGGAAAATTAATGAGTGTCATGCTGACAGATGAACACCGTGCGCTGCGCGAGCTTTTGCGGCGGTTCATCGACCGCGAACTGATCCCGCTGGAGCCGGAGCTGGACGAGAACGGCAAACTGCCGCAGGCCGCCCGCGACGTAGTCGTCGAAAAGGCGCAGCAGGCCGGTTTGTGGAAGATGGACGTTCCCGAAGAGCTTGGCGGCGCCGGGCTCGACATCCTCGGGATGACGATCTTCTGGGAAGAGGTAAGCCGCACCATCGCGGTGCCAAGCCGCGACCATACCGTGTTCGGCCCGATGGTCGGCCCGATCCTTCTGGGCCTGACCGGCGATCTGGCCGAAAAATACCTTCAGCCGGTCCTGAACGGCGAAAAGCGCGCCTGTTTCGCGCAGACCGAACCCGATGCGGGCGGCGATCCACGCGGGATGCGCACGAAAGCCGTTCGGGATGGCGACGACTACGTGGTGAACGGCGTGAAGCGGTTCATCACCCATGCCGACACCGCCGATTTCGCCCAGGTGATGGTCAAGACACCGGACCCCAAGGGTGGGCGCGACAAGGTCACATGCCTGCTCATCGATATGGACGCGCCGGGCGTCCGGCTGGGCGCCCGGCACAAGACCATGATGGGCGATGCGCCCAGCGAGATCGTGTTCGAGGATGCCCGCGTGCCGGTCACCAACCGGATCGGCGAGGAAGGCGAAGGGTTCGCACTGGCGCAAAGCTGGATCAATCTCGGGCGGCTGCGCCACGGCGCGCGCGCCTGCGGCGTCGCGGACCGCTGCATTGCCGACCTTGCCGCCTATTCGCATCAGCGCAAGACCTTCGGGCAGCCGCTGGCCGACCGGCAAGCGCTACAATGGGCGCTGGCCGATTCCGAGATGGCGCTGCACGCCACCCGGCTCATGGTCTGGGACGCGGCCACCAAGCTGGAAGCAAACGCGGATGCCAAGCTCGAGACCTTCATGGTCAAGGCCTATGGCGACGAGATGGGGTTCAAGGTCGCGGACCGCTGCCTTCAATTCTTCGGCGGCATGGGGCTGACGCTTGAAATGCCGGTCCAGAAATTCTGGCGCGACCAGCGCAGTTTCATGATCACCGAGGGTCCGAGCGAGGTCATGCGCATGGCCATCGCCCGCACGATCCTTGCCCGCCACGCGGCCTGAACAACGGCCACGACAATCACCAACCACAGAAAGAGGAACCATCAGATGAGTAGATGGGATTTGGAAACGGTCTACGTCGAGAAGAAAGACGGCGTCGCCTGGATCACGATCAACCGGCCCGAGCAGCGCAACGCCATGAGCCCGCAGGTGCATTTCGACATGTCCACCGTGCTCGACGAGCTGGAATTTGACGACGAAGTGCAGGTGCTTGTCCTCACCGGCGCCGGCAAGGCGTGGTGCGGCGGCCAGGACCTGAAGCTGTTCTTCAAGGAGCTGGACAACAAGCCGAAAGAGCGCACCAAGGCGTATTCCGCCTCGCAATACTGGCGCTGGCACAAACTGTTCACCTATCCGAAGCCGACCATTGCCATGGTCAACGGCTATTGCTTCGGCGGCGGCTTCACGCAGCTGATCGCCTGCGACTTCGCGATCGCCGCGGACGATGCCACCTTCGGGCTGTCCGAAGTCAACTGGGGCATCATCCCCGGCGGCTTCGTGTCCAAGGCGCTGAATGAATGCATCGGAATGCGTGACATCATGGTCTACGCGATGACCGGCGAGCCCTTCGACGCGAAAGAAGCGGCGCGCTCGCGCCTGATCACCAAGGCGGTGCCGGGCGACCAGCTTGAAGCCGAAACCCAGAAGCTGTGCGACACCCTGCTCCAGCTGAACCCGGCGGTGCTGAAAGCGACCAAGGAAGCGGTGAAGAACGTGCGCAATATGGACGATGTCCCGGCGTTCGATTTCCTCGGCTCCAAACTGCTCGAGCTTCAGTTCGTCGACAAGGAAAATGGGCGCGCCAAGGGCATGGACCAGTTCATCCAGGACAAATCCTATCGTCCCGGCCTTGAGCCCTACAAGCGCAGCTCGACTGAAGCCTGACCCAATCCGGTGCGGGCGGCCCGGCATGGCCGCCCGCGTCACCGCCACAGGGAGGACCCCATGCACAAACCGCTGGAAAACATCCGCGTCGTCGAACTTGGCGCTGTGATCACCGGCCCCCTTGCCGCGAACCTGCTGGGCGAGCTGGGGGCGGAAGTCATCAAGGTCGAGAACCCGAACGGGGGCGATCCCTTCCGCAGCTTCCTTGGGGGGCTCTACAGCCCGCATTTCCGGGCCTACAACAAGAACAAGAAAAGCATCGCGCTTGACCTGAGCCAGCCCGAAAATCAGGACAAGCTGAAGGCGGTGCTGGAAACCGCCGACGTGATGATCGACAATTTCCGCCCCGGCGTGCTGGACCGGCTGGGTCTGGGCGAAGCGGTGCTGACCAAACTCAACCCGCGCCTCATCCGCTGTTCCATCACCGGCTTCGGCAGCAGCGGGCCCTATTCGCGCCGCCCCGCCTATGACGCGGTGGCGCAGGCCATTTCCGGGATCGCGGGCCTTTTTCTCGACAAGGCGCGGCCGCGTTTGGCCGGGCCGACCATCTCGGATAACGTGACAGGCATGTATGCGGCACTGGGCGTCCTCGCCGCTCTGCATGAACGGAACCGGACCAACATGGGGCGCCGCGTCGAGGTCAGCATGATCGAATCCTCGGTTGCCTTCATTCCCGACCAGTTCGCTTTTGACGAGGCGGGCATGGAGATCACGCCCTTCACCCGCGTCGCGGCCTCGCAGAGCTATGCGGTCTTCTGCGCCGACGGCAAACCCCTGGCGCTTCACCTGTCCTCGCTGCCCAAGTTCTGGGAAAGCCTGCTGAAAGCGATCGAGCGGCCCGATCTTCTGGAAGATCCCCGCTTCGTCACCCGCCCCGACAGGTTCAGGAATTACGAGGAATTGCAGGACATCCTGTCCGAGGTATTCGCTACCCGTCCGCGCGGCGAATGGGTCGAGCGGCTGCAGGAAGTCGAAGTGCCTTTCGCCCCGGTGAACGACATCTCGGAAATCCCCGACGATCCGCAGATCAGGCACCTTGAGACCTTCTACCGGATGGCGGCCAGCGACGGCACCATGGTGCGCTCCACCCATTGCCCGATCTGGTTCGACGGCGCCCGCGCCGAGCCGCAATCCGCACCGCCCTTGCTGGGGGAGCATAACGAGCTTTACCTTGGCGAAACACGCAAGGAGGCGGATGGCACGAAAAACCAACCGTAACACGGCACATTCATTCCAGGGAGGAGAACCAGAATGACGACCTATCGGCATGTGCGCGCCTTGGAGCGCGGATTGGAAGTGCTTGAGGCGCTGAACCGTCTTGGTACGTGCAGCGTCGCGGACATCACCCTTGAGACGGGGATTCACCGCACCACGGTTCATCGCCTGCTTTCGACCCTCATTTCGGGCGGCTATGTCAGTCAGAGCACCAGCGACGACCGGTTTTTCCTGACCCGCAATGTCGCGGCACTCAGCGAAGGTTATCCGACCGGCTCGAAGCTGAGCGACATCGCGGTTCCGGTTCTCAAGCGGCTGGTGAAGGATTTCACATGGCCCTGCGATCTGTCGGTTCTGGACGGCGACAAGATGCGGGTGCTGGAATCCACGCACCACCTGAGCCCGGTATCCACACACAGATGCATGATCGACAGCCTCTGGCCGATCCTGACCACGGCTGTTGGCCGCGCCTATCTGGCCTATTGCGATGAGGGCGAGCGGCGGCGGCTGCTCCAACAGATCAGCCGCGCGGGCGCGAGTGACGACAGCAACCTCATCAGCGACGGCTATATTCGGTCGATCATCGAAGTCACTCGCGCGACCGGGTATGGAAGCAGCTATCGCGAGGCCGAGGACAATATTTCGGCCATCGCCCTGCCCGTCCGGCCCAATGGCAAGATCGTCGGCTGCATCAATGTGATTTGCTTCGCCAGCGTGATGCGACCCGCCGAGCTTGCAAACCGTTACCTGCCCCAGCTGTCTGAAGCCGTCTCGGAAATCGAACGCGGTCTTGAAGACGCGGACCTCGCCACCGTACCCGGCCTTCCGCATATGTCCGAAAAGCTGGGTTTGGTGGCGAACTGACTGCGTTACGAGCGGGGGATCTCGACACCGGGCGGGTTGCGGAACACGGCGGTCGCTGTGGCAATCGGTTGGCCACCAACCTCAAGCTGACCGCTGACAAAGGCCAGCGTGCGTGACAGGCGCGTCACCTCGGCGCGCCCCTCGACCACGTCGCCCAGCTTTGCCCCCCGCAGGAAATTGCAGTTGAGCTGGATCGTCGGATAGACGCCGACATGGTCGATCTTGGCTCCGGCGGTCGATCCCAGCGTGATGTCCAGAAGGGTCATCAGCAGCCCGCCATGGGCCACGCCCATCGGGTTGGTGTGGCGCTCATCAAGCTCCAGATATGTGACCGTCCGGTCGCCCAGCCGCTTCAGATAGACGGGGCCGAGCACGCCGATAAAGGTGCCCTCTTCGTCAAAGGCGTCATAGCCCTCAGGCGCTTTTGTCATCTGTCTGACCTTTCATTCATAGACAATGGACAGGAACTCGGCCGACATCGCGGGCTTGTCTGCGCCCTTGATCTCGGTCGTGCAGGCAAGCCGGAACTTCACCCCGCCGCCCGCGGCGGGTTCGGCCTCGATCAGCTTGAAATGGGTGCGCACCTCGCCGCCGACCGGCAGGGCGGCCGGAAACCTGATCCGGTCGAGCCCGTAATTGATCCAGCGCCCCGCCTCGGCAATGTCGAGCACTTCGTGCAGCACACCCGTCAGCATCCCGAGGGTCAAAAACCCCTGAACCAGCGTGGTCCCGGTCGGAGACTCGGTCTTGCAGCGTTCGGGGTCGTTGTGCAGCCAGGTCACGTGACGCGTCGCTTCGGAGAACAGATCAAGCTCGCGCTGATCGATCCGCTGCCAGCCGCTTGTGCCGAGCTCCTCGCCGATATGGTCCAGTAGGTCTTGGGGTTTCTGAAGTTTCAGCACGTTCGTTCCGTTTCATTTTGGAGATGGGCCGTGGTTAGCGCGCCAGGCGCCTGAAGCCCATCGAACGGCCCCGCCCGTTCACTGCGCGCACAACCCTCTCCGCGCAAATGGCCCGCCCCACCCAGCATGCTAATGGAGCGCTGCAAAACAGATCACAGCGATGGACATGACCGACACACAAGCATCTGAGTATTTCCCGCACAACAAGGTGGACGTGATCCCGCAAGCGGATGGCGGGCTGATCCTTCGGTCCCCGGTCCCCCTGCGCGCCTTCGACACGGCGGTATGCGATCGTCTCTGGCGCTGGTCGACGGACCGGCCCGACACCGCCTTTCTGGCCGAGCGCGGGACAGACGGCGCATGGCAGAAAGTCACCTACGCGCAGGCGGCCGACCAGGTTCGGGGATTCGCCGCCGGTTTCATGGCGCTGGGGCTGGGGCAGGACGTGCCGTTCCTGACGCTCTGCGCCAACAGCACGGCTCATGCGCTTCTGGGCTTCGGCGCCATGGCCATTGGCGCGCCCTATGTACCGGTGACGCCCGCCTATGCCCAATCGGCCCAAGGGGTCGAGAAACTGCGCGGTATCTTCGCCCAGATCCGCCCCGGCCTTATCGTGCTGGACGCCTGGGCACCCGCCGCCGCCGAGGCGCTGGCGGCCAGCGGCGCGCGGATCATGGTTCTGTCGGGGGATGCCCCCGAGGGCACGCTCCGACTTGACGATCTCACCGCGCCGATCACCCCCGAGCTCGAAGCCCGCATCGCCGCGGTCCGCCCCGAAGATGTCGCCAAGATCATGATGACCTCGGGCTCGACCGGCACCCCCAAGGGGGTGATCCACACCCATGGGCTGATCACGTCGAACTGGGAAATGGTCATCCAGATGTGGCCGTTCATGGACACCGATCCGATGGTCATGGTCGACTGGCTCCCCTGGAGCCATTGCTTCGGCGCCAATACCAACATGGGCACGACCTATCACCTCGGTGGCACGTTCCATATCGACAAGGGCCGCCCGCTTCCGGGCGAGCTTGAGACCACGATCCGCAACCTTACGGAAGTGTCGCCCACCGTCTATCTGGGGGTTCCCAGCGCGCTGACCGCGCTTGCCGCCGCGATGGAAACCGACACGGCGCTGAGCGACAGCTTCTTTCGCCGCCTCAACGCCATTTTCTTTGCTGGCGCCGGAATGCCGACCGAGACCTTCGACCGGATCGCCGCACTTGGCCGCGAGGCGACAGGGCGCGACATTCCCATCCTTTCTGGCTGGGGGGCAACCGAAACCGGGCCGAACACCACGCTCGTCACCCGGCATCTCGGTGCGCCCGGCAATATCGGCATCCCCGCGCCGGGCGTCGAGGTCAAGTTGACACCGTCGGGCGACAAGATGGAAATGCGGGTCCGCAGCCCGTCCCTGACCCCCGGCTACTGGCGCGAGCCAGAGCTGACCGCCGCATCGTTCGACGAGGACGGGTTCTACATGTCCGGCGATGCCGGGCGGCTGGAAAACCCCGACAGGCCCGAAGATGGCCTTCTCTTCGACGGGCGACTGTCCGAGGATTTCAAGCTCGACACCGGAAGCTGGGTCAGCGTCGGACCCCTGCGCAACCAGCTTCTGACCGCCGCGCCGGAGATCGACGATCTGGTGATCTGCGAACCCAACCGATCCTATCTGGGCCTCCTGATCTGGGCGGCGCCGGACATCGACCGGGCGGCCCTCAGCGCCGCGATAGAAGGGCATAACGCGGCCAATCCGGGGCGCAGCTCGGCAATCCGCCGCGTGCTGATCGAGACGGCGCCGCCCGACCCCGACGCGGGCGAGATCAACGCCAAGGGCACAATCAACCAGCGCCGTGTCATGCAATTGCGCGCGGACCGGCTGAAGCGGCTCTTCGCCGAAACGCCGGACAGCGAGGTTCTGCTGTTTCCGCGCGGCGCGAAATAGCCCGAAGCGGCTCTAGGGAGGAAGCCACATGACACTTGAACGGATCGGGCGGATCTGGGCGCTGGTCGTCCGCATGTTCGCCTGGGCGGGCCTGCTCAGCCTGCTTGCACTCACCCTCGTGACGCTCGCCGACGTGGCCATGCGAAACGGCCTTGGCAAACCGATCCTCGGGCTGAACGAGTTGTTCGGGCTGTTCGGCGTTGCCTCGGTCGGGGCGTTCCTGCCCTTCGCGCTGTCGTCGCGGCAGCTTCTTACGGTCGCGTTCTTCGGCTCCATCCTGGGCGAGCGCGCGGGCACGATCCTGAACTGGTTTGCCGACATTTGCACGCTGGTCTTCCTGCTGGCGCTGCTGTGGAGCATCCGCGGCTACACCTCCGATGTCGTCACCAACGGCGAGGCGACCTATCTCCTCGGGCTGGCCACCGGACCGTGGTGGATCTGGGTGGTCATCTGCCTCGTCGTCTCGACCATCGCCCACATTCTGACAGTCACCGGCATCATGACGCGCGACATGCTCGTCCCGCCGCGCCTTGGGGAAGATCAATCGTAATGGATCCCATTCTCATCACCGTCATCGGCCTGAGCGGGATGATCCTGCTCATCGGTCTTCACGTTCCCATTGGCGTCGCGCTGTCCGTCGCCGGGTTTGTCGGCTATGGCCTGCTGGAAGGTTTTCACCCCGCGCTGACCATTCTGGAAAGCGCCCCGACCCAGACCCTGTCCAGCGCTGATCTTGTGATCATTCCGCTGTTTCTGGCCATGGGCGGGCTTGCCAACAGCGCCGGGCTGTCGCGCGACATCTACAACCTGATCTATGTGCTTCTGGGGCATCGCAAGGGCGGACTCGCGCTGGCGACGATCGCAGGATGTGCTGGCTTCGGCGCGGTCTGCGGCTCGTCCCCGGCCACCGCAGTCACCATGGGCCGGGTCGCGCTGCCCGAGATGCTGAAACGGGGCTACACGCCCTCGCTCGCGGCGGGAAGCGTCGCGGCGGGCGGCACGCTCGGCATGCTCATCCCGCCCTCCATCGTGATGGTGATCTACGCCTTCATCGCGCAGGAATTCGTGATCGACCTCTTCACGGCCGCGTTGATCCCGGCGGCCATCGCGGTGGCGTTCCACTTCATCGCGATCATGATCACGGTGCGCCTGAAACCCTCGGTCGCCACGGTCGGCGAGCGCAGCACCTGGCCCGAACGCCTGGCCGCGCTGCGCCAGAGCTGGGGGGTTATCCTGCTGATGGGCACGGTGATCGGCGGACTCTATAGCGGCATCTTCACGGTGCATGAAGCGGCGGCCCTGGGCCTGGCCCTGTCGTTCCTCTTCGCGCTGCTGCGTGGCCGTCTGAACCGGCAGGAGCTGTGGATGCTGCTGAAGGAAACCGCTGGCAACACGGCGATGATCTACACCATCATAATCGGGGCCAGCATCTTTTCATATTTCATCACCGCGACGCGCATCCCGCAATACTTCGTCGAAACGATGAACGCGCTCGACGTGGCACCGCTGGTGATCATCCTGCTGCTTCTGGTGATGTATCTCATCCTCGGCGCGGTCTTCGACACCGTTTCGAGCATGCTGATCACCCTGCCCTTCGTGCTGCCGATGGTCGTCAGCCTTGGCTATGACCCGATCTGGTGGGGTGTCGTGCTGATCATGGTCACGGAAATCGGCATGATCACCCCGCCGATCGGGATGAACGTCTTCATCATCCACGGGGTCGCACCGGACATATCGCTCAGAACCATCTTCCGCGGGATTCTGCCCTTCTTCTACGCCGACCTTTTGCGCGTGCTGGTGGTGGTCCTGTTCCCGGCGCTCGCACTGTGGCTGCCGCAGGTCTTGGGCTAAAAAACGGCCATGTGCACCCCGTGAACTGGGCTGCGCGTCGGCTGGTGTCACACCCGGTCAGCAGGCAGGCCAATAGCAAATGAACCCTGCCCCGGACGGGCCACGAAGTGAAGGACGTGAACCATGCGGTCATATTATCCGACCGAACTCATCTTCGCAGTCGGCGCTGCCGAACAGCTGCAGACCCAGCTCGATCAGCGCGGCGTCCGCCGGCCCCTTTTCGTCTCGGACGAAGGCGTCGCGGCGGCCGGGCTGGTCGACAAGGTGCGCGGCGCGCTTGCAGACCCCGCGGCCTCGGCGGTTTTCGCCGAAACCTGTGAGAACCCGCTGGTGTCCGATGTGGAAAAGGCGCTGGCGATCTACCGCGAGGCAGGCTGCGACGGCATCGTCGCACTTGGCGGCGGGTCCTCGATCGACTGCGCCAAGTCCGTGGCCCTGACCAGCACGCATGAGGGTGCTCTGCGCGACTATGCCGCCACGCGGCCCCAGCCGCTTCCGATCGGCCCGGACGTGGCCCCGCTTATCGCGATCCCGACCACCGCCGGGACCGGCAGCGAGGTCGGGCGCGGCATCGGTCTGTCTGAACACGAGGGCGCGCCGAAAATGGTTATCTACGGCGAAGCCCTGATCCCCAAGGTCACGATCTGCGATCCGCTCCTGACCGTGACGATGCCCGCCGCAGTCACGGCAGCCTCGGGCGTCGATGCTTTGTCGCATTGCATCGAGGGGTATCTGTCCACCACCGATCATCCGGTCGCCGACGCGCTGGCCCTGTCGGCGATCGAGCGGATCGTGGTGGCGCTGCCCAAGGCGGTCGCCAACGGATCGGACCTCGAGGCGCGCGGCCAGATGCTGCTCTCGGCGGCGATGGGCGGCATGGCGATGCACAAGGGGCTGGGACCGGCACATGCCGCGGGCGTGCCGCTTGACCTTCTGGGGATCCGGCACGGCGTTCTCGTCGGGATCCTCCTGCCCCATGCGCTGCGCTTTCTTGAGCCCGCCGTCGGCGCCCGGCTCGACCGCATCGCGCAGGCCATGGGACTTGATGACGGCAGCCAGGTCGCGGGCGCCGTGACCCGTCTCAATGACACCGTGGGCCTGCCCGCCCGGCTTATGGAAGTGGGCGTCGAACGCCACCACATTCCGCCCGCCGCAGCCGAGGCCGAAGGTTCGTTCTTCAACAAGCTGTCGGCCCGCCAGGGCACGGCGCAGGACTATGAAGCCATCCTCGAAGCCGCGTTGTAAGGGAGGACGACATGACCACGACCACGGGCAAACCCGCCAAGCGCGTCGAAGACGAGCGGTTCATCAGGGGTCAGGGCTGTTATACCGACGACATGACCTTTCCCGGTCAGCTGCACGCCGTTTTCGTCCGCTCGCAACTGGCCCATGCGCGGATCGGCGGGATCGACATATCCGCGGCGCGCGACATGCCCGGCGTTCACGCCGTGCTGACAGGCGACGACCTCGTCGCGGACGGGGTCGGGCATATCGAGCTTGATATCGAGCTGCGGCATCCCGGCGGCGATACGATGGTCAAGAAACTCCGCCGCCCGCTGGCCACCGAAAAAGTCGCCTATGTGGGCGAGCCGGTGGCCATCGTCGTGGCCGATACGGTATGGCAGGCCAAGGATGCGGCCGAGGCAGTGATGGTCGATTACGACCCGCTCGACGCCGTGGTCGGCGCCCGCCAGGCGCTTGAGCAAAACGCACCGGAGGTCTGGGACGAGGCACCAGGCAACCTGAGTTTCGAGTTTCATTACGGCAAGCCCGACGCGGTGGCCGACCTTTTCGCTGGCGCGGCCCATATCACCACAGCGCGGCTGAAGAACCAGCGGCTGACCGCCGCCCCGATCGAGCCGCGCGCGGCCATCGGCCTCTACGATCCTGCCTACCGGCATTTCACGCTCTATTGCAGCCACCAGACACCGCACCCGATGCGCACCCATACGGCAACGACGCTGGGCGTGCCGGAACATCGCGTGCGCATCATCGCCCGCGATGTCGGCGGCGGCTTCGGCGGCAAAGGCCCGACCTATCCCGAGGAACTGGCGGTGCTGGCAGCCGCGCGCGCGACCGGGCGTCCCGTGCGCTGGGTTTGTGAACGCTCGGAGGCGTTCCTGTCCGATGCCCATGCCCGCGACCACGACACAAATGTCGAAATGGCGCTGGATGCGGAGGGCACGATCCTTGCCGTCCGGATCGAGGATGTGGCCGACCTTGGCGCCTATGTCTCCAGTTTCGGGGCCGGGCCGCCCGTGTTGGGCCAGTCGGGGCTGACCGTCGGCACCTACCGTATCCAGGCGGTCAGCGGCACGGTGCGGCTTGCCTATACCAACACGATGCCGACCGACGCCTATCGCGGCGCAGGGCGGCCCGAGATCTGCTACATGATCGAGCGCACGCTGGACATCGCCGCGCGCGAGATGGGGCTGAGCCCGGTGGAGCTGCGTCGCCGAAACCTGATCCAGCCGGACCAGATGCCCTATGCCTCGCCCACCGGCCGTCTTTACGATTCCGGTGATTTCCCGAAAGCCTTCGAGCGGGCGCTGGAACTGGCCGATTACGCGGGGCTGGAACACCGCAAGGAAGCAGCGCGCAAGTCCGGGCGGCGGCGCGGCTTCGGTGTCGTGTGCTATATCGACAATACCGGGATGGGACCGTCAGCGCGGCTTCTGACCATCGGCTCCACCTTCGGCACCTATGAGGGGATCGACCTGCGCGTCTCGCCCGATGGCAGCTCTGTCGTCTCGACCGCGACCCATACCCATGGGCAGGGGCATGAGACCGTATTCGCCCAGATCGTCGCCGACCGGCTCGGCGTCGAGATCGGCGAGGTGCAGCTCAAACATGGCGATACCGAGGACCTGGCCTATGGGCGCGGCACGGTCGGCTCGCGCTCGCTTCAGGCGGCAGGATCGGCGCTCAGCCTGGCGCTTGACCGGACCATCGAGAAGGGCAAGCTGATCGCCGCCGCCGAACTTGCCTGCGACCCCGACGAGCTTGATTTCGAAGAGGGTCTCTTTCGCCGCCGCGACACCAATGAAACCCTGTCGTTCCGCGATGTAGCGCGGCTGGCCTATTTTCCATCGAAGCTGCCCGATGCCGGGCTTGAACCGGGGCTTGGCGGCACCGCCTACTGGGACCCGGCCGGCCTGTCCTTCCCCAATGGCTGCCACATTTGCGAGGTCGATATCGTCGAGGGGACCGGCGAGGTCGAGATCGTGAACTATGTCGCCGTCGACGATTTCGGTAACGTCATCAATCCGATGATCGTCGCGGGTCAGGTCCATGGCGGCGTCGCCCAGGGGATCAGCCAGGCGCTGTGGGAAGAGGTCGCTTATGACGGCATGGACGGGCAGCTCATTTCCGGCTCGTTCATGGATTACACCATGCCGCGCAGCGACAGCCTGCCCAGCTACCGTCTGGCCAGCAGTCCGACCGCCACGCAGACCAACCTGCTGGGCGTCAAGGGCTGCGGCGAAGCGGGCACGGTCGCGGCCACGCCGACGGCGATGAACGCAGTGATGGACGCGCTCGCGCCGCTGGGGATCCTGAACCTTGAGATGCCGGCCACACCGGCCAGGGTCTGGGACGCAATCGAAACGCATCGGGCAAGCTAAGCCCCATGCTTTGCGCCCGGCCGAGGGCGCGGAGCACGGGTGGCCGGTTCTGTCCGGCTCCTCCCGGTCCTGCGGCGGCCGCCGCGGGAACCGGCCCCCCGACCGGCCTTCCGCCCCCGCCGGACATCCCTCCCATATTTCCAGGCACGGCGCGCGACCGGCACAGCGGTGCCGCCTGGCCCGTTCTGCACCTCATCCGCCCGCGGTGCGCGCTGTGCACGGGCCCGCCGAATGATTTGCGACGGGCTGGCCGGAAGCTCAGCCTTGAAGGTGATCACCCGCGCTGCCGGGTGTCCACAGGGAGGAAAAAATGAAGACGTTGAAATCCGCTTTGGCGGCAAGCCTTTTTGCATCCATCGGTGCGACGGCGAGCCATGCCGAGACCATCTTGTTCAATTGTTTCGTGCCTGCGCAGCATCATCTGTGCGCAAAGGTGCTGCCCGAGATGGGGCGGCGCATCAGCGAGGCGACCGAGGGGCGCGTCACCATAAGCATTCCGCCGAAATCGCTGGCCGGGGCCGGATCCCAATATGAAGGCGTCACGCAGCAGGTCATGGACGGCGCGATTTCGTTCAACGGCTTTCTGACCAATGTGGCCAGCGGGCTGGAATACAGCATCCTGCCGTTCCAGGGGCGCGAGGATGCCGCCGCCGCCAGCGCGGCCCAGTGGGACACCTATCAGAAATTCTTCGCCGGCACCGCCGCCGATATGAAGGGCGTCGTGGTCCTGGCCCTCTACGCGCAATCCGGCGCCGATATGTGGTCCATGCTCGACACGCCGATCAACTCTCTGGACGACCTGCGGTCGCGCAAGATCTGGGCCCTGCCCGGCGCAACCGCCAACCTGATGCAGGCCACTGGGTCGGCCGTCGTCTCCGGCCCCGCCACACAAATGCTCGAGATCATCTCGAACCGTGTCGTGGACGGGTATGTCGGCGTCGCTTGGAACTCACTCAACACTTACAAGCTCACATCCTATACCAAGTCGGCAACGATCCTCGACCGCAAGATCTTTCAGTCGGCCTTCACCTTCTTTGTCGGCGAGGACAAATGGGCCCGCATCTCGCCCGAGGATCAGCAGGCGATCCAGAACGCGCTTGGCCGCGATTTCGGGATTTGGGCGTCGGGCTTCGCGCAGGAAGAATATGAAAAGGCGCGGCAGGAATATGCGGACACGGCGGTAGAGGTCGTGCCTGCCGATCCGGCCTTCGAGCAGGAGCTTATCGAGCTGGCCCGGCCCGCGACCGAAGCCTGGATCGAAAAGGTCGCGGCCGACGGGATCGACGGGGCCGAAGTGCTGAAATTCTATCAGGACGCCTACGACAAGGCGCTGGCCGAATTGCAGTAACCGGCGCTTGTCCGGCGCACCCCGCGCCGGACACCCCCGCCGCCATCCAGTCCCGCACGTATCGGAGGACCCATGTTCGCACGAGCATTTCACGCGGTAGAAAAGGTGTTGGAAATCCTCGCCGGCACCGGCCTTTTCATCATGATGATGCTGACCTTCATCGACGTGGTCGGCCGCTATGGTTTTCATCATTCGATCTTCGGCACCGCCGAGTATGTCGAGATCCTGATGGTGGTGACGATTTTCTCCGGCATCGCCTTCATCAGCGCTGGCAACGAACACATCACCGTCAATATCTTCGAAGCCTGGGTGCAGCGGAGAATTCCCAATCTCCAGCGGTGGGCGGTGCTGGCGGTCACGGTCGGCGTCTATGTCCTGATCACCTACGAACTCTTCGCCTCGGCATTCAGCGCAATGCAATCGGGCCGGCTCACACCCGTCCTCGCCCTGCCCCAATGGATATTGCCGATGACCGCCGCGGTGCTGTCGGTCTTCGGGCTTGTGCTGCTGCTCGGGGCCATCCTCCACACGCGGGGGCATCTGGGCCGAATGAGCCCGGACCGGGCCGCAGCCGAAACCATGACCGGAGTCGAATAAATGGAACTTGCCCTCATCGGCTTCGCGATCCTCCTGTTTCTGTGCTTCCTGGGGTTTCCGCTGGGCTTCACCACCCTGCTCGTCGGCTTTGTCGGCTTCGCCTATACCCGCGACTGGAACTTTCACGCCGCCCTGGCCATGGTCGAGCAGCAGGTCATGGAGACCGGCGCGAATTATGGCCTGTCGGTCATCCCGCTGTTCATCCTGATGGGCGCGCTGATCCATCGGTCGAACATATCCGAGGATCTGTATAAGGCGGCCAATGCGCTGGTCGGCGCGCTGCCGGGCGGGCTGGCCCATGCCACGGTTCTGGCCTGCGCCGGGTTCTCGGCGGTGTCCGGATCGTCCCTTGCAACCGCTGCGACCATGACGCGGGTGGCCATGCCGCATATGCGCGGCTACGGCTATGACGACCGGCTGTCCTCCGGCGTGGTCGCGGCGGGCGGCACGCTCGGGATCATGATCCCGCCCTCGGTGCCTCTGGTGATCTACGCGCTGGTCGCCGAGGAAGATATCGGCAAGCTCTTCATCGCGGCGATCCTGCCCGGCCTGATGCTCGTTGCGCTGTTCATCGCGGCGGTGGCGCTGACCGTGGCGCGCAAGCCCGAGCTGGGCCGCGCCGGCGATCGGCTGGGCCCGGCCGAGCGGTGGGCGGCCTACCTCAAGGTCTGGCCGGTGATCGTGCTCTTCGTCGTCATCCTCGGCGGCATCTATTCGGGCGTCTTTTCCCCGACCGAGGCCGCTGGCATCGGCGCGACCGGCGCGGCGATCTTTGCCGTCGCGCGCGGCTACCTCAGGTCGGCGAAGGCGCTTTACCTGACGCTGATCGAAACCTGCCGCACCACCGCTATGCTCTTCACGGTCATCTTCGGCGCACAGGTCTTTGCGAATTTCATCAACCTGTCCGGCCTGCCCTATCAGCTCGTCAGCCTTGTCGAAGGGTGGGAACTGGGGGCGGTCGGGTTGGTGATCGCGATCTGCGCGGTCTGCATCCTCATGGGGATGATCTTTGAATCGATCGGGATTCTCCTGCTGATCATCCCCGTATTCCTGCCCAGCCTCATCGCCATGGATATCGACATGATCTGGTTCGGTATCGTGATGGTCGTCGTGATCGAGATGGGGCTGATCACACCGCCGATCGGGATGAACGTTTTCACCGTCCGCTCGGTGATGCCGGATCTCAGGATCGGGGCGATCTTCTCGGGCGTCACCGCTTTTGTCATCGCCGACGCGCTGGCGCTGGCGCTGCTTCTCGTCTTTCCGGCAATCGCGCTCGCCCTGCTCTGATGGGCGCGCCCGACACCATCACCAACCGTAGAGGGGTTCATCCATCATGAATGTATTATGGATCATGTGCGACCAGCTGAGGTTCGATTACCTGTCATGCGCCGGGCATCCGACCTTGAAGACACCCAATATCGACGCCCTTGCCAGCCGCGGGGTCCGCTTCGACCGCGCCTATGTGCAATCGCCGATCTGCGGGCCGTCACGGATGAGCTCCTATACCGGGCGCTATTGCCGCTCGCATGGTTCGACCTGGAACGGCTTTCCGCTGCGCATCGGCGAACCGACCCTTGGCGATCACCTGCGCGATCTGGGCGTGCGACCCGCCCTTGTCGGCAAGACCCATATGATCGCCGACCGAGGCGGCATGGACCGGCTGGGGATCGATCCGGGATCGGATGTGGGCCTGCACCATTCGGAATGCGGGTTCGAGCCGTTCGAGCGGGATGACGGTGTGCATCCCTATGGCCCCTCCAACAACCAGAACCTGCGCTATAACCGCTATCTGCGCGAGCACGGTTTCGACGGCGAAAACCCGTGGGAGGACTGGGCCAACTCAGCCGAGGGCGATGACGGCGAGTTGCTGTCCGGCTGGCTCATGAAATACAACAACCTGCCTGCCCGCGTGCCCGAAGAGCATTCGGAGACCGCCTATATGACCAACCGGGCGATGGCGTTCATGGAAGAGGCCGGCGACCAGCCCTGGCTGTGCCATTTGTCCTTCATCAAGCCGCATTGGCCCTATATCGTGCCCGCGCCCTATCATGACATGTATGGCCCGGACGACATCCTGCCCCCGATCCGGACCGAGGCCGAACGGGACCCGGCGCGCATTCACCCGGTTTTCCGCGCCTTTCAGGAATCGCGCATCTGCCAGACTTTCGTGCGGCCCGGCGTGCGGGAAACGGTGATCCCCTCCTATATGGGCCTCATCAAGCAGATCGACGATCATTTGGGCCGCCTGTTCGCGTGGATGGAAGCGCGCGGGTTGGCCGAAAACACCATGGTGGTCTTCTCGTCCGATCACGGCGATTACCTGGGTGACCACTGGATGGGCGAGAAGGACCTGTTCCACGATGTATCCGTGCGGGTGCCGCTGATCGTCTACGATCCGCGCGCCGAGGCGGACGCGACACGCGGGCAGGTCTGCGACGAGCTTGTGGAATATATCGACCTCGCCCCGACATTTCAGGAGTTTTTCGGCGGCCCGCCCCTGCCCCATATCCTGGAAGGGCGCAGCCTGATGCCGCTTCTGCATGCGCAGCCCGGTACGAAGCCCGGTTGGCGGCGCTATGCTATCTCGGAATACGATTATTCAACCCGGCATGCACGCCTTGCGCTGGATGTCGCGCCCGAGGATGCGCGCATGATCATGGTCTGCGACAAGGACTGGAAATATGTCCATGCCGAAGGGTTCCGGCCCATGCTGTTCGATCTGGTGAACGACCCTGACGAGTTGGAAGACCTGGGCGACCATCCAGACCACGCGGCGACGCGCGCGCGGCTGTATGAGGCGGCCTGCGCCTGGTCCCGGCAGTTTCATACCCGGATCACCGTGCCCCCGGATCATGTCGAGCGGCAGGCCGCCATCGGCGAGTCGCCCGGCATGCTGATCGCCTATTGGGACGAAGCGGATTTCGAACGCAGTTTCAGCAAGCCGTTTGCCGAGCGGCCCTAGGCGGTCGGCCCCTCCCGAACATCGTGACACCGATCCGCCCCGGCCCGTAGATGCGGCGCCGGGGCAATCCGTCCTATGGCCGGGTGCCAGAGGACGGTCCAAACGCAACCGGGCACCGCATGACGCGGCGCCCGGCATTGGCTCATGATGCGGTGGATTTACTCGGCGCTTGCGGCCGCAAGCGCCTCTTTATAGGCCGCAAGTACGGCGGCATGATCATCGTCCTGGTTGCCCCAGGCCTCGACGACGCCGGACAGGATCTCGTCGAGTTCGGCCTTGTCCTCCGGCGTCGGTGTGACGATGACGTGGTCTTCACGGCTGCCAAGCTCTTCCTTCACCCGCGCCGTCTCGGTCTTGACCGCCTGCGCCCAGCGGCGCGAGAAGGCTTCGCCGCTATACATGTCGACCGCGGCCTTGGCGTCGGCGGGCAGGGAATCGTAAACGTCCTGGTTCATGCCCATCAGCACCACGACGCCGCCCAGCGGATAATCGTAGTGATAGGGGGTGACGTCGGAAATGCGGAAGGCGTGCAGGATCGACCAATCCTGAATTGTCCCGTCGATCGCGCCCCGGCTGATCGATTCAGGCACCTGCCCGGTCAGCATCCCGACCGGGTTCGCCCCAAGGGCACCGGCCACCTTGCCAAAGACCTGCCCCGCCACGCGCAGCTTCTGGCGGCCAATGTCGCGCGGCGATTCGATGGGTTTGGCCGAATGGATCTGATAGGCCCCGGTCATGAAACCGGCCAGCACCTTGAAGCCCGGATACTCCAGATCGCCGTTCTCGATCATCGTGTTGATCGCCACCGACGCGACCTCGGGATCGCCCCACAGGAACGGCAGCTCGCCCACTTCGTTCAGCGGGAAGCGGCCGGGGTTCTGCGACGGCACGATAATGCCAAGGTCCGAGACCCCGCCTTCGATATTCTGAAGCTGCTGGGCAGGTCCGCCAAGCGATCCACCGGCGAACATCTCGATCTCCAGCGTCCCGTTCGACGCGGCAACGATATCGGCCACCCAGGGCTCATAAAGATCAGTGACCATGAAGGCCTGCGGCGGCTCCCAGGTCGCGTATTTCAGCGCAATTGTCTCGGCCGCCGCAGGCTGCATCGTTGTGGCCAGCAGACCCAGTGCGGCGGCATATTTCGTTACTTTCATCCTTAACCTCCCACGATTCGCCCCTAGTTCGTTAGGGTATCGGGAAGGTCGCATGAAACGGGTTGCGCTCTGCCGCCCACATGGCGGCCGTGCATCATGTGAACGCCCGCCGCATGACCCTTACGGATGGGCGCTGTCCTGAACCGTCTTGCCCGGCCGCGCGGCCCCGGCGCCCGCCGTCTGAATGACGATGCAAAGCACCAGAACCAGCAAACCGGCAAGATCCGTCCAGGCCGCGCCGGGAAAGAGCCCGGCGGGGAGCAGCGTCAGGATTCCGCCCACGATGAGCAGCCCGCGCACCGCAGGTCCGGCATCGCGGCGCAGGAACCCGACCAACCCCGCCGTGACCGCGAAAATCCCGATCACCGCCGAGGCCAGCGCCCACAGGATATGCAGCGCGTCGCCCTGCATCACCAGGGACGGCGCGAAGAGGAACAGGAACGGCACGATATAGGCAGGCCATGCCAGCTTCATCGCCTCAAGGCTGGTTTTCCACGCATCCGCCTCGGCGATCTTGGCCGCCGCGAAGGATGCCAGCGCAACCGGCGGCGTCACCATCGACAGCAGCCCGAAATAGAAGACGAAGAGATGCGCCGAAATCGCCGGAATGCCCACCTGCGTCAGCGCCGGGGCGACCAATGTTGCCAGAAGGATATAGACCCCGACCGTCGGCATCCCCATCCCCAGCACGATCGAGATGATGGCCGTGATGACAGCCAGGATGATCGCGCTGTTTCCGCTGGCCGCGATGATGTTCATCGCCAGATTGAAGGCCAGGCCCGTCAGGTTCAGCACCCCGATGATGATCCCCGCCGCCGCACAGACGATGATAAGATCAAGCGCCGCGCGCCCGGCCTGGGCAATGATCGGAAGGATCTGCCCCAGCCGCACCCTGTTGCCCTTGTATCCGAAGATCATGCTTCCGATCAGAAGCACGACGATCGAATAAAGCGCGGCACGTTCGGGCCGCATGTTAAGTGCAAAAAGCGTGTAGAACAGGACCACGAAGGGCAGCAGGAAATGCCACCCCTGCGCCAGCGCCGTGCGCGCGCGCGGTATCTGGTCCGCGTCAACCGCCGCAATGCCCCGTTTCCCGGCGCGCAGATCGACATTGATGAAGATCGCCAGGTAATAGAGCAGCGCCGAGGGCAGCGCGGCCAGCATCACCTCGGAGTAATCGGCGTTCAGGTAATCGGCCATGATGAAGGCTGCCGCCCCCATTACGGGCGGCACGATCTGTCCGCCGGTCGATGCCACCGCCTCGACCGCACCGGCATAGGCCCGATTGAAACCGGACCGCTTCATCATCGGAATGGTGACGACGCCGGTTCCCACCACGTTGCCGACCGCACTGCCCGAGATGGAGCCGAACAGCGCCGACGCGCTGACCGCCACCTTTGCCGGACCACCGCGAAACCGGCCCATGCCCGCCATCGCGAGATCGTTGAAAAAATCGCCCGCACCGCAGGCGGACAGAAGTTGACCGAACAGAAGATACGGCACCACGATCACCACCGCGACTTTCAGCGCGGTTCCGAAAATCCCGTTGGGATCGATGACCAGATAGGTGAGCAGCTCCGCCGGCGTCGATTGCCGGCTCTGAAATTCGCCGGGGACCAGATGCCCGAAAAGGCCATAGGCCACGAAGATCGCCACCACGACAAGGATGCCAAGCCCGGCGGCTCGCCGCACGCTCAGCACCAGCGCCACGAACAGGACAGCACAAAGCGCAACCAGCCAGGCGGGCATGAACGGCGCCTCCATCGATGTCGCCACATAAGTAACGGCAAGATACCCGCCAACGCCCAGGACCAGCGCGGCGAGACCGTAACCAAGCCCCTTGACGACAAGGTTCGACGTGCCGCGCGCCATCGCCAGGAAGCCGCCGATCATGGCCAGCGAAAGCCCCGCGACCAGCAATTGACTATCATAGACCGACAGGCCGATCTTGCGGTGCAGGTCGGCCGCATAGGCGACCGACAGCAGCACGACCAGCAGATCGACCACTCTCTCAAGCAGGAGAAGGCCGCGAGACCCGCGACCTTCTCCCTGCTGCTCAACCACCAGCGTACTCATATTAGTCTTGGCTTTGCTCGTAGAACGCAGCCGCACCCGGATGAACCACAAGGTCCTCGACCTTCGGCTGCATCTTCTCGGTCGAGAAGGCCGCGAAGGCATTGCTCATGGCCTGCACCTTGTCGGGGTTGGCCGCGACCGCCTCGACGATCCGCTGGATCACCGCATCATCGACATGCGCACCCGCGACCAGCATGTAATCATAGGCCATCATGCTCATCGGTTCGTCGATCCCCGGCGCGGCGCCCGGCTCGACCGTATCGATATAGGTCAGCGGCACGACCTTCTGCATCGCGGCCTCGTTCTCGGGCGTATCCTCGAGCTTCAGCCACTTGATCCCGATCGCGGCATCCGCCTCGCGCGCCTTGCCGCCCTGAATGGCGAAATAGGCCACATCGGCCGTGCCCGAGATCAGGTCATCGACACCGTTCGGAACCGACGGCACGTTGTCCTGCTT
This sequence comes from Pseudomonadota bacterium, assembly GCA_036154315.1. GTDB lineage: Bacteria > Pseudomonadota > Alphaproteobacteria > Rhodobacterales > Rhodobacteraceae > Maritimibacter. The sequence continues at coordinate 26,174 of JAYZLL010000036.1, forward strand.
CACGTCGTCGATGGTCAGCCCGCCAGCGGCCAGAATGGCATCCGCCTGAAGGGCGAGCGAGGGCTGCGCGGCGAACCCGTAGGTGACGGTCCGGCCACGGGCGTCGGACACCATGGTCATGTCGCTGTCCTTGGCCACCATGAAGCCATAGAAGCTTGGCCCGAGATTGGCCAGAACCCTCAGGTTCTCCATCGCGCGCCCCTCAAACGGGACCTGCCCCAGAGCGGCCGACATCATGTCGGGGCCCGGCACGATGGCAAGGTCAAGCCGCCCGCTGTCGATCAGCGGCAGGGTCTGCCCCGACCCGCCGTAGGACTGAACCCGAACGTCCAGCCCCAGGTCTTCCGACAGGAATTTGCCCAGCGCCGCGCTGGCGGCATAGTTCTGCGACCCCTGCCGCCCGGCACCCACGCCAAGCGACTGCGCCGAGGCAGCGGTGGTCATTACCAGGCTGGCCACACCGGCCGCGATCAGATGTTTGATTTTCATTCTTTCCTCCCTTTTTGTCTTTGCCGGTCTCGGGGCTCACAACCCCCCGAAACCCGCACGCGCCACCCAGTAATCCCATGCACGCGCCAGCGGCATCGGGCTGAGGAGCATTTCACTTGTCTTCTGGATTTCACCATCCGTCAGATACGTCACATCGCCCATCGCAAGCGTCGCCTGCATCAGCTCGGCATTGTCGCGAAGCCCCATCGAAATCATGATCACCGATTTCAGGCAGGCCCCCGCACAGATCGCGCCATGCCCGCGCAGAAGCGCTGCGCTTCCGCTGCCCAGCGTGCGTGACAGGGAATGCCCCATCTCCATACTGTCGATCAGCATGTTGGTGTCGCCGAACTCGTCCTGACTGTCCCAGACCGGAACATCGGTTCCGATCACCGCAGCCATATGAAAGATCGGACGCAGCGAACGGTTGATCATGGTAAAGGGCAGGACCGGGCGCGCGTGGTGATGCGTCACCGCGTTGACGTCGGGCCGGTCCTTGTAGATCGCGCCGTGAATATGCCGCTCCTTGTAGGGCGATCTCGGGTCGCCCGACAGCTTTTCGCCGTCCAGCGTGAATTCCATGATGTCGTCGCGCGACACCACTTCGGGGCTGCGCGAACGGGCCAGAAAGTATCTGTCGCGGTGCAACGGGTGGCGGATGCTCACATGCCCGAAATCATCGATGATCTGCTCGCGGGCAAGGATGCGGTTGGCAAGAACCAGACGGTTCAGCGTCGCCTCGATGACGTCGTTCTCCTGGTCGGAACTGAGGTTATCGAGCATGTGGTCCTCCTTCTGGCCCGTGGCAGTTCCGGCGATACTAGGTTGCGGATGAGATATTTACTAATATATGGTTTATCCAAATTTATATCCCAAAGGCTATGAATTATGCGGTCCCTCATCTCGCAAATCTCGATCCACAAGCTGGAGGTCTTCTGCACCGTTGCCGAACTGGGCAGCGTATCGCGCGCGGCGGACAGGCTTGGCATCGCGCAGCCGGTCGTCTCGGCGCATCTGAAAGCATTGGGGCAGAAATTCGGAACCCCCTTGACCGTCCGGCAGGGCCGTCAGGTGCGACTGACCGAGATGGGCCAGAGGGTTTTCAAATGGTCGCAGGACATCGTCAGCCGGACCCGCGAACTCGAACGGGAAATGGCCGACAGCCGGCGCGGCCTGCTTGGCAAGGCAGTGGTCGGGGCATCGATGACCATCGGCTCATACGTACTGCCCGCACTTGTCACCGATTTTCATCGGCGCTTCCCGCGCGGTGAAGTCTCGGTACGGGTGGCCACACCGCAATTCATCACCGAGGCGGTCCATTCCGGCGATTGCGATTTCGCTTTCACCATTCTCGCCCCGCGATACGAAACCGACGGCCTTGAGGTGCAGCATGTGCTCGACGAACATCTCGTCCTCGTCGCCCCGCCGGCCATGACGATCCCGGATCATCCGCTCTCGGCCCGCGAGCTTGGCGATCTGCCTTATGTCGCGGCGGAATACGGTTCGCCCCGGCGTGATATGGAGGATGCGCTGCTGGAAGATCGCGGGATCGAGCGAAAGCGCGTCGAGATCGAACTCGGTCACGCCGAATCCCTGAAACAGGCGGTGCGCTGCGGCGCAGGGGCCGCGTTCCTGTTTCGCGCGTCCGTGCGCGAGGAACTCGCCGCCGGAACCCTGCGCGAAATCCGGACCCAGACCGCCGGGTTGGCCACCCCGGTCTATCGCATCTGCCGCCGCGGCAAGGAGCTGTCATCCTACCAGCGCCTGCTCATGGACGATCTGACCGACGCGGTCTGCAGCCACCCCGACAATCCGGCGCAGGACATGCCCCAAGACGCGGCCCTGCCTGCCTAGGCCGACAGCCTAGGTCCAAGTTTCCCTTCCAAGTTCACGCCGTGCACAAGCCCGCCGCCCCGTCTGCCAAGGTGGCGACCCTTCGCTATGGTCCCGGCCAGCAAGCATGAAACTGGCACAGGCAAAGCATATGGAACTGGGAGACGAAATCTTCATCGAAGCGCCGGTCGAGCAGGTCTATGCCGCGCTCTCGGACCCCGACGTTCTGCGGCATTGTATCCCCGGCTGTGAAGAGCTGACAAAGCGCAGCGATACCGATCTGGAGGCCCGCGTCGCCCTGAAGGTCGGCCCGGTCAGCGCCCGGTTCTCGGGCGAAGTCGCGCTCGATTTCGTCGCGCCCCCGACCCGCCTGTCACTGACCGGCAAGGGCAATGGCGGCGCGGCTGGGTTCGCCAGCGGCAGGGCCGAGGTCACGCTGACCCCTTCCGAGGGCGGCACGCTTCTGAGCTATGACGCGACCGCTAGCATGGGCGGGCGGATCGCCCAGCTTGGCAATCGCATGTTGCAGGGCACGGCCCGCAAACTCTCGGCGAAATTCTTTGAGCGGTTCTCGGAGTACATGATCGAACATCCGGCCAGGGAGGGCGGCAACCAATGATCAGCGTGACACTGACCGTCAACAGCAAGACCGAAACGCGCGAGGTCGATGACCGCACGCTTCTCGTCGAATATCTGCGGCAGGAACTGGGGCTGACCGGAACCCATGTGGGTTGCGACACCTCGCAATGCGGGGCCTGCACCGTTCATCTGGACGGGCTGCCGGTCAAATCCTGCACCGTCCTGGCCGCCCAGGCCGATGGCGGTCGCATCGTGACCATCGAAGGCGTCGAAAGCGGCACGGATCTCCACCCGATGCAGGCGGCGTTTCGCGACATGCACGGCCTCCAATGCGGCTTTTGCACGCCGGGCATGATCATGTCGGCGATCAAGCTGGTCGAGCGACATCCCGAGGGGCTGACCGAAGCGATCATCCGCGACGAGCTTGAGGGCAATATCTGCCGCTGCACCGGCTATCACAACATCGTCCGCGCCGTCCTGTCGGCCTCGGAAACCATGAACCTTTCCTGAACCAGACCTGGAGAAGCACAATGTACGCAACGCGATACACCCGCGCCATTTCGGTCGACGAAGCCCTTGAACAGATTGCTGCCGCCGAGGACGGGGCCTTTCTGGCCGGCGGACACACGCTGCTCCCGACCATGAAACAGCGGCTCGCCGCACCGGATGTCTTGATCGATATCGCGCGGATCGCAGACCTGAACTTCATCGAGATTTCAGATGAAGACGTCGTCATCGGCGCCGCCACACCCCATGCCGTCGTAGCCGCGTCCGCGGAACTGGCCGCGGTCCTTCCCGCCCTGCCCCATCTGGCCTCCCTGATCGGAGATCCGATGGTGCGCAGCCGCGGGACCATTGGTGGCTCGGTCGCCAATAACGACCCCGCCGCCGATTATCCTGCGGCAATCCTCGGCCTTAACGCCAAGGTGATCACCAGCCAGCGCAGCATCCCGGCAGACGACTTTTTCGCAGGGCTGTTCGAAACCGTGCTGGAGTCCGGCGAGCTGATCACCCATATCCGGTTCCCGCGCCCGTCGCGCGCCGCCTACCGCAAGCTGCGCAGCCCCGCCTCGCGCTACGCGGTAGCGGGCGTCATGGTCTCGCTCTGGCCCGGCGGTAGCGTCAGGGTGGCTGTTACCGGCGCGGGATCGGACGGTGTCTTCCGCTGGACCGAAGCCGAGGACCGGCTGACACAGACATTCAACGCCGACGCGATCCGCGCACTGCGGCTCGACCCGGCCGACATGCAAAGCGATTTCCAGTGCTCTGCCCCCTACCGGGCCGGGGTGGCGGGCCATTTGCTGGCCGACGCGGTCACCGAGGCGCTCAGCGCGGGACCGGCGGCCGCATCGGGCCGCCACTGAGGGGGCCGAAACATCAATCCGGGGCCCCGGCGGGCCCCGGACCCTCCGTCATTGCAGTGAATTGGGCAACCACAGGGCGATGACCGGGAAGGCGATCAGCAGGGTCAGCCTCATCAGATCGGCCATCACGAACGGCCAGACGCCACGATAGATGTCCTGAAGCCGGATTTCGCCGCCCAGAACGCCGCGCAGCACGAAGACATTCATCCCGATCGGCGGCGTGATCATGCCGGTCTCGATCATGCTCAGCGTCACGATCCCCCACCACACCAGATCAAGGCCATAGCCATCGATCACCGGAATGACGATGGGCACCGTCACCAGAAGAGCCGCAACCGAGTCGAAGATCGCGCCAAGCACCAGATAAATCACGACAAAGGCGAGGATCACCACGATCTGCGGCGTCACCGCCGGATCGGCCCAGGTCAGCACCGCGCGGGCAAGCCCGGTCTGGTTCAGAAGCGCCGCAAACAGGCTCGCGCCGAGGATCACCATGTAAAGCTTCGCGCTTGAGGTCATTGCCTCGACCAAAGATTCGCGCAGCGCCGACAGGCTGAACGACCCGCTCGTCACCCAAAAGACCAGCGCCAGCATGCAGCCTACCGCCGCCGCTTCGCTTGACGTGAAGAACCCGGCATAAAGCCCAGTCAGCACCACGACGAACAGCAGCGCCGGGGGCCAGGCACCCAGCAGGTCCCGCACGATCTGCCGCATCGGCTGGCGCGCGATCTCGGGCGCAATGCCGGGCCGAAGCCGGACCAGCACCGCGATCGCGATGGCGTAAAGCAGAATGGCCAGCAAGCCGGGGATCAATGCCGCCGCGAAGGCGCGTTCGATGGATTGCTCGGTGACTACGCAATAGATGATCAGGATCACCGAGGGCGGAATAAGCGCCCCGAGCGTTCCGCCCGCCGCGATGGAACCGCTGGCAAAGCTGCTGCGATATCCGCTTGATTTCATCTCGTCGAATGCGACGCGTCCCAGCGTCGCGGTGGTGGCCACGGATGAACCGCTGATGGCGCCAAATCCGCCGCATCCGACGACCGTTGCAATCGCCAGCCCGCCGCGGAGCGGGCCGAAAAGCGCACGCGCTGCCGTGAAAATCCGGGTTGCCAGGCCGGCCTTGACCGCAAAAGCGCCCATGATCAGGAACAGCGGGATCGCGATCAACTCGTTGCTCGACAGCACGTCGCTGACTTCGTTCTGAAGCACACGCTGCGCGGCACGGGGGCTGACCAGCGCCAGCACACCGGCGGCCCCGACAAGCCCCATCGAGATGCCGATCGGCACCTGCGCCATCGCCAGCACATAGACCGCCGCGAAAAGAAGAACGCCTTTCCCGACCGGCCCCAGATCGTCGCCGAACAGCCAGACGCTTGCCACCAGGGCAACGGCCAGCAACAGGAAAACCGGCACGGTGAACACGCCCCGATGCCACAGGACCGTGCCGTCCGGTGGGGTCAGGATTTTTGCCAGCAGCGCCGGAAGCGCGGGAACCAGCATGAGGAAGGCGGCGAACCAGAATGGCCAGGTCGGCCATTGCACCACCAGCGTTGTCTCGCCGCCCTCATATCCCTGATAGGCAACCTGAATAAGCGTCCACAGCAGCGCGCCGATGAAGACCGACGTGACCGCCTGCGGGATCAGGCGCGACAGGACATCGTCACGCGGCTGGAACAGGTCCATCCCGACATGATCGGACAGAAGCGTGGGCCGAACCAGCGACGCCGCCATCGCGACGGCGGCAACCAACGCCGAAATTTCGTAAAGACCGGCCATGGGCAGGTCTGCGCCAATACGCAAGATGACGTCGGCGCAGACGACGCCAGCCAGCCCGAGAAGCAGAAAGCCGGCGATCAGCGGCAGCCCTTCGATGACGGCCATCCATACGGGCGACGATGCGCCGCCCGTATTGCGTTCGGCCTGTTTGGTGGCCGTTGTCACTCTGCCGCCCCGCCCGCAACCAGCTCACGGAAGCGGTCGATAACCGACTGCCCGTTCGGCGTGGCCTCGATCCAGGCCGCTTCAACCGGCGCGAAGGTGCCGCGCAGACCCTCCATCGCGGCGGCATCGGGCACGATGATCGTATCGCCGCGGGCCTCCAGCGCAGCGCGCGTCTGGGCGCTGCGCGCGGTCAGCCCGTCACCCCACCGCTTGGCAAAGGCCGGACCGGACAGCTCGGTGACACCCGCCTGGCACTCGGCCGACAAACCGTCCCAGGTACCCGTATTCATGATCAGGTAGATGCCCGCCGCGCCCAGCGGAATGTCGATATGGGCGCTGACAAGGTCCATGATGCCCCAGCCCTCGATCGCATACCAATCCGTCGCCACCGCGTCGATCGTGTGCCGCGCAAGGTTTTCTGCCACCGCCGGGATCGGCAGACCGAGCGGCGTTGCGCCAAGCTCCTTCATCACCTCCGAGGCCGTCGCCCCCGACACCCGCGTGCGCAGACCCGACATGCCGTCCAGACCGTCCAGGTCCTCCGCGGCATGGAAGGTGAACATCGCGCTCGACGACACGCTCAGCACCTTGACCCCGTCAAAGCCGGACAACAGGCCCTCTTCATAAAGCCCCCACATCGCCGGCGAGGCTTCGGCGGTCGTGTTGGCCAGCAGAGGCAGCTCGACAACCGATCCTTCCGGGAACCGCCCCGGACTGAACGGCATCACGCCCCAGGCAAAATCCACCAGCCCGTCCTCGACGGATTCGAATACGTCCTGCGGACGTGCTGCCGATGCGGCAGACAACAGTTCGACCGAAATCTCACCGTTGCAGGCCCCGGTAATGTCCTCGAACCATGGTTCCAGGATGCCGGTGTTGATATAGGCCGTCGGGCCCGCGATGCTGGCGAACCGAAGGTTCGTTTCAGCCTGCAGCGGCGCGGCACCAAGGGTGGCGGCAGCCACTGCCGCAAGGCCCAGCACAGCCTCGGCGCTCAGGGTTCTGGTTTGACGTTTCATTGAGTTCCTCCCACGCAAATCGGAATTTTGTCCGGCGTAGGATTAGCGGCACTCTCGTCAGCACCCGGATTGTAAAATCAAATGATGTGCACTGTGTGCACTATGACCCGGACGACTTCACCGGGATCAGCTCTTCACCGACCCCGAAATCCTCAAGCCCGTCCTGGATGCGTTTGACCGCATGGGACAGGTGCGGCAGGAACTGCGCCTCGGCCTGCCGAAGCGACAGGCTCTTGATCAGGAAAACCACGCTGACACAGGCCAGAACATGGCCATCGATGACGACCGGAAGAGCGATACCGCCGAACTGCTGCTGCCGCGTCCAGCCGCCGTAATTCCAGCCGTAGCCGACCGCCGCCGTCTCGCGCGCCGCATGTTCAACGGTCTCGCGCAAGGCGTCCTGCATCGCGTTGTCGCCGACATCGCGTTGCAGGTGGCGAATCACGGCCTCGCGCTGATTCTCGGTGCAGAACCCCAGAAAGGCCCTGCCCGCAGACGACTGAAGCATGGGCAATCTCTGCCCCACCATGGACCGATGGAAGGAAAACGGACTGAACCTGCGCGTGGTCTCGCGGATCACCATCTGGTCCGCTTGCGGGGTGGTGAAGTCCGAAGGCCAAACCACCCGCTCGACCAGTTCGCCAAGCGCCGGACCGGCGATGCCCGTCACCCAGGCCTCATCCGTGAATCCCTCGCTCAACTCCCGGACCGCCAGCGCCAGCACATATCCCCGCCGGTCCTCGGCGGGCTGGACGAACCCGGCGAAAACCAGCGTCTCCATCAGCCGCTTCACGGTGGTCCGGTGCAGGCCGGTGCGCTCCGACAAGGTCGAAATGCTGGCATAGCCGCCTTCCTCAAGGTTCATCGCCTTCAGCAGCGACAGGCCGCGCAGCAGCCCCTCGACATGTTTGTATCGGTCCATGACCCCCCCCTACGTGCACTAAGCGCACCATACTAGTTCCAATTCTGGCGCCGGTCATCCCCTTTCTGAAATCTTCGTCGCGACACTGCGCTCAAGTCTGAGAGGAGAAGAATGGTGGCCGTGACACAGAGTAGCGAAATCCTGATCGTGGGCGGCGGCATCGGCGGTCTGGCGGCGGCCCTCGCCTGCGCCAGAGCGGGCCGCGAAGTCTGCGTGCTGGAGCGGGCCGAGCAGTTTTCCGAGGTCGGCGCCGGCCTGCAACTGGGCCCGAACGGGGCCGAAGCACTGCGCGCCTTGGGCGTACTTGATACGCTCGACGATCTCGCGGTTTTCCCCGCGCAGATCGTCATGCATGACATCAACAACGGCGCCGAACTGTCCCGCATCGACCTGGGCCAGACGCTTCAGTCCCGGTTCGGCCATCGGTACCGGGTCATGCACCGCTCCGACCTTCTGGATGCGCTGTTGAACGCCGTTCGGGCCGAACCCAAGGTCATGCTGGAAACCGACCAGCATGTGACCGGGGCCGATATCGCGTCCGGGGGCAGCACCGTGACCTGTGCCAACGGAAACAGGTTCTCGGGCCGCATCCTGATCGCTGCGGACGGCGTGAACTCGGTCCTGCGCCCGATGATCAACGGGCCGGACGACCTGCTTTGCGAAGGCTATGTCGCCTATCGCGGCACCGTCCCCTTCGCTGAGCTTCCCGAACATTCCGGCGAGGATACGGTTGTTCTTCATACCGGAGACGGCTGCCATCTGGTGCAATATCCGGTGCGCGGCGGGCAGCTTTACAACCAGGTCGCCGTGTTCCGCTCGGACCGTTACCGCCCCGGCATTCCCGATGCCGACTGGGCAACCCCGGATGAGCTTGACGCGGCCTTCGCCAAGACGATGCCCTATGTGAAAGCCTCGATCACCCGGATCGACCGGCAATTCCGCTGGCCGCTGAAGGACCGTGACCCGATCCAGACCTGGGTGCGCGACAGCGCCGCCCTGATCGGGGATGCGGCCCACCCGATGTATCAGTATCTGGCCCAGGGCGCATGTCAGGCGCTGGAGGATGCGGTCGCCATAGGGGCCTGTCTCGGGGCCGATCTCTCGCCCAAAGCGCTGCAACGCTATGCCGATGTCCGCCGCGCGCGCACCGCGAACGTCCAGACCAAGGCCCGCAAGTTTGGCGAATTCATCCATCTTGGCGGCATGGCAGCAAGCCTGCGCGACGAACTACTGAAGTCGCACAGCCCCTCGGATTATTCGCAGATGGAATGGATCTGGGAATGGGACAAGCCAAGCTGGCTGTCCGGCCCGGACGCGACAACCCAACATATGGAGGCAACGCGATGAGTGACGCTTTGTCGAAGACACCGCAAAGTTACATCGACGCAGTCGAGGCCGAGGCCCTTGCCCCCCTTTGGGGCCGTCTGCGCGGACTGGTCCCGACCGAACCGAAACCGCAGGCCGCGCCCCATTTGTGGGATTTCGAGGCGCTGAAGCCGCATATCCTTGAAGCCGGGCGTCTTGTGACGGCGAAGGAAGCCGAGCGGCGAGTTCTGATCCTCGAAAACCCGGCCCTGAAGGGGACCAGCCGGATCGCCGATTCCGTCTTTGCGGGGTTCCAGATCATCCTGCCGGGCGAAGTCGCTCCGTCGCATCGCCACAGCCAGGCGGCGCTGCGCTTCGTCCTCGATGGTTCGGGTGCCTATACGGCAGTGGGCGGCGAGAAGACGACCATGGAGTTCGGCGATTTCATCGTCACCCCGCCCTGGCGCTGGCATGACCATGGCAATCTCTCGGACGAGCCGATGATCTGGCTCGACGGGCTCGATATTCCGATGGTGCGGATGTTCAACGCCGGGTTCGAGGAAGACATGGAGACCGACGCGCAGGAGATCGTGAAGGATGAGGGCGACAGCCTCGCCCGCTACGGCTCGGGCCTGATGCCGGTGGACGAGAAATGGGAACGCATGTCCTCGCCGGTCTTCAACTACCCTTACGAGAAAAGCCGCGCGGCAGTCGAACAGGCGTCCAGAACCGGCGACCCCGATCCCTGCCACGGGTGGCGCCTGCGCTACACCAACCCGGTGGATGGCGGCTGGGCGATGCCGACGCTGGCCACCTACCTGCGCAAGCTGCCCGCCGGTTTCGTGTCGATGCCCTATCGCTCGACCGAAAGCACCGTCTTCGTCGTGACCGAGGGCACCGGCTATGTCGAGGTCGCGGGCAAGCGCATGGCCTTCAAGAAGAAGGACATCTTCGTCGTCCCGGCCTGGACGTCATTCACGCTTGAGGCCGAGACTGACGCATTCCTCTTCAACTACTCGGACCGCGCGGCGCAGGACAAGCTGGGCTTCTTCATGGAGGCGCGCGGCAATGCCGCCCCGTCCTTCCCCCCCGCGCACTGAGCCGCCGACCAGATCCGCAATTCCGAAGGACAGACCATGACCGATTTCATCTTTCCCCCGGCCGACCGGCCGAGCCTGCCGGTGCGCGGGCTTTCCGCCCAATTCCCGGTGCGGCACATCTTCTGCGTCGGGCGCAACTATGCCGAACATGTGCGCGAGATGGGTCGCGACCCGGACCGCAACCCGCCCTTCTTCTTCACCAAGCCCGCCGATGCGCTGGTGCAGAATAACGCGACCATCCCTTACCCGACCGAGACCGCGAACCTGCATCACGAGATCGAGCTTGTCATTGCCATCGGCACCGCGGGCGCAGCCATCCCCGAGGCAGAGGCCCTGTCCCATGTCATGGGCTACGCCGTCGGCAACGACCTGACCCGCCGCGATTTGCAGATGCAGGCCCGCGACGAGGGGCGGCCATGGGACACCGGCAAGGCCTTCGATGCCTCCGCACCGATGACCGAGATCCTGCGCGCAGATGAGATCGGGCATCCCGAACGTGGCGCGATCTGGCTGGATGTCGACGGCACGCGCAAGCAGGAGGGCGATCTTGCCCAACTGATCTGGAAACTGGATGAGATCGTCGCGGCCTGCTCACGCCTGTGGCGGCTGGAGCCCGGCGATCTGATCATGACCGGCACACCTGCGGGCATCGGCCCGGTCACGGCGGGTCAGACCATGACCGGCGGGATCGCAGGCTTTCCCGACCTCGTGACAAGGATCGGAGCGGCGGCATGACGCCGGTTCTGTATGATTTCTTCAAATCCACAGCATCATGGCGGGTGCGTATTGCGCTGAACCTCAAGGGCGTGGCCTATGAGCATCACGGCGTCTGGATCAGGGGCGAGGCCCACAAGACCCCCGAATACCGCACCGCCAACCCGCAAGGGCTGGTCCCCGCTCTGGGCGTCGGGGATGTGGTGCTGCCGCAATCCATCGCCATTCTCGACTGGATCGAAGCGACCTATCCCGAGCCGGCCCTCCTTCCGCATGATCCGCTGGCGCGGGCGCAGGTCCTGTCGGCGGCGCTCCTGATCGCCTGCGATATCCATCCGTTGAACAACCGCCGGGTCCTGGTCTACCTCAAGTCCGAACTCGGCCTTGACGCCGATGCGGTGAAGACATGGGAAGGCACCTGGATCGACGAAGGGTTCCGGGGGCTCGAAACCCAATGCACAGGCACGCCGGGGCCGTTCCTCTTCGGGGAAGAGCCGAGTCTGGCCGATATCTGCCTCGTGCCGCAGGTCGGCAATGCGGGCCGCGCCGGGATCGACCTCGCCGATTACCCTGTGCTTGCCCGTGCCCATGCGGCGATGCAGGCGCTGCCTGCGGTGCTGGCCGCCCATCCCGACCGGCAACCCGATGCCGTGGCCGGGGGCCACTGATGGTCCATATCGCGAATGAGGTCATCATCAGCCAGCTTGCCGAGGCGCTGCAATATATCTCGGCCTATCATCCTCCGGATTATATCCGCCACCTCACCGCTGCCCATGCGCGCGAGGAAAGCCCGGCGGCCCGCGCGGCGATTGAACAGATCCTGACCTCGTCGCGACTGGCCGCCCTCGGGCACCGCGCCATCTGCCAGGACACCGGCACCGTCAATGCGCATCTGAAGGTCGGCATGGGCGTCCGGCTGGACGGCGACCGCTCCCTGCAATCGCTGCTGGACGATGCGATCCGCCGCGCCTGGTCGGTCGAGGCGAACCCGCTGCGCGCCTCGATCGTCTCCGACCCGCTTTTTGGGCGCCGGAATACGCGCGACAACACTCCCGGCATGCTGACGACCGAGCTGGTGCCGGGTGACGTGATCGAGGTTGCGATCATGTCCAAGGGCGGCGGTTCGGAGAACAAGAGCCGCTTCACTACCCTGCGCCCCTCGGACAGCGTCGAGGACTGGATCATCGACCAGTTGCCCGGCCTGGGCGCGGGATGGTGCCCCCCCGGCATGCTCGGCATCGGCGTGGGCGGCAGCGCGGATATCGCCATGCGGCTGGCCAAGGAAAGCCTCTACGACCCGCCTGACATGGCACTCTTGCGCGACAAGCCGAACCCGACCGAGGAAGAGGCGCTTCGGATCCGCCTGTGCGACCGGGCCAACGGCCTTGGCATCGGCGCGCAGGGGCTGGGCGGGCTGACAGTGGTGCTCGACGTGAAACTGAGAACCGCGCCAACCCATGCCTCCGCCCTGCCCGTCGCGCTGATCCCGCAATGCGTCGCGACCCGTATGATCCGCTTTTGGATCGGCGCGGGTGAGGGCTTTGACCTTGCGCCCCCAGACCTGTCCATCTGGCCCGAGATGACCGCCTCCGCCGAAGACGGCGCACGCCGCGTGAACCTCGACACGCTGACCCAGGCCGACAAGGAAAGCTGGAGCGTCGGTGACACCCTACTTCTATCCGGACACATCCTTACCGGGCGTGACGCGGCGCATAAGCGGATCGACGATATGCTTGCACGCGGCGAGCCGCTTCCGGTCGATCTGAAGGACCGCGCGATCTATTATGTCGGCCCCGTCGATCCCGCCCCCGGCGAAGTCATCGGCCCCGCCGGGCCGACCACTTCCACCCGGATGGACAAGTTCACGCCTCGGCTTCTTGCCGAATCCGGGCTAGGCCTAATGATCGGCAAAGCCGAACGCGGGCCAGAGGTCGTTTCAGCCGTCGCCCAGCACAAGGCTCCCTACCTAATCGCCGTCGGGGGCGCAGCAGTACTATTATCCCGAGCGATCAAGAGCGCGAAAGTTGTGGCTTTCGGCGATCTCGGCATGGAAGCGATCCATGAATTCGAGGTCCAGGATATGCCCGTCATCGTCGCGGTCGACTGTTCAGGCGCATCGGTCCACACCCAAGGGCCCGCAAAATGGAGAAGTTAAATGTCACGCGATTTCAAGAGCAGTCATGTGTGACGAACCCCCGGCTGATGCCCCTGAATGCTCTTGACCCCGTAAACAGGACCCTTGGAAGCTGGGGTTTCGGCCAAGCTTTCTCGGCTGGGAGGAGAGCAATCAACCCGTTGGCTCTCTGGAAAACCTGAGGAGAGCCAGATCTCAGGTCTTATCCAAAATAGAGATTTGACCCCAAGAGCGGTCTCAACGGACTGTGGCAATTGGAGCGCCCGTCGGTCCCGGATTCGCCCACAGCGTCATTATTATCGGCGCAAATTCTCCACAAAACTATATTTTTGATCTTGCGCCTAGGTTTATCGATGTCCACGACCCAGGATGCCCGAAATTTATGGAAAACGGCTTTCCAAAGGAACTTCGCGCCGCCCAAACTCATCTGATTGGAAGCATACGAAAGAATAGGTCCAGACTTAAATTGACGCAAGACCGAGAAGAAGCCGCGCCCATTGCTCGACTGGACGGTGGCGCAGACACTACGTTCGCGTGGATCTACAGATGGAACACCGGCGAGTTGTCGTTGCTTTGGCTGAAGCATCCTGATGTACCGGTAAGGATCGAGCCGCCCATAGAAGCTGCAGTCTTGGCCCAAGCAAGGTCCTCTTCCGACGCCACAGTGATCTCAATGCTGGAAGAACTTTCGCAAGACGCGCGGAAGCTTTGGAAGGACTTCTAGCCGTAGCGAGTCTGGGGCTCGAGAGCGGCCATCACAAAGTCCGGCTAGATCAGACTTCGACCCGCTCGGCCAAACCTTGAAAGCAGAATCCCTCAAATTTCGCCGTTAACAATTAGACAAGCTAGATCCTGTGATCAGCCGACGTGGCAGCTTCAGTTACTTCGAGCAGCGCGCCGTGGTCGGCCCCCAAGGCCCTCGCCAACACAGTGAGCTCCACCACATCGGTCCGCCGCTCCCCACTCTCGACCCAAGCGACAAAGGACTGGTGGCATTTCAGACGCCTGGCCAACTGCGTTTGTGTGAGGCCCGCTGATTGCGCGCAGTAATCAATGCGTCGCGCAAAGCTTCATACCCTGAACTTCTGATTGTTTTTGCCACTGTCTCAAGCCTCTTGCGAACAGGATAATCCACTTTGTGGATTATCTTTGTGCTGACTTAAAAACTAAGACGCCAAACACGCGGACCAAGGTCTCTGATGGCTTGTTATCACTTAGGTGACCGAGGCCCCTACTCATGCTCATCGGTCCGTGCTTTCAAGAACCGCTCGTATGCCTTGGACACTTCCTGCGCTTCATCGAATGCGCGTCGGCGCTCTTCTTCAAGGCACCGAAAGAATGCCTGAGCGTCTCGCAAGTAAAGCTCAAAGTCCTGTCGTATGAGATCAGCATAATGACTTGCCGCGTCAGGATCGCTTGGAACAAAGGGGCGGTCCGGGGCGATACAGGAGCCAGAGGCGGCCGTCACGTGCAAAAAAAGAGCGAATACTATAGCGAGGACCTGGCCAGAACGGGGTTGGTCGCCGCCACGGAAAGCCCTTATTTTCTTGATCATCGGCATGCTGGCAGTCTATCCGTTATGTAAGCGAGAATCCGCTTGTCGCGCTGTAAGTATAACTTGCGTGTCAATAATATATCATCGTATGGCTTGGCTTCAATGTTTGAAGCCGGGTCGTTCGCCTTATCGGGGAATGTGATCCGGGTGATGGACCTAGATAAAGAAGCACCGAATGTG
>JAYZLL010000037.1:0-36175 GCA_036154315.1 Pseudomonadota bacterium
GGGCCAGTTCACTGGCCCGAAATCACCCCGGCGCCCGCTCGGCCCAGCCCGCGAAGATCTTCTCCAGCGCGACCACGATGTAGTAGAGAACAATCCCCAAAAGCGCCAAGGCGATCAACACCGCGAACATGAGCGGATAGTCCGAGTTGGTCTTGCCACTGTCGAACAACGCCCCCAGCCCGCGCCCGTGGGGCGACACGATCTCCATCAGGTTCGTCCCGATGAAGGCGAGCGTCACCGCCACCTTCAACGCACCGAAGAATTCCGGCAGCGTCTTGGGCAGCGCGATCTTCCAGAAGATCGTCGCCTGCTTCGCCCCCAGCGCACGCAGGATGTCGCGATATTCCGGCTCCAGCGTCGACAGGCCGATGCTGACCGACACCGCGATGGGAAAGAACGAGATCATGAAGGCCAGCAGGATCGTGTTGAAGTTGTGCTGACCCACGAACATCAGCGCCACGATGGGCACCACGGTCGCCTTGGGGATCGCGTTGAACCCCACCAGCAGCGGATACAGCGCATCGCGCATCAGGCGCGAAAAGCCCATGACCATGCCGAAGAGCACCCCGACAATCACGGCGAGCACCAGCCCGACCACCGTGCGCCAGAGCGTCTGCCATCCCATCGTGATGAACAGCTCCCAATAGCGCGCATAGGCCGGCGGCAGGTCGGACGGCGAGGCCATGACATAGTTGGGCCAGCCGTTCACCCAGACGAGCAGTTCCCACAGCACGAGGAACACGATCATGGCGGCGAGCGGGGCCAGAACGGCCCGGCTGGTCAGCGCCTTGAGGAAGGATCCGCCCGGCGTGGACGGTTTCAGATCGGGGACATAAGCCATTATGCAGCAGCCCTCCCTTGGGCCACTTCGATCTGGTGGCGCAGGATGTTCAGCATCTCCGCCGCTTCCGGCGTGTAGAGGTGGTCGAGCGTACGCGGCCCGGTGTCCGGCACGTCGAGCACGTATTGCGTGCGCGCCGGGCGCTGGCTCAGCACCACCACCTGATCGGCGAGAAAGATCGACTCGCGCAGATCATGGGTGATGAGCACCCCGGTGAACGGCTCTTCCGCCTTCACCTTGTGCATGGTCTGCCACAGATCCTCACGCGTGAAGGCGTCGAGCGCGCCGAAGGGCTCGTCGAGGATCAGAACCTCGGGTTTATGAACCAGCGACCGGCAGAGCGACGCGCGCTGGCGCATCCCGCCCGACAGCTCCGACGGGCGCTTGTCGCCGAAGCCGGTCAGACCCACGAGGTCCAGCAGGTAATTCGCCCGCTCTTTCTGCTCGGCCTTGGTCATCTTGGTCGAAACGATCTCGAGCGGCAGCATGATGTTCTCCAGAATGGTCCGCCATTCCAGCAGAACCGGGTTCTGAAACGCCATGCCCACGGTGGAGCGCGGGCCGGTGACGACCTCGCCATGCACCATGACGCGGCCTTGGTCGGGCTTCATCAGCCCCGCGACCAGCCGGGTCAGCGTGGACTTGCCGCAGCCGGACGGCCCGACGACGGCAACGAACCCGCCCTCGTTCACCGACACTTCGAGCCCGTCCAGAACCGGCAACGGCCCCTTGGCGGTCTTATAGGCGTGACGCACGCCCTCGATCTTGATCATTGGGTACATCGTCCCACCCCTTTCCCCGGAACGGACTCCGGGCGCGAGGTTCCCCCGCGCCCGGCCTTAGGATCACTCCAGCGAGAAGCCGCCTTCCGGCAGGAACTCTTCGGTGAAGTACAGCGACGCATCGGGTTCGTTCTGGAACTCGTAGGTCAGCTTGATCTGCTCGATGGCGCTTGCCATCCGGTCTTCGTCGATGGTGCCGAAGGCGGTCATCGCGGCCTCGGTCGCGACGTTGGCGTCGATCGACAGTTGCAGACGACGGGTTTCCAGATCGGCATCCGCCGCCGGGTTGCGCTCCATCAGGCTCGTGACCGCAGCCGCCGGATCGGCGATCGCGTCTTTCCAGCCCATCGCCACGGCTTCGAGGAAGCCTTTGACCATGTCCGGGTTCTCGGCGGCGTAGTCGGTGTTCACGATGATCGCGTTGCCATACAGGTCGACGCCGTAGTCGGCCATGAGCAGCGTGATGAGGTCATCTTCTTCCACACCCAGACGCGCGGCGTTCAGGTAGGAGGTGAACGAAAACCCGGTGATCGAGGCGACATTGCCCTCGGCCAGCATCGGCTCGCGGGTCGGGAAGCCCACGGGTTCGACCGTGATCGCATCCATGTCCAGATCGTTCTCGGCGGCAAAGATCGGGAACTGCGCCCAGGCGCCATCGGGCGGCGGCGCGCCCAGCACTTTACCCTCGAGCGATTTCGGATCGTCGGTGATGCCCAGCGACGCACGGCCGATCACGGCGAACGGCGGCTTGTCGTAGATCATCATCACGCCGGTCACGGGTGCGCCGGGGTTCTGGTCGAGGAACTTGATGACCGAGTTGATGTCGGCAAAGCCGATCGGGAAAGCACCGGTGGCGATTTTCGGAATCGCGTCGAGCGAACCCGCGCCTTCCGAAATCTCGACCGACAGGCCTTTTTCTTCGAAATAACCTTTGTCGACCGCGACGAAGTACGGGGCGGCAGGGCCCTCGAATTTCCAGTCGAGCGCGAACGGCATATCGGTCTGGGCCGAAGCGGCACCACCGATCAGCGTCATGGCTGCGGCGGTCAGGATAGCGCGATGAAACACGATTGAGTCTCCCTTGTTTTCAAAGCCTCGGAAGCTTTGTTTCAATTGAAACGGGCGGTCCAGATTATCCGCCCCGAATTCAGACGTTCGGAGGTCGTGCCTCAGGAATGAACACCCAAGGTTAAGGTTTGCTTAATTTTTGGACGCTGGCAATGCCCGAGGCTATTCTGCCGCCTGCGGCCTGAGCTGTGCCTGCAGAAGCGCACCCAGTTCGGCCCGGCACGAGCCGCAGTTCGTGCCTGCCTGAAGCTGCGCACCGATGGCATCCACGCTCATCAACCGGTGCTCTTCGATGGCCGCGACGATGGTGTTGAGCCCCACGCCAAAGCACGAACAGATCGTCGGGCCGGGGTCCGGCATATCCGCAGGCGCACGGCCCGACAGCGCCGCAGGCGCCTCGGTTCCGACCAGACCCGCCAGATAATCCCGCGTGATCGCCGCAGGCTCGCGCGAGATGAACAGCGCCGCCTCGAGCCGTCCGTTCACGGTGAACGCAAAGCGGTGAATGCCGCGCGTATGGTCCTCGACCACCTGCACCTCGGCGGCGGTCTCGAACAGGTCGCGGGCAAAGGCTTCCCAGTCCTCCGGCATCGTCCGCCCGGCAAGCTCGGCACGATACCCCGCCTCGGTGCGCGTGCGCGTCCAGTACTCGCCCTTGGGCGACAGGTCGCGCGACGACACGGCGAACCCGTACCATGCGGCCTCGAACGGTTCGACGCTAACGGTTGCGGCTTTGCTTTCGGGCTGGCCCGACACCGGGTCCACATTCCCCGGCACCAGAGCATCGACGCGGGCCGAGGGCGCGGTTTCCCCCGTCCAGTGCATCGGCGCAAAGACCTGTCCGGGGCGCACCGCATCCGTGACCAGCGCGCGCAGGATCGCCGCACCGTGATCGTTCTCGACCCGGACCAACGCGGCAGGCTTCAGCCCCATCGCGCGCGCATCCTCAGGATGCAGTTCCAGAAACGGCTCCGGCAGATGCGCCGACAGACGCGGCGACTTGGCCGTGCGCGTCATCGTGTGCCACTGGTCGCGCACCCGGCCCGTGTTGAACCGGAACGGCCGTGCATCGGTCAGACCAGACGCGGGCGCACGGTGCGACACCGGCACCATCCGCGCCTTGCCGTCGGGGGTGAAAAACCGCCCGTCGCCAAAGAACCGCCCGCCCGTGCGCGTGGCCGACACCGGCCAGCGCACCGGGGCGAGCGCGTCGTACTCCGCGTCGCTCACATCGGCCAAAGCCGAAATGTCAAAGTCGCGCCCGAACTTGGCCGCCAGCCCCGACAGCGTCGCATACTCGCGGAAAATCTCGGCGGGCGACTGGTAATCGAACCCCGTGCCCCAGCCCATGCGCCGCCCGACCTCGGCGATGATCTCCCAATCCGGGCGCGCCTCGCCCGGCGGGGTCAGCGCCGCACGCTGGCGGCTGATCGTCCGGTCGGAATTCGTCACCGTCCCCGACTTTTCCCCCCACGCCGCCGCAGGCAACAACACATCGGCCAGCCGCGCGGTGTCGGTGCGGTCGGTCACGTCGCTGACCACCACGAAATCGCAACCCGCGATCGCATCGCGCACCCGGTCGGCCTCCGGCATCGAAACCGCCGGGTTCGTATGGATGATCCAGAGCGCCCTGATCTTGCCCTCGCCCACGGCGCGGAACATGTCGACGGCCTTGAGCCCGGCAGCCTCGGGCATCTCGGGCGAGGCCCAGAAATCCTGCACCGTCGCGCGGTGCGCGGCGTTCTCCAGATCGAGATGACAGGTCAGCATGTTCGCAAGCCCGCCAACCTCGCGCCCGCCCATCGCATTGGGCTGACCCGTAACCGAAAACGGCCCCATCCCCGGCTGCCCGATCCGCCCCGTGGCCAGATGACAGTTGAGGATCGCATTGACCTTGTCGGTGCCCGACGTCGATTGATTCACGCCTTGGGAAAAGATCGTGACGACCTTCTTGGTCCCGCACCACAGATCGTAAAACGCGGTCAGATCGCGCTCGTTCAGCCCCGTGACCGCCGTGTCGTCACAGGCGGCAAAGGCCATCGCCTCTTCCATCCCCGTGACGTTCTCGGCGAACGCCCGATCCGTCAGACCCCTGAGCGCGATCTCGTTCAGCAGACCGTTGAACAGCGCCACGTCCGCCCCCGGCGCCACCGCCAGATGCAGGTCGGCCCCATCGCAGGACGCGGTGCGCCGCGGGTCGATGACCACCAGCTTCGTGCCACGCTTTTTGCGCGCCGCGATGATCCGCTGGTAAAGCACCGGATGACACCATGCGAGGTTCGATCCGGTAAGGACGATCAGGTCAGCCTCTTCCAGATCGTCGTAGGTGCCGGGCACCGTATCGGTCCCAAACGCCCGCTTATGCCCTGCAACGGTCGACGCCATGCACAGGCGCGAATTCGTGTCGATATTCGCCGTGCCGAAGAACCCTTTGGCCAGCTTGTTGGCGACGTAATAATCCTCAGTCAGCAACTGACCTGAGACATAGAGCGCCACGCTGTCGGGGCCGTGCTTGGCAATGGTCTCGCCAAACCGCTCGGCGACCAGGTCGAGCGCTTCGTCCCAACCCGCCGGGCGCGCCCCGATGCGCGGGGTCATCAACCGGTCGTCCAGATCCAGCGTCTGCCCCAGTTGCGAGCCCTTGGAGCACAGTTTGCCCCGGTTCGCCGGATGATCCGGGTCGCCCTTGACCTCCATCCCGCCCTGACCGTCAGGGCGCAAAAGAACACCGCAGCCCACCCCGCAATAGGGGCAGGTCGAGCGGGTCACGGGCAGTCCGGTTCCGTCCATCAGGCGGCGCTCCTCGCGGCGAGTTCGGTGATGTCGAGGAACAGTCGCCCCCCGTCGACACGGATCGGATAGGTCGAGATGATCCCCTCGTCCGCCCCCTGCGCTTCGCCGGTTTCGAGGCTGAAGACCCAGTTGTGCAGCGGACAGGTCACCTTGTTCCCGTGAACGATCCCCTCTGACAGCGGGCCGCCCTTGTGCGGGCACCGGTCCGAGGCCGCGAACACCTCGTCGCTCGCCGTGCGGAACACCGCGACGCAGCCTGCATGGGTTTTCACCAGACGTGCGCCCCGTTCCGGGATGTCGTCGATATGGCCGATGTCGATCCAGTTCATTCCGCAGCCTCCAGCATGAGATTGGCGAGCGGCGCATAGCGCTCGGACTTGGCGACTTCCGCCGCCCACGGGTCGGTGCGATAGACCGACTGCGACAGCTCGAACCGCGCGACCAGATCGGCACGGGTGCCCGCATCCGCCAGCGTATCCTTGACCCAGTCGAGCCCGACCTTGGCGACCCATTTGTAGGGCCGGTCAAGGTACTTGGCGCGCTCCCGATACAGCTGGATGAACGCCGTCACCCATTCGAGCACCTCGTCCTCGGTCTTGACCGCAACGAGCGCCTCGGTCTCCTTCACTTCCATGCCCGCAGCCCCGGCGACCGAAATCTGGTAGCCGCTGTCGACACAGATCACGCCCACGTCCTTGCAGGTCGCCTCGGCACAGTTGCGCGGGCAACCGGACACGCCGAGCTTGACCTTGTGCGGCGTCCACGAGCCCCAGAGCAGTTTCTCGAGCTTGATGCCCAGACCGGTCGAATCCTGCGTGCCAAAGCGGCACCAGTCCGACCCCACGCAGGTCTTTACCGTGCGCAAACCCTTGGAATAGGCATGGCCCGAAACCATCCCGGCTTCGTTCAGATCGCGCCAGATATGCGGCAGGTCTTCCTTGGTGATACCCAGCAGGTCGATCCGCTGACCGCCCGTGACCTTGACCACCGCGTTGTATTTCTTCGCCGCGTTGGCGATGGCGATCAATTCGTCCGGGTTGGTCATGCCGCCCCACATCCGGGGCATGACGGAATAGGTCCCGTCCTTCTGGATGTTGGCATGGTTGCGCTCGTTCACGAACCGGCTCTGCGGGTCGTCCTGATACTCGATCGGCCAGTCGGCGAGCAGGTAGAAGTTCACCGCCGGACGGCAAGAATGGCAGCCGTTCACCGTCTTCCACCCCAGTTCCTGCCAGACGGCGGGCTGGGATTTCAGCTCCTGCGATTTGATCAGGCGGCGTACATCCTCATGCGTATGGTCGGTGCAGCCGCACATCGGTTGCGACGTCGGCATCTGGAAGTCGTCGCCGAGCGTGGCGGCAAGCACCTGCTCGACCAGCCCCGAGCAGGTGCCGCAGGAATTCGACGCCTTGGTCGTGGCACGCACCGCGCCCAAATCGCCCGCCCCGCCTTCGATCGCCTGAACGATGGTGCCCTTGCAAACGCCGTTGCAGCCGCAGATTTCCGCATCATCCGGCAAGGCTGCAACGGCCGCCAAAGGGTCCGCCGCAGCCCCCCCTTGGAACGCAGGGCCGAAGATCAGGGTGTCGCGCATCTCGGCGACATCCGTGGCCTCTTTGATGTGGTTGTAAAACCACGCGCCATCGCCCGTGTCGCCGTACATCACTGCGCCCACGATCCGGTTGCCTTCGAGCACCAGCCGTTTGTAGACGCCGCGCGCCGGGTCGCGGAACACGATGTCCTCGCGGTTCGCCGCCTCGGCAAAGTCGCCCGCGCTGAACAGGTCGCAGCCCGTGACCTTGAGCTTGGTCGACACTTCCTTGTTCACGAAGGTCGCGGGCTCGCCAAGCAGGGTCTTGGCCAGCACCTTGGCCTGATCGTAAAGCGGCGCGACAAGGCCGAAAATCGCCCCGTTATGCTCCACACATTCGCCCAGCGCGAAAATGCTGGGGTCCGAGGTCACCATCTGGTCATCCACATGAATGCCCTTGCCGGTTGCAAGCCCGGTTTCCTGCGCCAGTTTGATGTTGGGCCGGATGCCGACCGCCATGACCAGAAGGTCACAGGGCAGTTCCGTCCCGTCATCGAGCATCAGGGCCTTCACCCGACCGTTCTCGCCGACGATCTCTTTCGAATTCGCCTGACAGAGAACGGTGATGCCCTTGTCCGTGAGTGATTTGCGCAGAAGGTATCCGGCCGCCTCGTCGAGCTGACGCTCCATGAGGTGGCCCATGATGTGAACGACCGTGACCTCGACGCCGCGCGCAGCCATCCCGGCAGCAGCTTCGAGCCCCAGAAGGCCGCCGCCGATCACCACCGCTTTCGCACCGGGCGTGTCGCCAAGATGCATCATCGCCTCGGTGTCTTCGAGATCGCGGTAAGGGATCACGCCGTCCAGATCGTGGCCCGGCAGCGGAATGATGAACGGGTTCGACCCGGTGCCGAAGACCAGCTTGTCGTAAGCGACTTCGCCCTTTTCACCGACGACCACCTTACGCTCGCGGTCGATGGCGACCACGCGCTCGCCGAACCGGCAGGTGACGCCGTTCGCTGCGTACCAATCGTCATCATGCGTGACGATCTCGTCGTAGGTCTTTTCGCCCGACAGGACCGGCGACAACATCAGCCGGTTATAGTTCCCGCGCGGCTCGGCGTTGAACAGCGTCACGTCATACGCGTCGGGGCTGGCGTCGAACAGATGCTCCAGCATCCGGCCCGAGGCCATGCCGGCCCCGATGACAACGAGTTTCTCGGTCATTTCATCGCCTCCTCGCCATAGGCGGTGGTTATCATCACGCCTGCGAGCACACCGTATGTCGTGAGCCAGGCTTCCTTGACTTCGAGGGTGAACTCGCTGCCCAACCCCTGTTCCAGCGTGCGGATCAGCGAAGCGCCGACCGCGTCGTAATGGTGCGGCTCGACCCCGTATTCGACATGGCGCAACGCAAGCGCACCGGCGGCATTGGCCACCTTGTCGAGATCCGGCAGCGACTTCACCACGAAGCCTAGGGTGGACATGAGCTTCATGCCCTGCTCGTCCATCCGCTCTCCGAACAACGGGCGGACCTCCGGCGCGCTGGCAAAGAGATCGGCATAGAACATCTCGGCCGCAGTCGGCGCGATTGGTTCGACCTTGGCGAAACTGTCTTTGACGAGGGCGATGGTCCTGTCGTCCATGTCCGTCACTCCGCCGCGATGGCCTTGGGGGCCGCAGCCGGTTTCGGTTTCGGCTTGGCGCCATGCTCGTATTCGTCGAGGAAGTTCAGAACCTCCTCGCGGTAGTGGTAGTAATCCGGGTGCTCGAGCAGCGCCTTGCGGGTGCGCGGGCGCGGCAGATCGACTTCGGTGATCTTGCCGATGGTCGCCTGCGGCCCGTTGGTCATCATCACCACGCGGTCCGCCAGCAGGATCGCCTCGTCCACATCATGCGTGACGCAGATCGCCGTCACTTTCGTGCGGTCCCAGACCTCCATCAGCACTTCCTGCAACTCCCAGCGCGTCAGGCTGTCGAGCATCCCGAAGGGCTCATCGAGCAGCAGGAGTTTCGGCGATAGGGCGAAGGCGCGGGCGATGCCCACACGCTGGCGCATGCCGTTCGACATCTCAGACGCGGACTTGTCCATGCTGTCGCCCAGACCGACGCGTTCGAGGTAGTAGTCGACCACATCCTGACGCTCGGCCATCGACGCCTTGGGATAGACCTTGTCCACCCCGATCGCCACGTTCTCGCGCGCCGTGAGCCACGGAAACAGGTTGGGCGACTGGAACACGACGGCGCGCTCCGGGTCGGCCTCGACCACTTCCTTACCGTCCAGAATGATCCCGCCCTTCGAGATCGCGTTCAGACCGGCGGTCATGGTCAGCACTGTGGACTTGCCGCAGCCCGAATGCCCGATCAGCGAGATGAACTCGCCCTTCTTCAGGTTCAGATCGAAATCCTCGACCACGGTGAGCGGCCCCTTGGGGGTCGGGTAGATTTTGTGGATGTGCGAAAACTCAAGGTACTTGTCGTCGAGCGCCGACACCCGCGCCTCGACCACCGCGCTCGGCAGCGGTTCGTTATGGATCGCGGTGACGTTCGGCAGCTGGCGAATACCTTCGGCCTTGGCCTCGATCCCCACGTCCATGAGATAGGTCGTGACCCGTGCGCGCAGCGCCTTGAACGCCTCGTCATGGTTCATGGCAGACCGATCGCGCGGACGCTCCAGCCCGACCTTGAACTCTTCGCCCAAACTCCCGTCCGGGTTCAGCGCAATGATCCGGTCGGCCAGCAGAATGGCCTCGTCCACATCGTTGGTGATGAGCACGCAGGTCTTCTTGTCGGCGTTCCAGATCGCCTCGATCTCGTCGCCCAGATTGGCGCGGGTCAGCGCGTCGAGCGCCGAGAGCGGCTCATCGAGCAGCAGCACCTCGGGGTTCATGGCGAGCGCACGGGCGACGTTCACCCGCTGGCGCATACCGCCCGACAACTCCGCCGGGCGGCGGGTGACGGCGTGGGAGAGCCCGACCATCTCGACATACTTCGCAACGGTCGCTTCCTTCTCGGCCTTCGGCATCTTCGGGAACACCGACTCCAGCGCCAGCATGACGTTCCCATGCACCGTGAGCCACGGCATCAGCGAATAGCTCTGAAAGATCACGCCGCGTTCCGGGCCGGGGCCGTCGATGGGCTTGCCCTTGAAGGTGACGCTGCCCTTGGTCGGAAAGTCCAGCCCAGCCATCAAGTTGATGAGGGTGGTCTTGCCGGTGCCCGAGAAGCCGAGCAGCACGAGGAACTCGCCTTCCTGCACATCGAGGTCGATGTCCTTCAGGACATGGGTCGCTTCGGTGCCTTCGCCGAAGGACTTCGAAACGTTCTTGAACTGGATGACGGACATGACGCTCACCGATTGTTCGAGAAGGTAAAGGCCGACTGCAGCGCGTACATCACGCGGTCGAGCAGGAAGCCGATGATACCGATGGTGAACACCGCGACCATGATCCGGGCGAGCGACTGGCTCGATCCGTTCTGGAACTCGTCCCACACGAATTTGCCGAGCCCGGGGTTCTGGGCGAGCATTTCGGCGGCGATCAGAACCATCCAGCCCACACCGAGCGACAGACGCAGACCGGTGAAGATGAGCGGCAGGGCGGAGGGCAGGACCAGTTTGGTGATTTTGGTCCAGGTGTTCATCTTGAGCACCTTCGACACGGACACGAGGTCTTTGTCGATCGACGACACACCCAGCGACGTGTTGATGAGCGTCGGCCACAGCGAACACAGCGTCACGGTGATGGCCGAGATGATGAAGCTTTTCGGGAGAAGCCCGTCGGTCCCCTCAGCCGCCAGCGCCGAGACGATCATGGTGACGATGGGCAGCCACGCAAGCGGCGAGACCGGCTTGAAAATCTGCACGATGGGGTTGATCGCGGCGTTCGCGATGGGCGACAGGCCCGCGACGATGCCCAGCGGAATGGCGATGGCCGATCCGATCAGAAAGCCGAAGAACACGGTTTTGATCGAGGTCCAGATCTGGTCGTAGTAGCTCGGCGCACCGGTGAAGGGGATCTCCTTCACTTTGTCCAGCTCGCCCGCTTCGATGTAACGCTGGTTGCGTGCGTCGACGCGTTCGTTGTGCTGGGCTTCCTTCGCGGCTTTTTCCTGCGCGTCCTGATGCAGGCTCACCACCTCGGTCCAGACCTGCGCGGGGCCGGGGATCGCACCGAGCGAGGTCTGAACCTTCGGCGCCAGCGTGCCCCAGAGCACGAGGAAGGCAAGGATCGCGACCAGCGGCACCCCGAGCAGGCGCCAGACGTCTTTCATCTGGGCTTTCGGGTTATCGCCAGCAACGGCTTTCAGGATCGGAGTGATCCAGGCGAGGCCGAGAACCTTGAAGTAGGTGTCGGCCTTGTTGATGCGAGTGAAGAGCCGGGCCTTGCGGGCCTCGCGCGCTTCGACATCAGCGAAATTTGGATCGACGGTCGTCATGGGTTCTCGTCCTCGAAGGATGGTGTGGTCAGGAGGGTGGGCCGCCCGCCTCTTGGCGGGCGAGCGGCCCCTGCTCGCTTAGCCCTGGATCTCGTTGCCGATGACCCGCTGATCGCCCTTGAGGCCGATGGGCAGGCTGTCGAGATAGGCGTTCGGCTGGGTGCCGTCGAAACCGATGCCGTCGATCACGTCTTCGGCCGGGGTCGGGTCCTTGTAGCCATCCTCATCGGCAGCCGGGAACATATCCTCGGTCGCATAGCCCTCTTCGATGAGCAGCGCGGCGGCTTCCATGTAGATTTCCGGCTTATAGACCGAACGGGCGACTTCGTCGTACCAGCTGTCCGTCTTGGCTTCGGCAATCTGCCCCCAGCGGCGCATCTGGGTCAGATACCAGACCGCGTCGGAGTAATAGGGGTAGGTCGCGTTGTAGCGGAAGAATACGTTGAAGTCGGGGACTTCACGCTTGTCGCCTTTTTCGTATTCGAACGTGCCGGTCATCGAGTTGGCGATGACTTCGTAATCGGCGCCGACGTATTCGGGACGCGACAGGATTTCCACGGCTTCCGGGCGGTTGGCGTTGTCGTTCTCGTCCAGCCACATGGCCGCACGGATCAGCGCCTTGGTCACGGCAAGCGTGGTGTTCGGATACTGCTCGGCGAACTCGGCGGTGATGCCGAACACCTTCTCGGGGTTGTTCTTCCACAGCTCGTAATCGGTGATGACCGGAACGCCGATGCCTTTGAAGACGGCCTGCTGGTTCCACGGCTCACCCACGCAGTAGCCGGAGATGGTGCCAGCCTCCAACGTCGCAGGCATCTGCGGCGGCGGGGTCACGGACAGGAACGCTTCCGCACCGATCTGGCCGGTCACGTCCTCGGGCGAGTAGTAGCCCGGCTGAATGCCACCGGCGGCGAGCCAGTAACGCAGCTCGTAGTTGTGGGTCGAAACCGGGAACACCATGCCCATGTTGAAGGGCTTGCCCTGGCTGTTGAACTCTTCGATCACCGGCTTGAGGTAGCTGGCCGAGATCGGGTGCGACACGAGGCCATCGTCATCGGTCGGCAGGTTCGGCTTCATCATGTCCCAGACTTCGTTCGACACGGTGATGCCGTTGCCGTTCAGGTCCATCGAGAAGGGCGTGATGATATGCGCCTCGGTGCCGTAACCGATGGTGGCCGCGAGCGGCTGACCGGCGAGCATGTGGGCACCGTCGAGCGTGCCCGAGATGACGCCGTCCAGCAGCACCTTCCAGTTGGCTTGCGCTTCCAGCGTCACGAACAGGCCTTCGTCGTCGAAGAAGCCCTGCTCATAGGCAACGGCGAGCGGCGCCATGTCGGTCAGTTTGATAAAGCCAAAGGTCAGCACGTCTTTTTCAAGGTCCAGCATCTCGGCCATAGCCGGCGCGGTCAGCGCGGTGGAGGCGGCGAGAGCAACGATCAGTTTCTTCATGGTCTCAGGGTCCCTTTTTCCTGAAGGCCGAAGCCAAAAACGAAAAAGCCGCTCGAATCGTCATCGCGGGGAGGAGGTCGCGACACGGTTCGAGCGGCTTTGCTCAGTATATTCCCAGTCACTGGGAAGAATTCGTAGGCAGACATCGTTGTCCGCCTGAAATTATGAATGCGCCCGTTTTGAAATGCGCTCAACAAAACCTTTGCGGCAGACAACGAAAAAACGCTGCGGTGCAGAACCCGCCTAATTCTTGTGCGGAATTTTCGGGCGGATTGTCGCATCCGGATCAAATGTGCGCCGATCAAAGAACAGATCGGGCGCCAGCATCAGCCGTCCGTAAGCGCTCGCCACCGGCGTATCGACCTCGACCGACCCCTCGATCTTGGACGACGCGCCCGGCAGATCGAGGGCGATTCCCTCCAGCGCGGCGCGATACAGATCGGGGCGGAACACATGCGCGGCCTTGCGCATGGACTCCTCACGATCAAGCCCGGTGCGCGCGGCCAGCTGGTTCGCGATCCACTGTGCCTGACTGCGCCACGGAAAGTTCGCAGCCCCCCGGTGAAAGCCGACGAACCCCTCGACACTGCGCTGATCGCCCCGGCTCGAAATGATGAGATTGCCCGACAGCGCCCGCTCGATCACCTCGGCAGGCAGGTCGAGGTATTCGGGCCGCGACAGAAGCTCGGCGGTCAGAAGCCGCGAGTCCGGGTCCGCGATCCAACGCCCGGCGCGATACACCGCCCGGATCAGCCGCTCCGACAGCCCGGTTTCGCCCGACAGCCAGTCCTTGCGCACTGCCAGCACCTTTTCCGGCGCGAACTGCCAGATCGACTTGCCGGGCAGCAAAAGCGCCCCGACCCCGTTCTCCACAGCGATCGACCCCCACGGCTCGCCTACACAGAAGGCGTCGATCTCGCCCGCCTCCATCGCATCGGCCATGAGCGGCGGCGGCACGCTCTTGATGTCGACCCCCTGCGGCGCAGGCAGGCCCAGCGCGGACAGCCAGTAATACAGCAACTCGGCATGCATCGAGAACGGGAACGGCACGCCGATCCTGAGCCGATCCCCCTTGGCCGCGATCAGCGCCTCGCCCGCCTTGCGCGCATCGTGAAAATCGAAATCGTGCCCGGCGTCGCGCAGCTTCGCCTCCAGCGTCGGCGACACCCCTATGACATTGCCGTTCACCGACAGAACCGACAGCGCCGACAACTCGGCCCCCGCACCGCCCAGCCCCATCGCGGTCGCAACGGGAACCGGCGACAGCATATGCGCGGCGTCCACCCGCCCAAAGACCAGCATGTCGCGCAACGACGACCAGCTCGGCGCGCGTACGAGGTCAAGGCTCAGCCCCTCCTCCGCCGCGAACCCCATCTCCTGCGCCACGATCAGCGGCGCGGCATCGACGAGCGGGATGAACCCGACGGACAGCACGACCCCCTTCACGACAACAGCCCCGCCGTCGTCACCAGCGCCTGTGCCACATCCGCGACCCGCTTGTTCTGGTCCATCGCCGTCTTGCGCAAAAGCGCATAGGCCTCATCCTCATTGAGCCCCCGCGCCTTCATGATGATCCCCTTGGCCCGGTCGATCAGCTTGCGCTCTTCCAGCGCCCGCTTGGTCGTCTCAAGCTCAACCCGCATCCGCTGGAACATGTTGAACCGTGTGACCGCGGCGTCGAGGATCGGCTTCACCCGGTCCGCTTTCAGCCCGTCGACCACATAGGCCGACACCCCCGCTTCGATCGCCGCCCGCGTCAGCCCCTCGTCCGAGGTATCCACGAACATCGCCACCGGCCGCTCCATCGGACCCGAGGCGATCGCCAGTTCCTCCAGCGTGTCGCGCGAGGGGTTCGCGATATCCACCAGCACCACGTCCGGCTTCAGATCCTTGATCTTGCCGGCAAGGTCGTTGGTCTCGGCCACGACCGTCACGTCGAAATCCCCGGCCACCCGCAGGCTCTCCTCGATCAGGATGCCGCGTTCCCGGTTCTTCTCGACGATGACGACGGAAAGCTTGTCTTTCATGTCCCTAGGCCAAGCCCGCCGCCGCGCATAAGTAAAGACCCTCCCGTGGGGGAGGGCCTCTTTTTCGACCATCTGCCTCATTTCTGGGCAGCGATGCCGCTATGCAGCATGGGCAACGGCGGACTCCGACACGGCGCTCACGATGGCCGGGGCTTCGTGAATCAGCGTCTCGTCGGTCAGGGCATGGACCATGAACAGTGCAAAGTCGGTGCGCCGCACCAGTTTCGACGCAAGCACCGCGTCCTGCGCATGATGCGACCAGACCGGCAGGCCCTGACTCTCGCCCTCTTCCAGATCCGGGCCGCGCACCACCGTCCACAGACGGTTCGAAGCAAAGATCGCGTTGGTCGCCCGATACTGGTCCTCGATATCAACCAGCCGCGTGACCTTGGCGATACGGGCAATGACCAGCGCCATCTTCACCTTGAAGCTGAACTCGTCCTTACCGTCCATCGTGATGTGCAGCCCGCAGGAGAACACCAGACGCGCCCCCGGCTCCGAATAGTCCAGCACGGCCTGCGCGGTGCCGGAGGCATAGTCGTCGACCCCCCAGGGGACCAGCACGGTCAGCACGCCGTCGCAGCCTTCGACCGCTTTGCGAATGACCTCCCGGTCGTTGGTCCGGCCGGGAAAGACTTTGATACGGTCGCCAAAGCGGGCCAGCTTGCCGACACTCTCGGGGCGGCAGACCCCTTGGACCTCATAGCCCATCTTGAGCGCGTGTTCGGTCATGTACTGACCCAGTTTGCCGGAGATGCCGATGATGCAGATACGTTTCATGGTTAAGGTTCCTTTTCGTGAAAATGTGTTGGGATCAGGCGGCGACGAGCGCCGGGTTCAGGCGGCCGGGTGCCTTGGGCCCGCGGATCGCGAGCCAAAGGGCAAAGCCGACTTCGGACAGGGTGACGATGGCGAGAAAGCCGATGCGCAGGGTGCCGAGCCAGTCCACGTCCGGGAAGGCGAAGGCATAGAGGCTGTCGAGGATGTAGCCGAAGCTGCCGACGATCAGGCCATAGCCGAAGAGACGCGGGACCAGACCGGATTTCAGCACGAGCGAACCGAGCAGCATCAGGTGCATCCAAAAGAACGCCTGCCAGACCCAGACCCCGGCGTGGTGCGTGTCGATCATCAGCGCCGCGAGCGCGTTTCTGACGTCTTCACTCGCCACGATCTCGCCGTTGGCAAGACTGGTCAGCCCGGCTTGGAACAGAAGCATCGCACCCATCACGGCCACCATCCCGAACCGGGCGAGCAGGGCAGCAAAGGCCAGCGTTTCGTTCGTGCGGCGGAAGATCTGGAACAGCATGGTCATGGTCATGACCTCGATCAGCATGACCAGCGTGTCGGCCCCGATCCCGGCGTTATAGAGGCCACGCTTGGCGACGATGTTCGCCATCGTGCCCGCCGGATCGCCGGTGACGATCTGGCTCGGCACGTAACCGATGGCAAAGGCGCCGAAGACGGCGATCGAAAAATACAGACCACCGGCGAGGCGGCCATAGCTGCGGGTGGTGGGATCGTTGAAGACTTTCATGACTTGGACCTTTCAGGCAAAGGATCATCGGTCCGGCGCAGGGCATGCGCGCCGGTCATCAGACCCGATTTGGTTTTGAATGTTGGTCGGCCTCTCATCGGCCGGTGAAGATGTTCTACCCCGAGGGGCGTCTCAACAAAATTGACCAATATCGTGGAATTGGTATGCATATCCGCATGGATTGGAAAAACGTCAGTTTCGACTGGAACCGCGCCCGCGCCTTTCTGGTGACGGCGGAAGAGGGCTCACTCTCCGCCGCCGCCCGCGCCCTTGGCCTTGCCCAGCCCACCCTCGGGCGGCAGGTCGAAGCCTTGCAGGAGGAGCTTGGCGTCACCCTGTTCGAGCGCGCGGGCCGGGGGATGCAACTCACCCCCGCCGGTCACGCGATGATCGAACATGCCCGCGCGATGGGCGAGGCGGCGGGGCGGCTGTCCAACGTCGCCTTCGGCCAGAACGACACGATGGAGGGGCCGGTGACGATCAGCGCCTCGGATGCCTATGCGGGCCTGCTCCTGCCCCCGATCCTCGAACGGCTGGCCGAGGCGGAACCGCGCATCAACGTGAACGTGGTCGTGTCCAACACCGCCGCGGACCTGCTCCGGCGCGAGGCCGACATCGCCATCCGCAACTTCCGCCCCGAGGAACCCGACCTGATCGCGCGCAAGATCCGCGATGCCGAGGCGCGCATGTTCGCCTCACCGGATTATGCAGCCTCCCTTGGACAGATCCAAAGCAAAGACGACTTCGCCAGCGCCCGCTTCATCGGTCTCGACCGCAGCGGGCAGTTCCTGGGCATGATGCAGCAACTGGGCTACCCGATCACCGAGGCGAACCTGCCGATCCACACCGAGAACTTTCTCGTCATGTGGGCGCTGGTGAAACGCGACATGGGAATCGGCATGATCGACTCGGTCATCGGCGACGCCGACCCCGGCGTCGTCCGGGTGTGGGAGGATGAGCCGACCCTCGCCTTCCCGATCTGGCTGGTCGCCCACCGCGACATCCACCAGAACCGCCGCCTCAGGTTCGTGTGGGATTTCCTCGCGGACGCCCTGCGATAGGCGGCAAGAGCGTCCCCCGCACCAGCCGCGCCAGCGCCGAGGGGATCGGGGGCACCGTCGACAGCGGATAGAGCACCCGGTCGCGCAGCGTGGCGAGCGCGCGGCTATCCGACTGGTACTGCGGCGTGAAAACGGCCGACAGCAGTTGATAGCCCCAGACATGCCAGCGCCGCGTCAGCACATAGGCCCTGAGCGCATCGTCCAGATTGCCATGCCGCTCCATCGCCCACGCCAAGGCGCTTGCATCCAGAAGCGCCATGTTCGCCCCCTGCCCAAGCTGGGGCGAGGTCCGGTGCGCCGCATCGCCGATATGCACCATTCCGTCACCCGCCGTGCACCAGAGCGTGCCGTGACCGTAGCGCGCCATTGTGAAATCCTCGGGCGCACCGATCTGATCCGCGAACCCCCACGCCTCCGGCCAATGTGCCCGCGCCGCATCCTTCCACGCCTCCAGCCCCGCCGCGCGCCAGTCGTCGTAACCGCCCGACGGCAACGACCAGAACAGCGCGGCCTTGGGCCCATCCGCCCCGGCAGGCGTCCCGATGGGCAGCACGCCCATCATCCGGTCGGCATGGCTGTAGCGCTGGGTCAGCCGATCCGGCTCGATCACCCCCGGCACCCAGTCCACGACGCTCCAGAGCGCGCCATAGGGCAGCGCCCGCGCCCGGATCGGCGACAGCATCGACCCCGACCCGCTCGCGTCGATCAGCAGGTCGAACGCCCCGGTCCGACCGCCCCCCTCCAGCACGAACCGCTGCCCGTCCCGCCCCATGACCACCGAACGCGGCGTGACACCCGCGCCTTCGGCCAGACAGACCTCATGCAACACCGAGAACAGGCTCGCCCGGTGAATACCCAAGCCTTGATGCGCGGGATCGGTGCCATAGTCGGCAGACAGCACGACGCCCGATTTCTGCAGGCTCGTCCCCTGCATGCGCGTGAGCCCCTGCCCCTGCGCCTCGGCCCGTTCCCGCACGCCTAGCTCGGCCAGAACTGCCCGGCCCACCGGCTGCACCACCAGACCAGACCCCACGGGCGCAGGCGCCTCGAACTGATCGAAAATCTCGACGCTGTGCCCCGCGCGCGCCAGAAACGTCCCCGCCGCCAGCCCGCCGATCCCGGCCCCTGCAATCCCGATTGATAATCTCTTGGTCATGAAACGAAAAAACCCCGGCGTTTCCGCCGGGGTCCTCTATTCACACGCACAGGTCAAGCCGTGCCGAGTTTTCGCATCTCGGCGATGCGCATCACCTGCTGCATCGTCGCCTCCGACCGGAACTCGCCCTTGGTCGGGTCCATGAGGTCGGCAAAGGTCACCGCGTCGATCTTGAGACACGAGACATGGCCCACCGCCACAGCCGTGGCCGAACGCGGCTTGCCGTCGAGCAGACCCATCTCACCCAAAAGCGCGCCATCGCGAAGCTCGGCCACCTTTTTCTCATTCGGTCCGCCGTGGTCGATCACGATATCCACCTTGCCCTCTTTGATGAGGTAGCAATGCGTCGCCGGATCGCCCTCTTTCAGCACCAGCTGGCCCTTGTTGAACGAAACGTCCTCGACCTTCTGGCTCAAGCGCGTGACCTCGTCGATCGACAGCTCCTTGAACGACTGCTCCAGATACTTCGACCGCAGTTTGCGTAGCTCGACCGCGAAACCGATGATCGTCGGGATCGTAATGGCGAGGTTGTAGCCCATGTGAAGCTCGGGCCGCCCCGGCATTCCGTCAAAGCCCGTGAGCTGCTCGAACAGCCCGTTGTTCGCCATCAGCCCGAACTTGCCGCCCGCCTGATAGAAGTTGAGCAGCGTTTCGACCTGCCCGGCAGGCACGGCCATATAGCTGTTGCCCGACA
Organism: Pseudomonadota bacterium; assembly: GCA_036154315.1. Classification (GTDB taxonomy): domain Bacteria; phylum Pseudomonadota; class Alphaproteobacteria; order Rhodobacterales; family Rhodobacteraceae; genus Maritimibacter. The sequence goes on from JAYZLL010000037.1 coordinate 19,374, forward strand.
CCGGCACCGTGGCCCAGAGCTGCTGGAACCCCGGCCAGATCGGCTCCTGATCGAAGTAGTAGAAATAGGTGATCGTCAGGTGCTCCAGCGCATGCCACGACAGGGCGAGCAGCGCGATGAACAGCCACTTGTTGCGCGGGAAGAACAGCAGCACCATGCCGGTGCCGAAGTAACCCAGAAGCTCCCACACGAGGTGGACGACCTCGAGATCGAGTTGACCGAAGATGGCGCAGGCCGCAGGCCCCACCAGCATCTCGCCATTGCTGTCGAGCAGCGGCATCCCATCGGCCCCCGCCTTGGCGATGCGTTCGACCGAATAGTAACTCGGCTCCGACCCCATCGCGCGCAGCCCCATCTCGATCGCACGCCCCGCGTTCTCGATCGTGTCGATCGGCGGCGGGCAGGCGACGGTGCCGTTCAGCATGTTGATCTGGATGACCTGAATGACGTGCTCGGCGAAGTGGCCGATCTGAAGCACGGTAAACAGACCCAGCACCGCGATCATGGAATAGTTCTTCACCTTCCAGATACCCTCGAACATGGCGAGGGGGATCCACGGCAGCAGCGTGTAGAACGCGATCAGATACAGCGGCTCGCCCCCCACGATCGCGTTGATCTGAAGGATGTACGAAATCAGCGCCGTGATGAGCACGACCTGAAGCGGCACGCCCTCGAACCGGAAAAAGCGTTTCGCCTGCGCCAGAACCTGCGACATGGATCAGACCTCCTCGGGCAGATCGCGCATCAGCGCGACACGCCGCACCACGAAGGTGCTGAACAGCGCGACGGCGGTGAGGATGACGGCGAGCACCGGCCATTTCTCACCCCAGCTCGACCCGTCGAAACCGGGCGCAACAGGCGTGTTCCAGCCACCGCAAAACGCGAACGTCGCGGTCGGCAGCAGAACGGCGATCAGGGCGAGAGAGAGTAAACGTTTCACTTGTTATGACCTTTCAATGCGCGCGCACGGCGGAAAACTTTGACCGACAGAAAGCTCGTCGTGCCTGCCACCACACAGACGACGATCAGAAGGACCGGCCATTTTGCGAGCCAGTCTTGCAGCCCGAAGCCTTCGCCTGAGCCGCCCGAGGCCGCCAGCGCAAAGCCGGGCAAGAGGATGAGTAGGAGTGTGGCAAGCAGGCGCATCGTATCCCTCGGTCAATCGTTCACGCTTCTGTTACATCCCTACCCAATGCAGACCGGTGAGCGAAGCGAAACTTGACCCGGCGTCAGAAAAAGACCGTCGGCGATTGCCCGCAAACTGTCCCAAGACCGGCTTGTGATCCGCGGCGGCCTTTGCGATGACGCGACTATGTCGAACCTCCTGAACCTCGTCGGACGCATCCTGATCTCGCTGGTCTTCTTCGGCGGCGCGATCCAGAAGGTGGGCGATCCCGGCCCCGTGACCGAGATGATCACCGGCATCGGCCTGCCCGACTGGCTGATCTGGCCCGTGGCGGCCTTCAACCTGATCGCCGCCGTCGCGCTCATCACCGGCCCCGGCATCCGCATCTGGGCTTTGCTGCTGGCCGCCTACTGCATCTTCACCAGCTATTTTCACTGGGAACTGCGCGCCGACCCGTGGCAGGTGACCATCGTGGTCAAGAACTGGGCCATTGCAGGCGGGCTTATGATCCTCGCCAGCCAAGAGACGGTGGTGGCAGGCAACGGTCGCCGTCGCGCCGCCAAGACCGGGTTCCAGCCAGACCAGAAATAGGCGATCCGGCGCCACACACGCCGCCGTGCATTGTCGGTTCACCGCTCAGTCCCTACATTTTTAAGGATTGCAACGGGTGTGGCGGGGGGATTCCGTGACTTCGAACGACGCGAACACGCGCTCGAATGAGCGTGAGGGGGTCCGCTATGCGCGGGAACTGAACCGTCATATCACTTGGCTCGACAGCTTCACCGGCGTCGCCTTGGGCGTGCTGGCGGCGGCCTCTGGCATCTACACCTACCTCGGCGTGCGCTCTCTGCTCGACGATACCGGCGCGTGGACGACCTTTGCCGCGCTCAGCTATTCGCTCGCCGTATCCGTCGGCATCTTCGTTTTCTGGTCCTACATGCTCCGGCTCCTGCCCGCGATGCGCACCGCCGCCTCGCGCGTCGGGCTGATGCTGTCGATGGCTCTGGGATCGGTCGCCATCGTTGCCATGTCGTCCTGGCTGAACGCCGCAGCGCTCGCAGGTGCCGCCGCCGTGGAACAGCACTTGGCCCACACGGTGCAGGACTATCAGACTGCCCTCGAACGCGCGCATTCCAAGACCATCGCCGGTCAGGCGCTCCAACGTGACGTGGCCCGTGCCCGCGAGACGTTCCAGGACCTTTCGGCGCAGGAAGACAGCGGGAACCTTTCGGGCCTCGCCGGTCGTGGCGCCGTGTTCCGCGTTCTCACCCAGAAATCCGCCGAGCTTCAGGGCCTCGAAGACCAGATCGCCGCGCAGGAGCAGGAGGTCGAAGAGGCCTTTGCCCAAGGCAACGCGGTCCTCAGCCGCATGCGCTCGCTCTCCGTCGAACCCGGCGCGGTCGAAGCCCGCTCGGTCCGCTTCGCCGAAGAGGCCGTGCGCCTGTCCGGCCTGATCGCGGAACTGCGCCAGTTGAACGTGGCCCCGCTGGTGGCCCGCGCCTCTGCCGATCTGCGCGACAGCGTCGTCCTCCCCGATCTCGACGCAAGCTCGGTCGAAGGCCGCGCGAGCCAGCAATCCACCATCGCCAGCGTCATGACGCTTCTGGCCGACCGCGCCTCGACGCTTGAGGCCGCCGCGGCCGAGGTTCAGGCCCTCCCCGATGCTCAGGAAATTGAATACACTCCGCTCTCTGCCGCCGATGCCGTGATCCGCTACGCGGGCAACTTCGTGCCCTCATGGGCGGGCGCCATCGCCATCGACCTCCTGCCCGCCGTGCTCGTTTTCGTTCTCATGGTCACCCATGCCGCGATCCGTCAGGGCAACGGCGTGCAGACCGTCGAAGACACCATGACCGTGGCCGAAATGCGCGCGGCCATCGACGCGGCGCGCAGCCTCGACATGATCCCGCAACAGCCGGACCCGACGCCGCCCGAGCGCGACAACGACAAACGCCACGTCCGGGCGGTGGACTGACATGACGGCCGAGACCACCGACGCCACCGAACCGGCCCCGACCGGCATCCGGCGGGCCATCGCGGGGATCGTGGGCGTGCAGGTGGCCATTGCCGCCGCCCTCCTCATCACCGACCTGTCGGCGAGCTTTCCCGGCGTCGACCCGCTCACACGGCAGACGCCCTCCGGCCCCTCGACCCGGCCCTATTCGCCCGACCGCGCGCCCTCGACCCTGCCCGGCACCCGGCCCGACACGGGGCCGATGCCAGAGCGGCTCGAGATCTCGTCGGACGGCACGACCCTGACCCTCACCGGCCAAATCGCACCGGGCGACGGCGCGCGGATCGGTGACGAGCTGACCACCCGCGCCAATGCCGGGCAACTGGTCGAGATCATCCAACTGGACAGCCCCGGCGGCTCGGTCTCGGACGCGCTGGAAATCGGCGACCTGATCCGGGGCAGCGGCATCGACACGGAAATCGCTTCCGGCGCCATCTGCCTGTCCGCCTGCCCCTACATGCTCGCGGGCGGCGTCGAACGCACGGTCGCGAACAACGGTCAGGTCGGCGTCCACCAGCACTACTTCGGCGAGCGCACCATCCTCCCCGCTTTCATGGCGGTCGAGGACATCCAGCGCGGTCAGGCCGAAGTCATGTCCTACCTCGCCCGAATGGGCATCGGTCTGGGCGTCATGGAACACGCCATGCGCACCCCGCCCGACCAGATCTATCTGTTGTCGCAAGAAGAACTAGCCGACTACGGCTTCGTCACCACCGAGGGCGCCGGGTCATAACCGCCCGGCGAACTCGTCCGCCTTCACCGCATCGCGCTGCCCGCGCGGCAGATCACGGCCCACGGTCGTATCCAGCAGATGCTGCGCCTCGATCTCGGCATTGAGCTCGGCCCCCAACAGGATGACCAGCGCCGAAATCCACAGCCACATGAGCAGCACGATCGCCCCTGCCAGCGTGCCGAAGCTTTCCTGATAGCTCCCGAAGTTGTCGGCATAGATCGAAAAGCCCACCGAGGCCGCGATCCACAGCAGACAGGCCAACACGGCACCGGGAACGATATAGACCCAGCGCGCCGAACGCCGGTCCGGCCCGAACCGGAACAGGATCGAAAACGCGCCGATGGTGAAGAACAGAAGCACGAACCAAGGCACCACGCGCACCAGTGTCTCGACCGCGCCACCAATCGGCAGAAAGTTCAGGACCACAGGCACCACGACCATCACGCCCAGCGCGATGATGACCCCGAGGATCAGAAACAGCGTCAGCCCGAACACCGTCAGCTTCGACTTGATGAACCCGCGCTCGTCCTTCTCGGCATAGGCGATGTTCAGCCCCACCATCAGGTTCTCGACCCCCTTTGAGGCGGAATAGAGCGCAAGCACGATGCCCAGAATGGCCGCAAGCCCCAGCCCGCCCTCATCCGACCCGGTCACGGATGTCGCCTGATCGATGATGATGTCGGCGGCCCCGTCCGGCAAAGCCGCCGCGAATTCCTGCAACGGCTCGGTAATCTCGGCGGGCTGAAACACCAGCCCCGCAAGGGCGATCGTGGCGGTGATCGCCGGAAACAGCGACAAGAGCGCAAAAAACGCGACCCCGGCCGCGATCAGGGTCAGACGGTTCTCGTTAAACCGGGTCCAGACCCGCTTGAGGATGGCAAACCACTCCCGACCGGAAAAGGCGAGGTTTCTTGGCGAATGATGTGTCGTGTCGCTCATATCTCGGGCAACGCGCCCCCTTTGTTCTGGCCGTCCATACAGGACCAACCATGCGTGACCTTCGATGTTCCCGAAAGCCGAAACCCGCGCACCCGAAAATATCCATTCAATAAAAGGATTTGCGTGAGACCGGTGGTTCCACCTAACGTGGATCATCAAACCCCTGCGGGCCGCGACGGTGAGTCGCGCCTGCCAAGTGGAACTGGACCCTCGGTTGCTCAGACGCCAACCACCCGTATTCGACAGATCATCGTTCTTGTCCGCACCCGGCGAAATGTCGGAACGGATGCGCGCGTTCGACTGGACGGATCACCCCTTGGGCCCGCCCGAAGATTGGCCGACCGCCCTGCGCTCGGCGCTCGGCATCGCGCTCAATTCCGCGTTCCCGACCTGCATCTACTGGGGCTCGGACCTGCGCCTGCTCTACAACGACGCATGGTCCACCATCCCCGGCCCGCGCCACCCGGACTGTCTGGGCGAGCCCGCTGCCCAGGTCTGGTCCGACATCTGGCACATCATCGAACCGCAATTCACCGAGGTGATCTCGTCCGGCCAAGGCCTGTTTCTTGAAAACCAGATGCTCCCCATGCGCCGCTTCGGCGTCGAGGAAGAGACGTACTGGACCTACAACTTCACCCCGATCCGCACCGACGATGGCTCGATCGGCGGTATCTACAACTCCGGCAGCGAGACGACGCCGCAGCTTGTCCGCCAGCGCAACACCTCGTTCCTTCTGGAACTCAGCGACGTCTTTCGCAACCTCGGCGATCCGGCGTTGATCCGGCCCAAGACGCTGGCCATGCTGGGTGAACACCTTGGCGCGGACCGTGTCGGGCTGCGCGAACGGGCGGCAGCAGGGCCCGCCACCCAACTCGACATCACCGAACAATGGAACGCGCCCGGCATCGACCCGGTGACGCCCCGCCCGGGTGCGGCAACGCTCGACCACACCGCTTGGGCCAAGCTGCTCGACGGCCATGTGATCCGGCTCGACGGCACCGACGCCGACCGGCTCGCCGTGGAAAAGCAAGTGCTCGCCTCCATCGGGTGCGAGGCCGCGCTCGCCGTGCCGTGGGCCGAAGACGGTCAGACCACCGCCGTCATTTTCGTCCACTCCATGACCCCGCGCCACTGGACCGATGAAGAGGTCGAGATGGTCGAAGCCGTGCTCGAACGCACCATGCACCTCGTCGCCCGTGCCCGCGCCGTCGAGCGTGAGCGCGTCATGTCGAACGAGATCAACCACCGCGCCCGCAACCTGTTGTCGGTCGCGCAGGCCATCGTGCGCCTCGCCCGGCCCGAAGACCCCAAGGTCATGCGCGACAAGCTGGTGTCCCGCATCGGCGCGCTGTCGAAAAGCCACTCGCTCCTCGCTGATCTCAAGTGGGAGCCTGTGGCGCTGCGCACACTTCTCGATCAGGAACTCGCGCCCTACGTCTCGGGCGGAGACGGCACCGCGAAACTGACCGGCCCCGACGTGGTCCTGTCCTCCAGCCAATGTCAGGCGCTCGGCCTCGTCCTGCACGAACTCGTCACCAACGCCGCCAAATACGGCGCGCTGGCCGATAGCAGCGGGCGGCTCGCCGTCGGATGGGACATCACCGACCGTAACACCCTGCGCATCGACTGGTGCGAAACCTGCCGCGAGCCGATCCAGACCACCGACAAGGTCGACGGCGGCTTTGGCTCACGGCTCCTGACCCTGATGATCGAACGGCAGCTTGAGGGCTCGTTCGAACGCAACCTGCGCCCGAACGGCCTCCACTTCGTGCTCGAAATTCCGTGGAGCGGGGTTCACCCCCCGGTCCTCGAAACGCAGGACTGATCCTCAGCCGGTGACTTCGACCGCCGTGATCGCATAGGCAAAGCTCGCCGGGTCGAGCTCGTCACGCGGCTCGCCGTCGATCTCGGCCTGCGGATACATCAGGAACGGCACGGTGCCCTGCTCGGCCCCCGGCAGCACCACGTCATGGGCAAAGTTGTAGCCGACCCAGTTGCCTTCCCAGCTCCCGAACAGCCCGGCCCGCGCGTCTTCCACCATCGGATGGTCGAGCGGCAGGTTCCCCTCGCCCTCCTGCAACATCACCTTGCGCACATCGGCGGGGTCGGCGGGAATCCAGCCGTAGCCCTCGACGAACACCTCGGCCCGGCAATGCTGCGCCTTGGTCACGTCCTCGGACCCGGCGCCAAGGCTCTTGTAGCCAAAGGCCGACGGCGCCACGCGCAGACCGTACACGTCGCGCGCCGGCAGCCCGGCCGCCCGCGCCAGACCCACGTAGAGCGCGTTGAGGTCGGCGCATTTGCCCGTCAGATCGCCCACTTCGAGCATCGAGGCGATGTCGCCCAGCCCACACCCCGGCGTGTCGGGGTTGCGCGCGGTGTTCTCGACGATCCACTCATAGATCGACCGCGCCTTGCGCAGATCGGTATCCGCATATTCGGTGATCATATCGGCGGTTTCCTTGACGATCCCGTCCGTCGGCAAAAGCTCGGTCGCCGCCGTGTAAAGCGCGCGCTCCTCGTCGCTCAGCACCGCATCGCTCGTCGGCGCGCTCAGATCCTTGGCGCGGTCCTGCGTCTCGACCCGCGCGACCACTTCGAGCGTCGCGGTCTCAGCATTCGCCCAAGTGGCATGCAGATACTGCGCCCCGCTCGGCCCGTCCGTCACGATCTCGGCGGTGTCCGCGTTGGTCGTCCACTCCGGCGCATGCGCCTTCATCCAGCCCTCTTCCGTCACCGACGGCACCGGCACCCAGGCCTGCGCAGGCTTGCCACCAGCCGGAAGCTCGACCCGCGTGGTCAGCTCGAACGTGCGCCAGCCTGCGGGCTGCGGCTGGAACGCGGCCTGACCGACACGCGGCAGCAAAGTGACCAGAGGCGCCGCAGCGCCGAGTTTCATCAGGGTCCGTCTGTCGATCATCGTCTCATATCCTGTTCGCGGGTTCGGCCTGTGTGCCGTTTGGCCGCGTTATCGCGCGGGTCCGGTTCATTTTCAATCCACGGATGAGTGCTATAGCGGTTGCGCACGACTTCGCCGACGGAGGTCAGCGGTGACAGGCTGGACCGAATACACCCTCGCGCTCGCCCTCTTCGTGGCGAGCCATTTCCTTCCCCGTCTGGGCGACCTGCGCGGGCGACTGATCGCGCGCATCGGCCGCCGGGCGTATTTCGCAGGTTACGGCCTTCTGTCCCTCGCGCTCCTCGTCTGGGTGATCGCCGCCGCAGGCCGCGCGCCTTTTGTCGAACTCTGGCCGCAAACCGGCTGGACCCGCTGGGTGCCCAATCTGGCGATGCCCGTGGCCCTGATCCTCGCCGCCGCAGGCCCCGGCCTGCGCCAGCCCTTCACCCTCGGCGGCAAACGTGGCGTTCCGCTCGACCCGGCTGATCCCGGCCTCGCCGCCCTCTCCCGCCACCCGCTGTTCGTGGCACTCGCGCTCTGGGCCCTCGCCCACATGGTCCCGAACGGCGACCTCGCCCACGTCATCCTCTTCGGCCTCTTCGCGGCCCTCGCCCTCGCCGCCATCCCGATCTTCGACGCCCGCGCGCGCCAGAGCCTCGGCCCCGATGCGCCCGCCTTTTTCGCGACCACCGCGATCCTCTCCCTGCGCCCGCTCGCGCGCCCCACGTGGTGCAGGGCGAACGCCCGGAGCCTCGCGATCCGCACCGCCATCGCCATCGCCCTCTGGCTCACCCTCTACGCTCTGCACGGCCCCGTCATCGGCGTGCCCCCGACACCCTAGACCGGCGCCCCCCGCTCCGGCGTCAGCATGTGGCGGATCAGCGCGATGGGGTGCGAGCGCAACGTCAGCCGCATCGACACGAAATCCTCCACCACCTGCTCGCCTTCGCTCATCTCGGGGAAATAGGCGGCAGGCTCCACGATCCCCTCGCCGTCCAGATCGCCCGCGAACAGCGGCAGGGGCTTCTCCCCGGTGATCGCCCGCGCCTCCCACAGCGCCTCGCGCCGGCTGAGGCCTAGTTCGGCAAAAGCATCCGCCTCGGCCAGCCGCGCGAGCAGGCGGGGCGACACGCCCGACCGCCGCCACACGTCCTCCAGCACCGCATAGCCGTTGCCGCGCGCCGCCGTGATCCACGCGGCCTCCTCCTCGGCCATCCCGCGCAATTGCCGGAACCCCAGCCGCACGGCGAGCCCGCCTTTGCCGTCCGGCTCCATCACATTGTCCCAGTAGCTCGCATTGATGCAGACGGGCCGCACCTCGACCCCATGTTCGCGCGCATCCCGCACGATCTGCGCGGGCGCATAGAACCCCATCGGCTGCGCATTGAGCAGCGCACAACAGAAGATACCGGGGTGATGACACTTGATCCACGCGCTCGCATAGACGAGCAGCGCGAAACTCGCCGCATGGCTCTCGGGAAACCCGTAGGAGCCGAACCCCTCGATCTGGGAGAAACACCGCTCGGCAAAGTCCAGATCGTATCCGTTCGCCCGCATCCCGCGGATGAACCGGGTGCGGAAATCACTCACGCTCCCATGCTTCTTGAAAGTGGCGAGCGAGCGCCTGAGCTGATCCGCCTCTTCCGGCGTGAACCCGGCGCCCGTGATGGCGATCTGCATCGCCTGTTCCTGAAACAGCGGCACCCCCAGCGTCTTGCCCAGAACCGCGCCCAGCGCGTCGGACGGAAACTCCACCGCCTCCTCGCCGTTTCGCCGCCGAATGAACGGATGCACCATATCGCCCTGTATCGGCCCCGGCCGGATGATCGCCACCTGAATGACGAGGTCGTAGAACGTGCGCGGCTTCATCCGCGGCAGGAAATTCATCTGCGCGCGGCTTTCCACCTGAAACACCCCCAGACTGTCCGCCCGGCACAGCATGTCGTAGACCACCGGGTCCTCGGGCGGCAGCGAGGCGAGCGTATGGTCCACCCCCAAGTGACTGTCCATCAGGCCGAACGCCTTGCGGATACAGGTCAGCATCCCCAGCGCCAGCACATCGACCTTGAGGATGCCCAGCGCGTCGATGTCGTCCTTGTCCCAGCAGATGACCGTCCGATCCTCCATCGTCGCATTCTCGATCGGCACCAGTTCATCGAGCCTACCTTCCGTGATGATGAACCCGCCGACATGCTGGCTGAGGTGCCGGGGAAACCCCTGTATCTCGTCCACCAGATCGAGCACCTGATCGAGTTTGGCATCCTCCGGGTCCAATCCGATCTCACGCAGCCGCGCCGCCCGCATCCCCGTGCCGCCCCAGCCCCAGACCTGTGACGACATGCTCGCGATCGTGTCCTCGGTCAGCCCCATCGCGCGCCCCACCTCGCGGATCGCCCGCTTGCCGCGATAATGGATGACCGTGGCGCACAGCCCGGCCCGGTGCCGCCCGTAGCGCTGATAGATGTGCTGGATCACCTCCTCGCGCCGCTCATGCTCGAAATCCACGTCGATATCCGGCGGCTCGTCCCGCGCCTCGGACACGAAACGCTCGAACACCATCGTTCCGATCTCGGGGCTCACGCTGGTCACACCCAGCGCATAACAGACCACCGAATTCGCCGCCGACCCGCGCCCCTGACACAGGATGCCGCGCGACCGGGCAAAGGCGACGATATCGTTCACGGTCAGGAAATAGGGCTCATACTTCAGCTTGGCGATGAGCGTCAGCTCATGCTCCAGCATCTTCGCCACCCGCTCCGGCGCCCCCGCCGGATACCGCTCGCGCAGCCCCCGCCGGGCCAGCCGCGACAGCCGCGCCGAGGGCGTCTCGCCATCCGCGATCTCCGACGGATACTCATAGCGCAACTCGTCGAGCTGAAACCCCAGCCGATCCGCGATCTCGCCCGACCGATGCACCGCATCCTCATGCCCGGCAAAAAGCCGCAGCATCTCCCCCTCCGACCTCAGCCGCCGCTCGGCATTGGGTTGCGCCAGATGCCCCAACGCCTCGACCCGCACGCCTTCGCGCACCGCGCTCAGCACATCGACCAGCTTGCGCCGCCGCCCGTGATGCATGATCGGCTCGGCACTGGCCACGGTCGGCAGACCCAGCTCCTTTGCCAGCGCCGCCAGATGCGCGAACCGCACCGGATCACGCCCGTCATAGCGCGGCGCGAGCACCAGATGCATATCGGCGCGGTAGCGCGCGAGCAGCGGCCCGATCATCTTGCGCAGCCCGGCCCCCGGCGGATGCAGCAAAAGCTCCATCCCATCGAGCGCACCAGCCAGATCGCCCAGCCTGATGAGACACGACCCCTTCTCGGTCCTGAGCCGCCCGGTCGAGATCAACCGCGACAGCCGCCCCCACGCCGCCCGATCCCGTGGCAGGGCGGTGAACGCCAGCCCCTCCTCGGTGACGATCCGCGCGGCAGGCAGCAGCCGCGGCGCATTGTCGATCGGCAGACGATAGGGCTCCGGCAGATGCGCAGGCTTCGGCGGCCCGATGAGGCCCTGCTCCGCCTCCAGCCGCGCCCGCGCCTCGGCCATCTTCGCGATCTCCCGGCTGAACGTATGCGCGCGCACGATCCCGGCGACCGAATTCACATCGGCCACCGCCAGCGCCCGCATCCCGGTCAGCGCCGCCCGATCCACGTATTCCTCGGCATGGCTCCCGCCCGTGAGAAACGTGAAATTCGACGTTATGCAAAGCTCCACGAACATGAGTCGCAAGTATATTCACGTTTTGTTCTCATGTGGAGTCGGCCTGATGAACCCGCCCCAAACCGCGCCCCTTCATCTTGCTCGAAATACTCCGGGGGGTTTGGGGGGCTGGCCCCCCAACGATGCGGAGGTTTGGGGGCTGGCCCCCCAACAGATCGACGCGGGCGCAATCCCGCGGCGAAACTACTCGGCCACCGGCGGGCAATCCCCGGCCATACAGGCCTCCATCGCCTCGAAATCCGCCTCACTCGCCTCGGCAAAGTGATGCGGCATGCAGGGATCGACATCGAGGTAGATCGCCGCCCCATCCGCCTCGACCCTGAGGAACATCAGCGCATCGTCCGAGGCCTGCGGCATCCCGCACCACGGGCCGATACAGCCCACGACCACCACGATATCCTCGGCGAAGTCGTTCAGAAACCCGTCCGCCGCCAGCGACTTGCCGACCACACGGCCGTTCGTCAGCCATTCCTCCGGCGCATCCTCGTCGTAGCTTTCGGGCAGCCCCTCGGCATCGAAACTCAAGGCCCCGCGTACGACCATATAGCGCTTCGCAGACTCGTCGGCCTCATGAAACGCCGTCACCGGATCATAGCGCATGCACGACAACGCCGCCGCCGGTCCCGGCAGGACCATCGCGGCCAGCGCAAAGCTCAGAGCCGCGCGCGAAACTCGTCCAGAACCGCGCGGTAGATGTCGCGCTTGAACGGCACGATGCGCGCGATCATCTCGTCGGGGTCGATCCATGTCCATGTGCTGAACTCCGGGTGCTCGGTCGCGATGTCGACCTGATCGTCAGTGCCTTTGAAACGCAGCAGGAACCACCGCTGTTCCTGCCCCTTGAACTTGCCCTTCCAGACCTTGCCGCTCGCGACCAGATCATGCGGCAGATCATAGGTCAGCCAGTCGGGATGCTCGGCCTCGACCTCGACGAGGTCGGCGGTCACCCCGGTCTCTTCCCAAAGCTCGCGAAGCGCCGCATCCCGCGGCGCCTCACCCTTGTCCACACCGCCCTGCGGCATCTGCCAGGCGGTCGCGTCGGTGCCCAGATCCTTGGCGTCGATGCGTTGACCGGCGAACACCTTACCCTCGGCATTCGCCAGCACCACGCCCACGCAGGGCCGATAGGGCAGCGCCGCGATCTCTTCGGGCGTCATGCCCGGATCACTCGCGCCCGAAGGTCGACAGACCGTGCAGCAGGTCCACGGCGTAGGACAGTTGGAAGTCCTCGTCGCGCAGCGCAGCGGCAGCTTCCGCTTCTTCCCGCTCCAACTCGATCTGACGGATCTCGTCCTCGGTCAGGCTGTCGTTGTTCAGCGAACCGCGCAGATCGGCTTCGGTGCGGGGCGGACGACCGTTGGTCTCCTCCTCGTCCTCGGCGTTCGGGCTGGGGATCGGCTGTTCGACCACGATGTCGGGCGAAACGCCCAGCGCCTGAATCGAACGACCCGACGGGGTGTAATAGCGCGCCGTGGTCAGGCGCATCGCGCCATCGCCACGCAGCGGCATGACCGTCTGGACCGACCCCTTACCGAAGGACTTGGTGCCCACGACGACACCGCGATGGTGATCCTGCAGTGCACCGGCAACGATTTCCGAGGCCGAAGCCGAGCCGCCGTTGATCAGCACGACCAGCGGTTTGCCCTCGGTGATATCGCCCGGCGTGGCGTTCACGCGGTCCGATTCTTCCGGGTCGCGGCCACGGGTCGACACGATCTCACCGCCTTCGAGGAAGGCATCCGACACCGCGATCGCCTGCTTGAGCAGACCGCCGGGGTTGTTGCGCAGGTCGAGCACGACACCCTCGACATTGTCCATGCCGCCCATCTCTTCGACCACTTCGGTGAAGCCGTCGGTGACGTTCGGATAGGTCTGGTCGTTGAAGGTCGTAATCCGGATCACCACCGCTTCACCCTGCCGACGCACCGTGGCGGCGGTCAGTTTGATGGTGTCGCGGATGATCGACACGTCGAACGGCTCTTCTTCGCCCTCGCGCACGAGAGTGACGATGATCTCGGACCCGATGGGGCCGCGCATCAGATCGACCGCCTCGTCCAGCGTCAGACCGAGCAGGCTCTCGCCATCCACATGGGTGATGAAGTCACCGGCCAGAACGCCCGCCTGATCGGCCGGCGTGCCGTCCATCGGCGAGACGACTTTGACGAAACCTTCTTCCTGCGTGACCTCGATCCCGAGACCCCCGAAAGACCCGCGCGTCTGCACGCGCATCGCATCGGCGTCATCGGGCGGCAGATAGCTGGAGTGCGGATCGAGCGACTGAAGCATGCCGTTGATCGCAGCTTCGATCAGCTCCGACTCTTCCACGTCCTCGACATATTGCGCGCGGATACGCTCGAACACGTCACCGAACAGATCGAGTTGCTGGTAGACCGTCGTGGAACGATTGCCGTCTTGTGCCAGAAGCGGACCAGCCACCTGCGTGGTCAGAACTGCCCCTGCGAGCGTGCCGCCGACGGCGGCCATCAGGAATTTCTTCATGTCTCGTCTGCTCACTTTCGTGTCGAATTGCGTGCGACTATGCGCCACTCACTCCCCGGATACCGCAAACCAGTCCGCCGGGTCCACAGGCTCGCTGTTTTCACGGAGTTCGAGATACAGCGTCTGGTTCGCTTCTGCGCCTCCTGCGGTGTCGTTGGAAATCAAAAACGCTTGAGGGTCGGTCGGCGCAGCCCCGCCCATAAGCCCGATGGGTGCCCCTCTCGGCAGAACCTCGCCCACTTCGCCGAACAACTGGCCAAGCCCCGCAAACACCATCAAATAATCCTCCCCCGGCTCCACAATGGCCACCTGACCATAATCCAGAAGCGGGCCCAAGTATCGGATGGTCGCAGGCCACGGAAGCGTGACGAGGGTGAGAGGTCGGGTCGCGATCACCCAACCGGGGCGACGCACACCCGCCGCATCCGCCTCGTTCATCCGGCGAATGACTCGCCCCAGAACCGGCAGCTCCAGCGTGCCCTGCGCTTCGACGAAATCCGGGTTGGCGATGGACACGCTGGTGTCCTCGACAGTGGCCGACATCAGACCCGACGCGAAACTCTCCAGCGTATCGGCCGTGGCGATCAGGTTCTCCATCGCCTCGGGGTCGGCGGTGATGCGCACCGGCAGGTCGGTGCGGTTCGACATCGCCTGACTAAGCGCGGTGCGCGCCCGCTGCACGCCCGAAAGCCCCTCTTCCAGCGTCGACACCGCAGATTCCTGCAACGCCCGCAACATCGCAACCTCCTGCAACGCGGCCTTGAGCCGCCCCGCCTCGGCATTGAGCGCAGGCGTAACCTCGGACAGGATCATCCCCGTGCGCGCAGTGCCCACCGGCCCCTCGGGATGAAGCAGAAGATGCGGCTCGGGCGAGGCTTCGATGGCCTGAAGCACACCCAGAAGCTGCGCCAACCGCTCATTCTCGGCCCGGAACACGCCGTCAATCGCCGCCTCGCGCACCCGCGCCTGCCGCAATCCTTCGCGCAGCGCCGCCAAACCCGCCTCATAGGCCTGCACGGTCTGGGTCAGCGCCTCGACCCGGTCGCTCGCCCCATCCGCACCGTCCAGCGCGCGCGAGGCTTCGGTCAAAAGCTCCATCGCCTCCCGCGCACTCTGCGTCGGATCGGTCTGCGCCGAACCCGGACCCGCCAGCGCGACAAACGCGGCGAAAAGGAGCGCCGCCCGTCTCACCGAAGGATCAGGCTCTCGCCGGTCATCTCGGCAGGCTGGTCGAGCCCCATGAGGTCGAGCAGACTGGGCGCAAGGTCGGCCAGCCGCCCCGACTTGATCTTGGCGCCCACAGGCCCGTTGAACAACGCGACCGGCACCGGGTTCGTGGTATGCGCCGTGTGCGGCCCACCCGTGGCCGGGTCCACCATCATCTCGCAGTTGCCGTGATCGGCAGTCACGATCATCGTCCCGCCCTCTTCCTTGAGCGCGATCATCGCTTCGAGCACCTGCTTGTCCACGGCCTCGACGGCAGCGATGGCGGCATCGAGATCGCCGGTGTGCCCGACCATGTCGGGGTTGGCGAAATTCACGACGATCAGATCGTATTTCTCATGGATCGCTTTGACGAGTTCGCGCCCTACTTCGGGTGCGCTCATCTCAGGCTGCAAGTCATAGGTCGCGACCTTGGGCGACTGCGCCATATAGCGATCCTCACCCTCCTCCGGGTCCTCCTTGCCGCCGTTGAGGAAGAAGGTGACATGGGGATATTTCTCGGTCTCGGCCAGCCGGAACTGCCGTTTGCCCTGCTTGGCGACCCAGGCCCCCAGCGTATTCACGATATCCTCGCTCGGAAACACCGTGGTCATATAGTCGTTGTGACCCTTGGAATACTCGACCATCCCCAGAAGCGCGGCAAGCTTGGGCCGCTGGCCGACGTCGAATTCGGCAAACCCCGGCTCTCCGATGGCCCGCAGAATCTCCCGCGCCCGGTCGGCCCGGAAGTTGACGAAAAAGACGCCGTCGCCATCCGCGATACCTTTGTAGCCGTCGATCACCACCGGCTCGATGAACTCGTCCGACGTGTCCGCGTCATACGACGCCACTATCGCCGCATCCGCAGACTCGGCCTTACCGCCCATGCCCTTGACCATCGCGTCATAGGCGCGGCACACCCGCTCCCACCGATTGTCCCGGTCCATCGCAAAGTAGCGCCCGGTGACGCTGCCCACAGTCACACCCTCCGGCAGATCGGCCACGAACTTGGCCACCTGCTCGCGCGCCGAGCGCGGCGCCACGTCGCGCCCGTCGGTGATGACATGCACGCAGACCGGAACCCCCGCCTGCACGAGCGCCTGCGCCGCCGCCACGATGTGATCCTGATGCGAATGCACCCCACCCGGCGACACCAGCCCCATCAGATGCGCGGTCCCGCCCGAAGCCTTCATATCGTCGATGAACTGCATCAGCGCCGCGTTCTGGAAAAACGACCGGTCCTCGATGGCAAGATCGATCTGCCCAAGGTCCATCGCCACCACCCGGCCCGCGCCGATATTGGTGTGCCCGACCTCGGAATTCCCCATCTGGCCCGACGGCAGACCCACATCGTTGCCATGCGTGATAAGCGTCGCATTCGGGCAGATCATCATCAGCTCGTCAAACGCCGGCGTCTCGGCCAACGCAACCGCGTGGCCAGAGCTTTCGACCCTAAGGCCCCCGCCATCGAGGATACACAACACGACGGGTTTCGGGGTGGTCATGTCTGCCTCGCTCTTGCCTGACGTAGTTCTAGGAGGTCACCGGCCTAAGGGCAATGCGGGAGGGGTTTCGAATGGGCTTGCGCCCATCCGACCGGCTGGGAGGGCCAGCCAAGGTCATGTTTGCAGGCGAACATGACCAACCTAGACCCTCCCGAGGTATTTTC
>JAYZLL010000038.1:0-27290 GCA_036154315.1 Pseudomonadota bacterium
GGCGGCGGTGTGTTTTCTTGTGTTTGGTGTGGGTGGGGTGTGCGGGGGGGGCGCGCCGCCCCCCCCCCCCCGGGGGGGTGGTGGCTGGGGGCGGCCGCGAAACCCTTAGCGCACGAAGCCCATGATCTCGTAGGTCTTCTTGAGGATCGGCTCAGCAAGTGCCGAAGCCCGCTCCGCGCCGCGCGCCATGATTGCGTCCAACTCGTCGGGCGCGTCCAACAGGCGGCGCATCTCGTCCGACACCGGGGCCAACTTTGCGACCGCGAGGTCGGCGAGCGCCGGTTTGAACTTGCCCCAGCCTTCGCCGCCGAACTCGGCCAGCACGGCCTCGGCGGTGATGTCCGACAGGCCCGCGTAGATGTTGACGAGGTTCTTGGCTTCGGGCCGATCTTTCAACCCTTCAACCTCCGAGGGCAAAGCCTCCGGGTCCGTGCGCGCTTTCTTGAACTTCTTCGATATCGCGTCGGCGTCGTCGAGCATGTTAATCCGCTCCATGTCGCTTTCGCCCGACTTCGACATCTTCTTTGATCCGTCGCGCAGGTTCATCACCCGCATGGCCGGGCCTTCCGTGACCGGCTCGGTCAGGGGGAAGAAATCCACGCCGTAGTCGTGGTTGAACTTGGCCGCGATGTCGCGGGTCAATTCGACGTGTTGCTTCTGGTCCTCGCCCACCGGCACATGGGTCGCGTGGTAAAGCAGGATGTCGGCGGCCATCAGCGCGGGATAGGCGTAAAGCCCCAAGGACACCTTCTCGGCGTTCTTGCCCGCCTTGTCCTTGAACTGGGTCATCCGGTTCATCCAGCCCACGCGCGCCACGCAGGAGAAGAGCCACCCCAGCTCGGTATGGGCCGGGACACGCGCCTGATTGAACAGAACCGACCGCTCCGGGTCGATCCCGCTCGCGATCATCGAGGCCGCGACTTCGCGCGTCGCGCGGGTCAGGTCCGCCGGGTCCTGCCAGACGGTGATCGCGTGCATGTCCACGACGCAGAAGATCGTCTCATAGGTCGGATCCTCCTGCATATCGACCCAGCGCTTGATCGCACCGAGGTAATTGCCAAGGGTCAGGCCGCCCGACGGCTTGATCCCGGAAAACGCACGGGGGGAAAAGGTCTGGTCCGACATGACGAACTCCGTCTGGATTTCTCTGCCCGGCTCGCTTACCTACGCGTGACAACTCCGTCAAGGAAGGCCCGCATGACGCATCCGACCAATACGACACGGCCCGTGAACCCGTTGCCGCCCGTTGTGCTGGCCCTCGCGGCCGTCATCGCGATCATCGAGCTGATCTTTCTCGCCACGAGCTCCGGCATTGTCGGGGGCCCCGAGGCGACCGGCCTGCGCCTGACGATGATCGAGGATTACGGGTTCTACGAACCGCTTCTGGGGTGGATGATCGAGAACCAGACCATCCGTCTGCAATATCTGATGCGCTTCGTGACATACCCGCTCCTGCAGGGCAGCTTCACGCAGGCGGTGTTCGTCGTCGTCTTCATCCTTGCGCTCGGCAAGATGGTGGCGGAGCGGATGGGCCAGTGGAACGTGCTTATCATCTTTCTCGGCGCGTCGATCATCGGCGCGCTGGTCTATGGCATCGTCTGGGATACGCGGGTGCCGCTTTTCGGCGGTTATCCCGGTGCCTATTCCCTGATCGGGGCCTTTACGCTCATCCTCTACACCCGCCTAGGCGAAACCGGCGGGCGTCAGATTCAGGCCTTCGGCCTTATCGGCGCGCTTCTGGCGATCCAGTTCATCTTCGGCGTGTTCTTCGGCGCAGGCACCGGCTGGGTGGCCGAGGTGGCGGGCTTCGTCTCCGGCTTCTTCCTCGCCGCGCTCCTGTACCCGGGCGCATGGGACCGCATCGTCGAGCGGATCCGCCGCCGCGCCTGACCGGCCTAGCCGCGTCGCATCATCGCCTTGAGGTCCGACAGGCGCACCGCCCCGAACAGGCGGCCTGCGACGAAATAGGTGATCGTGCCCGAGGCGATAAGGATGAGGAGCGCGACGGCCTTCAGCCCCGGCGTGCCGAACATCGGCCCCAGAACGATGACTGCGCCCGCCAGTTCGGCCCCCATCACGGCACTGGCCGCGAGGATGCCCCAGAGCTTGCGCCAGAACCGTTTGTCGAACCGCGTGCTCTCGCCCATCCGGGCGGTCCCGATCCACAGGCCGATGGTCATCGCCCTACCGGCGAGCGTGGTGCCGAAGGCCGCAGCGATATAGCCGATCACCGGGGCAAGCCCGATCGCCAGCGCGGCGTTCACGACGAGCGAGACCAGCGCGAAATAGAACGGCGTCTTGGTGTTGCCGCGCGCGAAATAGACCGGCTGGAGCACCTTTTGCAGGACGAAGGCGGGCAGGCCCAGACCATAGACGGCAACGGCCAAGGCCGTGTTCGCGGCGTCGTCCGCACTGAACGCGCCGCGCTCGAACAGGACCGACACGAGGGGCAGGGGGATCACCACCAGCGCCACCGCCGAGGGGATCGTGAGCAGCAGCGCGATCTCACCCGCGCGCGACAGCGACCAGCGGCTCGCACCATCGTCGCCCGCTTGCAGACGCCGCGACAGCTCCGGCAGCAGCACGACGCCGATCCCGATGCCAACGATCCCCAAGGGCAGTTGATACAGCCGGTCTGCATAGTTCAGCCATGCGATGGCCCCGTCGAAGAACGACGACACCTGACGCCCGACGAGCAGGTTCACCTGCACGACGCCTTGGGCGAGTGCTGCGGGGCCGGCGATGATTGCGAGCCGTTTGAGTTCAGGCGTCATTTTCGGGATGCGCGGGAACAAGCGGTATCCGGCACGGGCCGCAGCGATCCAGACGAGCGCCAGTTGCGCAACACCGGCGATGGGAACCGCCCAGGACAGCGTCAGCCCGATATCGTAACCGGCATAGGACGCCACGATGATGGCGGCGATGAACGTCACGTTCAAAAGCAAGGGTGCCGCCGCCGCCGCTGCAAACCGTCCGATGGCGTTCAAAAGCCCTGACAGCAGAGCCGCCAGAGAGATGAAGAAGATATAGGGGAAAGCGATCCGCCCATAGACCGTAGCGAGCGACAGCCGCTCATCCTCGGCGAACCCCGAGGCCATGAGCAGCACCAGCGCGGGCATGAAAATCTGCGCGATCACCGTCAGCACGAGCAGGATCGTCGCGAGCCCCGTCAGCGCGTCGCGCGCGAACTCCATCGCACCGTCCCCCGCCTCGACCTTTTTCGAGAACATCGGGATGAAGGCCGTGTTGAACGCGCCCTCGGCAAAGAACCTGCGGAACATATTGGGGAGCGAGAAGGCGATGAAGAACGCCTCGGCGATCGGACCGGCGCCAAGCGCCCCGGCGATGGCGACATCGCGGGCGAAACCCAGAACGCGGCTCGCCGCGGTCCAGCCTCCGACAGTCAGAAATCCGCGCAAAAGCCGGATGCCTGCCATTACTGATCTGCCCTTTCAGCGCCTTTGGCGATCGCCTCGCGCAACTTCTTTTCGAGGGATTTCATCTTCGAATCCGAGAAGAATTTCAGCCCGAACATATCCTTGACGTAGAAGGTGTCCACGACTTGTTCGCCATAGGTCGCGATGACCGCACTGGCGATATAGACGTGGTTGTCGGCCAGCGTGCGCGTCAGGTCATAGAGCAGGCCGGGACGGTCACGCGTGTCGACCTCGATCATCGTGTAGATGTCCGACCCGTCGTTGTCGAAGGTGATGTTGGTGGGGACCGTGAACGCCTTTTCGCGCTTCTTCATCTTGTCGCGCGACTTCATCGCCTCGCGTGCGATGACCTTGCCCGACAGCGTCTTGTGGATCATGTCCTCGAGCCGCTTGAGCTTGATGTCCTCGAACGGATGCCCGTCGTGGTCCTGCACCCAGAACACGGCCGTCGCCCAGCCGTCCTTGGTCGTATAGGTCCGCGCATCCACCACGTTCGCACCGACCAGCGCCAGAGCGCCCGCGAGGCGTGAGAAGATGCCGGGGTGGTCGGCCAGCACGAAGGCGGCACGGGTTGCATCCCGGTCATGGTCCTGCGTCAGCCCGATGCGGATATCGTCCGCGCCAAGCCCGTTGAGCAGGTTCGCGAACACGACGTGCTCAGCCGTGCCGAGCCCCTGCCAATAGGTGTCGTAGTGACGCCCGGTCTCGGTGCGCAGGTCCTTGCGATCCCAGTCGCCAAGCGCGCCACGCAGGGCCTTCTTCGCCTCGTCCGTGCGCGCGGTCGTGGTAAGCGCCTCGATCCCCTCGTCCAACGCCTGTGCGGTCTGGCGATAGAGGTCGCGCAACAGCGCCGCCTTCCAGTTGTTCCACGTACCCGGACCGACGCCGCGAATGTCGCAGACGGTGAGGACGAGCAGCAGGTCGAGCCGCTTCTTGTTCGACACCGCTTTGGCGAACCCCTTGATGGTGCGCGGGTCCGACAGGTCGCGCTTCTGCGCAACGTCGGACATCAGCAGGTGATATCGCACCAGCCATTCGACCGTCTCGACCTCGGGCTTGGTCAGCCCCAGCCGGGTCGCGACCTTTCGCGCGATCCGGGCGCCGAGGATTGAGTGATCCTCTTCCCGACCCTTGCCGATGTCGTGGCAGAACAGCGCGACATACAGAACCTTGCGGTTCACACCCTCTTTCAGGATGCGCGAGGCATAGGGCAGTTCGTCCAGCCGTTCGCCCCGCTCGATCTCAGCGAGGGACGAGATGACCTGAATCGTGTGCTCGTCGACCGTGTAGCTGTGATACATGTTGAACTGCATCATCGCGACGATCGGTTCGAATTCCGGCACGAAGGCCGCGAGCACGCCGATCTCGTTCATCCGGCGCAACGCACGCTCCGGGTTGCCGTGCTTCAAAAGCAGGTCGAGGAAAATGCGCGACGCCTCGCGGTTCTCACGCATGTCGTCGTCGATCCGGTCGAGGTTCGCAGCCACCACGCGCATCGCGTCCGGGTGGATCAGCACGCCGGTGCGCAGCCCTTCCTCAAAAATCCTGAGTAGGTTCAGCTTGTCGGCCAGAAACGCCGCCTCGTCCTCAAACGTCAGACGCCCGTTCTCGACCTTGTAGCCCGGCTTCATCTTCTTGCGGCGCTTGAACAGCCCCACGAGCATCGGCTCTTTCTTGAGGTGCTCGTTCTCGAGCCCAGTCAGGAAGATGCGGGTGAGCTCGCCCACCTGCGTGGCATGCAGGAAATAGTCCTGCATGAAATGCTCGACGCCCTGACGCCCGCCCTTGTCGGAATAGCCCATGCGCTCGGCCACTTCGAGTTGCAGGTCGAAGGTCAGCTGATCCATCGCGCGGCCTGCGATCAGATGCAGGTGGCAGCGCACCGCCCAGAGGAAATTGTTGGCCTCGGCAAAGGTCGCGTATTCCTCATCCGTGAACATGCCGACATCACGCAACTCGCGCGCCCGCACGACACGGTGCAGGTACTTGGCGACCCAGATCAGCGTCTGCAGATCGCGCAGGCCGCCCTTGCCCTCTTTCACATTGGGCTCGACGACGTACCGCTGGCCACCCTGTTTGGTGTGGCGGTTCTGCCGCTCGTCGAGCTTGGCCTCGATGAATTCAGGTGCGGTGCCGTCGAACAGATCGTCGAACAGCTTCGACGCCAGCTCCTGTGCGAGCTCGAAATCGCCATCGACATAACGCACTTCGAGCATGGCGGTGCGGATCGTGAAATCCTCTTTCCCCAACCGCAGACAATCTTTGATGGTGCGCGAGCTGTGGCCGACCTTCAGGTGCAGGTCCCACAGCATGTAGAGCATCGATTCGATGACGCTCTCGGCCCAGCCGGTGATCTTGTAAGGCGTGAGGAACAAGAGATCGACGTCCGAATAGGGCGCCATCTCGAACCGGCCGTACCCGCCGACCGCCAGCACCGCCATGCGTTGCGAGGCGGTGGGGTTGGGCTGCGGGTGCAGACGCTTGGTCGCGACGCGAAACACGGTCTGGACAAGACAATCGGTCAGCCAGGCGTAGCTTTGCACCGCCTCCCGCGCCGCGCGGGGCCGGGACTGGAACGTCGCTTTGATCAGATCTCGGCCATGCGTCTGGGCTTTGCTCAGCGCGGCGACGGTGGCCTTACGGATCGCGGCGGCGTCCGATGCCTCGTCCGCCGCCCGTTCGATCTCGGCTTCAACCGCGACGCGGTCGAAGATGTCGTTTGCAGGGGCGATCAGCCCGTCTGGAGCGTCGTTGACGGCTTCGAGCAGATCAGAATCCGACACCGGAGAAGCTTCTCGGAGCGGGGTCGATCACGACCACTTGCTGGTTCTGGATCTGTGCGACCGCAAGGCCGCGCTCGTTGGTGCCGTCGCTGCGCAGGCGGAACACGCCGCTCACGCCGACGAAACCCTGGCTCTGGGTGAGGGCCGACCCCGACAGTGCGTTGGAGTTGCCGGCTTTCACCAGCGCGCCGATGGCCGCGATCCCGTCATAGGCGAGACCCGCGATCGGGTGCGGCGCGGCGCCATAAGCGGCCTCGTAGCGCTGGGTGAAGCGGCCCGACAGGTCCGGATCGGGCAGGGCGAACCATCCACCCTGAACGCCGGACAGCGTCAGCGCGGTCGCCGGAATGTCCCAGCGTTGCATGCCGAGGTACTGAACCTCCGGCGGCCTCACGCCATTTTCGGACAGGAGCGAGCTTGCGAAGGGCAGGGCCCCATCGGTGCCCGAGGTGAGAAAGACCGACGTGGCACCGGACGATTTGACCTGCGACGAGATCCCGGGGATCGCCTGCACGACACCGTTCTGGCTCAGCTCGAAGCCTGCCGACCCGGCTTGGCTCGCACCCGGGGTCGAGGCGATGGCCTGCAGAATCGCATCCCGCGCCAGCGTTTCCGCCGGGCTCTGACCGTAGACGACCATGATGTTCCCGCGATTCTGGCGCGCGGCATAGCTCACCATGCGCTTGGCGGTGTTCTCGAAGGTGTTGCCGAGGATAAAGACGTTGCCGCCCGCGACGCTCGGGTTGTTCGAGAACGCCAGCACGTTCACGCCCCGCTGGGCCGCCGCGACACCGGCGGCTGCGGCGTTGTCGGCATAGACTGGCCCGAGGATGATCTTGGCGCCATCCGCCACGGCGGCCTGCGCCTGGCTCGATGCTGTGCCTGCATTGCCGGCGGTGTTGTAGACGCGCAGGTCGATATTCACGCCATCCAGCTCGCTCATCGCGAGGCGTGCGGCGTTCTCGAGCGACGAGGCGAGCGCGTTGTCGGTGGCCGACGCCGACCCACCCGGCACCAGAAGGGCGACCGGCACGGGTTGCGAGGTATCGATTCGGGGGCCGCCCGTGTTCGATACGGTGGCCCCACAGGCCGCCAGAAACAGTGTCGCGGCAAACGCGACCATGAGGGCCGACAGCTTGCGGGCGCGGTCCAAAACAGCAAACATGTGGGGTATCCTTCTCCCGCTGATTTCGTGCGATCGTGTCCGATCCTGCGGGCGTCGAAGGCGCCCGGGCAATCCGGGCCCATAATAAACGTCAGGAAAGGCAGGTCCACCCTTGAAACCCGAGCACGTGTCGCTTGCCCCCGGGCTCTACCTCGTCGCCACCCCGATCGGGAACGCGCGCGATATCACATTGAGGGCGCTCGACATTCTGACTTCGGCTGATGTGATCGCCGCCGAGGACACGCGCACGGCGCGTAAACTTCTAGACATTCACGGGGTGCAGGTTGGCGGGCGCCCGCTTATCCCCTACCACGACCATTCCGGCGCTGACGGACGCGCTGGGATCGTGAAATTGCTCTCACAAGGAAAGTCGATCGCCTATGTGAGCGAGGCGGGCACGCCGCTCATCGCCGACCCCGGTTACGCGCTGGCGCGCGAGGCATCGGCAGCGGGCTACCTCGTCACGACCGCCCCGGGCGCCTCGGCCGTGCCCGCCGCCCTGTCTCTTTCGGGCCTGCCCACCGACCGATACCTCTTCGCAGGCTTCGCTCCCTCATCGGCAGGGGCGCGGCGCACATGGCTCGCCGAACTCGTGCGGGTGCCTGCAACGCTCGTTCTTTTCGAAAGTCCCAAGCGCATTAAGGAAACATTAGGTGATCTGTGCGAGGTTGCCGGTGCGGATCGTCGGGCGGCGGTCTGTCGCGAACTCACCAAGAAATTCGAGGAAACCCTGCGCGGGACCCTCGGGGAGCTTCGGGATGCCTTGGAGGACCGCACGCTCAAGGGCGAGATCGTCCTCGTTCTCGACCGGGGTCAGGATGAGGTCGCCGAAGAAACGATGGAAGCCGCGCTCAGGCGCGCAATGGCGGACATGAGCCTCAAGGATGCCGCGGCGACGGTCGCCGAGGCTTACGGGCTGCCCCGGCGCAAAGTCTATCAAGCGGCGCTGGAACTGGAAAAGGATTGAGGCATGACCGGACGCGTTTCTTATCTGGCGGGATTGGCGGCAGAAGATTCGGTTCTGCGCGGGTACGAACGCGAAGGGTACGAAGTCGTCGCTAAACGCTGGCGCGGTTCGGGGGGCGAGATCGACCTCGTGCTGCGCAAACAGGATGGCTTCGTCTTCGTCGAAGTGAAGAGGGCGCGCGATCTGGCGCGCGCCGCCTGCCGGCTGACGCAGGCCCAGCTCGCGCGCATCTGTCAGACGGCTTGCGAATATCTTGGCGGCGTTCCGGGCGGCGGCCTGATGGACATGCGATTCGATCTCGCGATGGTCGACGCGACAGGCCGGATGGCACGCTACCAGAACATCACCATGTGACGGGCATTGTGCTTGCCGGGTGGCTGGGCCATGTAATGGCAAACAACCCGGAGTGAGCCATGACCCTCAAAGTCGCCTTCCAGATGGACCCGATCGAAGCGGTGAACATCAACGCCGATTCGACGTTTCGCATCGCCGAAGAGGCTCAGGCGCGCGGGCATGAACTTTTTTACTACACCCCGGATCGACTGGTGTTCCGCGAGGGCCGTGTTCTCGCGACCGGCTGGCCGATCGAACTGCGCCGGGAACAGGGCAACCACGTCACCAAGGGTGATATGGCCACGGTCGACCTCGCCGATTTCGACGTGGTCTGGCTGCGGCAGGACCCGCCGTTCGACATGGGCTATATAACCACCACCCATATCCTCGACCTGATCCACCCGGACACGCTGGTGGTCAACGACCCGTTCTGGGTGCGCAACTACCCGGAAAAGCTGCTGGTGCTGAAGTTCCCGGATCTGACGCCCCCGACGATGATTGCGCGTTCGCTCGAGGACCTGAAGGCCTTCAAACACGAGCATGGCGACATCATCCTGAAGCCGCTTTACGGCAACGGTGGCGCAGGCGTGTTCCGGCTCGACCCCAACGACCGCAACCTGGCGAGCCTTCATGAGCTGTTCGCAGGCATCAACCGCGAGCCGCTTATCGCGCAGAAATTCCTACCCGCCGTGTCCAAGGGCGACAAGCGTGTGATCCTCGTCGACGGCGAACCCGTGGGTGCGATCAACCGCGTTCCTGCCGAGGGGGAAACCCGGTCGAACATGCATGTCGGCGGCCGCCCCGAGAAGGTCGAATTGACCGAGCGTGACCGCGAAATCTGCGCCAAGATCGGCCCGCTTCTCAAAGAAAAAGGCCAGATATTCGTCGGGATCGACGTGATCGGCGACTGGCTGACCGAGATCAACGTGACCTCGCCCACCGGCATTCAGGAGCTGGAACGCTTCGACGGCGTGAACATCACCGCGAAGATCTGGGAGGCGATCGAGGCGCGGCGGGCATGAGTGTCCGGCTTGCCCTTCTGTCGCGGTTCACGCGACTGACGGTGAAGCCCGCCCTTACACGTGCCAAATCGCCCGACGCGAACAGCCGGCTCTTGGAACGTGGCGCCCGTCGCTGGTTCCGCCCGCCGCCCTACGCACTTTACCGCGACACCGATGTCGGCCCCGGCGGGTTGTGGATTTCCGCCCGCGCAGGCTCGCACCCTGTCCGGCCCGACAAACTCGTCCTCTATGTCCACGGCGGCGGCTTCATCTCCGGCTCGCCCCACACGCATGCCGCGATGTGCGCGCGCATTGCCTGGCTCACCGGGGTCGAGGTCTTTGCCCCGCGTTATCGCCTCGCCCCTACAGCGCCCTTTCCCGCCTGCGTCGAAGACATCCGCGCGGCTTGGGATGGCGTCATCGCCCGAGGATACAAGCCTGAGAACATCGTCCTTGCGGGTGACAGCGCGGGTGGAAACCTCGTGCTCGGCCTGCTTGCCGACCTTTGCACCGAAGGCACCCGTCCGGCAGGTGTCGTGGCGCTCTCGCCGGTGGCCGATTTCACCTTTTCCGGCGCGTCCATCGCCGCCAACGCGCGGTCCGAATGCATGTTGCCTGCGATCCGGCGTGACGATTTGGTCGCGTGGTATCTGGGCCAGAACGACCCGAAGGACCCGCATGCCTCGCCGCTCTACGCGTGCTACGACGCGCCCCCGCCCGTGCTGATCCAGTACGCCGAAGACGAGCTTTTGCGTGACGATGGGGCGCGTATGGCCGACCTGTTGCGCCGCGCGGGCGGCGAGGTCGAGGTTCAGACCTGGCCCCACGCGCCGCATGTGTTCCAGATTTTCGACGGTTGGGTGCCAGAGGCGCGCGATGCGTTGCGCGGCGTGGCGGCTTTTGTGCGCGCGCGGCTCGACTAGACGTCAAGCCAGCAGGCTGCCGGGCAGACGATAGGACAAAGCCTCGGCCACATGCGGGCGCCGGATCGTCTCCGTATCCGCAAGGTCCGCAATGGTGCGCGCCACGCGCAGAACCCGGTGATAGCCACGCGCGGACAGGGCAAAGCGGTCGGCGGCTTTCAAAAGCAGCTCGCGCGCCTCGCTGTCCGGAGTGGCGATCTCGGTCAGCAGATTGCCCTCGGCATCGGCATTCGTGCGGGTGCGCGGATGCCCGTCGAACCGCGCCGCCTGCACGTCGCGCGCCTTTTCAACCCGCGCGGCAACCGTGGCCGAGGTCTCGCCGGAGGGGGCGAGGTCCAGATCGCCGATCTCGACCGGCGGCACCTCGATCCTCAGATCGAAGCGGTCGATGAGTGGGCCCGAGATGCGCCCGAGGTAATCTTCGCCGCAGGCAGGCGCGCGGGCGCAGGCGCGCGAGGCGTCGTTCAGGTGCCCGCAGCGGCACGGGTTGGCGGCGGCGATCAGCATGAACCGGCACGGATAGCGCACATGCGCATTGGCCCGCGCGACCGACACCTCGCCGGTCTCGACAGGCTGGCGCAGGGTTTCGAGCACCGGGCGGGCGAACTCCGGCAACTCGTCCAGAAACAGCACGCCGTTGTGGGCGAGCGAGATTTCCCCCGGCTTCGCATTGCGCCCGCCCCCGACGATCGACGCCATCGACGCCGTGTGATGCGGATCGCGAAAGGGCCGCGCGCGTGAGATGCCGCCCTCGTCGATCAGCCCGGCGAGCGAGTGGATCATCGAGGTTTCCAGCGCCTCGGCGGGCGTCAGCGGCGGCAGAATCGAGGGCAGGCGAGCCGCCAGCATCGACTTGCCGGAGCCCGGCGCGCCGGTCATCAGCAAGTGGTGGCGCCCGGCGGCGGCAATCTCGAGCGCCCGCTTGGCGCGCTCCTGCCCCTTGACGTCGGCCAGATCGCGAAAGCCCACGTCCTCACGCACCTCGCCGGGGTCGGCGGGGGGCAGCGGCGACTGGCCGGTGAAGTGCTGGATCACGGCGGCGAGCGAACGGGCGGCGATCACATGCGCCGCGCCGACCCACGCGGCCTCGGCCCCACAGGCCTGCGGGCAGACCAGCGCGCGGTCGTCTTCGGCGGCGGCCATCGCGGCGGGCAAGGCCCCGATCACCGGCACGAGCGAGCCGTCGAGCGACAATTCCCCGAGCGCGACCGCCCGCGCCACCTCCTCTTCCGGGATGACGCCGATGGCGGCGAGCAGCGCCAACGCGATGGGCAGGTCGAAATGCGAGCCTTCCTTGGGCAGGTCGGCGGGTGACAGGTTCACGGTGATCTTGCGGGCGGGGAGCGCGATGGCCATCGCCGACAGCGCCGCGCGCACCCGGTCGCGCGCCTCGCTCACCGCTTTGTCGGGCAGGCCGACGATCGAGAACGCAGGTACGCCCGGCGACAGCGCGCACTGAACCTCGACGGTCCGCGCCTCGACCCCTTCGAACGCCACGGTATAGGCGCGTGCGACCATGCGGCCCCCTCCGATCTTGGTTAACGAAAGGTAGCGCGCGGGTGGTTAGAGAATGGTTAACGCGGG
Organism: Pseudomonadota bacterium; assembly: GCA_036154315.1. GTDB lineage: Bacteria > Pseudomonadota > Alphaproteobacteria > Rhodobacterales > Rhodobacteraceae > Maritimibacter. The sequence continues at coordinate 12,194 of JAYZLL010000038.1, forward strand.
CGTTACGCCGGGCCGGGCCAATCGTTGGTCGGCAGATCCATCGCGTAGGGAACGGGATCGTAGGATTTCTTCAGCCCCTCGGCCCGCCACTCCCGAAACGTGCCGTCGTTCAGATGTGCGTCGACATAGGCCTGCGCCTCGGCCCCGACACTTAGCCCATACCCGGCAATCCGCGCAGCGATGGGCGCATAGAACACGTCGGCCAGCGAATAGGCCCCGAACAGCCACGGCCCATCCGAGCCGTGCCGAGTGCGCGCCAGCGCCCAGAGCGTTTCGATCCGGTCCAGATCGGCCTGCACCTCGGGGCTCACCGAAAAGCCCTCATACTGGTGCAAAAGCTGCATCGGGCACGCCGACCGCAGCGCCCCGAAGCCCGAATGCATTTCGGCGACGATCCAGCGCGCCAGACCGCGCGCGGCGGGGTCGGTTGGCCAGAGCCCCACGTCCGGGTGGCGCTCCGACAGCGTTTCAGCCATTGCCAACGTGTCGCCCACCACAACGCCGTCGGGCGTGCGCATGACCGGCACCAGACGGGCGGGGGCGAGTGCGGCCAGGTCCTCGGTCATCGTGCCGTCGTAGAGCCCGATCATGTGGACATTCGCAGGCAGCCCGAATTTCACGAACATCAGCCAGCCGCGCATCGACCAGCTGGAAAACGTGTGGTCGGCAATGAAAAGATCGTATGTCATGGCCCGAGGTTAGCGGCGCTTTCGCCGCGCTCCTAGTCGCCATTCTTGATGCGAAAATCACGGAATGTGATTGATCGCCTCGGCGTGCCAGCGTCTTCCGTCGAAGGCGAGGCAGGTCACCGACAGGTTGTCGATCTTATGCCCCAGCACGTCGGACACCGGGCAGGCGAGCGCGCGCTGAACCTGACCGAGGATGGCGCCGAAATGCGCCACCACGATCAGGTCGCCATCCTGCGCCGCGACCAGCCGGTCCACCGCGCCACCCACGCGGGCGGTCATATCGGTCCAGCTTTCGCCGCCGGGGGCCGCGTTCTTGTCGGGCCGGTCCCAGAAGGTGCGGATCGCGTCGGGGTGCGAGGCTTCGACTTCGGCGGCGGTCTTGAGCTCCCAGTCGCCGAAGTTCAGCTCGCGCAGACCTGGATCATGCGGCAGGCGCGGGCGGTCCTGCTGGATCGCGTCAGCCGTGGTCACGCACCGGATCAGGTCGGAGGAGATCACCGGCGCATCGGGCAGGTGGTCGTGCAGCCGCGCGATGGCGGCGGTGTCCGTGAGATCAGCGGGCACATCGCTCCACCCCACCATGCCCTTCTGATGCGTCGGGCCGTGACGGACCCACCAGAACCGGATCATGCGATGCCCTCCGGCAGGTCGCCCTTGATCGCGAGCGGCAGACCCGCGATCACGGTCACAACCAGATCGGCGCGGGTGGCCAAGGCCTGGTTGAGCCTGCCCTGCGCGCCGCGGAACCGGCGGGCGAGCGCGTTTTCCGGCACGATCCCGGCACCCACCTCGTTCGAGACAACGACGACAGGGGCGGGGCTGGTCGACAGAGCGTCGAGTGCGCGGGCCTCTTCATGCGCGAGGTCGGTTTCGCCAAGCAGGTGGTTCGTGAGCCAGAGCGTCATGCAGTCGACCAGAACCACCGACTCGGCGCGGGCCTCTTTCAACGCGGGCACGATGTCGAGCGGCGCTTCCACCGTGGTCCACCCCTCGCCACGCCGGGCCTGATGGTCGCTGATCTTCGCGCGCATCTCGTCATCAAAGGCCTGCGCGGTCGCCACATAGGTCATCGGTCGACCGGTGGCCTGCATCAACCGCTCGGCGTAGGCGGATTTGCCCGAGGCGGCACCGCCGACGATGAGCGTGAGAGGGGGCAGGGCGATCGACATGCGAGGTGCCTAGCAAGTCGCGCGCCGGAGGGGAAGCACTTGCCCACCCGGCGCCGAGCGACCACATTGGCCCCATGTGGCGTTTCATCCTTCTGGCGCTTGCGCCTGTCGCGGCCCAAGCGGGCCCTTTCGCGGACACCGTGGCCGACGTGTATGTGTTGGGCGAGGTCCATGACAATCCGGTCCACCACGCGGTGCAGGCCGAGGCGATCCGCGATGTCGGTCCCCGCGCGGTCGTGTTCGAAATGCTGACCGCCGCGCAGGCAGGCGAGGTGCGCGAGGACCTTATCGACGACCGCGAGGCTTTGGGCGAAGCGCTCGGCTGGGAAGAGGCCGGATGGCCCGACTTCGCCATGTATTACCCGATTTTCACCGCCTCCCGCGACGCGGCGATCTACGGCGCCGCCGTTCCGCGTGACGACACCCGCAACGCGATGGAAATCGGCATCGCGCGCGCCTTCGGGGAAGGGGCCGGGGATTACGGTCTCGAAGGCGAGCTTGAGGCCGAAGAACTGGCGGACCGCCTGAACCTGCAGATGGATGCGCATTGCGGCCAGCTTCCGGTCGAGATACTGCCGGGCATGGTCGATCTGCAACGCCTGCGCGACGCCACGCTCGCGCGCACGGCGATCCGGGCGCTAGACGAAACCGGTGGGCCGGTCGCGATCATCACCGGCAATGGCCACGCGCGCCGCGACTGGGGGGTGCCCAGCTACATCCTTCGCGTGCGCCCGCAACTCATCGTCGCCACGCTCGGTCAGGGCGAAGAGGGGGGCACGCCAGACGGTGGGTTCGACGCCACGCTGTCCGCCCCGGCGGTCGACCGGGGCGATCCCTGCGCGGCGTTCGACTGAGCGGCTATTCCGCCGCGATCAGCCCGCGACCCTTCAGCAGAGCCTCGACCTCGGGCATCTTGCCCCGGAATTTGACGTAAAGCGCGTCGGCTTCGACCGTGCCGCCCCGCGACAGGATGTTGTCCTCAAGGCTCTTGGCGACCTCGGGGTCGAACGCGCCCCCGGCCTCCTTGAAGGCGGCAAAGGCGTCTTCGTCCATCACCTCGGACCACATGTAGGAATAGTAGCCGGACGAATAGCCGTCGCCCGAGAACACATGGGCGAAATGCGGCGTCGCGTGGCGCATACGGATCGCGCGCGGCATGCCGATGCTTTCGAGCACTTCGGCTTGTTTCTGCATCGGATCGGCGGGGGCGCTGCCCCGGTGGAACTCCAGATCGACCAGCGCCGAGGCCACGTATTCCACGGTCGCAAAGCCTGCGTCATAGGTCGACGCGCCGATCAGGCGGTCGAGCATATCCGCCGGGATCGGTTCGCCGGTCTGGGCATGGGTCGCGTATTCGCCCAGTACCTCGGGCACCTCCAGCCAGTGCTCGTAAAGCTGGCTCGGCAGTTCCACGAAATCGCGGGCGACCGAGGTGCCCGACAGGCTTTCATAGGTCACGTCCGACAGCATCTGGTGCAGCGCATGGCCGAATTCATGAAACAGCGTGCGTGCGTCGTCCCAGCTGAGCAGCGCGGGCTTGCCCTTTTCGGGTTTGGCGAAGTTGCACACGTTGGTGACGATGGGGAATCTGTCGCCCCCCAGACGGCTTTGCGAACGCATCGCCGAGCACCACGCGCCCGAGCGTTTCGAGCCGCGCGCGAAATAGTCGCCCATGAAAACCGCGACATGCTCGCCGCCCCGCGTGACCTCCCACACCCGCACGTCCGGGTGATAGGGCGTGACGTCGAGGGGCGCGAATTCCAGCCCGAACAGACGGTTCGCGACACCAAAGGCCGCGTCGATCATCCGGTCGAGTTGCAGGTAGGGCTTCACCTTGGCCTCGTCGAGATCGTGAAGTTCCTGCCGCCGTTTGCCGGAGTAATAGTGCCAGTCCCACGGCTCCAGCGGGCCGGTGTGACCGTCCGCATGCAGCATGGCCTCCAGTGCTTCGGCATCGGCCAGCGCCGCAGCACGCGCGGGAGTCCAGACCTTGGTGAGCAGATCCTCGACCGCCTCGGGCGTCCCCGCCATCTCGGTTTCCAGCTTGTAGGCTGCGAAACTGTCATAGCCGAGCAGCTTGGCCCGTTCCTCGCGCAGTTTCAGGGTCTCGGCGGCAATAGCGCGGTTGTCGGTCTTGCCGCCATTCGCCCCGCGCGACACGTAAGCCTCATAGGCCTTGCGCCGGAGTTCGCGTTTCGGCGACGAGGCCAGAAACGGTGTAATCAGTGAGCGCGACAGGGTCACGACCGGGCCGCCCACGCCTTTTTCCTCGCCCGCCGCGCGCGCGGCATCGATGGCGAAATCCGGCAGACCTTCGAGGTCGGCCTCGTTCAACTCCATGTACCAAGACCGCTCGTCGGCCAGCAGGTTCTGGGTGAACTCGGTCCCGAGTACGGCGAGCCGTTCCATAACCGCGCGGTAACGGTCGCGATCCTCGCCTTCGAGCAGCGCACCCGCCCGCACGAAGCGACGGCGCGTGATCATCAAGAGCCGCGCCTTTTCGTCCGACAGGTCCAGATCCTCCCGCGCCTCCCACAGCGCGTCGATCCGCGCGAAAAGGTCCGCGTTCAGCAGAATGTCCGAGGAATAGGCGGCAAGCTGCGGTGAGAACTTGCGCTGCAGCTCTTCGCGCGTCTCGTTCGCATCGGCCCCGGCGAGGTTGTAGAACACACCCAGCACCTTGGACAAAAGCGCATCGGCCTCTTCCAGCGCCTCGATCGTGTTGGCAAAGGTCGGCTCATCCGGGCTGTCGGCAATCGCCGCCACGTTCGCGCGGGCGTCGGCCAGCGCCGCCTCCATCGCCGGTTCGAAATCGGCGTCGGTGATATCGTCGAAGGGGGGCAGGTCGAACGGGGTGTCCCAGTCGGACAGAAGCGGGTTGGTCATGGCGCGTCTCCTTTGAGGAAACAGCTAAGCACCGTCCGTCGAAACGTCCAGACCATGTGCGCCGCCGCAAACCGGGCAGTCGGGCCGCCGCTTGAGCTTGATCGACCGGGTGTCGGCATAAAGCGCGTCATAGATCATCATCCGCCCGCGCAGGGGCTCGCCCGCGCCAGAGATCAGCTTGACCGCCTCGACCGCCATCATCGACCCCAGAACGCCGGGCAGGGGGCCAACCACGCCCGCCTCGGCACAGGACGGGGCAAGGCCGGGGGCCGGAGCCTCGGGAAAGATGCATTCATAGCAGGGCGCGCCCTTGGCCGGGTCCCAGACCGAGATTTGCCCTTCCCACTGGGTGAGCGCCGCGCCGACCACGGGCTTGCCCAGCTTGGCGGCGATCCGGTTCACCAGATACCGCGTTTCGAAATTGTCGGACCCTTCGAGGATCAGATCGTAGTCGGCGAACAGCGCCTCGGCGATATCCTCAGACAGGCGGCGATTGTAGGGGCGCACCTTCACGTAAGGGTTCTGCGCGACCATCGCAGCCTCGGCCGAGAACACCTTGGGCGTCCCGATCTTGGCATCCGCGTGGATCACCTGCCGTTGCAGGTTCGAGTTGTCGACGGTGTCGTCGTCAATCACGCCGATGGTGCCGACCCCCGCCGCCGCGAGATAAAGCAGCGCAGGCGAGCCCAGACCGCCCGCGCCGATCACCAGCACTTTCGCGTCCTTCATCGCCTTCTGCCCCGGCCCGCCGATTTCACGCAACACGATGTGGCGGGCGTAACGGCCCAGCTCAGTGTCGGTAAACGGCCCTTCCGGCGCGGACTCGACCACTGTTGAGCGGGCGCGGAGCGCTTTGACGCCTTGGGTGTAACCCGCAATCAGGATCAGCGCGCCGACAAAGGTGGCCCAGCCCGCAAGCGAGCCGCCGAAGAGCCTCGGGATCGGGTTGTCCGCAGGCAAAAGCGCATGGGCCAGCAGCACGGCGGCGAGCACGATGGCCGTCAGAACCCAGTTCCGGCTTGCAGGCACCTTGAAGACGGCGCCAAGCCCCCAGATCGCCGCGAGTGCGATGAAAACAAAGATCATTTCTTGCCCGTGGAGCCGAACCCGCCGTGGCCCCGGTGGCTGTCGCCAAGTGCCTCGACCACCTCATAGGTCGCCTGCACGACCGGCGCGACGATGGCCTGCGCGATCCGGTCGCCATGCCCGATGGTGTAGGGCTCGGCCCCGAAGTTCACCAAAAGCACACCCAGCGGGCCGCGATAATCGCTGTCGATGGTGCCGGGTGTGTTGGGCAGGCTAAGCCCGTGTTTCAGCGCCAGACCGGACCGCGGCCTGATCTGCATCTCATACCCTTCCGGGATTTCGACGCGTAGCCCCGTGGGCACGATCCGCCGCTCCATCGGTGCGAGCGTAAAGCCCGCCTCCCGATCCTCGGGCATAAGGTTCGCGCGAATGTCCGCACCGGCAGCCCCGGCCGTCTCATAGGACGGGAGCGCCACGTCCACGTCCGCCCAATCCTCGCGCACCACGCGGATCACCGGGCCGGTCATGCCAGCGCCTCGGCGATGCGGGCGGCGAGTTTGCGGGCGACCTCGACCTTGCCCATGCGCGGCCAGTCCTCGGACCCGGCGTCCGAGATCAAAGTCACTGCGTTTTCCGACCCGCCCATGATCCCGGTCTCCGGCGACACGTCATTGGCCACGATCCAGTCGCAGCCCTTGCGTTCGCGCTTGGCGGTGGCATGGGCGATCACGTCATGGGTCTCGGCGGCGAAGCCCACGACCAGAGCGGGCCGCCCGTCACCCATCTGGCTTACAGTGGCGAGGATGTCGGGGTTCTCGGCAAAGTCGAGCGTGGGCAGAGTGCCCGATCCGTCTTTCTTCATCTTCTTGTCCGATGCGCTCGCGACCCGCCAATCGGCTACGGCGGCGGCAAAGACGGCGGCATCGGCGGGCAGGGCGGACTGAACCGCCTCCAACATCTCGCGCGCGGTCTCGACCTCGATCACATGCACACCGCGCGGGCGTTCGGCATCTGCAGGGCCGGTGACGAACGTGACGGCAGCCCCGAGCGCCGACAGTGCCTCGGCAATCGCGGTGCCCTGCGATCCCGACGAACGGTTCGCGATATAGCGCACCGGGTCGATGGGTTCATGGGTCGGCCCCGAGGTCACGAGTATATGCTTGCCCTTGAGCGGCCCGCCCGCCAGCGCGGCGGCGACGGCATCGGCAATCTCATCCGGCTCGACTAGACGCCCGTAACCGAACTCGCCACAGGCCATCGCACCCTCGACAGGCCCCGCAAACAGAACACCGTCCGACATCAGCGTCGCCACGTTGCGCTGCACTGCCGGATGCTCCCACATCCGCACGTTCATCGCGGGGGCGACCAGCACGCGCTTGTCCGTGGCGAGGAGCAGGGTAGAGGCCAGATCGTCCGCCAACCCGTTCGCCATCTTGCCCAGAAGGTCAGCGGTGGCGGGCGCGACGACCACGAGGTCGGCATCGCGGCTGAGTTCGATATGCCCCATCTCGGCCTCGTCCGTGAGGCTGAAGAGGTCGGTATAGACCTTTTCGGCCGCCAGCGCCGAGGCGGACAAGGGCGTCACGAATTCCTGCCCGGCGCGGGTGATGACGGGCACCACGCTGGCGCCGCGTTCGCGCAAAATCCGGATCAGCGTCAGCGACTTGAACGCCGCGACACCGCCGCCGATGATGAGAAGAACACGTTTACCCGCGAGCATGACACCCTTCCTTGAAACCTAGTTAAGCGGTTGACCCGCGCTGGGCAACCGATGCGACACCGCCTAGCGCCGGGACGGGTCGTCCGGGTGCGGCTCCACACCCACAGGGTCCTTGTGGATCAGCACGTCGGTGTTGGGAAACGTGTTGAGGATTTCACGGCGCAGAGCCGCTCCGATGGAATGTGCCTCGTCCAGCGACTGCTGACCGTCGAGCTCGATATGGACGTTCACGAAGGTGATGGACCCGGCCATCCGCGTCTTGAGGTCGTGGAACCCGTGGACGCCGGGGAAATCGCGGATCACGTCTTCGATCCCCCGGATCATCTCGTCATCCGCGGCCCGGTCCATGAGCGCATTGAACGCCCCGCGAAAGATGTTGAGCGCACCGACGAGCAGCATGAGCGCCGCGCCGATCGCGACGATGGAGTCGATGCTGACCAGCCCGAACGCGGCCGAGGCCCAGAGCGATGCGATGGCGCCCAGATTGGGGATCAGGTCGCCCAGATAATGCAGGCTGTCGGCGGCGACCACGCGGCTCCCCGTCCGCCGCGCGACGTAGCGTTGCCAGAGGACAAGGCAGATGGTCAGGATGATCGACACCACCATGACCACGATCCCGCGCCCTTCGTTGGCAAGCTGTGTGGGTGCGTCCGACAACAGCCGCGCGACCGAGGCCCAGGTGATGACACCCGCCGAGACCATGATGAACAGCGATTGCCCGAGGGCGGCGAGGTCTTCTGCCGAGCTGTGACCGAAGGCGTGATCTTCGTCTGCTGGCCGCGCCGCATAGGCGATGGCGGCAAGCCCACCCAGCGAGATCATCAGGTCCATCGCACTGTCGATGAGCGAGGCGCCGATGGAGAGCGCACCGGTGTCGCCGAGCGCCCAGAGCTTCAGGGCCACCAAGGTCAATGCGACAAGGGACGATGCGATCCCCGCCGACAGGTTCATGCGCGTCTTGCTGGTCATGACGTCCCCGACTCTGAGGGGTCTGATTAGCGCAAGCTGCGCGTCACAGAAAGACCTTGTCGACGATCCTCTCCCACGCGCGGTCCGCGAAATTGTCCTTGGCGACTTCGAGCAGGTGACGATGCAGGAACCAGTAGAGGAATTTTTCGTAGGGAAAGCCCTTCATGCTGGCGCGCCCGTAATCCATCGCCTCGCGCAATTCGGTCGCGGTGCGGGCCGTGAGCGTCGCTTGCCAGTAGTCCGACTTGGCGCAGGTGACGACTGTCTTGCGCTGCATCAGCGCCTCGAACCCCGCGCCGGAATTCTGCGTCACGACGATGTCGGCAGCCGAGGCGAGGTCATGGACCGAGGCATCCGTCACCAGCACGTTCTGGTAATCCTGCGCAACCGCCAGAATATCGCGCCGCATCGGTTTCGACTGACCGGGGTGGGGCTTGAGATAGATCAGCCGCTCCCGTTCATGCTCGGCCACGGTGCGGATCATCTCTTCGGTCGTCAGGAAATGCGCCCGGTGGGTGTGTCGTTCGATCTCCTGACAGAAAATCGTCGCGCGGGAGCGGTCGAGCCCGCCTTCGACCCGCGCAGGCTGGCGGATCGGCGAGACGTTTCGGGGCAGCATCCAGCCGGTCACGCCGTTGAAGAAATACTCGGCGGGCTCCTTTTCGATCCGCTCGGGCGCGAACTGGTTGAACCGGATCGAACTGTTGGCTTTGATGCCGACCTCGTCGAGATACCAGAACCCTTTGATCGGACCCATCGCGACATGCAGCGCATCGGGTACATAGCGCGGCGCGTCGCCCAGAACGATGTGGACGTTGCGCAAGGAAGGGGCCGACATCATCGCCGCCACTTTGGACTCCGCGCGTACGACCCTTGTCTGGATACCATCGCGAAGGGCGCGTTCGGCCAGCTTGGGAAAGAAACCATCTGTTCCGTTCACAACTGCCTCAAGAGTGTCGCGGTCGGCATGGATAATCAGGACCCTGCGGCCCTGTTTCATGAGCATCCGGGCGGATGCCGGCGTGGCGATTTCCTCGACGCCTATTCGATGACCTCGCCCGGCTTTAGGCCCCACAAAGCGGATCTCTCCATCCATCCCCGATACCCCCCTGTCCTCACGCGGCACCAGACGGGGCCGCATTTTTCCATGTTCACGATGACCCCGGCCTCGAGCCGCGCCTTGACCTGGCCGTCCGTCGCGGCGCGCACCAGAACGGGCGCAAGGTCGCGGTCCACGATCCCGGTACGTGCGCCCGAGATCAGCGAATAATGCACCCAGCCGCCAACCCCGTCACGGTCCTGAACCCGACGCCAGTGGCCGAACTCACCCGTGACCTCGAGCGGCATGCCGCGTCGGGTGAACACCCAGTCGATCTTGTGGGTCAGCGACGGTCCCCGTCGCACGTTGGCTTCGCTCACCTTGAGGGAAACGAACCGTGGAATCGGCATGTTGGTGACCGAGCCACGCTCGGCCGCACGGGCTTCTACGCCGGAGACCAGAAGCCCCAGCACAACAGCCATCAACGCCAGAAATGCGCCTGTTTTTGTCATCGCTCTGCTCGCGAACGCGTGTTGTGATTATTGGCCGCGCAATTTTATTATCCTGCGCTTGTGCCTTTATGCGTTCCCTGACACGATGCCACCGATGCGCTGAATTGAAAAGCCACGGGAGGCAGGGCATGGCTCGGAAGCGGTTGAGTGTTGTCGTTACGCGACGGTTGCCCGAAGCGGTCGAAGCGCGGATGGCCGAGCTGTTCGACGTCGAGTTGAACGAGAACGACGTGCCCATGACGCGCGAAGCGCTGGCCGATGCCATGCGCCGGGCCGACGTGCTGGTGCCCACGCTCACCGACCAGATCGACCAAGGGCTGCTGGCGCAGGCGGGTGACACGCTCAAGCTGATCGCCAACTACGGCGCGGGGGTCGATCACATCGACGTTCAGACCGCCCGCCAGCGCGGTATCCTCGTCTCGAACACCCCCGGCGTCTCGGCCGACGACACCGCCGACATGGCGATGGCGCTGATCATCGCGGTCGCGCGCAAACTGCCCGAAGGCATACGCAAGATGGCGCAGGGCGAATGGGCGGGCTGGGCCCCGACCGCGAGCCTTGGCCGCCGGATCGCGGGCAAGCGCCTCGGCATCCTCGGCATGGGCCGCATCGGTCAGGCGGTGGCCCGCCGCGCCAACGCGTTCGGGATGCAGGTCCATTACCACAACCGCAAACCGCTCCACCCGGATATCGAGGCCGCGCACAGCGCGACCTATTGGGAAAGCCTCGACCAGATGGTGAGCCGGGTGGACGTGCTGTCGATCAACTGCCCGCACACGCCCTCGACCTTTCACCTGATGAACGCGCGGCGGCTCAAGCTGATGAAACCCGAGGCGGTCATCATCAACACCTCACGCGGCGAGGTGATCGACGAGAACGCCCTGACGCGGATGCTGCGCGCAGGCGACATCGGCGGGGCAGGGCTCGACGTCTTCGAACACGGGCATGAGGTGAACCCACGTCTGCGCGAACTCGACAACGTGGTGCTGCTACCTCACATGGGCTCGGCCACGGTCGAGGGTCGGATCGAGATGGGCGAAAAGGTCATCATCAACATCAAGACCTTCGACGACGGCCACCGCCCGCCGGATCTCGTCGTGCCGGGGATGCTCTGAGGCTTAGAACTTCGCCTGGTTCGTGCCGGGCGTGATCCGGCGCTTCAGCATCGCCTCGCGGAAGGTGATGAAGGTCACGGCCGAGATGATGATGCCGCCCCCCACGAGCACCCAAGGGTCGATCCCCTCGCCAAAGACCACGGCCCCCAGCGTGACCGACCACACCAGCTGCAGAAACGTGACCGGCTGCGTCACGGTGAGCGGCGCGGCGGCAAAGGCCAGCGTCATCGTATAGTGCCCGGCGGTCGCGAGACCCGCGACGATGAACAGCAGCCCGATCTCCCTCCATGTCGGGGTGACCCAGTTCGTCAGCGCAATCGGTGTCAGCGCGATCGCGACCGTGATCGACAGCATCGCGACGATGACGAAGGCGTCCACCCGTTTGGAAATCGGCCCGAGAATGAGATAGGCGACGGCGAACAGGATCGCTGTGCAGACCATCGCATAGTGCCCCGGTTCGATCTCGCGCAGGCCCGGTCGCAGGATGATCAGGGCCCCGATCAGGGCGATCACGATTGCGCCGACCCGCCGAATCGCGAGCTTCTCACCCAGAAAGAATGCAGCCCCCAGCGTCACGAAAATCGGGTTCAGATAGTTGATCGCCGTCACTTCGGCGAGCGTGATCCGGGTCATCGCATAGAACCACGTGACGACCGCAATCGCATGGATGAAACCGCGCAGCACGAGCAGCCCGAGGGTGGCCCGATCCAGCCGGACTTTCAGCAAACGGCCCAGAAACGGCAGGAAGAACACGAGCCCCAGAACATAACGTATCCACGCGGTCTCGGCTGCGGGCAGCCGTCCGGACATGGATTTCACGATCGCGGTGAAGCCTACGAAAAGCAGGCCCGAAATCACCATCCAGAAGATGCCTATGGCAGGTCTGGTGGGATCTTCTGTGGCTGTGTTCGACATTAGGCCAAGTGACCCGAGACCGCATCTGTGTGCAAGCGCGAAACCACGATTGACTATCCCGAGTAAATTTGTCAGCTTTGTCCTGTGATCCCCTCAAGCCACCCGTCTCCCTCGTCGGGCCAGCCAGAGGTCAGACCGAGGACAAGATCATGACAAGCGCACAAGACGCCCGGTCACAGGGCGCAGCCGGCGGTGGCGACAGCCAACAGGACCGCACGGAAATTCTGGAACTGCTCGCCGAGGCGGGCCTTGGACAGGGACATGGGATCGAATGGCTTCTCGACCGCCTGACAACGACGGGGACGGGCCGATGAACGCGATGTCTCACGAAGAAACACGCGAGGCCCCGAGCCCGCTTCACCGCGCCGAAGAGCTGACGCTCGGCGGGCGCACCGCCAAAATCATGCTGGGCGACTCGCTCTACACCCTGCGCATCACCCGCGCGGGCAAGCTCATCCTGACCAAGTGAGGCGCTGATGGATGGCGCGATGACGATGCCGCGCGGTGGCCGCGCGGTCGGGATGCTCGACGAACTCGGCGCGATCGAGGCCGGTGCGGTCCTGTGCCTGCGCCTCTGGGCCGAGGCACCGGACGGGCCCGAGCGTGCCGCCTTCGATGCCGACACCGGCCCCTTCGGCGGGCGCGAGGCGCTCGCCGCCATCGGGTCGCTTTGCGACCTGTGCCGGGATTACGGTCGGCGCGCGCTCATGCGCCATCACCTCACCTGTCGCTGCCTCGGCGGGGATGAGGCCTGTGTCGCGCAGGTGGTGAGTGCCGCTCTGGCGGGGGAGCGGGACGACGCGATGCTCATGGCCGCCCTTCTGGTGCGGGCCGACATGGCGCCCGGTCTTGTGGTCTTGGCCGAGCGCGCCGGTGTCGCGCTCAGCCGTCTCGCGGCCACCCCGGCGCCTGCCGGACGGTTGCATTGAACATGTGGGCCGATCGCCCACGCCCGGTTCGGCGGGCCCCCGATCTACCAGCATTCCTGTGCAATCCCTGCATTCATCGCACAGGTCCGGTGGGTCCGTCGAAACCCTCTCAGGGCAGCGGCACGAACTCCTGATCGTCGCCCGGCGGCAGACGGAACTTGTCCTGCGCCCACGCGCCCGTTGCCCAAGCCATCTTGGCCTCTTCGATCCGCTCCTTCGAGGACGAGACGAAGTTCCACCAGATGTGACGCGGCCCGTTCAGGGTCTCACCGCCCAGAAGCACCAGCCGCGCGCCGTCAGACCCCGCAGCGATCGTCATCGCATCACCGGGCCGAAACACCATCATCCGCCCTGCCTCATAGGTCTCGCCCGCCACGACGATGCTGCCCGTCAGCACATAAGCGCCCCGATCCTCATGCTCGTCCGGCAGCGGAATTTTCGCCCCGGCCGCGAGCGTCACGTCGGCATAGAACATATCGTGGAACGTGGTGACCGGCGCCGTCTCGCCCCAGCCGCGCCCCATGATGAGCCTGAGCGATTTCCCCTCGCCCTCCAGCAGCGGCAGCGCGCCTGCGCCATGATGCTCGAACGAGGCATCGCGCTCTTCCTCGTCCTCCGGCAAGGCCACCCATGTCTGCAGACCCAACAGTGTCGAGGGCGCTTCCCGCGTCGCAGGGGCCGTGCGTTCGGAATGCGCGATACCGCTCCCCGCAACCATCCAGTTCACATCACCGGGCCGGATCATCTGCCGGGTGCCGAGCGAGTCGCGATGCTCGAACTCCCCCTCGACCACATAGGTCACGGTGCCGAGCCCGATATGCGGATGCGGCTGCACGTCCATCCCCTCGCCGGTGACGAATTCGACGGGTCCGAAATGGTCGAAGAACACGAAGGGGCCGACCATGCGGCGCCCTGCGGCTGGCAGGGCGCGCCGCACCTCGAAGGCGCCGATGTCGCGCGTGCGCGGCACGATCACCGTCTCGATGTCATCCGGCGTCGCGCCGTGGGGCAGGGTGGGGTTCCAGCTCATGTCTCTCTCCTCTCGCGTGATCCCAAGGTGGGGCCGAAGTGCGATCGGGAAAAGAAAAACCGGCGCACAGGGTCCGTGCGCCGGTTCAAATGTTCGAAAGTGACCGCTTGGATCAGAGCGCTTCCATGACCTCGTCCGAGGCTTCGAAGTTGGTCGTCACGCGCTGCACGTCGTCGTCGTCCTCGAGCGCGTCGATCAGCTTCATCAGCTTCTGCATCGACTCGAGATCCATCTCGGTCGTGGTCGTCGGCTTCCAGATCAGCTTGGTCGACTCGGATTCACCAAGCTCGGCTTCCAGCGCCGTCGACACTTCGTTCAGGTCGGTGTCGGCGCAATAGATGACGTGCCCGTCCTCCGAGCTTTCCACATCCATCGCGCCCGCTTCGATCGCGGCCATCATGACGGTGTCGGCATCGCCCACCGACGCCGGATAGACCACTTCGCCCATTCGGTCGAACATGAAGCCGACCGACCCGGTCTCGCCCAGGTTGCCGCCGTTCTTGGAAAAGGTCGAGCGCACGGTGGATGCGGTCCGGTTGCGGTTGTCGGTCATCGCTTCGACGATCACGGCGACCCCGTTCGGGCCGTAACCCTCATAGCGGATCTCTTCGTAATCGTCGCCTTCCCCGGCCTGCGATTTTTTGATCGCGCGGTCGATCACGTCCTTGGGGCAGGAGTTCGACTTCGCTTCCTTCACCGCGAGCCTGAGGCGCGGGTTCTTCTCCGGGTCCGGGTCGCCCATCTTGGCCGCCACGGTGATTTCCTTGGCGAGCTTCGAGAAAAGCTTCGAGCGCGCGGCATCCTGCCGCCCCTTGCGGTGCTGGATGTTTGCCCATTTTGAGTGGCCAGCCATGCATGCCTCCATGCGTAATCTTTGCGTCGCGCCTCTATATGTCACCACGCCGGGGGCAAGCAAGCCCGCGCCCCTCTTCTTCGTTTTCGAAAACCTCGGGAGGTCCGGAGGGCTGGCCCTCCGGTCCCGCACGCGCCACAAGCGCACCGAACTGGGTTTGGCGACAGGCCGCCACGAGACTGGCCGAGCGCAGCGAGGCCCGCCGCGACGGGGCGCAGGCCCCGGCGCAATCCCTCAGCCGCGCT